>NZ_DASYCB010000074.1:0-125304 GCF_036500425.1 Luteibacter sp.
GCGATGGGGGTTGCCACGAGCACCCATCGCGCGCAAGCGCGCTCCTACAAGGGCGTTACTTCTTTTTGTTGCCGCTGGCCAGGGATTTTTCGCGGATGGCCTTGAACTCGCTGCCATCCTTCCAGGTGGGCCATTCGTCGCTGTTGGCGAGCTTGTCGCCCACCTTGTAGTACGCCATGACGTTCTGCATGACGCCGGTGAAATCCCAGCGAATGTCGTAAACGTCGGTCGGCTGGTGGTAGCGGTTCTTGTTGTAGTCGTCGGCGGCCGCCTGGCCAGCGGCCTTGCCACCCTTCACCCAGTCGATGCCGCCACCCGCCGCAAGCGCGGGGACACCGGCCTTGGCGAAGTTGAAGTGATCCGAGCGGAAGTAGTGGCCCTTTTCGGGCGAGGCATCGCCGGCGACCACGCGGTTATCGGCTTTCAGCACGTCGGCCAGCGTGTCTTCCAGCGTGCCCTGGCCGAGGCCGGTCACGATCATGTCCTTCGTGGCACCACCGATGGCGAGCGCATCCATGTTGATGTCCGCGACCGTCTTGTTGAGCGGGAAGGGCGGGTGGGCGACGTAGTAGGCCGAACCAAGCAGGCCCGATTCCTCCATGGTCACCGCCGCGAACACTACCGAGCGTTTCGGTTTTTCCTGGCCGAATTTCGCCGCGATCTCGAGCAAGGCGGCGATCCCGGTGCCGTTATCGATGGCGCCGTTATAAATCTGATGGCCCTTCAACGCCGGGTCGTGGCCGAGGTGATCCCAGTGCGCCGTGTACACCACGGCCTCGTCGGGCTTTTCAGTGCCTTTCACCATGCCGATGACATTGTTGCTCAGCGATACCGTGATATTGCTGTGCAACTGGATGTTGGCTTTGGCGTCGAGCGGTACGGCCTTGAACCCACGCACATCGGCCTGTTTCGCCAGATCGTCGAAGTTCTTGCCGGCCTTCGCGAACAGGCGCTGGGCGGCTTCGTGGGTGAGCCAGCCCGCCACGGGCACGCGGGGCGCCGGGCTCTCGCTTTCGGGCAGGTCCAGGCGCGGCATGGTCCAGCCGCTCTGCACCACGTTCCAGCCATAGGCGGCCGGCTCGGTCTGGTGGACGATGAAGACCGCGGCTGCGCCCTGGCGCGCCGCTTCCTCGAACTTATACGTCCAGCGGCCGTAGTAGGTCATTTCGCGGCCCTTGAACAGCTTCGGATCGTTACCATTCCAGCCCGGGTCGTTGACCAGCACGATGACGGTCTTGCCCTTCACGTCCACACCGTCGAAGTCGTTCCACTGGGCTTCCGGGGCATCCACGCCGTAACCGGCGAAAACGATGTCGGAATCCTTCAGTTCCACATCAGCTTTGGCCTGCAGCGTGCCGACCACCATGTCCTTGCCGAAGGCGAAGGCTTCGGTGCCGCCACCCTCCGCGACAGTGAGCTTCAGGCTGTCCTGGCCGGTGAGGTCGGTCGACACGGCCGGTACGGTCTGCACCCACTCACCCTTGTTACCCGGCTGGAGGCCCGCTGCCTTGAATGCCGCGATGATGTAGTTCGTGGTCAGGCGTTCGCCCAGCGTGCCGGGTTTGCGGCCGTCATATTCATCGGACGAGATAACCCGCAGGTGCGCGGCGAAATCGCCTGCGGTGATATCCGGTGTGAAGTCGTGCTTCTCGTTCGCCACGGCCGGTAACGGCGGCGGCGGGGCGGTGGACGGCCGGGCAGGCGCCGTACTGGCGGCGGCCGGGGCCGTCTTGTCCTGGTCGTGGTTCTGGCAGGCGGCCAGGGCCAGGGCGGAGAAACAGGCGAGGGCGATTCGGCGCATCGGTCGGGGATTCCCTAAGGCGTCTGTGGCTCGAACCCCGAGTGTAGCGGTAACCGTCCCGCTGTCGCCTGATACGCGGCCCGGTCATAATGGACGGTTTTCCCCGTCTGGAAAGAGCCTGCTCCCATGCGCATCGGCATCGATTTCGGTACCAGCTATTCCGCCGCCGCGGCCGTGGTGGATGGCCAGCTTCAGCTGGTCCGTTTTGGCGAGGAGCGGCAGTTCCGCACCGCCGTGTTCTTCCCGGAGGTGGTGCCCGACTTCGATGACTTCGTGCTGACTCCGGTCCTCGAGGCCCAGGTCGAGACGATCATCCGCGCCTCGCGGGCCGACGAGCGCCATACGGGCCGTGCGCCTCGCCCCGAGCGCGACGTCCGCCGGGACGCGATTCGCGTGGTCCGCCGTCAGTGGATGGAGGAGCGTCTCCGCGAGGCCTCGTCATCCTCCGTGGCGAGCTTCCAGGATGCCCTGTTCGGCGAAGAAGCCGTGGAGGCCTATCTCGAAGAAGGGACGGGCAACCTGATCGAATCGCCGAAATCCATGTTCGGCTACAAACTCGACCCCAGGGTGCGCAAGACGATCGTCAGCATCGCTGCCCACATCCTGGAGCATGTACGCCTCACGGCCACCCGCCAGTTCGGCACGCCGGTGCGCGAAGCCGTGATTGGCCGGCCGGTTGAATTCCGTAGCTCCATGGGCGCGGCAGGTGGCGAGCAGGCCCTGGGGATCCTGCGTGAAGCCGCAGGCGTGGCGGGCTTCGATAGCGTGTCGTTCCTGGAAGAGCCGGCCGCCGCCGCCATGCACTACCACCTCTCGTTGGCCGATCGCCAGCACGCGCTCATCGTCGATATCGGTGGTGGTACCACCGACGTGGCATATGCCGAGCTCGGCGCGGGCGATGCGCCCGTTATGCACCGCAGCTGGGGTTTGCCGCGGGGTGGTACCGACCTGGATGTTGGCATGAGCCTGCACAGCCTGATGCCGCTGTTTGGCCGGGATGACTCGGGCGTACCCATCCACCACTTCGTCGAAGCGGCCAGCGTGCACAACCTGCCGAAGCAGCGTGAGTTCCGTAAGCAGGATTACCGGCGCGTGGACGAGCCCTACGCTTCGCGGCTGCGCGCCTTGCAGGGGACGGGGGCCACGACGCGCCTGAACCAGCAGGCCGAGCGGATGAAAATCGAGCTTTCCGGGGCCGATCAGGTCAAGGCGGAACTCGATTTTATCGAGCCCGGCCTGGCCAGGCAGGCCGGCGGCGGCGATTTCCAGCTGGCCTCCGAGGATTTCCTCGACCGCATGGCACGCTTGCTTGCAGAGGCCCAGGGCGATATTGCCCTGGCACCGACCAGTATTTTCCTCACCGGCGGTACCTCGCGCTCGCCGCAGGTCCGTGCCAGGGTCGCGTCAAGTTTCCCGGGGATTCCCGTGGTCCACGGGGATCCGTCCCTCGGTGTGGTCTCAGGGCTGGCCCAGGCGGCACTTTTGCCAGATTCATCAAATGTTTCCGGCACCCAGTAAGCGAATTCGGCAGATTCACAAATTACTGGCATTTCCTCGCATACACGGTTAGTTATAACGGCCGGGGGCCACCTCTTTTGGGGTGGCCGCTGTGCCCAGGGAGTTACGTGCAGGCGCCGGGCCTGTCTGGATCAACGCGGGGGTGCGTATGGGACAGTGGAGTGGAGTTATGGGAGGCGGTGGCATGAGGGATGCCGCTCACATCAACGACGGGACGTGGGAGGGTCAGGCATGACGCGCCCCATCGACGTACAAGGACTGGAGGATTTCGACCTCGTCACGCTAGGCGCAGCCATGGGCGTGTGTGAGGTGGATCTGTTGACGCTGAGCCCTGCGCGGCCGCGCGCGGCCATTGCGTCTCGAATCTATGATGGGGTGACGTATTTCACCGCGCACATCGATTTCGATGTTCGTGGTTCGCTAACCGTGCCAGATGACGCGTGCATGCTCGTCTACATGCACGAGGCGGGCGAACGTAGCTGGTGCCAGGGCGTGAGCATCGAATCGGAAATGGCCGTCACGCTGTTGCGTGGCACGCCGACGGATTTCATGTTCGAGCGCGGTACGCGGTTCACCATGGTCGTGGCGCCCTACGCACGCTTCCGCTCGCGTTTCATGGCATCGGACCACGCCGATGTCGATATGGCTGCGCAGCGCCTGCGTCTGTTCGCGGTCAACTCGGATCCACTGAAGCGCGCGTGGCGCCAGATCCGCGATCGCGTGCGGGATGGCGAGGACGATGGCTTCGGGCCGATCGAGGACCTGCTCGATGAGCACATCCGGGTAGCCCTCTCGTCATCATCGGAAGACCGTCCGGTCGCCTCGCGTGGCCGTCGCGCGCACTACCAGGTGATGCGCCGTGCCGAGCGTTTCATGCGCGCCAACCTGCGTCGCGATATCTATTCGCAGGAGCTCTGCCAGGCCGCGGGAGCCAGCGAGCGGGGCCTTCGCTACGCGTTTGATGACCTGCTCGGCATTCCGCCCAACCGCTACCTCGCGATGTTGCGCCTGTGCACGGCACATCGCAGCCTGGTCACCGCGGAAGCGGGCCGTCGTTCGGTGAAATCGGTGGCGCTCAGCTGCGGCATGTGGGATCTCTCACGTTTTGCTGAGAAATATCGCAGCGTATTTGGTGAGCAACCGCGCGAAACGCTGACCCGTAGCGTGCCGGATGACTTAGCTGTCGAGGAAATGGACGACCTCTGATCGCGGGCACGCCACGATGCCGTTTCGGCGTAGTGGCGTGCCGTGATTGATGAATCAAAGGATGCGCCGCCACCTCTAATGCGCTTGGGTGCGCGGTGACGCACGGAGGTGGAACGATGAAGGCCAGAGTCGCGGCAGAGCAGGGCGCGGGCAACTTGCGGTTGCCTTTCTCGAGTCATAGCGGTATTGGTAACGCAAGTCCAAACTTGCATCACATGCCGAAACGACTTGATATCCAGCTGCTAGCCCCGTCCGGTTACGCCGAGGATCGCGCCGCCTGCCAACGCGCTATCGAACGACTGCAAGCCGCCGGGCACACCGTGCACGGCGGTGGCGTGGTGGATCGCGTGGCGCTGCGTTTTGCCGGCAGCGATGCCGAACGCGCCGCCGACATCAATAGCCTGGCCGATCCCGCCCGGCCCCTTCCCGATGTTGCCATGGCGATCTGCGGCGGCTATGGCGCCATCGCGTTGCTGGATCGCCTGGACTATGCCGGCCTGGAGGCGCGGCTCGCCGGCGGGCGTTGCGTACTGGTGGGGCATGGCGACTTCACCGTGATCCAGTGTGCGTTGCTGGCCCGCTGTGGCGTGGGCAGCTTGCATGGGCCTATGCTTGTGCAGGACTTCGGCGGCGGTTACCTGCGTGAGAACACCTGGCGTCAGTTCTGGCAGACGCTGGATGGCCCCTCGATGGAAGTGGGCTGGGCCTGCAGTGAAGGCACGCCATCGCTGTACCTCGAAGGCACGCTATGGGGCGGCAACCTGTCCGCGTTGTGCAGCCTGGTCGGTACACCCTACATGCCGGTGGTCGACGACGGCATCTTGTATATCGAAGAAACCGGCGAACAGGCGTACCGCGTCGAGCGGATGCTTTACGAGCTTCTGTTGAGCGGTGTGCTGGCGAACCAGCGCGCGATCCTGTTGGGTGGCCTGGGTGGCCAGCGGGTCACCGAATACGACAATGGCTACGATATCGACCACGCGCTGGAACGCTTCGGAGCTGCATGTGGCCTGCCGATGCTGCGCGGTCTCGCATTCGGCCATGGGCCAGAGAAGTGGACGCTGCCGTTCGGCGCGAAGGGCATCCTCGATGTGCGTAACGGCAACGCGGTGCTATCCGCGCGCGATTACCGACGTGTGATCGAGACCGCCGGCACCTGAGCCGGCGGCCGTTGCGTCAGGCCGTGACCTGCGTGGCGCCGATGACGCCGATGAACACGATGGAGAGCATCCAGAAGCGTGCGGGATCGCGCCACACGCACACGCCCAGGCAAACCACGCCAAGCGTGCATGAGACGATGCCCGCTGCCGTGAGACCCAGTGCGGCCAGCGACGGATCGCCACCGGAGGCGATAAGCATGGGGCGGAAGATGGCGTACCACGCCAGGATGAGGCAGGCACCGCCGACGATGCCCAGAAGCCAGTTAGATGGATGGTTCTTCGGCAGGAGCTGGACGCCGAGATAGATCGCGAGTACGACGACAGCGAAAACGATGAGCAGCAAAGCCATGCATTTACCCCTTGGTCGAGGCTTGCGGTCCCCACCGCTTAAGCCATCCGCCGAGCATGGACCATGCCGTGGCTCAGGTCATGCTGCGCCGCGCCACCCCTGATTCAGCGCTGAAGCGCCGTTTCGTCGGCGCTGGGGGCGTTTCGTCGGATAACCATCCATGGGCGCGGTGCGGCAAAGTATGCTCGCCGCCATCTTCAAGGGAGTGCCACGCATGGCCAGCATCCGTTTCCTTGCCCGGCTGATCGCTGCCTGGGTGGCCGCGCTCTGCGTACTCCTTGTGTGCTGGGGGACGCTCGATATTGGCCATGACTTTCCGGCGATCTTCACGCTGATCTGGTTCGTCGGCCTGCTGCTGGCGCTGGGACGCGGTGTGAGCCACCTGTATCGCGTGCGTACGATCGCTGGTCGTATTGATCCGGAAACCGTCGCCAACCGCCAGCGCCGTCGCGTCGAAGTGCCGTACGGCGCCGAAGAGACGCTCGACCTCGTTGAGAGCGTCGTACGCGGCCTCCCCGAGATTCAGGATGTAAGTGCCGCGCGTGGCGGCCTGCAGGTGCGCGGCACGATCCGCCATGCGGTCGTGGAGCCCGCGTCGGTCCCGCTACGCAAACGCCGTCCGCACGATCCCTTCCAGCGCAACACCCGCATTGCCGCCTCCGTCGTGCCTGGCGAAGGTGCCTGTACCGTACTGTTCGTGTGTGAGCCCGATAGCGGCGCATGGACTGACTGGTTCAACCCGGATGGCGGCGTGTCGCTTGAGTACGCGGAGACGCTGGTCCGTGCGCTCACCCAGCGCATTAACGAACGCCGCAACCGCGAACGCGCCGATGCCCGCCAGACATCGATGGAAAAGGAACTCACGGCGGCGCAGCTGAGCCTGCTGCAGGCCCAGGTGGAACCGCATTTTCTTTACAACACGCTGGCCAGTGCACAGGAACTGGTACGTACGGATCCTGCGCGCGCCGACAAGATGCTTGGGTACCTCATCGACTACCTGCGTCGCTCGCTCCCGCGCACCGATGGTTCGCTGTCGACGGTGGGCCAGGAACTGGAGCGTTCGACCGCGTGGCTGGAAATCATGCAGCTGCGCATGGGCGGTCGCCTGACGGTGCACGTCGATGTCCCTGAGGCGTGCCTCGTTTATGCCATGCCTTCGATGATGCTGCAGACCCTGGTCGAGAACGCGATCAAACACGGCCTTGAGCCCAAGCCTGGCGGTGGCGGTGTCTGGATCCGTGCCGCATGCGATCCCACCGGCCTCTCGCTCACCGTTGCAGACGATGGCATGGGCTTGCGCATGGATGGCACGGGCAGCGGGATTGGCCTGAAGAACCTGCGCGAACGGCTGCGGCTGACTTACGGCAATGCCGCCTCGTTCGCGATCGGGAACAACTTCCCGAATGGCGTGGCCGCGACGATCACGCTGCCGATGACGGAGGCGACCCGTGCCTAGGTGCATCCTCGCCGAAGATGAAAAGCTGCTCTCCGCCGCTTTGCAGCGCGAGCTGGCGAAGGCGTGGCCCGACCTGGAAGTCGTCGCGGTCGCCGAAGATGGTGGCGAGGCGCTGGAGGCGATCGCCGAGCACACACCGGATGTCGCCTTCCTCGATATCCGCATGCCGGGCCTCACCGGTATGGAAGTGGCCGCCGCTGCGGCCGACGTGAGCCCGCGTACGTTGGTGGTGTTCATCACTGCCTACGATCAGTACGCCGTCGACGCGTTCGAGCGTGGCGCCGTGGATTACCTGCTGAAGCCGGTGTCGGCTGATCGCCTCGCCCAGACCGTAGCGCGCCTGCGCAGCCGCCTGGCCGATGTGGAGAAGCATGCGAGCCGGACAGGGCGCCTGGCCAAGGATATGCGCGACCAGTTCGATAGCACGCCGGACGAGCCGCTTACATGGATCACTGCCAGTACGGGCCGGGCTACGCGGTTGATCCTGGTCGAGGACGTGATCTATTTCCGCGCCGACAATAAATACACGCTGGTGGCGACCGCCGATGGCGACGCGCTGCTGAGTCGACCGATCCGCGAGCTGCTGGAGCGGCTTGATCCGCGCACGTTCCGGCAGATCCACCGGTCGACCATCGTCAATCTCCGCCAGGTCGCCTCCGTGGAGCGCGATGACGGCGGCAGGGGCTGCCTGCACCTGCGTGGCCGCCCCGAAACCCTCACCGTCAGCCAGCCGTTCATGGCTATTTTCCGGGCCATGTAGGAAGGAGACTGCCATGAGTTTCTTACTTGCGATCGTCTATTGCTTCGTCAACCTGTTCGGGTACATACGCCCGCACGATGGGAGCCTCGTGGCGCTCACGCGGCTCTCGGCTTGTGTGGCGACGCCGGCCCCGGCAGGAAGCCCGGGACCGGCTAACGTCAAGGGTTACTGGCGGGGAACCACCGTGAAGGTGATCTTCGACGGGTGTTCCGCATCGTGGTGCACCGCGTTGTGTGCGATCACGCCCTTGGTTTCGTCGTAGTTGTTACCGCCCGTGTTGAGGTTGCGGTCAAAACGCGGGAAGTTGCTGCTCGACACCGCCACGCGCAGCTTGTGCCCGGCGAAGAAGAAGTTGCTGGTGTCGATCGGCTGGAACGTCACCTTGTACACCTCGCCATCCTTCATCCACACCGGCGGCTTGTCGTAGCCCTCGCGGTAACGCATGCGCTGGATATTCTCGGTCAGGTTGAAGGCACGGCCATCCGGATAGACGTCCATCACCTTGAAGGTGAAGTCGGTGTCCTTCGCATCCGAGGACACATACAGCGTCACGGTGATCGGGCCGGAGACTTCCGTGCCTTCCTTGAACGGCTCCGAGTCATAAACCAGGATATCGTTGCGGGCGAGCTGTGTGTTCTGGTCAAACGAACCGAACTTCACCGCATTGCCCTGGCAGCAACCGCCGCCACCGAAGGTGGTCACCGGATTCATCGGGTCATACAGGAACGTATCGGGGTGGTCGGTACCGCCGGCCGTATCGACCAGCTTGCCATCGCCGTACAAGGTGTTCGCCTTGCCGCCGCTGGTGAAGTACAGGTCATGCGTCACCGCGCCCACCGGTGGCCAGGTCTGCGTGTTGTGCCACTTGTTCTCGCCCATCACGTAGTACATGACCTTGGCCTGCTTATCGATCACCGGGCTATCCACGCCCTTCAGCCACTTGTCGAACCAGCCATAGACCAGATTATCCACGTCGAAGCGTGCATCGCCCACGTCGAGGTCGCCGATCATGGTGTGCTCGGTGGCGCGTGAGTACCCGCAATGCAGGGAGGGCGAGATCACGGCGTACTGCTGGTCGGCGATCTCCTTCGAGGCCGTGGCGCGCACGTGATTGTAGGCGGCAAGGTTCGGTGAAACCGATACATCGAACCAGCTCATGAACCACAGGCCTGGCTTGTTGATCTTCATGTTGTCGTGCCACAGGCCGCCCTTGTACCAGGCAGGGCTGTTCGGTGCGCGCGCGATCATGTTGCCGCCGGTCGGAACATCCATGGCATCGGCGAAGATGCCCTTGGGGCCGCCCGCCTTCTTCATGATGTCCTTCTCGGGCAGCGTCCAGAACGCCTTGTCCCAGTCGATATCCGCCGGCTGCGAATCCAGGTCGAACAGCTTCGAGGCCGCGATAAGGTCGGCCTGCGAGGTGTTTGCCGGGAGCATCGGGCGCACCTGGTTCTGTTCCTTGGTGAGCCAGGCGATGAACAGCATCTGCACCGCACCGCCGCGGTACCAGTTGCCTTGTTCGAAGTAGGGTCCCACGCGGCCGACGCCGGCACCGAAGCCCTGCACGTTGAACGTGGCGAGTCCCGGGGTGTTCTGGGCCACCACGGCCATCTGCCATTCCGCCGTCGACGAGCAGCCGGTCGTACCGACCTTGCCGTTCGACCAGGGCTGCGCGGTGATCCAGTTCACCGCGTCGACGCCATCCGACAAAGGCGCGCCGAGGATCTCGTAGTTGCCTTCCGAGAAATAATGGCCGCGCTCATTCATGTCGATGTACGCGTAGCCGCGCTTCACGGCTTCCAGCTGGCGCGTCATGTCGCGCGGCGCACCGTTCTTCACATCCCAGAAGTTGAAGTTGTACGGCGTGCGCACGAAGATTGTCGGCACCTTGCCGGTTGCGTTCTTCGGGCGGTAGACGTCGGCGGCCATGCGCTTGCCGTCGCGCATCTTCACCATCACCTTGCGATCGACGACCGCAATGTCCTCGAGTTTCTGTTCGATGTCGTTGCGTTTCGCGATGAGCTGCTTCTGCTCAGGCGTGAGGACGGCCTGGGCGGCCACTGGTGCCGCGAGCACGGCAAGGGCGGTAGCGCCTAAAGCGACCGACAACGCGGTCCTGGCAACGTGGAGGGCAGGGCGTGTCGGTCGCATGGGCATGGGCCTTTGGGCTCGGGACGATCAGCCGAGTCTGGCAAACGCGCCATGGCAGGTAAATCGTGACTTCTGGCAGGGTCAGGCTTCGGGTACGGGGATGCCGTAGCGGGCGAGCAGAGCCGAGATCTCGGAACTCACCCAGTCGAAGTGATCGGGGCCCGCGGCTTCAAGCACGATGTTCGATTGCGTCGCGAAAGTAGGCCAGAACGCATCCGGGTCGGGGTTGTCGCGCAAGCCAGCAGCCACCTCGGTATCGAGGCGGTCGAGCATGCCTTGCAGGTCATCGCGATGGCTCATGGCCCAAGGGTAACGCCGTTATGTGTCCGCAAGTCGTGTACGGTTTTGCTTGACCTTAACTTTGGTTGAGGTTGTTCAATGGGCGGTATCCCTATCGAGCCTGGATCGCCTGCATGCGCTTCACCCATATCGAGCTGCCATCGAGCGATGTCGACGCTTGCCTGGCATTCTTCCGTGATGTCTTGCAACTGCGCATCACCGGCCATGTGGTGCATGCCGGCTGGACCGATATCGAGATCATTCCGATCGTTCGGATGGGTGATGGCGCGGTGCACCTCGCCTTCAATGTGCCGTACCACCGTTTCGCCGTGGCATGCGAGTGGATCGCGCAGCGTGCCCTGATCTTGCGCGACCCATTGGGCGAGGAGCAATTCCACATTGGCGACCCCTGGGACTCTGAGTCGGTGTATTTCGCGGGGCCGCACGAAGCCGTGTTGGAACTGATCGCGCGTAAGCCCCTTGGGGGAGAAGGCGTGGGTGGAGGCCCGTTCCACGGGCGTGAAATCACCTGCGTCAGCGAGGTCGGCCTGCCCACAGAGGATGTGCCCGCACTCGTTCGCGATCTGGTCGTTCGCTTCGGCATATCGCCGTTCGGCGAGGTCTCGGATGTGTTCGCCCCCATGGGCGGTCACGAGGGCCTGCTCATCGTGGTGGACCAAGCCAGGCGCTGGTTTCCCGAGCATCGACAATTGCCTGGGGGCCGCGGCCTTCGCTTGTGCCTGGGTGAGGTCTGTTCCGGAAGGCCCGTGAGGGGGATCGCTGGCTGGACTGTGGAGTAAGTCGCGAGTCCTGGGTATCTAGATTAGCGCCGGTGCTATTTGACGAGCGCTTCCAAGGTTGATGCAACGAGCCGGTGATCCTCGGCCGAGGGCATGCCGGAGACGGTGATGGCACCGATGACGCCGAGGCCGCGCAGGCGAAGGGGAAAGCCTCCGCCGTCGCTGGCGTGGTCGGCGGGCGCGAGGCCATAGCGTTCTTCGAGTGACTGGCCGGCCTTGGTCAGCTTCATGCCGACCGCGAGTGTACTGGTGCCCAGAGCGAGCACGGTGTTCCGCTTGCGGCGGATCCAGTTCGCATGGGAAATGTCCGTGCCTGGCAGGGCCACATGGAAGAGGGGGCGGTCGCGCAGGCTGATGTCGATCGCGACGGCGGCGCCCTGTGCCAGCGCGGCCTCGCGCAGGGCATGACCGAGTTCCCAGGCCTGCTCCAGGGTGAAACGGTCGAACTGGAGGACCTGCTCCTCGGCGGCGAGGGAATCGAGCGTATGTTCAATCATGCGTCGATTGTATGCCGGTATCCTTTCGGGAACGTCTCAGCAAACTGGCTCCCATGTCTTCGACCACGACCTTCGAGTTCATCCTGATCCTGCTCGTGGCCATCGTGGCCCTGGAGTTGCTCGCGCGGAAGCTGCGCCTGCCCACGGCCGCGGCGCTACTGGCCGGTGGCGCGGGCATTGCGTTCATGCCGGGTGTGCCAGCGGTCAGCTTCGATCCGGAGCTGGTCCTTATTGTCTTCCTGCCGCCACTGCTGATGGATGGTGCGTATTACACGGTGTGGTCAGATTTCCGTCGCTACCTGGGCGGGATCCTCTGGCTTGCCGTAGGCGCTGTCGTCTTCACGACCCTGGTGGTCGGTGCCGCTGTGCACTGGATCGTCCCGTCGCTGCCGTGGGCGGCGTGTTTTGCGCTTGGTGCCGTGGTATCACCGCCCGATGCGGTCGCGGCGAAGGCCGTTCTCGGCAAGGTACGGCTCCCGCGCCGTCTGATGGTCTTGCTGGAAGGGGAAAGCCTGCTCAATGACGCCACGGGCCTGGTGTTGTTCCGCTTTGCCGTGGCCGCGGCGCTCACCGGTGCCTTCAGTTCGAGTGGGGCCTTGCTGAGCTTCGCCGGGCTGGCGGCTGGCGGCATCGCCGTAGGCGCCATCGTCGGCGCGCTCGTGGTCGTGGTCCTGCGCCGCATCGACGATGTATTCCTCGCGGTAACCGCGTCATGCCTTTCACCATGGGCTGCCTACATCGGCGGCGAGAGCTTCCACGTGTCCGGGGTCATGGCGGTGGTCACCACCGGCATCATTTTCGGCTGGTTCCAGCACGAGGTGTTCTCCGCCAGCGCGCGCGTCCGCGGTGGTTCGTTCTGGGCCGTGATGATCTTCATCCTGGAAGCCCTTGTGTTCATCCTCATCGGCTTCTCCCTGCGCGGTGTGATCGAACGCCTGGGTGGCGTCGGCAACACGATCGAGCAGTTGGGCCTGCCTATCCTTGGTGTGCTCGCGGCCGTTATCACGTCCCGCTTCGTCTGGGTGTATGCCACCGATTACCTGCGGGTGCCGGTGTTGCGTGCGTTCGGGAAAAAACCGTCGCCGCCATCGCCGAAGTCGAGTTTCCTGCTGAGCTGGGCGGGCATGCGCGGCGTGGTCACCCTGGCCATCGCCCTGTCCCTGCCGGAGAACATGCCCGGTCGTGACCTGACCCTGGCTGCCGCATTTGCGACGATCCTGGTCACGGTGGTCGTGCAGGGCGGCACGATCGGGCCGGTCATTCGCTGGCTCGGCCTGGATCGCAACGTACAGGCGGAGGGCAACCATCTCAATGAGATGCAGGCGTACCTGCACGTCGATGCCGCGCAACTGGAGGCGGTGAAGGCGCACGCCTACGCGGCCGATGGGACACTGTTGCACCCGCGCCTGCTCGAGCAGTACACGTATCGCGTGAACATCGCCCGGCGCGTGGTAGAAGAGTCCCGCTCGATCACCGATGATCGCGAGGCGCACTACGATGTCGTGTTGGCCGCGCTGGCGGCAGGCCGGGTCGAATTGCTGCGCCTGCACCGGGCGGGGCACATCCACGACGACCTGCTGCATTACCTTGAACGCGACCTCGATTTCCAGCAGGTCGCGGCCGAGAACGACCGGAAAGGGCCTGGCGAGTAAGGGGTCTACGCGACCTTGTTGGGCCCGCGGACCGGTGGTTCGCGCAGCTGTTCGACGAACTGTGCCGCGCGGCCAAGGGCCTGCGCCATCAATTGCACGCGGTCCATGGGCACGGAAATCACCGCAAGTTCTTCGCGTTGCAAGTGGATATTCGGCTCGGCACGGCCCCACGCGAATTCGGTTTCGTTGGGCGACTGCGAACGCGTCGGCACGTCATCGTGCGTGATGCGCTGCGATTCCCGGAAGAAATGAAGGTGGACGAAGCCGTCGTCGGTCGGGCCGGTAATGGCGATGCCCGTGGCGACGCCCGACGTGAAGGTCGGCGGCCGCACGTGCAGGATGTTCTTCTTTTTTTCGTCCATGGATCCCCCTTGCGCGGAGCATACGCAACCCCCGGTTACCGGTCTATCGGCCAGATGGGGTCGGGGGTGGGGATTGTGCGCGGGTCGACGGATTGGGGGTGGTTCAGTCTGGCTCGATGGGGGCGAGCTCGTACCCAGTGCTTCGGCCGCCGCCTTCGGTACGGCGGAGCATGCCTAGCGCCACGAGCTCGTTGATATCGCGCAGTGCGGTGTCGGTGGATGACTTGGCGATCGCCGCCCATTTCCCCGAGGTGAGCTTGCCCTGGAATCCGTCGAGCAGCCGGTTGACCAGCTTTACCTGCCGCGCGTTCATCGGCGTGCTCGCCCACCGGCGCCAGAAGCGCGCCTTGAACAGCACCCCGTCAAGTGAGACCTGCGCGGCGGCGACGGCGTCGCGCAACGTGGCAAGAAACCAGCTGAGCCATTCGTCGACATCCAGCGTGCCCTTCTGAGTTCGCTCGAGGATCTCGTAGTAGGCCGACCGTCGCCGCTGGATTTCCGCGGAAAGGCTGTAGAAACGCTGCGGGCTTCCATCCGCACGGGCTAGGAACAGATCGCCCACGGCGCGGGCCATGCGTCCGTTGCCATCGTCGAAGGGATGCAGGGTGACGAACCAAAGGTGCGCGAGTGCCGCCTTGATGAGCATCGGCTCGCCCGTCTCGCGGTTGGCCCAGTCGAGGAACCGGGCCATTTCGCGATCCAGGCCATCAGCGGGTGGTGCCTGGAAATGCACCTTGTGCCGATGCATCGGGCCCGATACCACTTGCATGGGCCCCGTGGCGTCGTCCCGCCACGCACCCACGCGCAGGCGGGTGAGGTTGCTGTAACCGGTCGGGAACAGCGCCATATGCCATGCGTGCAGCCGTTCCGCCGTGAGGGGTTCGCTGGCGCCCAGTGTCGCGTCGAGCACCATGTCCACCACACCTTCCACGTGGCGGTCGACGGGTGCCAGGGCGCCGATGTCCACACCCAGGTGTCGTGCGACGGATGAGCGCACGGAGGACACGTCGAGTGTTTCACCTTCGATAGCACTGGTCTTCACCACGTCGTCGGTGATCGCGACAAGGCTGGCCTCGCCGCGGAGCGCCATGCCTACATCTGCCAGCCGCCCCAGCAGCCTGCCCTGGAGCTGACTGACTTCAGCCAGGGGCGCGGCCAGGCGCTTCAGGTCGTAGCGCCAGTCGGGCCAGGCTGGGGATTGCCAGATGTAGGTATATTCGCCGCTTCTCATGCGGTGAATATGCCCTCTAATCGCCGCATGGTCAATTAATCACCGAATAATATGCGGTAATTAAGGGGCGCAATCACCGCACGTTGTGACCGATGGCACCCGGGTGACCTCTGGGGCATGAGTCGGTATCCGTCCGGGTCTACTGTCCGGGTCTTGCGAATGACCCAGTGAGGGACAGGTATGTCGATTTGGATTCGTTGTGCGGGTTTTGCTGCGCTCGGCCTGGCATCTGTCGCGTCGGCCAATGATGCGCTGCTGGATGAGGCATTGGGCCGTCCCGCGGTGCCGCTTGCCGAGGTCAACGGCGTGGTCCGCACCACCTCGCACATCGTGGGTGGTGAGAAGCCTGAGTCCGACACGGATGTCATCGATCCGCGGAAGGAGCCGAAGAAGGCCCTTCCTTCCTATGCCGTCCTGAAGTCCGTCATAGGAAACGACGCGAAGCGCACGGGCGGCGACGCGGGACAAGCCGTGTACACATTCACCACCCGTACCGTGCCTAAAGGCTACGCCGGGACGGGGAAAGCGCATGTGACTTCAGGTGCGGATGACCAGGAAAGCTATGACGGCACGGCCGTGGTCGTCGCGGATGCGGAGGGCCATCCGTATGTAAGCCGCCTGAGCCTGCATCTGCAGACGCCTTTGCGTACCTTCTTCGCCCACGTCAGCGTGCTCGATTTCGACTACGCATTCGCGCCAGCGGCAACCACTGCGTTTGTCGCCACTGGCATGAACGTGCACGTCAACCTGAGCGCCCTGTTCGTCATCCACCGTGACATACATGTTGAATCCACGCTGGTACCGGGCATTACTGACCTGCCGTCAAAGGACGGCTAGTCAGGAGCTTTGGCGGGCACGAACGGCGAGACGGGATCGCTGGCCGGGAAGGTTTCTTCAAGGGCCTGATCCTGGTTCTCGCTCTCGTGCGCCTTGCGTTCTTTCTTCTCCGAGGGCGTCTCGGGTTTCGCCGGCGCCTTGTGGTCCGGATGGTTGACGTCATTGCGATCGTGGTTCATGGCGAGCCTCCCGTTCAATGCATGGCCACTTTTAGCTCGCAGCCGTGAATGGGGGGTGGTGCGGGCGTTAGGGACGTCATGGCGTTGTGAATCCCCACAAGAATCTATTCAAAAAAGGCGTGGTATTTCTTATAAATAATTGAATTTATAGATATTTGACATGGAGAATCTATTCATGTATCTATTCAAGCATGGCCACACTGTCTCGATACCTTGCGTCTTTGATGAACCTTCTCCGGACCCGTGGGGCCTCCACGGCGGCGGAGTTGGCGGCTGCGCTTGAGCTCAGCCAGCCAACGATCTCCCGTGCCCTGCGTGACGCCGGCGATCAGGTCGCGCGCATCGGCTCCGCGCGGCGTACGCGGTATGCAGCGAAGCGCGATGTGCGCGGGCTTGGTTCCTCGTGGCCCGTGTTCCGCATCGACGCGGGAGGCCATCCAACGGCATTCGGTACGTATACCGCGCTGTACGGTGGCGGGAGCCTCCTCGATGCCGGTAATCACCCCGACTGGCTTCGCGACGAGTTTGTAGATGGCCTGTTCCCCGGCGTGCCGTGGTTCATCGACGATCAAAGACCCCAGGGCTTCCTGGGGCGCCAGTTCGCTCAGTCGTGGGCCCACGAACTCGGTTTGCCTTCCGATATCCTCCGGTGGAACGACGATGCGGTGCTTGCTGCGCTGCTGCTTCACGGCGACGATGGCCCCGGCAACTTTGTGCTCGGTACGAGCGGGCTGGACCGCGCGCTGGGCGACTCATGGGCAGCGATGCCCGCCGCCGCGCGCGAAGCCGAATACACCCGGTTGGCCGAGCGTGCGCTTGCCGGGGAGCCGGTAGGCTCATCAGCGGCAGGCGAGCAGCCTAAGTTCACGACGCGCATCCAGGATGCCGATGGCACGATCCGCCACGTCATCGTGAAGTTCAGTGAACCCGTGACCACGCCCGCAGGGCGGCGCTGGGCCGACCTTCTGATAAGCGAGCATCTCGCGGGTGAGGTCCTAGCGGAACATGGACATGCCAGTGCGCGCAGCGAGCTGATCTGGTCAGCGGATCGCCTTTGCCTGGAGGTCACCCGGTTCGATCGCATCGGCGCCCACGGTCGGCGCGGCTTTGTCACGCTGGCCGCATGGAGCGATGCACACGACGGTGAACGCGATGACTGGGCAAGCGCTGCGCAACGCATGCATGAAAACGATTGGGTCGATGCGGTAACGGCATCGGACGTGCGCCAGCGTTGGTGGTTCGGCCGGATGATCGCGAACACCGACATGCACTTCGGTAACCTGGGGTTCTTCCTCGACGACGCATTACCACTGCATGTGGCGCCGAGCTACGACATGCTGCCGATGCTCTATCGCCCCGGCGCGAGCGGTGCGCTGGTGCCACGCGAATTCCAGCCGGCGACGCCGGTACCGGCCGATGCGGCGTATTGGGAGCGCGCATCGGCGTGGGCGGAAATCTTCTGGCGGCGCGTGGCTGACCATGCTGGCGTGAGCGCCGGGTTCCGAAGCGTGGCGACCGCGAACGCAGGGCGGGTCAGTGCCCTACGGGAGCGGTTTGTCGCGTGATCGCCGACGCTGTTACTTGAGACCCGTCCGGTAATTCCCTTGCATCACCAACGATACCTCGCCGAGGCCGCCATCCTGCGCGGTGCTCCAGGAGGCGATGGCGATCGTGTTCTCACCATGCAGGTTCAGCAGGGCTACCGGTAGCTCGAACTCGGTCTGCGGGCCCACGTCGCTGATGTAGCGGCCGATCTGCCAGCCGTTGATGAAAATGATTGCGCGGTAGTGGTGTGGAGCGGCGTCCTTGATACGCACGGCGATGGGTACGTCCTGATCCTTGGGGATATCAAGTGTGAAGGTCGTGCGGTACCAGTCGACACCCGGCTTGTCGGTCGCGTGTGGCAGCGTCGTCGTAGGCCACGGAGTGTCAGTGAAGCCGGGCAGGTGCCAGCCCTTGCGCTCGCCATAAAGGCCGCCGATGTTGAACGGGCCACGCACGGGATCAGGCAGGTCTTCGCCACCGACATTGCCTTGCAGCTTCCAGTGGATGGTGGCGTCTGACCCCTGCAGCGTCGCTGACATCAGGCCGCGTGGCTCACGGAATGCGCCGTTGTGTTCTTCCTGCAGATGGCCGGTGTTCTCCACCAGCACGGCGACGACATTGTCACCGCCCGTCTTCAGCCAGCTCGGGTCGATCGGGAACTGCTGCGCACCGCTTGGGTTGTTGCCCAGGTAATGGCCGTTGAGCCAGGCGGTGAAGATGCCATGATTTCCAAGGTGTACACCCAGGTTGGCGGAGAGCCGGATCGACGCTTCCTTGCCCGTGGCCTTGAAATGGCCGCGGTACCAGACATGGCCGTGATGGAAGCCATAGTCGTCACTATCGAGGATCGGGAGCTTCTGGTCCCAGTAAGGGTTGGGCGTGCTGGTGCGGTCGGCGGCCTGCCAGGCGTGGTCATCGAAGCGTGCCTCGATTTCGGGCGCGCCGTTGGTCACGTGCCATTCGCGCAGTACGGGGAGGCTCACGGGCGCCGGGCCTTCGAGGCGGCCCGTAAGCGTGCCAGAGGCGGTCGCCGTGGTGGTCACCGGCATGCTGTTCCACGTCACCGTATGCGTGGCTGGCGCCGCAAAGACTTCGAGATCGCCCGCGGTCGCCGTATCGCCGGTGAGTGCCAGCGTGTCGCCCTGTTGTTCAGCCGTGCGTGCCAGGTAAGGTCCGCGAAGAAGGATGGGCCCGTTGTTCGAGTCGAGCTGCCAGAAGCGCGTTGCCGCTTCGTTGTCGGCCAGAAGCAACAGAAGCGAGCGGGTCCCCTGGGTCAACGCGACGCGCGCCAGTCCGTCGTGTGAGTAGTTGAGTCGCAGTGTGTGTGTTTTCGCATCCCAGTGGCTGGCAACCTTGCCCTCGATCACCTCTACGTCGGGCTGGTCCGGGTAGCGCAGCACGGTTTCACCGTCCTCGCCATGCCGGCCGTAGAACACGGCGATATCGCGATCCCCCGAACGTAGCTGGGTCAGCAGTTCTGAGGTGGAGTAGGCGAGGTCCTGCTGGCCAAACGCGTAGTCGGCGAGGAAGACCTTGGAGTCACGCCCATTCACCCGAATCACCGTGCCCGGGGCCTGCGGGATGCGCACGTCGCCCATGCCGCGTAGCGAGAGGGTCAGGTGGGTAGTGTCATTCGTGGTATCCGCTGCCTCGGCGTGGCGCAGGATGTAGAAGCGCGTGCCATCGTCGGGGTTGCGTCGTGCGGTAACCCGCAGCCGGCGGTTCTCCGCCACGGCGCTGGCCACGGCATCGGTGCGCGCAAGCGGGGCCGCGGCGCGCGTCATGTAGCCGATGAGTTTCTGCTGGTCGTACTTCGACGTGAGCTGGCGGCTTGCCGTGATCGCCGCGCCGTAGTCATACGACGTGTACACCCCCGGCGACGACAGCCAGCCCCAGTTGATGCCGCCGTAGGTCATGTAGAAGTTCTGCATGGTCGAGCCCGAAGCCATGGTCGCTTCGTAGAACACGCGCTCGAACTCGGGGCCGGTGAGCTTGCGGCAGGCTTCGTAACCCGGGCCGCCCCATACATCGAACGCGCCGCCCTGGTACTCGGGGAAGAACAACGGCGTGTTCTTCAGGCCTTCGCGCTCGCTGGCAAAATCGTAGACCCCGTTCCAGCGATCGGGGCGGGTGCAATCGAAATCCATCGGGTACGAATCGTAGCCCGGCATATCGAGCTTGCCCACGCCCTCGAAGAAGTTGGTGTTATGGTTACCGAACAGCGGCACCGTGATGCCGTCTTCGCGTGCCTTGTCCTCGAGCGCCTGCATGTAGGCACGGCCATCGTCGGAATCGTTGTAGAACTCGTTTTCAACCTGGTAGAGCAGCACGCTGCCACGCCCATCGGTCACCTGATGTCGTGCGAGGATCCGGTCGATCGCGGTCATCCACTCGCGATAGGCCGCGGTGTAATCGGGCGCTGTTGAGCGCGGTTTCCCAGCCGTGCTGACGAGCCAGCCGGGGAAGCCGCCGGCATCGGTTTCTGCGTTGATGTACGGGCCGGGGCGGGCGATGACATAGATGCCAACGTCACGAGCCATGTCGAGCAGGCGGTCGACATCACGGATACCGGTGAAGTCGTAAACGCCGCGCTTGGGCGAGTGGTAGCCCCAGTCGAAATAGATCTCGACGGCATTGAAGCCGGCGGCCTTCATCTTCTGCAGAACGTCTTTCCACGACTCGGGGCTGGGCAGGCGCCAGTAGTGGAAGGAGCCTGACCAGAGGTAGGTCGGCTTGCCATCGATGATGAGCGAGTGGCGATCGAAGGTGACGGTATGGGCGGGGTGCTGCGGCGGCGCCACTTCGGCGGCGCGGACGCTTTCGGTCGCGGCGATGCCGGCGGTCAGCACGGCGAGGCTGGCCCAAACGGCCGTACGACGGCCCAGCGGCCCCTTGGAATGCGACATCCCCATCTCCCAGTCGTCTTCAGCAAACGGCCACAGGCCACTCGCGAAGGGTGGGTTAATTTGTGGATATATGCAAATGTGGGGAATTGTTACAGGCGTGCCGTTTTACGCAAGACGTTGATAGTGCTGCTCGTACCAGGCCACGACATCGTCGGGCAGGAGTGTTCTGGACGCGATACCGACGGCCTCGTAGCGTTCGATCGCCAGGGCCAGGGCGTTCTCGGCGCGGTCCGCCGCGAGGCCGTACGCGTGCGCCTCGGTGACCGCTTCGAACAGGCGCGCCGCCCAGTCGTAGGCACGATCCGTGTTTTCGCCGAGACGGGCGGCTAACCATGAGCGGAGTGGGGCGATCACCTGATGATTGCCTTCCGCGGCGAGGGCTTCGGCGTGTCGTGCGACGTCAGGGTCGATGCCCGCATACCACTCGGTTTTTCCGGCGGCGGCTTCGCGCACCTCGAGTGGTGCCAGCGCGCGCGCCTCCGCAAAGCGCAGCAAGAGCGCGCGTTCGATCGCGCGCGCCTCCGCGACCTTGTCGACGGCTACGAGCAACCCTCGGTCAAGATCGAAGAACGCATGGAACCTTCGGTGCAGGTCCATGAACCGGCGGAGTGGATCACGGGCAAAGCCCACCTTGACCAGATCGCGGTCGCGACACGGGAGTACGTAAACGAAGGCCTTCCCCCGCGAAGCAAAGCGGGGGAGTGGGGCGTCGAAGCCCTCGTCGGGTGGCGCTGTGCTCAATGGTCCTTCGGCGGTGGTGCGTAAGGGACGAAGGGGCCAAGGACGACGAAGCCGCGAAGGCCGCCACCGTAGCGGTCGACCATCTTCACGGAATCCAGGGCGCACAGCTGCGAGCCGAAGGTTTTGGTCACCATCACATCGTTCGAGTCCAGCGATTCCGCGCCAGACCTGAGCTGGTTGACGTAATACGTCGAACCGATCCGGTAGGCGATGGTCGTCTTATCGATGATCTGGGTGTTGTAGACCTGGGGGAGGTCGATGCATTGCTTCGGGTTACCAGCGATGCGGCCCTCGGTGATCTTGGCGAGCTGAGCGGCTGGGTCGTCCTTGTGGGCCAAGGCTGGGCCTGCGGCAGCCGTGGCGAAGGCAAATGCCAGTAGGGAGCGAATTGTGGGCGACATGGCGGCCACCATGGGGAGTGGGGGTGCTCACCATTGTAGGCCGATGTGGCGCCGCTGGAAGGGCGCAACCTACGGACAAAGGCACGAATCCTCACGTGCGTTCCGGCGGTCGATGACAGCGCACGGATTGGGTCGGAAATACGATCTAAGTCTCTGATCAAGTAGTGCAATGGTTGCACTGAAGGATCGTCGACGATAGGATCAATCTTTGCCAGCCATAGCCAGGTTTTCCCGATCAGCACCCATCTCCACCAAGCCCAATTTTTACTGACGTCGGCTGAGGCGATTGAACCAGGCGTCCTATCGCTCTCGTTCGCTGATGGTTACGAAGGTACCGTTGATATTTCCAGTTCGATAGGTCGCTTGCGAGCTCTCGCGCCGTTGCGCGCGTGGGAACTCTTCGAGCGGGTCGCGCTCGACGAGTGCGCGCGCGGCGTCATCTTTGGCGACGACGACAACCTTCACCTCGCGAGCGACAACCTGCGCGCCAAGTCCCTGGAGCAGGCGGGACACTTTTCCCACGAGCAGATCGTCGTATGGATGGCACGTCACGAAATGACTTTGGACAGGGCCGCTGAAGTTCTTGGGCTGAGCCGGCGGATGCTGGCCTACTACCGCAGCGGCGAGAAAGCTGTCCCTCGCACGGTGGGCCTCGCGATGATCGGTTGGGAGACCATCGCGAACCCGCCGCGCAGACGACATCCCGGTCGACCGCAGGATAAGCCTATCCACTCACGACATCACGGCACGCGGTGAGCCCGAGCTGCGCGTCGGCGGCTGTTCGTGGACTTCCTTAGGACAGACCTTCTGAAGTAGGGCGGCCGACCGAAGCACCGTCGATCCTAGCCACTTCCGTGAACTCACCCGTATCCGTGTTGTAGAACAGGCCGAGGATTTCTGCGCGCTTCGGGACGCCCGGGCTCGCGCGGAGCAGGTTCGTGTCGTAGGCGAGTGATGCCTCGAAGTCAGTGATGCACACGCTCGCGGGATCAAAGGCGTGGGAGATGTCGGTGCCATGCTCGTGGTGGAAGGCGTCGATCATGCCGTCGGCGCTGTATGAGGTGGCGCCGCAGTTGGAATGGTGGACGACCACGATGCGTTCGATGCCGAACAGGTGCTGCAGGACCGAAACCGAGCGCACGCCATCGACGGCGCGGCCGGCGGCGACAGCCACGGTGGCAAGGGTGGTCGTGGAGCCGATGCGCGAACCATTCTCGTTGATGATCACTTCGCCCGGATAGGTTTCATCACCGAGGTAACGCGCTACGGCGGTCGGAATCTCCGTGACACGCGGGTCGAGGCAGTAGATGACGATTGTCTTGATCGGTACCGCGTGTGAAAACGCTTCGCGCATCGTTGGCTCATCAAAGCCATCGTGCGCGCTTAGGACGAACTCGCTGAACTTGCTGGTGTTCATGGGGTTTCTCCATAGCCGATGTCGGCCATTGCGGGTGGGCTGGAGAAACGAGTATTCGGTGGTAGGCGTGGGCCAGCAATTACACGCGAGGTAATCATGGCCCGGCCGGTTGCCTGTGGGGTGACTAGAAATGTCGCTCGAGTTCGAGCATCACGCTACGCGGTGAACCCCACGCCGTGCGATCGCTCGATGCCGTCACGAAGTACTTCTTGTCGAACACATTGCGCACATTGAGCTGTGCATCCCATGGGCCTTGCGTGTAGTAAACGGCCGCATCGAACAACGTGTAAGCCTTCATCAGGAATGGGCGCCCGTAGATCGGATCCACCGGTTCGTAGTTGCTGGCCAGGCGTTCGCTCTGGTAGTTCACGCCGCCGCCCACCCCCCAACCCGCAAGGACGCCATCCTGCACCATGTATTTGGTCCAGAGGTTCGCGTTGTGACGAGGAATACCCGCAAGGCGAACACCGGTGGGTAGTGTCGTGTCCTGCGTGATCTCAGCTTTCGTCCAGGCGTACGCGAGGGTGATATCCCATCCGGGCAGGGGATGCACGCCACCCTCGAGTTCCAGCCCCCGGCTACGTTGCTCGCCGGTGACCACATAGAAGTTGGGATGCTCGAAGTCCTCGGTCGCCACGTTCTGTCGCGTGAGCTGGAACGCGGTCACCATGCCGTGAAGGGTGCCATCGACAGACTGCACTTTCAGGCCGGTTTCAATATCGCGGCCGCGCTCCGGCGGCACGTTCCCGCCATCCCAACGCGGATAGCCGCCCTGCGGATTGAACGACTTCGACCAGTTCGCATACCACGCCGCGCCATCGCTGATCGCGTATGTCAGGCCGACGCGCGGACTGATCGCGGTGTCCGATACCTGGCCACTACCCGTACCGGTGCGTGCCTTGTCGATTCGCGCGCCAATGGTCGCCGTCCACTTGCCCCACTTTGCGTGATCCTGCACATACCAACCCAGCTGCTTGGTATCACCGCGATAGTGGGTGATATCGAGGTTCACCGGGCCGGGAACGATGCCGTACTGTGGCGCGTACACATCGAAAGGATAGGGGCCAAAGTCGAAGTTGTTGGTCGAGCTGGTCATGCGCCGTGCGAAATCGACGCCCACCAGCACCTCGTGTTCGATGGCGCCGGTGTTTCCGCTGATCGTGGCGTTATTGTCCAAGCGCAACGCATGGCCGTGTTCGTTGTAAGGTCCGTAGTAGAAGCGGTCCAGGGTGCGCATATCGCCATGCAGGCCGCTGGCGAATAGCCAGTGGTCCCATGTGTTGTGGAAGTCTTCATAGCGGATGCCCTGATGAAGCGAGAGCCAGTCGTTGATTCGCTGGTCGAGCTGCCAGCCTATCGCCTTCTGGTCGCGGCTTTGCTCTGCCGGGTAACGGATGTCGTTCACGGCGCGGTCGCGTGGCAGTTCGCCATGGGGGTTGTAGAGAATCGTGCCGTAGGCGGTGGTGGGCGACCACGGGTGCAGGCGGTCACGCTGGTAGGTGCCAAGGAACGTCCACGTCGTATCGCTGTTCGGCGCCCAGGTCAGGGCAGGCGCGATGTACGTGCGCTTAGCGTCCGAGCCATCGACGAAGTCATCCTGCTCGCGCTGGATGACGTTGATGCGGCCGAGCCAGTGGCCATCCTTCGAAAGTGGTGTGTTGGCATCCAGGCCGACTTCGCGGAAGTCATCCGTGCCAACGGCAGCACGTACATCCACGAATGCATCGTTTCGTGGGCGCTTGCTCATCAGGTTCACCAGGCCCGAAAGTGGTCCCTGGCCGTAGAGTCCCGACGCCGGCCCCTTCACGACTTCCACGCGCTCCAGGCCGCCCAGTTCCGTGCTGGCCATATCGTTGGTCAGCGCCAGGCCATCGAGGTAGGTGGCACCGGATGATGCATCGAAGCCGCGGATATTGAAGCCATCGAAGAAACCGTAAACATCACTACGCGACACGCCGGCAACGTTGCGCAGCGCGTCGGGCAGGCGGCGAATCCCCTGGTCATCGATTAGCTGGCGCGGGATAACCGACACGGCCTGGGCGGTTTCGAGGTTGGGGATATCGATCTTGCTGCCGGACGACGTGGCATCGGAGGTGGTCGCCTCCACGGCGACGTTATCGAGCGTGGTGGCATCCGAACGCTTCTTCTTGGCGTCAGTATCGGCATCAGCGGCGCTTGCTGTATGCGCGAGCGCGAACATCAGGGCGAGACAGAGGGCAGATTTTCGGGGCGCACGCGAGCGCCTGGACAGGAGGAAGTCCATGGGTAGGGCCTTGTAATGAGTGGCCGGCTACCCGAGGTGGAATGGCGTGGCGTGAGAGCCTACGATTATCCTGAGAATGCGAATGATTCGCAAATGGTTGCGAAGGGCAGTCGCCTTGGATCAGAACGTGTACAGCAACGCCACGGAATAGCCGACGGTCGTGCTCCCGCGGACCATCGGGCTGTCGGCGATCGCATCAGCAAGGCGGCTGTAGCGGATGTTACCGACCGCCGACCAACGGCTGCCGAGTCGAATCATCGCGGATGCGCCGGCATACGGCGCCGTTGAAGATCCGCTGCGATATTCGGGCAGGCCGCTGCGCTGCGCCTCTTTCGCCGTGATGCCATAGTAATAGTCGTTGAGGGCGCTGCTGGTGTAGGCCACGCCCACCATGGGCGTAATGACCACGGCTTTTCCGAAGGGCATAGCATAAGAGTAGTTGGCGTCGAAGGCGTGGCCGCCACCATGGCCTGTGACTTCCTTTTGCGTTGCGAGCGCGAGCCGTCCCCATGTGCCCCGGGTCTGCCATTGCAAGCCTATCTGGGCCGAGATGTCACGGTTATTTAGCTGCTTCAGCTGCGGATCACGGCTGTCCTTGTGTTGGAAGCGATTGCCAATGGGCGAGAGTGCCACGGCAAGTTCGCTCGACGAAGAGTTCCACAGGCGGGCGCCAAAGCTGGGGCCACGCAGAAAGAAGCGCTGGCCTTCGTAGCTAGCCATGGGCAGCGGCAATGCTTTGTTGTCGTACGCCCGGTAAGGGCTGGGGACCCAGGCCACGCCCATGCCAAGGCTGAGTTTTCCCTGCTCGCTACGCTCCTGGGCTTGCACGGCGGCGCCAGAGGCTATGGCTAATGCAGTGATGCCACAGAGCGCGAGTTTATTTGCCATCGACGGAGCCGCCTTCGCTATGAATGGGCTGCATGGTCGCCGGTCAACATTGCCTCAACATTGCCTCGCCGGGGCCTGCGGTGAGGCCATGTTGAGGGTGGGATATCATGTGTCGTCTGTTTACCGCATTTCCAGGTGTCCCCATGAAGGCTCTTATTTTCCGCCAGTTTGGTACTGCTGACGTGCTTCAGTGGGAGGACATCGCCGACCCGGTGACCGCGCCGGGGCAGGTCCTGGTCCGCATGCACGCCGTTGGACTGAACTTCGCCGATGTGTACCGCCGCAATGGCACCTATCACCTTGCCGGTGAGGCACCGTGGATCCTCGGGTACGAAGGCGCAGGTGAAATCGTGTCCGAAAACGGTCCGTTCCCGAAGGGGACGCGCATCGGGTTCGCCGACATGCCGTTCGCTAACGCCGAACGGGTGGCGGTCGACGTGGACAAACTCATTCCGCTTCCCGATGGCATCACGTACGAAACGGCCGCAGCTGTGCTGCTCCAGGGGCTGACCGCTCAGTACCTGGTTACCGATAGCTCACAACCGATGAAGGGGCAGGTCGCACTTGTCCATGCCGCGGCGGGCGGTGTGGGGCTCTTGCTGGTCCAGATGCTGCGGGCGAAGGGTGTCCGTGTCATCGGAATCGCATCGTCTGACGCCAAGCGCGAGGCCGCCCGCCATGCCGGTGCCGATGTGGTTCTCGGATACGAGCATCTGGTGAAACGCGTGCACGAGGCGACGGAGGGCAAGGGTGTACATGTAGCCTACGATTCGGTCGGCCGCACGTTGGGCGAGAGCCTTGCCGCGACGCGGACTGGCGGTACCGTCGTGTTCTACGGCATGGCGGCGGGCGATCCGGACTTCGTGGATCCCAGGGCCTTGATGGATCGCTCGTTAACGCTGACGGGCGGTGACCTGTGGAATGTCCTGACCAGTGCGCAGATCCGAAGGGAACGCGCTACGGCATTGTTCGATCAGATTCGTACCGGGACGCTTCACCCGACGATTGCCGCGACGTATGCATTGCGCGATGGCGCGAGCGCACATGCGTTCCTCGAGGGTCGCGCCTCGATAGGAAAGGTCGTACTTACCGTCTAGCTTTTTCTTCGGCGACGAAGGCGCGCGAAGAATGCCTAAGAAAAATTCAGAGAAACCACGCACGTTGAATAACGCGCGTGGATCCAGTGCTGTGTAATTTCGGCAGATCTTTCCAGCGGCGTGCCGTAACCGTATGGCACTGAATCGTGTCACACGATGCAAATTGCAGCGTATTCGCTGTCGTTGCGTGCAAATACGTGCCGCATCGATGTGAAATCGCAAGAAATTGCGCGTTGCAAAGCCTGTCACATTCTTCGAAGAATCTAGAACAGCGATAGGCGACGCATCTGTGTCGTTATTCGTAAGCGTTGACGAAATCAAATCACATGTAGGTTTTGAAGACCGGGGGGTTTCATAGCGTTTCTATCGACCTGTCGAAGGTCGCTTGCGTGCCTCTGAGGGGAGGGGAGTTGGCTGCTCGCTCAGCCGCGAATTGGGTGCTCGTCCAGCCGCTCGCATAGAACGGCAGGGGTACGTGTGCCTGTATGGATGCGTCGTTCGTGAAAACCGTACTTCTCTTTGCAGGGCAGGGATCCCATCACTTCCAGATGGGAAGGGAGTTGTTTGACGGCGAGGCGGGCTTTCGCCTCCGCATGCAAGAAGCCGATCGTATCTTTCGCCAACGCTGCGGCGAGTCGGTGCTCGATGTGCTTTATGCGGATCGCCGCACGCGCGACGTTCCGTTTGATCGATTGCTGCACAGCCACGCCGCCATTTTCATGGTGGAGCACGCGCTTGCGCTCTTGCTGCGTGAGCGCGGCGTACACGTGGACCTGGTCCTTGGGGCGAGCCTCGGTGCGTTTGCCGCGGCCGCGTACGCGGATTGGCTCGACATGGAAACCGCTTTGCTCGCCGTGATCGAGCAGGCGCTCGCCGTGGAGGCCAACGTGGAGCCCGGCGGCATGATCGCGGTGATGGGCGATCCAGCGGCCTACCTTGATGCGGAGATGCTTGAGGTCGGCGAACTGGCAGCAAGCAACTTTGCCACGCACGCTGTGCTAGCCATGCCGGGACGAAACATCGGCATCGTCGAGGCGCGACTGCAGCGTCTCGGCCTTGTGTTTCAGCGATTACCCGTCGCCTTTCCTTTTCATACGCGCTGGATCGATCCTGCCCGGGCATCTTATGAGGCCTTTCTGCGCACGCTTGCCCCACGCCAGGGCCAGCTGCCGGTGGTCTGTGCTGCCTCGGCGGACTTGATGGACGTTGCGCCCCCCGGTCATTTCTGGTCGGTCGTGCGTCAACCGATTCGCTTGCCGCAGGCGATCGCACGTATCGAATCGGGCGGCCCGCATCGTTACATCGACGCCAGCCCAGGCGGCACGATGGCGACCTTCCTGAAGCATGGCTTGCCTGCGGGTTCGACATCCCAGGTGCACGCCGTGATGTCGCCTTTCGGTGGCGATGTGGCAAGGCTCGACGCGTTGTGCCCGAAAACCGCACCCAACCCGCGTTTACCGGAGCTACCCAAAATGAAGGCAGTCATCTTTCCCGGCCAGGGCTCGCAGTTCAGGGGCATGGGTAAGGAGCTTTTTCCGCTGTTTCCCGACAAGGTCAAGAGCGCTTCCGAGATCCTGGGATACTCCGTGGAGGACCTTTGCCTGAATGACGCGCAAGGGTTGCTCTCGCAAACCCGTTACACCCAGCCCGCGCTCTACGTGGTCAATGCGCTGCATTACTACCGTCAGCAGCAATCGGGCGAGGACACAGGCGCCACGTTCTTCGCCGGACATAGCCTTGGCGAATACAACGCCCTGCTTGCCGCGGGCGTGTTCTCTTTCGAAACCGGCCTGCGCCTGGTGCAGAAGCGTGGCGAACTCATGGGTAACGCCGGCGGTGGTGGCATGGCAGCGGTGTTGGGTACGTCGGCGAGCGCCATCCGCGGCATGCTCGATGAACACCGCCTCGATGGGATCGATATCGCGAACCTCAACACGCCCACGCAGACGGTGATCGCAGGCGACCATGAAGCGCTCGACGCGGCGGCCAGGCTCTTCGCCGACATGAACCTGCGTTGCGTACGTCTGAATGTGAGTGCGCCGTTCCATTCACGCCACATGCAACCGGTACAGGCGGAGTTCGCGGAATTCCTCCGCCAATTCTCCTTCGAACGCCCTACCGCGGCGGTGATAGCCAACGCCACGGCGCGCCCCTACGACGGTGACCGCATCGCCGAGACGCTGGCTTCGCAGATCGCGACGCCCGTGCACTGGGTGGACTCTATCCGGTATGTGATGGGCAAGGGTGACATCGAGTTCCAGGAGGTCGGCGCGACCATCCTTTCGAAGATGGTGAGCGAGATCCGCAACGCGCAAGCACCGATGGTCGACACAGTGGACGACCGGCCGGCCGACGCCGACGAGGCGGCGCGCGGCGATGCATCGTCGATCACGCCGGAGTCACTTGGCAGCGCTGTGTTCAAGCGCCGCTACGGCGTGCGCTACGCCTATATGACCGGTGCCATGTATCGGGGCGTGGCATCCGCCGACCTGGTCATCCGCATGGGCAAGGCCGGCTTCCTCTCGTTCTTCGGCGCGGGTGGGCTATCAACGGCCAGGATCGAAACCAACCTCTCGCGTATTCGTGCTGAGTTGTCAGGCGATCAGCCTTTCGGCATGAACCTGTTGGCGAATTACGAGTATCCCGAACAGGAAGAGGCCGTTGTCGACCTGTACCTGCGCCATGGCGTGAAGAACGTCGAAGCCGCCGCGTTCATGCAGATGACGCCCGCACTGGTTCGCTTTCGCCTGCAGGGATTGCGCCGGAACGAGGAGGGCGCGCTCGTCTGCGAGCACCGGATCGTCGCCAAGATTTCGCGGCCGGAAGTGGCCCAGGCCTTCATGAGCCCGCCACCGGCTGCCATCGTCGAGCGCTTGCGCGAGCGCGGCCTGGTCACCGCACAGCAAGCGGAATGGGCACGGGGCATTCCGATGAGCCATGACATTTGCGTGGAAGCGGATTCGGGTGGGCACACCGATGGAGGGATCGTCGCCGTCATGCTGCCGCCGTTGATGCGCCTGCGTGACCGGATGCAGGCCACCCACGCCTATGCGGAACCGATCTGCATGGGCCTCGCCGGCGGTATCGGTGGACCCGAGGCGGCGGCCGCGGCATTCCTTCTGGGTGCGGATTTCATCGTCACGGGGTCGATCAACCAATGCACCGTGGAGTCGGGCATGAGCGCTGACGGCAAGGCACTGCTACAGGAAATGGACATCCAGGATACCGAGTATGCCCCGGCGGGTGACATGTTCGAGATCGGAGCCAACGTGCAGGTGCTGAAGAAATCGGTGTTCTTCCCGGCGCGCGCGAACAAACTGCTGTCGTTGTATCGCCACCATGAAAGCCTCGATGACATCCCCGAGCGTACGCGCCGCCAGCTGGAGACGACCTTCTTCAAGAAGAGCTTCGCCGAGATCTGGGACGACACGCAGCGTTACTTCCGTTCGGCCGGTATGGAGCACGAAATCCTCAAGGCCGAAGCCAATCCGAAGCACCGCATGGCGCTCACCTTTCGTTGGTACTTCGCTTACTGCACGCGCATCGCCATCGAAGGCAAGGGCGAGGATCGCGTGAACTACCAGATACAGACGGGGCCTGCGCTCGGCTCGTTCAACCAGTGGGTGAAAGGCACGCCGCTCGAGCCGTGGACCGCGCGGCATGTGGACGATATCGCCCACCGGATCATGGTGGCCGCCGCAGATCACCTGACGCAATCGTTTGCACGACTTCGCCGCGCTTAAGCACCGCACACACAGGGCAGATACCAGTATGAACGTCGGGCAGACTCCGTTGCGGGAAAACCATGAACCATCCAGCCGGGAGGACATCGCGATCGTCGGTATGTCATGCCGCTTCCCGGGCGCGCGGAACTACGATGAGTTCTGGAAGAACCTGACCGATGGCGTTTCCAGTGTCGGCGAGGTGCCGGCCAGCCGCTGGGACAAGGATGCGGTGTACTCCGCCGACGCGCGTGAGCCCAACAAGACCACCAGCAAATGGGGTGGTTTCATGGATGGCGTGGAGTATTTCGACGCCGACTTCTTCGGCGTGTCGGCCCGTGAGGCCGCGGTGATGGATCCGCAGCAGCGCCTCATGCTGGAGCAGGCGTGGAGCTGCCTCGAGGATGCGGGCTACGACCCGTCCGTGTTCAGCGGGACCCGTACGGGCGTCTATGTGGGCGTCTTTACTTTCGACTACCGGGATTACCTCGCGCGTGCGCTCGATAACGTGGAAGCGCATGTCGCGACGGGCACGCACACCGCCCTCATCCCGAACCGTATCTCCTATTTCCTCAACCTGCGCGGCCCGAGCCTGCCCATCGACACGGCGTGCTCCAGTTCGCTGGTCGCGTTACACAAGGCGGCGCACGCGCTGCGTCGTGGTGAATGCGATCACGCCCTCGTGGGCGGGGTCAGCGTGCTATGCAGTCCCACGCATTTCATCTCGTTCTCCAAGACCGGCATGCTATCGCCCGATGGCAGCTGCAAGACGTTCGATGAGCGGGCCAATGGCTACGTTCGCGGCGAAGGTGCCGCCATGGTGCTGCTTAAGCCGTTGAACAAGGCTGTTCGCGATGGGGACCGTATCCTGGCGGTCCTGCGCGGCACCGCGATGAACCATGGCGGGCATGCACGCACGGTCACGTATCCCGGCTCGCTCGCGCAATCGGAGGTGGTGGCGCATGCCCTGCGCGAGGCCGATGTCCCCGTTGGCACCGTGAGCTACGTGGAAGCTCACGGCACGGGCACGCCGAAGGGCGATCCCATCGAGATCGAAGGGCTGAAGATGGCGTTCGCGCGCGTGGCGGCGGAGCGTGGCGAAGTGCTCGACGAGCAGTCATGCGGCATCGGCGCGGTAAAAACCAACATCGGACACCTGGAGTCGGTGGCCGGCATGGCTGGGCTCATCAAGACCATCCTGTGCATGAAGCACAAGGTGTTTCCGCCGCTTGTGCACTACCGCAGCCTCAATCCGCGGATCTCGCTGGGGGACAGCCCATTCTTCATCATTGACAGGGCCCGGCCCTGGTTGGCGCGGGTTGGGGAAGATGGCCACGATGTGCCACGGCGTGCGGGCATCAGCTCGTTCGGGTTCGGTGGGGTGAATTCGCATGTCGTCGTCGAGGAATACCCTGCGGAAGACGTGATCCCGTCTTCGGCATCTCCCGCCTTGGTCCTCCTCTCCGCGAAAACGATGCCCGCGTTGCGCGAACGTGCGCGACAGCTTATCGGCGTTCGCGATGTCGGGCTGGATGATCTCGCCTATACGTTGCAGGTGGGTCGCCAGGCCATGGCGGTGCGCCTTGCCGTGGTCGCCGGATCGCTTGAAGATCTCCACGAACAGCTTGAAGCATGGGTCGCCGGAACATCGTCGGAGCGGGTGTTCGCCGGCCAGGTGCCGGCCGGGACGGTGACCGATGTGCTGGCTCCTCCGGAGGGCGACCTGTCCAGCATCGCGCGCCGGTGGGTGGAAGGGCAGGCGTTTGCCTGGGCCGCCATGCACACCCCGGATCGCCGCCGTCTGGCGCTCCCAACGTATCCGTTCACGCGGGAACGCCACTGGGTCGATATGAAGCCGCTGGCGACGTCGCAGGCAGCCATTCACCCGCTATTGCATCGGAATACGTCCACGGTGGATGGATTGCGTTTCACCAGCCGGTTCACTGGCGGCGAACCGTTCCTGGCCGATCATGTCGTACGTGGTGAGCGCACTTTGCCTGGTGCGGCACAGCTCGAAATGGTCCGTTGCGCGGTGGAACTCGCTTTGTTATCGCACGAAGCGCATCGCCTGCAGGACGTAGTGTGGCTTCGTCCCATCACGGTGGGTGACTCGGCGAAAGATGTGCACGTGGCGCTGTTCCCCGAAGGGCGGGATCGATTCTCCTTTGAGATACACGACGAGGACGTGGTCTACACAGAAGGTTCGATTGTCCTTGGCAGCGGACAAACGGCCCGACACGACCTGGCGGCTGTACGCGCACGTTGCACCCGTGCGCATCGCGATGCGGCGTCGTGCTACGACGTATTCGATCGCATGGGCCTGGTCTATGGTCCGGCGCATCGGGCTCTCGCTGACCTGCGCATCGGCGCGGAACAGGCCATGGCGCGGATCGTACTGCCCGAGGGCGCGAAGGCACATCGTGGCGAATACGGCATGCATCCGAGCCTGGTCGATGCCGCACTGCAGGCAGCGGTTGCCTGTGTCGTGGAGGATGCGGGGCGCTGGCCCGAGGCCCCTCTCGCGCTACCGTTCGCCCTGGACACGCTGGAGTGGCATGGGCCCTGCCAGGGCGACCTGTGGGCCGTGATCCATCGCACCACGGGCGATGCGATGCGCCGGTTCGATATCGATCTGTGCGATGACGAAGGCACGGTGTGCTTGCATCTTGGCGGGTTCTGCCTGCGCAGTGCGGCGCAGGATGGCCCTGGCGACGAATCCACGACGGCACTGTTGCGTCCGGTATGGAAGGCGCAGCCAGCCGAGACCCTGGTGTCCGTGGATGGCGTTCATCTCGTCCTGCTCGTCGGTACACAGGTGGCCGATGTGCAGGCACGCCTGCCCGGTGCGACCTGCATCGATATGGATGGGGGGGACGACCTGGCGCGGTGCTATGAAGCCGCTGCCATCACTGTGCTGGAGCGTGTGCAGGCACTCGTCGCGACGCCGGGACGGCATTGCGTTCAGCTTGTGGTTCCGAGCACGGGCGAAGCGCAGCTGATGGCCGGGTTGGGTGGCTTGCTGCGCACGGCACGACGTGAAAATCCCCGGATCGCCGGGCAGGTCATTGAGGTCGAGTCCGGGCAGGACGTGGCGCTGGCTGTGCTGGATAACCGGGACGACCCGGCCGAGCGTGTGCGCTATGTGGGGGGCGTGCGGCAGGTGAGCGAATGGGAGGAGATTCCCTTCGTCCCGAGCGATGTCTCGCCTTGGCGCCCGCAGGGCACCTACTTGATCACAGGGGGTGCCGGCGGCCTGGGGCTCATCGTCGCACGTGAGATTGCACGTGAAGCGTTGGGGGCGACGTTGGTCCTCACCGGGCGCTCGAGCATCAGCGACACAACATCATCTTACCTGGCCGAACTGCGTGCACTCGGTGCGACGGCGGAATATCGCCAGCTCGATGTGGGCGATCGCGAAGCCGTAGTGCACCTCGTGCGTGATCTGCCCCGTCTCCGTGGCATCGTCCACGCGGCTGGCGTGCTGCGCGATAGCCTGATCACCCACAAGACGGCGGAGGACGTGCGCGACGTTTTCCGTGCAAAGGTAGCCGGCACGCTGCATCTGGACGAGGCCAGCCGCGATCTCGATCTCGATGTGTTTATGTTCTTCGCCTCGACATCGGGTGCGCTGGGCAATGTCGGCCAGGCTGACTATGCCGCCGCTAACGCGTTCATGGACGAGTTCGCCCTCAAGCGGTCCCGCGAGCGCCGGGGCCGCACCGTATCGATCGATTGGCCGCTGTGGGAAGAGGGCGGCATGCGCGTCGATGCGGCGACGCGTCAGGATCTGCGTGTGCGCACCGGCCTCGTGCCGCTGCGTACGGTGAGTGGCTGCCTTGCATTGAAGCACGTGCTGGCGAGCGGGTTACCCCAGGTATTGGTTGCCGAAGGTGCGATAGGGCAGTTCAAGGCCAGCCTGACCCCTGTCGCGATGAGCCACGTCGAGATGTCGCAGGGTGCCGTTTCCGAGGAACTCAGCGAGAAAGCCACGCGCTATTTCGTGCGCCTGCTCGCCGGAACGCTCAACCGACCGGTACAGAGCATCGACCCACGTGCACGGATGGAAGCCTACGGCATCGATTCCATCCTGGTCATGGAGCTGACCCGTGCCTTGGAGCAGGTGTTCGGCCCGCTGTCGAAGACCTTGCTTTTCGAGTACCAGACCCTCGCCGAACTGGCCGGGCACTTCTTGCACGAGCATCGGCATCGCCTGGATGAGGTGCTGGGTGAGGCACCGGCGGCGCCCACCCAGAGTGCGGAAGCTCCCATAACAGTCGTGGCGCCGACGCAGCGCCGCCCGCGCTTTGGCACCGCGCAGAGGACCGAGCAGCCCGCGGGCGCGGTTGCGGCCACCGGCATCGGTGAGATCGCCATCGTTGGTGTCGCCGGCCGTTACCCGCAAGCCAGCAACCTGGAGGAGTTCTGGGCCAACCTGAGCCAGGGCAGGGATAGCATCACCGAGATCCCACGCGATCGCTGGGACCACGAACTTTATTTCGATGCCGACCGTGGCACGCCCGGCAAAACGTACAGCAAATGGGGTGGCTTCCTCGACGGTATCGATCTGTTCGATCCGCTGTTCTTCAACATCGCGCCGCGCGAGGCCGAGTTGATGGACCCGCAGGAGCGCCTGTTCCTCGAATGCGTATATGCGACGCTCGAGGATGGCGGCTACACGCGCGAAAACGTGGCTGAGGACGGCAACGTAGGCGTGTTCGCCGGGGTGATGTACGAGGAATACCAGCTCTACGGCGCGCAGGCGCAGGCACGGGGCGAGAACCTCGCCATCTTCAACAGCCCCGCGTCGATCGCGAACCGCATCTCGTACTTCTGTAATTTCAACGGGCCAAGCATGGCCCTGGATACCATGTGCTCTTCGTCGCTGACGGCGATCCACCTGGCTTGCCATAGCCTGCAACGCGGCGAGTGCAGCGTGGCCATCGCGGGCGGCGTGAATGCCACCGTGCACCCGAACAAATACCTGATGCTGGCCCAGGGGCGATTCATTTCGGGCAAGGGCCGCTGCGAAAGTTTCGGTGAGGGTGGCGAAGGTTATGTGCCGGGTGAGGGCGTGGGGGCGGTGTTGTTGAAGCCGCTTGCCCAGGCGAAGGCTGATGGCGACCACATCTATGGCGTGATCCGTGCCACGGCGGTCAACCACGGCGGCAAGACCAACGGCTACACCGTACCGAACCCGAACGCACAGGCGCGGGTGATCGAGCGCGCCTTGCGCTCCGGTGCTGTCGATGCGCGCCATATAAACTACATCGAGGCACATGGCACGGGAACGAGTCTGGGCGATCCGATCGAGATCGCAGGCTTGTCGAAAGCGTTCCGTCAGTGGACACAGGATAAGGGCTTCTGTGCCATCGGTTCGGCCAAGTCGAACATCGGCCACTGCGAGAGTGCGGCAGGCATCGCGGGCCTCACCAAGGTGCTGTTGCAGCTTAAGCATGGGCAGATCGCGCCGAGCCTGCACTCCAGCGTGCTCAACCCAAACATTGATTTCGAAGCGACGCCCTTTGTGGTCCAGCAGGCGCTGGCACCGTGGCACCGGCCGGTGATCGATGGCCGTGAACACCCGCGCATGGCTGGTATCTCTTCGTTTGGCGCAGGTGGCGCGAACGCGCACGTGGTGATCGAGGAATATACCGAGCCGACCGCGTCGCCCCTATCCGGACCGGCCCTGGTCATCCTCTCCGCCCGGCATGAAGATCGCCTGCGCGAGCAGGCGGCGCGGTTGCTGGCGGCCGTCGAAACGAACGCCGGGCTCGCGCTCCATGAACTGGCCTTTACACTCCAGGTGGGGCGCGAAGCCATGGACGAGCGTCTCGGCCTCCTCGTACATACGCGCGACGAATTGCGCGAAAAGCTCGCCGCCTGGCTTGCTGGCAGCACGCTCGTGGAGGATCTCTATCGCGGGCATGCCCGGCGGGGCAGGGAGGCGCTCGCGGCCTTCATCGGCGACGACGACGTGGATGCCATCGTCGACGCGTGGATGGCCAAGGGGAAGTTCGGCAAGGTCCTTGATGTATGGACCCGGGGCCTCGCCTTCGACTGGCGGCGCTTGTACGGTTCGCATCGTCCGCGCCGCACCAGCCTGCCGACCTATCCGTTTGCCCGTGAACGCTATTGGGTGCAGGTGGGCACGGCCCACCCGGCCATCGCGTCGGGGGCCGTGTTGCATCCGTTGCTACACAGGAACACGTCCGATCTGGACGGACTGCGCTTCGCCTCGCGGTTCAACGGTACCGAGTTCTTCTTTGCTGACCACGTGGTGCAGGGCCAACGGATGTTTCCGGCGGCGGCGCAACTGGAGATGGTCCGGCGTGCGGTGAGCGATGCGCTCGGTGAAGCCCGCGGCTTCACATTGAAGAACATCACCTGGGTACGGCCGATCGTTGCAGGGCCGGACGGGGTGGGCGTGCAGGTCTCCTTGTATCCCGAAGCCGATGGCGGCGTTGGCTTCGACATCTACGGCGAAAGTGACGACGCTCCAGTGTATGCGCAGGGCTCGGCTATCGAGTCTGCAGAATGGCAAGGGCCTGCCCACGATTTAGAGGCGCTGCGCGCCCAGTGCACGTCCGCCCGCTTCACGGCGGAGGCGTGCTACGACGCCTTTGGCCGGATGGGTCTAGATTACGGCGTGACCTTCCGTGGCCTGGCCGAGCTTCACGTCGGGCCGGGCGTGACGCTCGCCCGTATCGTCTTGCCTCCGGCAGCTCCCGCCGATAGCTATTTCCTGCATCCGAGCGTGCTGGACGCGGCGCTCCAGGCGACGCTCGGCGCGTCACTGGTCGCGGGCGACGATGCGCCGCGGGTGCCGTTCTCCCTGGGCGCACTCCAGGCACCACGGCCGACCCAGGAGATCGCCTGGGCGATCGTACGGCAGGGTGAAGGAGATACCGCAGATATCGACCTTTGCGATGCGCAGGGCGTCGTCTGCGCGCGCTTGACTCGCCTCGGCCTGAAGCCGATGCACCGCCGTGTGAGCGCGGAAGCGGTTTTCATGACGCCCGCCTGGATGCCGCGCGACGCGGTGCCGGCGGCGGGGGAGCCCCTCGCGACCCATCTGGTGTTGTCGTGCGGCGTGGATGCGGCAGAGGCACAGCGGGTGCTCCCGCATGCAACGTTCGTCACGTTGCCCAGCGAGGACGACCTGGCGCGCCGGTTCGAAGCGGCAGCACTTTGGTTGCTGGAAAGGCTGCAGTCGCTGGGCGTTGGCAGGCACCTCGTGCAAGTACTGATCCCCGCCGATGGGCCGGATCGCCTCCTGTCCGGGCTCACCGGCATGCTTCGCACGGCACGTCTGGAGAACCGCCGCGTCATGGGGCAGGTGATCGTCGTCGAGCCGGAGCTCGATGTCGGCCGGGCGATGATCGAGAACATGGGCGACGAAGCGACCTACGTTCGTTATGTCGCAGGTGTCCGCCAGGCCAGCGGCTGGGTCGAGCATGTGCCTGCGCAAAATCCCGCATTGCCCTGGAAGGATCATGGCGTCTACCTGATCACCGGTGGCGTCGGCGGGCTGGGCCTGATCTTCGCCAGGGCCATCGCCACATCGGTGCGCAACCCCGTGCTCGTACTGGTCGGACGTTCCGCCATGAACGCGTCGATGAAGGAGCCGCTTCGCCAGCTGGAAGCGTTGGGCGCCGTCGTGCGCTACCACGCACTGGACATCAGCGATGCCGGGGCGCTTGCCGACGTGGTGCGAGCCATTCCCGAGGAGTTCGAAAGCCTCGACGGCGTCGTGCACGCGGCAGGCGTACTGCGCGATGGCTACCTGGTGACCAAGACGCCGCAGCAGCTACGCGAGGTCTTCGCCGCGAAGGTGGCAGGCACGCTGAACCTCGACGCCGCCACGCGCGATATGCCGCTAGACACCTTCGCTTGTTTCTCGTCCATCGCCGGCGCCATGGGCAACGTGGGGCAGGCCGACTATGCCGCCGCGAACGCCTTCATGGATGCCTTCGCCCTGCAGCGTGCCGAACGCGTGGCGCGAGGTGAGCGTCACGGGCGCACGGTATCGGTGAACTGGCCGCTCTGGGACGAAGGCGGCATGCAGGCAGACGACGCGACGCGTGCCATGTTGGCAGCGCAATGGGGCATGCATGCCATGGCGACGGCGACGGGCGTGGCAGCGCTTACGCAGGCGCTGGCGAGCGGCCTTGGCCAGATGCTGGTGGTGCAGGGCAATGCGGCCCGCATTCGCGAGGTCGTGCTAGGTGGATCGCGTGCGGTCGAGACACCCGCGCAGCGCGAGCCGAACCGGCATATACAGGCCGGGGTCGCGGTAGTGGCAACATCCGCTTCGCCGGATGCCCTGATGCGCGAGCTCATGGGCATGGTGTCGTCGTTGATCAAGGTGAAGATCGATGACCTCGATGCCGACACCGCGCTCAGCGAATACGGATTCGATTCCATCTCGTTCACGGAGTTAAGCAACCTCATCAACCGTCAGTTTGGCCTTTCGCTGACACCGACGGTGTTCTTCGAGTACCCATCGCTGGGCGCGTTATTGGGCCATATGACGACCGATCATGGCGTCGCCATGGCGTCGAAAGCCGAGACCGTACAACCGAAAGAAGCGGCCGAAGCGGTGGCTCAAGTGCGCATCGAGCCCGAGATCACACCGCACAAGCCGGCCGCTCGTGCGCGCCGGGGATTCGCGACCGTGGCGGTGGTACCGGACAGGGATCCGATCGCGATCATTGGTATGAGCGGGCGCTTCCCGAAGGCACCGGATATCGACGCGTTCTGGCAAAACCTGCTTGAAGGACGCGATTGCATCGGCGAGCTTCCGCGCGACCGGGCCGACTGGAATGCGTGGTATGCCGACCGCGCACCCGAAGGCGGCGTGACGCATACGGTGCACGGCGGCTTTATCGAGGGCGTGGACGAATTCGATCCCATGTTCTTCGGGATCTCGCCACGCGAAGCGGAGCTGATGGATCCGCAGCAACGGCTGATGATGATCCACGTGTGGAAGGCGCTGGAGGATGCGGGGTACGCGGCCTCTTCGATCGCAGGAAGCGACACGGGCATCTACGTAGGCACGATGCCAAGTGGTTACGGCACGCTCGCCAGCCGTGCCGGTGCACCCATCGAAGGGTATTCGTCCACCGGCGCGGTCGCGTCGGTGGGACCCAACCGCATGAGTTACTACCTTGATATCCACGGCCCCAGCGAGCCGGTGGAAACCGCGTGCTCGAGTTCGCTGGTCGCGCTACGCCGTGCGGTGCTCGCTATCCAGCGCGGCGATTGCGCGCTGGCGATCGCTGGTGGCGTGAACACGCTGATCAACCCCGAACTGCATATCAGTTTCGCCCAGGCCGGCATGCTCAGCCCGGATGGCCGTTGCAAGACGTTCTCGGCCGAAGCCAACGGCTACGTACGTGGCGAAGGCGTGGCGATGCTGGTGCTGAAGCGCCTTTCCGCCGCCGAGCGCGATGGCGACGCCATCTATGGCCTGATCCGCGGCACGGCCGAGAACCATGGCGGCCGTGCCCATTCGCTGACCGCGCCTAATCCCAAGGCGCAAGCGGAGGTTGTCCGTCGTGCTTATGAGGATGCAGGCATCGATCCGCGCAGCGTGACCTATATCGAAGCCCATGGGACGGGCACGCCGCTCGGTGATCCGATCGAGATCAACGGCTTGAAGCACGCGTTCCACGAGTCGGATGTGAGCAACGCCGCAGAAGCGTACTGCGGACTGGGCTCGGTCAAGACCAACATCGGCCACCTCGAGTTGGCCGCGGGTGTGGCGGGCGTGGTGAAGGTGTTGCTGCAGATGAAGCACCACACGCTGGTGAAAAGCCTGCACGGCGAAACCCGCAATCCGTACATCGACCTCACGGGCAGCGCCTTCTATGTCGTGGATAGCGCGCGCGAGTGGAAGGCGGCCCCCGGCGTGCCGCGGCGCGCGGGCGTCAGTTCGTTTGGGTTCGGAGGCGTGAATGCGCATGTCGTGATCGAGGAATACGTGCCGTCTGCGCGCGTGCCGATGGCCGAGGAGCCAGCGGCGATCGTGCTTTCAGCACGTAACGAGGAACGGCTCCGTGAACAGGTACGCGACCTGATCGCGTTCCTCCCGACGACCGATGCCACGCTAGCCGAACTTGCCTACACCTTACAGGTGGGTCGCGAAGCCATGGAAGCGCGATTCGGTGTGGTGGCCGCGTCGCTGCCCGAGCTTCGGGACATGCTCCAGCGCTTCCTCGCGGGTGACGCCGCGCGCGTGTCAGTCGATGGCGAGCTGGCATCGCTGGTGCAGCGTTGGGTGAGCGGCGAAGCGGTGGACTGGCGCACGCGCTACAGCGAGCAAAAACCTCGACGCGTGAACCTGCCGACCTATCCCTTCGCGAAGGAGCGGTACTGGATCGCGATGAGCGCGCAGCGCCCCGGCGCCCACGCCCTCCATCCGCTGGTCCAGCGTAACTCGTCGACCCTTGCAGGGCCTCGCTTCAGCAGCCGCTTCGAGGGCAGCGAGTTCTTCCTGGGGGACCACAGGGTCGGCGAGCAGCGTGTCTTGCCAGGGGTAGCCCAACTGGAAATGGCGCGTTTCGCTGCAGCCATGGCATCCGAAGCCGACGAGCCGCTGCATCTGAGGGACGTCAGCTGGTCGCGGCCCGTCATCGCCGGTGATGCCGGCGTAGAGGTGCATATCTCCCTGTACCCCGAAACCGAAGGCGAGATCGGCTACGAGGTGCACTCCGGTGATGGCATGGTCCACGGCCGTGGCAGCGTGGTCCAGGCGCGACGCGATGGGCCGGTGATGTACGATCTCGATGACCTCAGGTCGGCCTGTGTTTTTGTGGACACCGCCCAGTGCTATGCCGTCTTCGACGCGATGGGCTTGCATTACGGCGAGGCATTCCACGGCGTGGCAGGCCTGTTCGTCAGTGAACACCTGGCGGTGGCGCATATCGTCATGCCGGCCGTGGCGCCCCAAAGTGGATATGGACTACATCCCAGCCTGCTCGATGCGGCCTTGCAGGCGTCGATCGGGCTGCGTTGGGGCGAGAAGGTCCCGAACCTCATGCTGCCCTTCGCGCTGGCATCGCTCGACGTGCTTGCGCCGTGTGCGGATGAGATGTGGGCGGTAGTACGACCCGGGGCGGGCGCACATACGGTCGATATCGACCTTTGCGACGCGCTTGGTAGCGCGTGCGTGCGTTTAGGGGGACTGGCGTTCCGCCCGACGGGATCGCCTGACAGCGGCCAGATGGTGGCAGTGGTTGAGGCGGCCACGGATGTGCTGGTGCCGGCAGGAGATGACGACGATTTCCAGGAACGCGCCACCCGCTACTTCGAGCGGTTCCTTTCCACGGCCCTGAAGCTCCCCTTGCAACGGATCGATCGCAAGGCGCGGATGGAAGCGTATGGCATCGATTCGCTGCTCGTGCTCGATCTCACGCGCCATCTGGAAAAGCTGTTTGGCGCGCTGCCAAAAACGCTGTTCTTCGAGTACCAGACGCTAGCCGCGCTGAGCGGCTATTTCGTGCAACACCATCGTGGCACGATGGCCGGGCTGCTCGGCGAACACCGTGCCGTCACGGCTGTCGCGCCGGCGAATGTCGCGGTCAAGGCTGATAAACCCACGTCACGCTATGCCCCCTCCCGGCTGCGAGAAGCCGCTCGACCAGGTGAAACCCGTGGCGACATCGCCATCGTGGGTATCGCTGGCCGTTATCCGCAAGCCGGCAACCTGGCCGAGTTCTGGGCCAACCTGAGCCAGGGCAGGGATAGCATCACCGAGATCCCTGCCGACCGTTGGGACCACACGCTTTACTTCGATGAAGGCCGCGGCAAGCCCGGCAAGACCTACGGCAAATGGGGTGGCTTCCTCGACGGTGTCGATCGTTTCGACCCGTTGTTCTTCAACATCGCGCCACGTGAGGCGGAGTTGATGGACCCGCAGGAACGCCTTTTCCTGGAATGCGTGCACGCCACGCTCGAGGACGCGGGCTATACCCGTGAGAACGTAGCCGAGAACGGTAGTGTAGGCGTGTTCGCCGGCGTCATGTACGAGGAGTACCAGCTTTACGGCGCCCAGGAACAGGCGCGTGGACGTGCCCTGGCGGTGCCTGGCCACCCAGCATCGATCGCCAACCGGGTCTCGTACTTCTGCAACTTCCATGGGCCAAGCATGGCGCTCGACACCATGTGCTCGTCGTCGCTCACCGCGATTCACCTGGCCTGCCAGAGCCTGCAACGCGGCGAGTGCACCGCGGCCATCGCCGGTGGCGTGAACGTCTCCGTGCATCCGAACAAGTACCTCACGCTGGCCCAGGGCCGGTTTATTTCGGGCAAGGGCCGCTGCGAGAGCTTTGGTGAGGGCGGCGAGGGCTACGTGCCGGGCGAAGGCGTGGGTGCCGTGTTGCTCAAGCCACTGGCCCAGGCCCAGGCCGACGGCGATCACATCTATGGCGTGATTCGTGCCACCGCGGTCAACCACGGCGGTAAGACCAACGGCTATACCGTGCCAAATCCCAACGCGCAGGCGGAGGTGATCGAGCACGCGTTGCGTGCCGGTGGCGTCGATGCGCGCCATATCAGCTACATCGAAGCGCATGGCACGGGCACGAGCCTGGGTGATCCGATCGAGATCGCGGGGCTCTCCAGGGCTTTCGGCCAGTGGACGACCGATACGGGTTTCTGCGCTATCGGCTCGGCCAAGTCGAACATCGGCCATTGCGAGAGCGCGGCAGGCATCGCGGGCCTCACCAAGGTGTTGCTGCAACTGAAGCATGGGCAGATCGCCCCGAGCCTGCACTCCCGCGTGCTTAATCCGAACATCGATTTCGAAGCCACGCCCTTCGTGGTCCAGCAGGCACTGGCACCTTGGCACCGGCCGGTGATCGATGGTCGTGAATATCCGCGCATGGCCGGCATTTCGTCATTCGGCGCGGGCGGTGCCAACGCACATGTGATCATCGAGGAGCACACCGCCGCCCGGCGAGTCACCGCCGAAGGTCCCGCCATGGTGGTGCTATCCGCTCGCGATGGTGAACGCCTGCGCGAACAGGCAAGCCGCCTCCTGGCTGCCGTGGAGGCCGACCCGGCGATCGGCTTGCACGATCTCGCCTACACCTTGCAGGTCGGGCGCGAAGCCATGGACGAGCGTCTTGCGATGCTGGCCCACTCGCTAGACGACATTCGCGCCAGGCTGGCCGCATGGCTCGCCGGCGATACGGTCATCGAGGATCTGCATACGGGGCAGGTCGGACGCCACAAGGAGGCTCTGACCGAACTGACCGACGATGCCGACATGGGCGGGACGCTGGATGCGTGGATCGCGAAGAGCCGGCATGGCAAGGTCCTTGCGCTTTGGGCCAATGGCCTGGCCGTTGACTGGCGGCGCTTTCATGGCACGAACACCCCGCAGCGCATCGCGCTGCCAACGTATCCGTTCGCTCGCGAGCGCTACTGGGTGGCGGTAGGAACAGAGATGGCGCCGGAGGGCACATCGTTGCATCCACTGCTTCATCGCAATACCTCGACGTTCGCCGTACAGCGTTTCACGTCGCGCTTCGATGGCGGCGAGTGGTTCTTCGCCGATCACAAGGTGCAGGGTGTTCGCGTACTGCCGGCCGCCGCACAACTGGAAATGCTACACCGGGCAGTGCGAGAGGCACTGGACGACGAAGCGATCCTCACGATAAAGGGCGTTGAATGGAAGCGGCCGGTCGTCGCCGACAGCGGCGATCTCGACCTGCATGTGTCGCTGACGCCGCGGGAGGATGGCGCCATCAGTTTTGAGATCCACGGCGATACCGTGCATAGCGACGGAACGGTAGAAGTCCTTCACGGTATGCGCGACACCCAGGTGCATGATCTCGATGCACTGCGGGCCGAATGCAGCGTGGCGCACCTGGATTCGACACAGTGCTATGAGCGTTTCGAGCGTATGGGAATCGCCTACGGCCCCGCGTTCAGGGCCTTGGTCGACGTGTTCACGGGCGAGGGCAAGGTACTCGCGCGGATCGAACTGCCCGCCTCGACGCGGCTTGATGATTACGTGCTGCACCCGAGCCTTATCGATGCGGCCCTGCAGGCTGCTATCGGCCTGGTGGAGGGCGATAGCACCTGGCTGCCAGCGTCGCTGGATGCACTGGAGATCCATTCAGCGTGCACACCGACGATGTGGGCGGTGCTCCGCGAGGTTCGGGACGCTGTGCTGGATATGGACCTGTGCGACAGCTCGGGAGACGTATGCGTCCGTTTCCGTGGCCTCGTCCTACGGCGAGCGCTGCGTGCGAACGCGGGTGGCGTCCTACTGGCCGCCCCTCAATGGACGGCGCAGGCGGTGCCCACCGAGGGCCGCGTTCCAGACCGGTGTCTGGCCATGCTATGCGGCATGGGGCACGTCGACATCCCTGGGGCGACACACGTGGCCCTCGATGACATCGTCCAGGCTTACGAATCAGCCGCCACTACGTTGCTCGCCTGGCTGCAATCCTCCGAACCCACGCTGGTCCAGGTCGTCGTACCCCATGACGGCATCGGTGAAGCGATGTCCGGCCTGGTCGGCATGCTGCGTACGGCACAACTTGAAAACCCCGGTGTTATCGGTCAAATGATTCGTGTCAGCGCGGGGGACGATGTAGCGCGGATTCTCATGGATAACCGTGGCGCCCCGTCCGCTTCCTTGCGCTACATCGGTGGCGTGCGCCAGGTGGCGACCTGGGCCGAGGCGACGTTCCCGCCGCAACCCGCCCCGCTCTGGAAGTCCGGCGGCACCTACCTCATCACGGGTGGCGCGGGTGGTCTGGGCTTGATCGTCGCGCACGACATCGCACGGCACGCCCCGGGGGCGGTGCTCGTCCTCACGGGCCGGTCGCCGCTTGACGACATCATCGGTGCGCAACTCGCGGTGCTTACGGCAAGCGGTGTCGCGGCACACTACCGCCAGCTTGATGTCGGCGATCGGGAAGCCGTACTGGCATGCGTTCGCGAAACAGCCGATGCGTTCGGTTTGAGCGGCATCATCCATAGCGCGGGCGTGCTGCGCGACAGCTTCATCATCCGCAAGACACCCGGTGAAATGAGCGAGGTGTTGCGCGCCAAAGTGGCGGGTACCTTGTATCTGGACGAAGCCAGTCGCGATCTGCCGCTGGACGGCTTCATCTGTTTCTCGTCCATCGCCGGTACACGCGGCAATCTGGGCCAGGCCGACTACGCGGCAGCCAATGCGTTCATGGATGCGTTTGCGCACTACCGCGCGGAGCAGGTGACTCAAGGACAGCGCCATGGGCACACCCTGTCGGTGAACTGGCCGCTTTGGGAAGAGGGCGGCATGCGTGTCGACGATGCGACGCGCCGCTATCTTGCGCATGAGATCGGCATGACGCCGCTGCGCACCGAGGCTGGCCTCGTCGCGCTCGCCCAGGCGATGGCGGCGAAGGTACCCCAGGTGCTCGTGGCGCAAGGCGACCTGGCGCGCTTGCGTGAGGTGCTCCTGAGCGACGTGCCCGAAGCCGTCGCGGCCGTGTCCGTGGCCGCGGTCCCTGTTGAAACCGTGGCGGATGATCTGCGCGAACGTACCGGGCGGTACCTCGCGCGCCTGCTCGCGGCTACCTTGAAACTGCCGCCGGAGCGCATCGACATCCAGGCTCGGCTGGAGGCCTACGGCATCGACTCGGTGATGACACTGGAGCTCACGGCAGGGCTCGAGCAGGCGTTCGGCCCGCTGCCGAAGACGCTGTTCTTCGAGTACCAGACCATTGCCGCGCTGTCCGGGTATTTCCTGAAGGCGCATCGCGATGCGCTGGTCGCGACGCTTGGGCAAACGACCACGGCGCGCACCGTGGTGCAAGAGGGTCGGGCGAAGCTAGCCCGGCACCGTACACGCATGGCGTCCCGTTCAGCGCCTGTCACCGATGACGGCATCGCGATCATTGGCGTTGCCGGACGCTACCCCGAGGCGGATGACCTGGAAGCGTTCTGGACCCATCTTAGCCAGGGCCGCGATTGCATCACCGAGGTGCCGATGGAGCGTTGGGATCACGCCCGCTATTTCGACCCAGACCCTAATGCACCCGGCAAAACCTACGGCAAGTGGGGTGGCTTCCTCGATGGTGTCGATCAATTCGATCCGCGCTTCTTCAACATCTCGCCGCGCGAAGCCGAACTGATGGACCCGCAGGAACGCCTGTTCCTCGAATGCGTACACGCTACGCTCGAGGATGCCGGGTACACGCGCGACACCGTGGCCGACGACGGCAACGTGGGTGTGTTTGCCGGGGTGATGTACGAGGAGTACCAGCTCTACGGCGCGCAGGAGCAGGCGCGCGGGCACTTCATCGCCGCGCCCGGGAGCCCTGCGTCGATCGCCAACCGTATTTCGTACTACTTCGATTTCAACGGGCCGAGCATGGCCCTGGATACCATGTGCTCGTCATCACTGACGGCGATCCACCTTGCCTGCGAAAGCCTGGCGCGTGGTGGTTGCGCCGTGGCGGTCGCCGGCGGCGTGAATGTCTCGGTGCACCCGAACAAATACCTTGTACTGGCCCAGGGCAAGTTCATCTCGGGCAAGGGGCGCTGCGAGAGTTTCGGCGAAGGCGGCGAAGGTTACGTGCCGGGTGAGGGCGTGGGTGCGGTGTTGTTGAAACCGCTGGCCCAGGCCAGGGCCGATGGCGATCATATCTACGGTGTGATCCGCGCCACCGCCATCAACCACGGCGGCAAGACCAACGGCTACACCGTGCCGAACCCGAACGCACAGGCCCGGGTCGTCGAGCGGGCCTTGCGCGCCGCGCGTATCGATGCGCGCCACGTGAGCTACATCGAGGCTCACGGCACGGGCACAAGCCTCGGTGATCCCATCGAGGTGGCGGGACTTGCCAAGGCCTTCGGCGAGTGGACGCAGGATACGGGTTTCTGCGCTATCGGTTCGGCCAAGTCGAACATCGGCCATTGCGAAAGCGCGGCGGGTATCGCCGGGGTCACCAAGGTCCTGTTGCAGCTCAAGCATGGGCAGATCGCACCGAGCCTGCATTCGCAGGTACTGAATCCCCATATCGCGTTCGACACCACGCCGTTCGTGGTGCAGCAGACATTGGCGCCGTGGACACGTCCCGTGATTGACGGTCGCGAGTACCCGCGTATTGCCGGTATCTCGTCATTCGGCGCGGGTGGCGCGAACGCACACGTGCTGATCGAAGAGTATGCCGACACGGCGCAGGCCATGCAGACCGGCCCCGCGATGGTGGTGCTCTCGGCACGCGACGAAGGACAGCTGAAGGAACGTGTTCGCGCATTGTTGGCCCGCCTCGGCAGCGATACGTCGCTGGCCGAGCTTGCCTACACCCTGCAAGTGGGGCGTGACGCGATGGATGAGCGCCTGGCCCTGGTGGTGGATTCGATCGACACGTTGCGCGACAAGTTGGCAGCGTGGCTGGATGGCGCTGCGGATATCGACGATCTGTATCGCGGGCAGGCAAGGCGCGGCAAGGCCGCCCTGGCCTCGCTTGCTGCGGACGACGACATGGCCGGTACCGTGGACGCGTGGCTGGCCAAGGGCAAGTACGGCCGCTTGCTCGATCTGTGGACCCAGGGCCTCACGTTCGACTGGCGGCGGCTCCATGGAGCGAACCCGCCACGGCGTATCAGCTTGCCGGGTTATCCGTTCGCGCGTGAGCGGTACTGGATACCGATGGGCGAAGCGGAGACTCCGCCCAAACCTGAACCTCCGTCGCCGCCGTCACGGCCGATCATGTCCTCGGAGCCTACCGAAGTCATCTCGTTCCAGCCGGTATGGACCATGGAGCCCGAACGCGCCTGGCATGCCGAGGATACGTTCGCGTCGCGGCAGGTGTGGGTCCCCAACGCCGATGCCGACTTCGAAACCGTGGCGCTCGAATTGCTTGAGCGTCTCCAGGCCGCGGCAGGCCAACCGGGCCGGCATCTGATCCAGGTGGTCGTCCCGCGCGACGGACTCCAGGCCGGACTTGCCGGCATGCTGCGCACGGCAACGCTGGAGAACACGCGCCTGGTCGGGCAATTGATCCAGGTGGAGCCGGGGCAGGATGTGCCCGTCATCGTGCGCGAGAACGGCGGAAGCGATGCGCTGTCGGTACGCTACGTCCATGGCGAACGACAAGTCGCCGGCTGGGTCGAGCAACGCGGCGCGGGAGCTACAGGCTCGCCCTGGAAGGACCACGGCGTCTACCTCATCACGGGCGGGGCCGGCGGGCTGGGTTTGATCGTCGCGCGAGCCATTGCCAGCGAAGTACACCACCCTGTGCTGATCCTGACGGGACGCTCGCCGAAGAACGACACGATCAAGCAGTACATCCGGGAACTCGAAATCCTCGGCGCCGTGGTTCGTTACCACGCGCTCGATGTCGCTGATGCGGAGGCCGTTACTGCCTTGGTGCAGGGTATTCCCGAAGCGTTCGAAAGCCTGGATGGCATCGTGCACAGCGCGGGCGTGCTTCGCGACAGCCTGCTAACCGCGAAGACGGCGGAAGACCTGCACGACGTGTTTCGTGCCAAGGTCGCCGGCACCTTAAACCTCGACCAGGCCAGCCGCGATATCCCGCTCGATGCCTTCATCTGCTTCTCGTCCATCGCCGGTGCGTTGGGCAGTGTGGGGCAGGCTGACTATGCGGCCGCCAATGCATTCATGGATGCGTTCGCCCACTTGCGCGCACAGCGCCTGGTCGCGGGTGAACGTCATGGCCGCACGCTGAGCATCAACTGGCCGCTGTGGGCCGAGGGCGGCATGCAGGTCGATGACGCAACCCGGACGATGATGAGCCAGCACCTGGGCATGCATCCGCTGGCGACCGGTGATGGCATGCGCGCGTTGAGCCAGGCATGGTCCAGCGGTGCCGCCCAGGTCATGGTCGTGGCCGGCGCCGCGCCGCGCATCCGCGAAGCAGTGCTCGGCGCCGTGGCACCCATGCCAACGCCGGATGCCGCGTCGTTCGAGGCCGCCGTACCGCTGGAAGCGCAGGTCAGGCAGGCCGTGGCAAACCTCGTGTCGTCGCTGATCAAGGTGAAGCCGGAGGATCTCGACGGTGAGACCACGTTCAACGAATACGGGTTCGATTCCGTCTCGCTGACCGGGTTCGGCAACGTGTTGAACCAGCATTACGGATTGCGGCTGACACCGGCGGTCTTCTTCGAGTACCCGACGCTTGACGGCCTGGTGGCGCACCTCGTTCGCGAACACGGTGCCGCGCTTGCGCCCTCGTTTGTCACGCCGGCGCCGGCCCGGCCCGTGGCTGTCGTTACGGCGCCTGTCGTACCGGCACCCGTCGTATCAACGCTGCAGCGTGAGGCCCAGAACGTTCTGCCCGCCGACGAGCCGATCGCCATTATCGGCATGAGCGGCCAATTCCCGCAGGCGCGGGACCTCGATGCATTCTGGGAAAACCTGCGCGAGGGCAGGGATAGCATTAGCGAGATCCCGGCGGCGCGCTGGAACTGGCGGGATTTGCCCGCGGAGGCCGGGCGCTGGGGCGGCTTCATCGATGGCATCGACGAGTTTGATCCGATGTTCTTCGGCATCTCTGCGCGCGAAGCGGAACTGATGGATCCACAGCAACGGCTGATGATGATCCATGTGTGGAAGGCGCTGGAGGATGCGGGCTACGCCGGGCCAGCACTGGCCGGCAGCGATACGGCCATTTATGTGGGCACGGGCGCCACTGGCTACGGCACGCTGGTCAACCGTGCTGAACTCGGCGGTGAGGCCTATGCATCCACGGGCGGCGTGCCGTCCGTCGGGCCCAACCGCATCAGCTTCATGTTCGACTGGCACGGGCCCAGCGAACCGGTAGAAACCGCCTGCTCGAGTTCACTGGTGGCATTGCGCCGGGGCGTGGCCGCGATACGCCAGGGCGATGCCCAGGTGGCGGTGGTCGGTGGCGTCAACACCATGGTGACGCCGGAGGCACATGCCAGCTTTGGCAAGGCCGGTATGCTCAGCCCCGATGGGCGCTGCAAGACGTTCTCGGCCGAAGCGAACGGCTACGTGCGTGGCGAGGGCGTCGCTATGCTCGTGCTGAAACGGCTATCCGCCGCCGAGCGGGATGGCGACTGCATTCACGGCCTGGTGCGCGGCGTGGCGGAGAACCATGGTGGCCACGCCAACTCGTTGACCGCACCCAACCCGAAGGCGCAGGCGGATGTGATTCGCAAGGCGCTCGCCCAGGCCGGGGTCGATCCGCGCACGGTGACTTATATCGAAGCGCACGGCACGGGAACCCGCCTGGGTGACCCGGTCGAAGTGCAGGGCCTGAAGGCCGCCTTTGGTGGCGAGCACACGACGCCTTACTGTGCCCTGGGTTCGGTCAAGACCCAGATCGGTCACCTGGAGCTCGCCGCGGGCGTGGCCGGCGTGGTGAAGGTCCTGCTGCAGATGAAGCACCGCACCCTGGTGAAGAATCTGCACGGCGACACGGTCAATCCTTTCATCGATCTGGCTGGCAGCCCGTTCTACCTGCTACGCGAAACACGTGAATGGGCAGCGCTGCGCGATGCCGATGGCAACGCGCTACCGCGTCGAGCCGGCGTCAGTTCGTTCGGCTTCGGCGGCGTGAATGCGCATGCCGTGCTCGAGGAATACATCGCCCCGGCGACGTCCACGTCGGCGAACGAGGGCCCTGCGCTGGTGGTGCTTTCGGCGCGTGATGACCGGCGCCTTCAAGAGCAGGTGCGCTCGCTGCTGGCGTTCGTCTCAGGTCATGACGTATCGCTGGCGGACCTCGCATACACCTTGCAGGTAGGTCGCGCCGCCATGGACGTACGCCTTGGCCTCGCGGTGCATTCCATGGAGGCACTGCGCGCTAGCTTGCGCCGGGTTGAATCGGGCGATACGCAAGGCGAGGGCATGTTCCTGGGCACCGCCGCGCGCACGTCCGCCATTGCCAGCGAGACACCCACGACTCCGGACGAATGGCTCCGGTGTTGGGTCAGCGGCGCGGTCGTCGATTGGCATGCCTTGTACGGAGTGCGCCGGCCTCGTCGGATGAGCCTGCCCACGTATCCGTTCGCGCGTGACCGCTACTGGGTGCCGGAGAAGATGGCTGCTTCCGTCGAAACCGTCGAGACGGTAAAAACCCCGGGAGAAGGCTGGTTGCTGATGCCGACCTGGGAAACGGTCGCTCCCGAGTCTGTTGCGGTAAACACAGGAAAGGTGGCGATCGTGGGGGGCACCGCCGCGCAGCGTGAAGCCCTGCTGCGCCACATGCCAAACGCATCGGTGCTCCATGTTCCAGCCGGGGCGAGTATCGGTGACATCGAAGCGCGCCTGCGTGCGCACGGTGCTATCGATCACCTGGTGTGGCTACCCATCGAGGTCGCCGCGTCGGACGAGGAGGCGGTGATCGCAGCGCGCGAAGGCGGCGTCATCGCTATGTTCCGCCTGGTAAAAGCCTTGCTCGATCTTGGCTTCGACCAGCGCCCGCTGGAATGGACGGTCGTCACCACGCAGGCACAGGCGGTGCACGCCAGTGATGCCCTGGCGCCGGGCCATGCCGCGGTGCACGGCTTCACCGGATCACTGGCGAAGGAATTTGCGCGTTGGCGGTTCCGTCTGCTCGACATGCCGGCGTCGGACGAATGGCCGGTCGACGACATGATGCTCCGGCTGCCGTTTGATGCCAGCGGTAATACGCTGGCGTGGCGAGGGGGGCAGTGGTTCCAGCAGAGGTTGTCCCGTGTCGAGGATGAACCCTTCGCCTCAGGCAAGACCGCGTACCGCGATGGGGGCGTGTACCTGGTGATTGGCGGCGCTGGCGGCATCGGCCAGGCATGGAGCGAGCACCTGCTTCGCGTGCATCGCGCACAGCTGGTGTGGATCGGCCGCCGGCCCGAGGATGAAGCGATCACCGCGGCACGGACACGTCTGGCAGCGTTGGGTCCGATGCCGCTTTACATCGCGGCGGATGCGAGTGACCGCCAGGCGCTCGAGCGCGCGCGCGATGCCGTGCTCGCCCGGTTCCCGGCCATCCATGGCGTGGTGCACGCCGCCATTTCGCTGCTGGACAAGAGCGTGGCGCAGATGGACGAGGAACGCCTGCGCGGCGGGCTCGCGGCGAAGATCGATGCAAGCGTGAGCATGGGAAAGGTGTTCGGTGCTCTCCCACTGGACTTCATGCTGTTCTTCTCGTCGCTGATGAGCTTCACGCGTTCGGCGGGGCAGGCCAATTACGCGGCCGGTTGCGCGTTCAAGGATGCCTACGCACAGCAACTGGCAAACCGGCTGCCGTACCCGGTGAAAGTCATGAGCTGGGGCTACTGGGGCGGTATCGGCGCCGTCGCCTCGGAGGCCTATCGCGAGCGTATGGCACGCCAGGGTATCGGTTCGATCGATGCGGTCGATGGCCTTCGCGCGCTCGATGCCTTGCTAGCGGGGCCGGTGCGCCAACTGGGCTTTCTGAAGACCGCAGGCACCGATGCGACGGGTGATGTATTCGAGCGGGTGGGCACGTTGCGCGCCCGTGTGAATCCGGTTCGTTTCACGCCGGTCGTGGACCGGTACATCGCACCCGCATTCACGGGCGATCTTGTCCAGATGGCGGCGGAAGCGCAGCAGATCGACGATCTCGCGCTGGCCATCCTGCGTGGCGAATTGCAGGCGCTAGGCTTGACCGATGCCAGGGTCGCGTCGGCCTGGCATCCCAAGCATGCCCGCTGGCTGCGCCATAGCCTGGCGTGGGTGGCGCAGGCGAGTACGCGACCGCCGCTTGAGCAGGCATGGGCGGAATGGAACGCGCGTAAGGTGGCCTGGATGGCCGAAGGCCACCTGCGGCGTGCCCAGGTCACGCTCGTCGACACCATGCTGCGCGCGCTGCCACCGATCCTCCAGGGCCATACCGAGGCTACGGCGGTGATGTTCCCTGGCTCGTCCATGCACCTGGTGGAAGGCGTGTACCGGGGCAACGCGGTCGCAGACCATTTCAACGACGTGCTCTGCGGCGCCGTGGTCGACTTCGTCGCTTCCCGCGTGCGGCACGACCCAGCGGCCCGGATTCGCATCGTCGAGATCGGTGCGGGCACGGGGGGTACCAGTGCCCGCCTGCTGGAACAGCTCGCCCCTTACGCCGCCCACATCGAGGAATACGCTTATACCGACCTGTCGCGCGCGTTCCTGCACCACGCCGAACGTCAGTTTGGGGCGGCGAACCCGTTCCTGGCCTATCGCCTGCTTGATATCGGCAACCCGCTGCAGGGGCAGGGCATCGACGCGGGCAGCTATGACATCGCCGTCGCGACCAACGTGCTGCACGCTACGAAGGATATCCGCGAGAGTCTGCGCAACACCAAGGCCTTGCTGCGCACGCATGGCTTGCTGGTACTCAACGAACTGAGCCGTTGCGAACTTTGGGCACACCTTACCTTCGGCCTGCTTGACGGGTGGTGGCTCTACGAGGATGAGGCGCTGCGTATCCCCGGCTGTCCGAGCCTTGCGCCACCTCGATGGCATGCGGTGCTGGCCGGAGAAGGCTTCCGCCATATCCGTTTCTCCGCTGAGCAAGCGCATGAGCTTGGCCAGCAAGTGATCGTGGCCGAAAGCGATGGCGTGACCCTACAACGCGGGCATGCCGCGAGTGTGGCCGCCAGGGTGGATGTTGTCCCTGCGACGCGAACGGCAATGGCCCCTACGGATTCGCTCCGTGACAGTTGCCGCTCGCGCCTGGGCAAACTGGTCGGTCAGGCCTTGAAGATGCCGGCGGGTGATATCGATACGTCGGCAGGCCTCGACCGCTACGGCTTGGATTCCATCCTGGTCCAGGAGCTCACCGGCACCTTGCGTGCCGGTTTCTCCGGTTCACGCCTGGAAGACGCGATCACCACGACGCTGTTCTTCGAACACCCGAGCATCGATGCGCTTGCCGATCACCTCATCGACACGGATCCGGTGGCAATGCAGCACTGGCTGGGTGTGGCATCGCCGGTCGCGGCACGCACCGAGGCGCATCCGATGCTCCGCGGCCCTTTCCACGGTGATGAATTCTTCCTTGCCGATCACCGTGTCCACGACAAACGCGTATTGCCTGGCGTGGCGCATCTGGAACTAGCGCTTGCCGAAGCGAAGCGGGCGACCGGCCGTGACGTGCGTTCGCTAAGGAAGGTCGCATGGATCCGCCCGGCCGCCGCGGCGGTGGATGGCCTGTCGGTTCGCGTCAAGCTCGACGCCGGCGGTGCCTACACCGTGTGCGATGCCGATGATGGTGCCACCGCGGTGTACAGCCAGGGCATCCTGCACGAGCAGGTTCCCGCCCGTGCGGAGCGCCACGACCTGCCCGCCCTACGCGCGCGATGCAGCGTGGCACATGCCAGCCATGAACGTTGTTACGCCATCTTCGAACGCAAGGGCCTGCACTACGGCCCGGCCTTCCGTGGCCTGGACGAGTTGTTCATCGGCCAGGACCAGATACTCGCGAAGATCTCGCTACCGGTGGCGGTGGCAGCGACGCTCGACGAGTACGTCCTGCATCCAAGCCTGCTCGATGCGGCCTTGCAGGCTTCGCTAGGTCTTCATCTGTTGTCCAGCGACGAAGCCGGTATCGCCCTGGCGTTGCCTTTCGCCCTGGGAGGCCTGGACATGCTCGCGGCGTGCCAGCGTGACATGTGGGCGGTTGTTCGCTACAGCGATAGCGCCGCCGCCCACGATGGGATCCGCACGATCGATATCGATCTGTGTGATCCCTCAGGCGCCGTGTGCGTGCGCTTCGAAAAACTCAGCCTGCGCCTTTTCCATCCCCAACCGATTCGTGAAACGCCTACCGACAGGGAACTTGCCGACATGAATGACTCCACGGGCATCCACGCCGCCAGCGGCCGTGAGGCGGGTGCGCTGCCTTCCGTGAATGCTAGCGCCCTGCGCGAAAGGGGCGTCCTGCATCTCAGGAAACTGATGGCTCGCACGCTGTCGCTGCCGGTGGATGCGATTGAAGCGAGCATCGGCTTTGATGAATACGGCATCGATTCGATCGCCGTGATGGAGCTGACGAATGCGCTTCGCGACGTGTTCGGCGTCGACAACGTAGGCACCACGCTGTTCTTCGAGCACCGTGATATCGGGGAGCTGGTCGAGCATTTCATGCAGGTCGATGCGGATGCGCTGGCCCGCTGGACCGGCCTCACGGAGGAAGCTGTAACGGCCGCGCCAATGCACGATACGCCGCCCGTGATAGAGACCGCCGTGCAACGGGTGACGGCAACGGTGCCGAGCGCACCCGCCATGGCGGCGGTGTTCGACATAGCCGTTGTCGGCTTGTCCGGACGCTACCCGGGCGCGAACGATGTCCACGCGTTCTGGGACAACCTGGCCCAAGGCCGTAACAGCGTGAGCGAAGTGCCGCCGGAGCGATGGGACCACGCCCGCTTCTTCGACGAACGCAAAGGCCAGCCGGGCAAGACCTATGCGCGTTGGGCGGGCCTGCTCGACGATGTACAGGGCTTCGATCGGCTGTTCTTTAACATCACACCCCGCGAGGCGCAGTTGATGAGCCCGCAGGAGCGCCTGTTCATGCAGGAGGTGTACGCCGGTATCGAAGATGCCGGTTACACGCCCGCCAACCTTTGCGCGAGCCGTAAAGTCGGCATGTTCGTCGGCGTGACCAACGAGCACTACGCCACGGGTACGCGGTTCTGGTCGATCGCCAACCGGATATCCCACCTCTGTAATTTCCAGGGCCCGAGCCTGGCGGTCGATACCGCCTGCTCATCGTCGCTGACCGCCATCCACCTGGCTATCGAAAGCCTTCGCAGCGGCGATAGCGAGGTGGCGATCGCCGGTGGCGTGAACCTCATCGTGGCGCCGACCCAGTCCATCGACCTCGCGTCGATGAACATGCTCTCGGAAGGCAACGCCTGCCGGTCATTCGGTGGCGGCGGTGATGGCTTTGTTGACGCGGAGGCCGTGGGCGCCCTGGTGCTGAAGCCACTCCACCGTGCCGTCGCCGATGGCGACCATGTCTACGGTGTGATCAAGGGCAGCGCGATCAACTCGGGCGGCAAGACCAACGCATACCTCGTGCCTAACCCGAACATGCAGGCGCAGCTGGTCGGCGATGCCTTGCGCAAGGCCGGGGTGGATGCACGCACCGTGAGCTATGTGGAAGCGCAGGGCACCGGCAGTCTGCTTGGGGATCCGATCGAAGTGGCCGGCCTTTCAAAGGCTTTCCGCCAGTGGACGAAGGACAAGCAGTTCTGTGCCATAGGCTCGGCCAAGTCCAACATCGGCCATAGCGAAAGCGCGAGCGGTTTCGTGGCGGTGAGCAAGGTGCTGATGCAGATGAAGCACGGCATGCTCGCACCGAGCCTGCACGCCGAGACCCCGCACCCGGAGATCCGTTTCGCGGATACGCCATTCTTCGTGCAGCAGGCGCTTGCGCCGTGGCCGCGGCCGACGCTGGAGATCGATGGCCGCCAGCAGGAAGTGCCGCGTCGCGCCGGTATCTCGTCGTTTGGCGCGGGTGGGGCGAATGCGCACCTGGTGATCGAAGAATACGTTGCGCCGCCGCGTCCGCAGGCCGCCAGCGGTCCCGCGATGATCGTGCTGTCGGCGCGCGACGCCGAGCGCCTCACCGAACGCGCGCGTGCGCTGCTGGGCGGCCTCGATGAGGCGATATCCCTGGCCGACATCGCCTACACCTTACAGGTGGGGCGCGAGCCCATGGAGGAGCGGTTGGCCTTGCTCGTGGCATCCCAGGATGCGTTGAGGGCGGGCCTCGCGGCCTTTGTCGAAGGGCGCACGGACGTCGACGGTCTCTATCGTGGCCAGGCCCGGCGACAGACCTACGCCATGCTGTCCGACGATGACGATATGCAGATCGCGGTACAGGCCTGGGTCGCCAAGGGCAAGTTCGGCAAGCTGCTCGATCTTTGGGTCAAGGGCTTCTCCTTTGACTGGCATAGCCTGTATGCCGAGCGCCGCCCGCAACGCGTCAGCCTGCCTGCGTATCCGTTCGCGCGTGAACGCTGCTGGACCGATGTTCGCTACCCCGACCTCATCGATGCCTTGCCGCCAGCCGGTGCCGTTCGCCCGGATGCTCCCGAGGAGCTAGCGACCGGAACCTCGGACGAAGAGGTGATGATCGCGATATGGAAAGGGTTGCTCGGCCGGCCCTCGATCGACCGGGACGATGACTTTTTTGAACTGGGCGGCAACTCGCTGCTGGCAACCCAGCTGGCGGGGCGCATACGCGACGCGTTTGGTGTGGATGTGCCCGTGGGCACCATGCTCGAGTCGCCCACGGTGGCAGGACTGGTCAGCCGCCTCGCCCCGATGGGCACGCTCGCGGCCGCTCAGGTCGTGGAGCCGGCGATCCGGCGGGAGGAGGCCTTCCCCCTGTCGTTTGCCCAGCAGCGCCTGTGGTTCCTCGATCAGCTGGAAGGGCAAAGCGCAACCTATAACATCGCGACCGCCGTGCGTCTGAAGGGCACGCTGGATAGCGATGCGCTGAAGGCGGCACTCGGTGACCTGATGAGCCGGCATGATGCACTGCGCGCTCGCTTCGATAGCGAAGACGACGCCCCGGTGCAGCGTATTGCCGGCGGCGAGCCGCTGAGCTTTACCTTGCATGACATAAGCGATTTTTCGCCGAAGGAGCGCGAGGCCAGGGCGCGCTGGCTGATGCTCGATGAAGCGCGAACGCCGTTCGATCTGCAGGGCGGTCAACTGATTCGCTGCAAGCTCCTCAAATGGTCGGACGCGGAGCATCTGCTCTTGCTGACCATGCACCACATCGTCTCCGACGGCTGGTCGATGGGCATCCTGGTCCGCGACCTGGGTGCACTGTACGCGGCGCGCCGCTTCGGCGCCCCGGTATCGCTACCCGAGCTGCCCATGCGCTACGTCGATTTCGCCCGTTGGCAGCGGGAGTGGCTGAGCGGTGATGTGCTTGAGCGGCAGTTGGGCTACTGGAAACAGCAGCTGGCCGGCAGCCCCACGCTGCTCACGTTGCCGACGGATCGCCCGCGGCCGCCGGTGCAAGGCCAGGATGGTGCGGCCGTGGCCTATGCGATCCCGGCCGAGCTCAGCGCGAAGCTGAAGGCATTGAGCCGTAAATCGCAAGGCACGCTGTTCATGACCTTGTGCGCCGCGTTCAACGTGCTGCTGGCCCGGTACTCGGGGCAGGACGATATCTGCATCGGTACGCCCATCGCCAACCGTAACCGCAGCGAGATCGAAGACCTGGTCGGGTTCTTCGTCAACACCCTCGTGCTGCGTACGCAGGTGGATCTGAGCGGCAGCTTCACCCACCTGCTCGGCAAGGTGCGGGCGGCGACGCTCGATGCCTATGCTCACCAGGATGTCCAGTTCGAACAGCTGGTAGGTGCGCTGCAGCCTGAACGCCATACCAGCTACACACCCCTGTTCCAGGCGATGATGGTGTTGCAGAACGCACCGCTGAACCTGGCGCTGCCGGGCCTGGAGCTCGAGCTGCTGCAGCACGACATCGTGACGGCGAAATTCGATATCACGCTGGCCCTGACCGAAGGCCCACAGGGATTGCGCGGCTATTTCGAATACAACACCGATCTGTTCGACGCCGCGACGATCGAGCGCATGGCCGGTCATTTCACTCACCTTCTGACGGCTATCGTGGCCGAGCCGGAACGTGCCTTGGGTGAACTGGCGATGGTGGGCGAGGCCGAGCGTCACCAGCTGCTCTACGGCTTTAACGATACGGCGAAGGTCTATCCGCGAGTTGGGCCCGACACGCACACGCTGCACCAGTTGTTCGAGGAACAGGTCAGGCGCAGTCCGGATCACGTGGCGGTGGTGTACGAGCGTACCTCGCTCACGTACGCTCAACTCAACGCCCAGGCTAACCAGCTGGCACGCCACCTGCGCACGCTGGGCGTCGGCCCTGATGCGCTGGTGGGCCTGTGCACCGAACGCTCGCTTGGCATGATCGTCGGTCTCTACGCGATCCTGAAAGCCGGCGGTTCCTACGTGCCGCTCGATCCGACGTACCCGGCCGATCGCCTTACGACCATCGTGGAGGATGCGAAGCCGGCTGCCATACTCACCCAGCGGCATCTTCGCGACGTGGCGCCGGTGGTGCCGGGCGTGCCGGTCATCGGGCTGGATGATGAGATGCATGCCTGGGCCGGGCAGGGCGAGGACAACCTGGCGGGCACCGTGGGGCCGGATCATCTGGCTTATGTGATCTATACCTCGGGATCCACCGGCAAACCGAAGGGCGTTGGCATCGAGCACCGCGGCATCGTCAACCGCCTGCAATGGATGCAGGAAGCGTATGCGCTGACCCCGGACGACCGCGTATTGCAGAAGACACCTTTCAGCTTCGACGTCTCCGTGTGGGAATTTTTCTGGCCCCTGCTCGAGGGTGCGACGCTGGTGGTTGCCAAACCCGGCGGTCATCAGGATGTGTCCTACCTTTCCAACCTGATCGATGCGCAAGCCATCACCACGGCGCATTTCGTGCCGCCGATGCTCGATGTGTTCCTCAACGAGGTGGAACCCGGTAGCGGCCGCTCCCTGCGTAAGGTGATGTGCAGTGGCCAGGCGCTGCCGATGGAATTGCAGCAGCGCTTTTTCGCCACCTGGGACCATGTGGAACTGCACAACCTGTACGGACCGACCGAGGCCTCGGTCGATGTCACGTACTGGCAGTGCCGACAGCAGAGCACGCTGGGTAGTGTGCCGATCGGGTATCCGATCGCCAATATCCAGATCCACATCCTCGATGATTTCAACCAGCCGGTGCCGGTCGGCGTGGTCGGGCACCTGTATATCGCCGGTGTCGGCCTGGCGCGCGGTTACGTTAATCGTCCCGATCTTACCGAGGCGGTGTTCGTGCCCAACCCGTTCAGCACGGTGCCGGGGGCACGGATGTACCGCTCCGGCGACCTGGCCCGGTACCTGCCCGATGGCAATATCGAATACCTGGGGCGCAGCGATCACCAGGTGAAGATCCGCGGCTTGCGTATCGAACTGGGCGAAATCGAGGCGACGCTTGCCGCGCTCGATAGCGTGCGCGATGTGGTGGTACTGGCCCGGCCGGATGAACGGAACGTACCGCGCCTGGTGGCGTATGTCGTGGCCCACGATGGCCATGCCTTACCCGACGAAGCCTCGCTGCGCCGCACGCTGGCGCAGACGCTGCCCGACTACATGGTCCCGGACTATGTCATGACGTTGGCGAGCATGCCGCTGACCTCGAACGGCAAGGTGGACCGCAAGACGCTCCCGGCACCGGAAATGGTGCACAAGGAGGTGGGCTACGTGGCACCTCGCACCGCGACCGAAGTGACGATCGCCGCGGTGTGGAGCGAACTGCTCAAGGTGGAGACCGTCGGTATCGCTGACGATTTCTTCGAGCTGGGCGGCCATTCGCTTCTGGCCACTCAGTTGGTATCGCAACTGCGCAAGCGCCTTGCCGCGGAGATCGAGCTGCGCGACCTGTTCGCGTACTCTACCCTGGAGGCCATCGCCGCCTTCATCGATGCGAAGACGGCTGTGCCTTTTGTGGAAAGCACGGCGCCTGCGGTAGCCGCCGTGCAGGATGAGCATTTCCCCCTGTCGTTCGCCCAGCAACGGCTATGGTTCCTCGACCAGCTGGAGGGACCCAGTTCGACCTACAACATCCCTTCGGCCCTGCGTTTGCGCGGCAAGCTGGATAGCGCCGCCTTGCAAGCGGCGCTCAACGGACTCACACGCCGCCACGATGCGCTTCGCGCGCGTTTCGATAGCGTGGATGGCTCGCCGGTCCAGCGCATCGCCTCGGATCTGCCGTTGGGTTTCACGCTACACGACCTCAGCGCGTTCTCGCCCAAAGAGCGCGAAGCAAGAACACGCTGGCTGATGCTCGACGAGGCTCGCACCCTGTTTGATCTCGGCCGTGGGCCACTGGTTCGCTGCAGCTTGCTCAAGCTGTCCGCGGAGGATCACCTGCTGCTGGTAACCATGCACCATATCGTTTCCGATGGCTGGTCGATGGGTATCGTCGTGCGCGACCTTGGCGCGATGTACGCCGGCCATGCGTTCGGCGCGCCGGTATCGTTGCCCGAGCTACCGATGCGCTACGTGGACTTTGCGCACTGGCAGCGTGAGTGGCTGAGTGGCGAGGCCCTGGAACAGCAGTTGGGTTACTGGAAACACCAGCTGGCGGGCAGCCCCACGCTGCTCACGCTGCCCACGGATCGATCGCGACCGCCGGTGCAAGGCCAGGAAGGTGCAGCCCTGGCGTTTGCGCTGCCGGCCGAGCCGAGTTCACGGCTGCAGGCCCTGAGCCGGGCGTCACACGGCACCTTGTTCATGACCCTCTGCGCCGCGTTTAACGTGCTTCTGGCCCGGTATTCAGGGCAGAACGACATCTGTATCGGCACGCCTATTGCTAACCGCAACCGCAGCGAGATCGAAGACCTGATCGGTTTCTTCGTCAACACGCTCGTCTTGCGTACCCAGGTGGACTTGCGCGCCAGCTTTTCCGACCTGCTGAAACAGGTGCAGGCGACGACGCTGGATGCGTACTCGCACCAGGACGTGCAGTTCGAACAGCTTGTGAGTGCCCTTCAGCCCGAGCGGCATGCCAGCTATACACCGCTGTTCCAGGTGATGTTGGTGTTGCAGAACACCCCGCTGGATCTGGCCTTGCCGGGTCTCGAGCTGGAGGTGATGCCGCATGAGACCGTGGCGTCCAAGTACGACCTCACCGTAAGTCTCCAGGAAGGCCCGCAGGGGCTGCACGGGTACTTCGAGTACAACACGGATCTGTTCGACGCCGTGACGATCGAGCGCATGGCAGGTCACTTCGCGAACCTGTTGAAGGCGATCGTGGCCGACCCCGGACGACCGGTAGGCGAGCTGTCGATGGTGGGCGAGGCCGAACGTCGCCGCTTGCTTTACGGCTTCAACGATACGGCGAAAGCCTACCCGCGGGTGGGCCCGGAAACACACACGTTGCATCAGCTGTTCGAGGTACAGGTGGCACGCAGTCCCGATGCGATCGCCGTGATTTATGGCGATACCTCGCTCACCTACGCCCAGCTCAACGCCCAGGCCAACCGGCTTGCGCGGCACCTGCGTACGCTAGGTGTCGGGCCAGATAGCCTCGTGGGCCTCTGCGCGGAACGCTCGCTGGAGATGATGATCGGCCTCTATGCGATCGTGAAGGCCGGCGGTGCTTACGTGCCGCTCGATCCGACGTATCCGGCCGACCGCCTCATGACTATCGTGGAAGATGCAAAGCCGGCCGTCATCCTCACCCAATGCCATCTTCGCGACATAGCGCCGGCGGTGCCGGGCGTACCTGTCATCGGCCTGGATGACGACATCGACGACTGGGCAGGGCAGGGCGAGGATAACCTGACCCATCACCTGCAGCCGGAGCACCTGGCCTATGTGATCTATACCTCGGGTTCGACCGGCAAGCCGAAGGGCGTGGCGATCGAACACCGTGGCATCGTCAATCGCCTGCAATGGATGCAGGGGGCATATCCGTTGACCACCGACGATCGCGTGCTGCAGAAGACACCTTTCAGCTTCGACGTCTCGGTCGGCGAGTTCTTCGGCCCGCTGCTCGAGGGCGCCACGCTGGTGCTCGCCCGGCCAGGTGGCCATCAGGACGTGGCGTATCTCGCCCACGTGATCGACGCACAAGGCATCACCGTGGCCCATTTCGTGCCGCCGATGCTCGACGTCTTCCTCAACGAAGTGGAAGCGGGCAGCGGCCGTTCGCTGCGCCGGGTGCTGTGCAGCGGCCAGGCGTTGCCCATGGAGCTGCAGCAGCGCTGCTTCGCTACCTGGGACCATGTGGAGTTAGTCAACCTGTACGGACCGACCGAGGCTTCGGTCGAGGTCACCCACTGGCCGTGCCGCAAGGACAGCCCGTTGAATGGCGTGCCGATCGGATATCCCATTGCCAACATCCAGATCCACATTCTCGATGATTTCCACCAGCCGGTTCCGGTGGGCGTGGTTGGCCACCTGTACATCGCCGGTGTTGGACTGGCCCGTGGCTACCTCAACCGGCCGGACCTGACCGAGGCGGCGTTCGTGCCCAACCCGTTCAGCACGACGCCCGGTGCGCGTATGTATCGCTCCGGCGATCTGGCGCGTTACCTGCCCGATGGCGCCATCGAATACCTCGGCCGCAGCGATCACCAGGTCAAGATCCGCGGCCTGCGCATCGAGCTGGGCGAGATCGAAGCGACACTGGCCGCCATCGATGTCATCCGTGACGTCGTGGTGCTCGCCCGATCCGACGAGCGCAACATCCCGCGCCTGGTGGCCTATCTGGTGGCGCACGATGGGCAACCCTTGCCTGACATGGCGTGGCTGCGTCGTACAGTGTCGCAGACACTGCCCGACTACATGCTGCCTGAGGCTTTCGTCGCGCTCGAAGCGATGCCGCTGACGGCCAACGGCAAGGTGGACCGGGCGGCGCTTCCGGCACCCGGCGCGCGGCAGGATCAAGCCGACCACATCGCACCGCGCACGACAACCGAGAAAGCGATCGCGGCGATCTGGAGCGATCTGCTCAAGGTGGAGCAGATCGGCATTGCCGACGACTTCTTCGAACTGGGCGGCCACTCACTGCTCGCGACCCAGCTCGTATCGCAGCTGCGCAAGCGCCAGGGCGCCGATGTCGAGCTGCGTGAACTGTTCGCGCACGCCACGCTGGAGGCCCTGGCGTCTTTTGTCGACTCGAAACACGCCGTGGACGGGCATCCCAATCTTGTGCCGATCAGGCCGCAGGGCCGTTTGACGCCGTTGTTCCTGATTCACCCGATCGGCGGGAGCGTGCAGTTCGCGCTCGACCTGGCGCCTTATCTCGACCCGGAGCAGCCGATCTTCGGCCTGGCGATTGGCGAAACACCACACGCCAGCATTGCCGCCATGGCGGCGGCATACCTCGAAGCGATACAGCAGGTGCAACCCACCGGCCCCTATGCGCTGGCCGGCTGGTCGCTGGGCGGCATGGTCGCCTACGAGATCGCCCACCGCTTGCATGCGGCTGGCGAGGAGGTTCGCTTCGTGGGGATGATCGACACAAGCAGCCCAGCCGTTCGGGCCCGCTTGACGGCGGCACATCCCGTGAAATCGGACGGATGCCGGGCCCTGCTGAACTGGCTGGTCGATATTCGCGCGGGTGGGCCGGATCCGTCATCGCACCCGGATTATCCCGAGTTGGCGGCCATGGCGAGCCGCGGCGATCTCGACGGCATGATCGCCGGTTGTCGCCGCGCGGGTTTCTTGCCCGAGCATCTCGATGTGGACGATGTGAAGCGCTTCGTCGGGATCTACCAGGTGGGCGGAAAAGCCGGCGACGAGTACCTGCCGCCCGTGGCGAAGCTGCCGGTAACTTATTTCGCCGCGGAACGCCGAGAGGGCGAAGACGTGAGCCTTGGCTGGCATGACCTCATCGGCCGGTACCTCGACGTGGTGCGGATCGGCGGCACGCATACGTCGATCGTGCGGCCGCCGTTGGCGGACCGCCTGGCCCGCGAGATATCGCAGCGCATCCGCCAGCACGCAGCGGCGACAACACGCACGGCCACCACCCTATGAGCATGGAGGAAAGCATGAACGAGACACTCGTCGTCGACACGCCGGTGGCTTTGCAGTACTCGCGCACCATCGCCGACCTGCCCAGCCCGAAAGGCCACCCGTACGTGGGCAATGCGCTGCAGCTGGTCGGCCGCCAGATGCACCAGAAGTTCACAGCATGGGTCCGCAGTTATGGCCCCATGTTCCGACTGAATGTCTTCGGCAATCCCGTGGTGATTATTTCCGACGCCGCGACGGTCCACAGCGTATTGCGCGAGCGCCCCGATGGGTTCCGGCGCAACGGCGGACTGAAGCTGGTGATGAATGAACTTAACCTCGGCGGTGTCTTCGTTGCCGAAGGCGAGGCGTGGCGCAAGCAGCGCAAGCTGGTGATGAGTGGACTCAATGTCGAGGTCATCCGCAACTTCTTCCCCACCATGATCGCGATGACCGAGCGAATGCACGACCGCTGGGCGGCCATGCTGGCGGAAGGGCAGCCGGTGAACCTCAAGCGCGACCTCAAGGCCATGGCGCTCGACACCATCGTTGGCCTGGCCATGGGCCACGATATCGATGCGGTGAATCACGATGGCGACCCGCTCCAGCGCGACATCGATGACATCTTCGTGCGGCTGGGGCAGCGCACCACCGCGGCCTTTCCGTACTGGCGTCACTTCAAGCTGCCCGTGGATCGCGCGGCCGAACGTGCATCCAGGGACATCGAGACGAAAGTAAGCGAGTTCATCCGGAATACGCGCGAACGCATGGATCGCCAGGCCAAACCGGCCAACATGCTTGAGGCCATGATCGTGGCTAGCGACGATCCCGAATCCGGGTTCACCGATGAGGAACTGGTAAGCAACGCGATCCTGAGCGTGGTCGGCGGCGAGGACACCACGGCCAACTCCATCGCCTGGATGATCCATCTGCTAGCCCAGAATCCCGCTGCCGCCGCGGCATTGCGCGCGGAGGTGGATGCGGTGGTCGGCGACGCCACGTTGCCGCGTGAGTGGGAGCATATGAAGCTCTTCACTTACCTGGAAGCCGCGCATAGCGAGACCCAGCGCCTGCGCTCCGTGGCGCCGTATATCGGCTTGACCAGCAATGAGGATTGCGTCGTGGCCGACACCTTCATCCCGAAGAACACCTCGGTGATCGTCTCCACCGCGGGCGAAGGGTTCGACGAAGCACAGTTTCCCGAGCACGAGTCGTTCCGCCCGGAGCGATGGATTCCCGAGCAGCGGCCGAAGCGCGAGGAAGACCCCTCGCGCAAGCTGTTCCCGTTCGGTGGCGGTTCCCGGCTGTGCCCTGGGCGCTTCCTCGCTCTTACCGAAATCAAGATGGTCGTGGCGATGATCGTGCGCAACTTCGACCTGGAGCTGGACAATGACGCCCCCCCGCCGACGGAATTGCTCAACTTCTTCATGGCGCCGAGTTCGCTGCCTGTGCGCCTGAAGCTACGCTCGCGCGCGAAGGGAGCCTCGTCTTGAACGCATCCGGAACACCTTCGAACCTCGCCCTGGCCCGGCGGATCCTCAACGTCTCGCTCCCGCTGATGGGGACGATGATCGGCAACCTTGTGATGATGCTGGTAGATCGCATCTGCCTTGCGCGGTACTCGAGCGATACGCTCGCGGCATCCGGGCCGGCGGTCTACACCGCCATGGCGATCGTCGGGTTCTTCGTCGCGGTGGTGGGCTTCTCACGCTCTTGCGTGGCTCAGGCGTTCGGTCGCTCGGGTCACGACGAGGCCGTGCACCAGGCGGCCGTGGGCCTCACCGTGGGTATCGTATTCGCGGTTATCCAGCTGTGCATGGCACCACTGATGGCGATGATCCCGTTCCTGAGCAGCCGCCCACCTGCGTTAACCCACCTGGAATCACAATTCCTTTTCCTGTCCGCGTTCTTCGGTGCGGGCATGACCTTCAACATGGCGTTGTCGTCGTATTTCAACGGCATCGGCAAGACGCGGATCACCCTGGTGGCCGGCCTCGCCGGCCAGGCGGTCGGTATCTTCATGACCATCGGGCTTGTCTTTGGTCGGTTCGGTCTGCCTGAGCTGGGCATGCGCGGCTCAGCCCTGGGCACGCTGGCCGGCACGCTGGCGATCACGGGGTGTTATCTCTATTACCTGCCCGGAGAGGTCTGGGCGCGTTTCCGGCGCCTCGTATTCGAGGGCGGCATGCGTTGGGCCGATGTGGCTCCCAGGGTGCGCAAGGGCTTTGCGCTCGGCGTTACCGCTGGTGTCGCCAACTTTGGCAACGCGATCTTTATCTGGGTGATGGCGGGGCTGGGGGCAATCGCACTGGCCGCGAACAACGTGAACCTCACCGTGAGTTATCTGGGCGTGATTCCGTTGCTAGGCCTGGGCATCGGTTGCAGCGTGCTGTGCGGCAACGCGCTGGGCAAGGGCGAATTTGAGCAGGTGCCGAGGATTATCTTCGTCTCCCTGGCGATCGAGTTAGGCTACGTGGCAATCACCGCATTCTTCCAGATAGTGACACCTGAGATCTTGCTGGATCCGTTCGGCCTGGCCGGTAAACCACAGGAAATTCACCATGCTTCCGTGGCAACGGCCCGGGTGCTGTGGACCTACTCACTCGCGTTCGTATTCTCCATGACCGGACAGGCCGTGCTGGAGAGTTTTGGTATCACGCGATTTGTGTTCGCGGTGCGGTTCGTGGTGATGTGGTTGATGAGTATTCCGACGATCTACGTGATGAACCAGGCGCATGTGGGCGATGCGGATTACCTTCCCACCGCCTGGGTCATCGGATCGAGTTTCGAGGCGGCCATCGGGGTCCTGTACTTCTGGCGGATCTGGTTCGCGGTCAGGCGTCGGCAGAACGAGATCGTGCTGGCGCGAGTCGCCGCGTGAAGCCGGTGATGTGTGGCGGCGACTGGATGGCATGAAAATAAGGTTTCCCCTACATACGCCCCGGCTGAGCAGACCGTATGCTTCCATCCACAGTGATCCGGCGATATGCAGCCGGGGTTGAATGGAGGTGATAAATGAGTGCGTATGTACGTAGTGGTGCTTCCGCTGCCGATGGCTCCGCGCCCTTGCCCGGGGTGCCGCCCGTCATGGTCGCGGGACAGATGAGCATCGACGTGATGCTCATCCAGATCATGGGCACGCTGGCGCGCCATGACCAGAAGTTCGATGGACTGGACAGCGCCATCGCAAAGATCGATAGCGAAGTCGTCAACCTGGCCAGCAGTGTGAAAGATCTGGCGCACTGGAAGGAGCGCGTCTGGGGTATGGTCATCCTGAGCGGCTGGCTTGTGGCCGCCGGCGCAGGCGTCTGGGCCGTTGTAGGCAAGCATCTCAGCTGGGTAGCCTAACTGCCATGGCGTCGACAACAAAACGCCTCGTCGGTTGCCCGACGAGGCGTTTTTCTTGGGGGTGACGTCGAGCGGTTCAGCGAATATCGAGCGGCGCGAAGCTCTTGACCAGATCATCCAGCGCCTTGATCTGGGTCAGGAACGGCTCAAGGGCGGTCAGGGGTAGCGCGCTCGGGCCATCGCAGCGCGCGTGGTCCGGATCGGCGTGGGCTTCGAGGAACAACCCGCCGATACCTACGGCCATGCCGGCACGCGCGAGTTCCACGACCTGGCGACGACGGCCACCGCTGGCCTCGCTGCCTGAGTCACGGCGCTGCAGGCTGTGGGTCACATCAAAGATGGCGGGGTAGCCGCCGGTCGCTTCGACCATTTCGCGGAAACCGAGCATGTCGACCACGAGGTTGTCATAACCGAACTGGGCGCCACGCTCGCAGAGGATGATCCGCTCGTTGCCGGCTTCCTTGATCTTGCCCGTCACATGCTTCATCTGCGTGGGGCTCATGAACTGGGGCTTCTTGATATTCACGGCACGGCCGGTCTTCGCGATGGCCTCGACCAGGTCGGTCTGGCGGGCAAGGAAGGCGGGGATCTGCAGGACATCAACGACCTCAGCGACGATCGGCGCCTGGAAGATCTCGTGGACGTCGGTGATCACGGGGATACCGAACTCGGCCTTCACGCGCTCGAAGATGCGCATGCCTTCTTCCAGGCCCACTCCGCGGTAGGAATGGATGGACGAGCGGTTGGCCTTGTCGAAACTGCCCTTGAACACGTAGGGGATGCCCAGCTTGCGGGTCACATCCACGTAGTGGGCGGCCGCATGGAGGGTGGAGTCCAGGTCCTCCAGCACGTTGATGCCGCCAAAGAGCACGAAAGGCAGGCGGTTACCGACGTCTACGCCGGGGGCAATGGAAACGTTCATGGGGGCTCCGGAGAAGGGTGGGGCAGGCCGCCCATGGTAACGCCAATGGGGGGCTGGCGCCCCGGAGGCCATTGGTGAGGAATTCCGATAATGCATAGTCCTCATCGATTCCGCGTTGTCCATCGTATGTTAGGTTCGATGAGCCGCGTAGGGCGGCCTAAATACCCGGAGCGTTATCATGGAAATGCGCGACCAGCCGATGCACGACCTCAACCCGTTCGGTGTCCAGATGGAAGGCCCGATGCAGTCGGGCACGACAGCGATGAAGTGGGCACCGAAGATTAATGATACCGGCGACATCGGCCGTATTGGGTCCACGCATAGCGGTGGCGATTGGGGCTGAGCCTCACATTCCGCACCGGTATACGACATTGAAGCCGCCTCGTTTACGAGGCGGCTTTTTCTTCGAGGGAGTTCGCGGGTGATCAAGGCTGAGATGGCGTTAGCCGATTTGTCGTTCGAGCCAACGTGGCATGAGGGTCGTGTAACGATAGGACGAAGCCATGTCGCGCCGTACACGCATGCGATGCTTGAAACGGTTCTTGTTCGCGCACCTGGTCGTTGGTTCCTCGTGGTAAGGGAACGCAAGGCAGACTCAAACGGTGACACGAATACCCATACACCTGTCGTCGATGTCCGCGATGACGCCACGTTTCACTCCCTTCACCAGCAATGCCTGCTATGGCCACTCGATTACATCATGGTCGAGGCTGCCCAGGCGGGGCATCGCTTGCGCATTCGCGCGGGACTATTGGGGACGGCGCCCATCTACTGCAGGGTGATGGACGATCAGGTCACGCTTTCATGGGATTCGCGGGATTTCGCCAGCAGCCCGGCGATGATCGACATGGAAGTCGCAAGTCATCAGCTCGCCTTGCATACGACGTACGCTGCGCGGCAGTTGTATACCGGGGTAGTGATGCTCACCGAGCGTGCATCGCTGCACGTGGAGCCGGGCAGGGCACGCTATCGCTATCCCGAGGCGATGGAAGAGGGGGCGCCTGCGCAAGACGACGGTGAGGACATGCTGCCTCATTTTTCGGAGGCACTGATGCGCGCCGTTTCGTTGCGACCGTGGCCCGAACAGGGCGTGTCGCTCGAACTCAGCGGCGGTATGGACTCGGCGACGGTGGCGGTGACCCTTGCGCGGCTTCATGGGGATATCGATAGCAAGGGCATCCTGCTGGATGGCGAGGTACGCGACCCTCAGGTACGGCGCCGCCGGCTCATCGCAGAACGCCTTGGCCTTTCCGACCATACGGTCGACATCGCGTCCTATCCGCCTGGCCTGGACCTGGGCCCATCGCCAGAGCCTTACGGGTTCAGTCGCGAGTTCTACCTGGAAGCGTGCTCGGCGCTGTGGACGTCGGCCCGCGAGAAGGGGCGGCATACCCTGTTTACCGGCGTCGGAGGGGATGAGCTTTTCCCGGCGTACCTGGACGAGGTGTCTGTAGGGACGGCCAAAGGGCCTGTCTGGGCGCGCGATGCGCGCAGCTATGCGGAAGGGTTGCTGACGCCACGAGCGCTCGCGGCTGCACGTAGCCGGCCGCTGTTTGATGCGCCGACCAGCCCGGTGCCGGTGACATCGCTGTTGGCGAATGCATGCCGTTCGGCGGACCTGCTCAAGCATGGGCAGTGGCCGGTTCATCCGCTCAGCGATCCGCGGCTTGCCTATATGTGCCACCGGCTACCGCGGAGTAGTCGCGAGGGCCGGGAGATCATGCGGCGCTATCTTGAAAGCCATCTCGGCGGAGATGTATTTCCCAAGGGCTACCTCAAGGAAACCTTCGCCCATGTGTTGCCGCCATTGATCGCGCAGCACGCCGGAAGCCTCGCCGCACAATTGAAGGAGTGCGCGCTCGCCGATCTGGGGCTGGTCGATCGCGAGGCGATTATCGCGTTGCTGGATACCATCGCGGAAACCCGGTCGCATCCGGCGACGTCGGCGTTCGCTTCGTTTCTTGGGTTGGAGCGGTGTGCGCGGCAGGCGAGCATCGCGACATAGCGAGTTCGCAGCGGAAACGAAGTTATTCGGATTTGGGCTCACGACCTTGCGGACGTTATGACAGGGTCAAGGTGACCGAGCCCCCTGGGCGAAGCGCAATCGCCTTCGTCCACCTACCGAACTTCAGGCGCGTCTGCTCCCCACCCACGCTTCGCACAGTCACCGAGGTGACCTTGCCGCGCTTCCAGGACAGATCGACCTGAAAGCCGCCGCGCGCACCCATGCCGGTTACGCTTCCTGCGGCGGCCCAAGCCGCAGGAAGGGCCGGCAACAGGACAATCTCCCCAGGTCGCGATGACATCAGCATCTCGAGCATGGCCGTGGGCGTGCCGAAGTTGGCGTCGATCTGGAAGGCGTCGGCGTTGGCATCCAGGTTATACATGTCGAAGAGGTTCTTCGCGGTGCCGTTGGTTCGATGCTCGGACGGCGTCAGGTTGGTAAGGATGAGCTGATAGGCCTTCGCTGCGTTTCCGAGTCGGGCCCAGCACATCGCGCGCCAGGCGCAGGCCCAGCCGTAGCCGCCCGTACCTCGCGCCTCGAGCAAACGGGTTACGCCCTCGATCAGCGCCGGTGGGCTGTTATCGGTTCTGATCCGATCGCCGGGGAAGAAGCCGACCAACGGCGACAGATGCCGGTGCTCGGTTTCACCGAGGTTGTCCGGTGTCATCCATTCTTCAAGCCAGCCGGTCTTTTCACTGACCCGGGGTAGATAGAGCCGCGCCTGCAACTGCGCGATCGTCGCGGCATAGCCGGGATCCTTGCCCAGCAGGTCGCTGGCCTGGCGGTAGTTCTCGAACAGATCCCAGACCCATTCCTGGGAATACGTATTGCCCTTGGCATCGGTCGGCCCCTGTTCGGGTGACCAGTCGGCATCATCGATGAGGACATCGCGCATGCGACCCGTGGCCGGGTCCTTCACGCTGACGGTCAGCAGCCGGGATTCCCAGAACTCGCAGGCACCCTTCATCAAGGGATAGATGCGTGCCAGGTAGGCGCGATCAGGGTTGTACTGATAGTGCTGCCAGAGGTTGTTGCACAGCCATGCGTTCCCGGCCGGATGCCAACGCCAGCCGCCGCCTCCATAGATATTGGTGGAGATGCCGACCGTCCAGCCGGCGATCTTGCCCGAGCTATTGCGGTAGTTGTTGCGCGGATCGTTGAAGTGCTCGCGGGTGGCGGCGGTCCAGGCGCCCACCTGGCTGAGGCAGTAATCAGTGAAGGGATCGAAGCATGAAGGCAGCCCGGCACGGTCGGGCAGCCAGTAGTTCATCTGGATGTTGATGTCATTGTGATAGTCGGCCATCCATGGTGAGTCGTTGCTGTCGAGCCAGAGGCCTTGCAGGCCGGTCGGCAGGCGGTCGCGAGAGCCGGCGATCGTCAGGTACCGGCCGTATTGCAGGTAGGTCGCTTCGAGCTCAGGGTCCGCCGGCGCGCCGGCGGCGGCCCGGGCCCTGAGACGTGTCCACGTGTCCATACCGCGCTGTGTCTTCGTCGACGTGCCCAGGTCGACGCGCATCGTATCGAACAAGGCACGATAGTCAGCGACGTGCGTATGGAGCAGCGCGGTCGAGGTCTGAACGGCTGCCGCCCTGGTCTTCTGGACCGCAAGTTTCAACGGATCGAGCGATGCATCCATGTAGTTCCGGGCCAGATCCGGCGTGTAGTTGGTACCGCCGCAGACAATGACCGAAAGTGTGCCGCAGTTCGCAAAATGCAGGCCTTTTGCATCTGAGTTGATCGTACCGGACGCCGTTACGGCCATGACGTTCGCCGCATACTTCAGGCCATTGGCCAGCACACCTTCGAAATGCGATGCCGCAGCCGGTGTGCCCTCCTGCAAGGCTTCCGTGTGCGGGGTATCCCCGTGCATGCCCTGCAGCGTGATCGAGCCACTGAACGCGCCGCCGCCGGTCTGGGACAGGTGGATGGCGACTACGTCGTCCGGATGGCTGGCGAAGACGTCCCATGCGTACGCGACGCCATCTTTTCGATAAGAGACGCGTAGGTAGCCCTGGCCAAGGTCCAGCTCGCGGCGGTAGTCGGTGATGTGGGCCGCGTCATGGCCCTCGATCGACAGGTGCAGCTTCGCCAGCATTACCAGGCTGCCGAAGTGCGCGGTGGAATAGTCGAACTGACCGTCGTCGCCGAGCATGACATCACGCTCGCCCAGCCACATCGAGGCATCGGTGAGGTACAGGAACGACGCCGCGGGGTCGCCGCCGACCAGGGCGCCAAGGCGGCCATTGCCGATGGGCAGGGCTTCACGCAGCGCGTTCGATTCCGCTGCAGGCGTGTCGTACCAAAGGATGTGCCGGGCTGCCGCCAGGGCCATGGGACCCAGCGGGCGCGGCGCGGGCTTGCCTTCGGCGAAGCGGGGCAGGGTAAGCCACGGAAGCATGGCCGCCATGCTGGCGGTCATCTTCAGGAAACGCCGCCGGTCGGCCGGATCGGTCGGGCGGTCCCCGTCATTCACCATCGTGTTCAGACGCCCCTGCCGAATTGATTTGTAAGACAAATAAATCTAGATCGCCAAATCGGACTTGTCATGCTGCGGTGCAGCTTGTTGAAAACGCCGAATCTGGGCAACGATTAATAAGTACTACAAATGCACGGTGACAGCTCAATTCTCTGTCAGAGGTTCGGGGTGACGGGGAATAAGGACGCTTTGTGGCACCGCTTTAGGGGGCGGTGCACATGGGCTTAGGGCGGCAATCCGTGTGTGCTCATTGGGGTTTTCCACAGTGTCGGGGAGAGTAAGCATGCAGTTAACGAAACTGGCAGTCGCCGTGCGGCGTTCGCTTGTGGCGACGGGTGTGGCCTGGATGGTGGGTTACGGCGTACCGGGGTATGCGCAGGCAGCGCCAGATGCGGCTCCGGCCGGCACGCAGTCTGCCGCGCCGCCGGCAAAGGCGGCCAAGCCCGCCAAACCTGGCACCCAGGCAGCCGAAGACAAGAAGGTCACTGAGTTGGGCGCGGTGGCCGTCACCGGCCAGCTGGCGGCGCTGCAGCGCGCGCAGGCGATCAAGCAGGATGCGGTCAACGTCGTCGATTCCATCTCCGCCGAAGAGGCGGGCAAGTTTCCCGATCCGAACGTAGCCGACGCGCTCCAGCGCGTGCCGGGCGTGTCGGTGAACCGCAGTGGCGGTGAGTCCAGCCAGATCGCCATCCGCGGCTTCGGCCCGGACTTCGTCGCCGTCACGATCAACGGCCGTCCCATGGCCACGGCCTCTGGCTCGCGCGCCTTCAACTTCGACGTGCTGCCTTCCGAAATCATCAGCGTCGCCCAGGTCAACAAGACCTCGTCGGCGGATATCTCCGAAGTCGACATCGGCGGCGTGGTGGACATCCAGACCGCGCGGCCGCTCGACTTCAGCGGCTACCACGGCGCGTGGAGCGGGGCGGGCGTCAACAGCAACCTGACCGGTTCCTGGAAGGGCAAGACCACGCCGAAGGCCTCGGGCCTGCTGGGTTGGACCAACTCGGATCACACGTTCGGCTGGATGGCCAACGCCACGTACTACAAGCGCAAGGATACCCAGCTCAATACGCAGGCGAACTCCTGGTATGCCGACCAGGACATCAAGACGTCGCCGAACCAGACCGTGCCGACGTACACCGGCGTGGCGGTGCCGGAAACCCTGGCCACCAACGTGCTGGACGAAACGCGCACCCGCAAGGGCGTCAGCGGTGCCATCGACTGGAAACCGATCGACCAGCTGACCGTGCAGTTCGATACCTTGTTCTCGAGCTACAAGGTTGACGGCGTTGAGCATGAGTTCGGTGAGTACGGCAACACGGGCGACATCCAGTCGATGACGCTCGATCCGAACGGCACCGCGCTCAACTTCGTGCGCAATAGCTCCGGCCCCAACGTCATGGCGAACGACTACGTCATGTCCTATGCGCCCAGCTACGAGAAGAGCTACCAGAACGGCCTGAACCTTGGTTTCGACATCGACCAGGATACGAAACTGAGCCTGGACGTCTCCAGCTCCAAGGCGTGGAACAAGGAAAGCCCGAACGGTTACTTCTTGGTGATCGGTGCGAAGAACTTCGGCACCAACCCCACCTGGACCAATGGCGGTGACAGCGAGCCGCCGAGCTACTCGAACATCCTGTCGACCACCGATATGTCCAACCTTGCGGCGCACTGCTGTAACGCGGGTTCGGGCAACAACGTCACCAACAAGGTCAACAACTACCAGCTCAAGCTGGACAAGGCCTTCGGCGACGGCGTGCTCACGCGGTTGCAGGCGGGCGTGCAGTACACCAAGCAGTACGTGAAGTCGGATAGCTGGGGTACGCCCAACGGCATCCTCTGCAACGCCTACTGTGGCTATTCCCTCAATGTGCCACCGGAAGCCGTCGGTGCCTACGTCTACGACGCGCCGTCGAAGGTCCATGGCGTGTCCTCGCCGGGCGCTCCGTCGCAGTGGATCCAGTACGACCCGCGGGCCTACCTGAGCTGGCTGGCGTCGCCCGCGGCGTACAACCAGCTTCCCGACGACAAGCGCAACGCCCTGCTGGCAGGCCTCGCCGGCAACGGCGGCACCCTGGATGCCGCGCCGAACCCCGGTAGCTACAACAACGTGGGTGAAGACCAGAAGGCGTTCTTTGCCAAGGCGCTCTTCGAAGGCACGGCTTGGAACATGCCCTGGGCGGTCGACCTGGGCGTGCGGTATCTCCATGTCGCCTCGACGTCCACGGCGGTGAACCAGCCGCCGGTCACCTACTACGTCGACCCGAACGACACCAGCAATGCCCAGGTGTCGTATGGTCCGCTGGCGCCGCAGTCGGCGGATGGCGGTTACCACAAGTGGCTGCCGTCGATGAACTTCAAATGGACGCTGCTGGATAACCTGGTCTACCGCTTCTCGCTCTCCAAGACCCTGACGCCGCCGCAGCTCAGTAACCTCTACTACAACACCAGCTATGGCGTGCGCCCGAACTCGCTGACCATCTCGCGCGGTAATCCGCAGCTCCAGCCGTATTCCTCGCGGAACTACGACATGGGCCTGGAGTGGTACATCGACGACGCCAGCTACCTCGCACTGGAAGGCTTCTACAAGAAGGTCAGTAACTTCAGCACGTTGGTGAGCTCGCCGGTGCAGTTCCTGACCGACCAGGCCAGCGGGCAGCCCCTGACATGGTCGCTCACCCAGCCGGTCAACCTGAACTCGTCGAACATCTACGGTGAAGAGCTGACCTTCAACTACCAGTTCAAGAACCTGCTGCCTGATCCGTTTGACGGCCTGGGTATGGCGCTGAACTACACGCATGTGAAGAGCAGCACGTCGCTAAGCCCGGGCGTGATTGCCGCCTCCGGCAAGTTCGCCGTGCCCGGCATTGGTGACTCCGCCAACGCCAGCTTGTACTACGAGAAGGGCCCGATCCAGGTACGCGCTGCGTACAACTGGCGTGGCAAGTACCTGGAGAGCATTTCCTACGGCGGCGGTGCCCAGCCAGCGACGCGTAGCGCTTATGGCCAGGTCGACCTCAGCGCCAGCTACGCGGTGAACAAGAACCTGTCGGTCTTTGTCTCCGGCACCAACCTGACCCATGAGCATCTGTACGACTACTCCGTCTACCGCAATCGCTTCCTGTACGCCGAAGCGGACGGCACGGTGTATACGGTCGGCTTCCGGGGCACGTTCTGATGGCTCGGCTTTCCTCCGTAACGACACGAGGTCCGGCGATGAGTGATTCCCTGAAAGGTATGCTTAGAAGCGCGGCGTTCGGCTCCCTCATGTGCGCGGTGGCGATCGCCACCACGCCGGTGAAGGCGGCGGATACCGCGGATCTCCTGCCGCAGATGGGCTTCAATAACTGGAACTCGACGCATTGCCGCGCCGAGTTCGATGAAGCGATGATCCGTGGCGTTGCCGACAAGTTCATCAGCCTGGGGTTGAAGGATGCCGGGTACCGCTATGTGAATGTGGATGACTGCTGGGCCAACTGGCAGCGCGATAAGGATGGGCATCTGACGCCCAACCCGAAGCGCTTTCCGAGTGGCATTGCGGCTCTTGCGGATTACATCCACCAGCGTGGGCTGAAGTTTGGTCTGTACTCCAGTGCGGGTACGTCCACCTGTGAGCCGCTGCAGGAAGATCGCGGATTCCCGGGTGGCCTGGGCCATGAGAAGGATGATGCGAAGACCTTTGCCTCATGGAAAGTCGATTACCTGAAGTACGACAACTGCAACAACCAGAAGATCGATGCGCATAAGCGTTACACCGATATGGCTAACGCGCTGCGTAGCAGCGGTCGGAACATCTTCTTCAGCATGTGCGAGTGGGGCGAGAACAAGCCCTGGCTGTGGGCCAGCAAGGCGCCGGTCAACGCCGGGTCCTGGCGTACCACCGGTGACATCACCGACACCTACGCCTCGATGCTGAAGATCTTCAAGGAGAACGTGGTCCTCGATAAGTACGCGCACCTTGGGCACTGGAATGATCCGGATATGCTTGAGGTGGGTAACGGTGGCATGACGGATGTTGAATACCGTAGCCACTTCAGCCTGTGGTCGATCATGGCTTCGCCGTTGCTTATTGGTACCGATCTGCGGACGATCAAGCCGGATGCGTTACAGATCCTGTTGAACAAGGATGTGATTGCGATCGATCAGGATCCGCTGGGTGTGCAGGGTCACCAGGTGCGGGATGCTGATGGGATCCACGTGATCGTTAAGCCGCTTAAGGATGGTGGGCGGGCCGTGGCCGTGTTTAATGAAGGTGATGCGGCTAAGGACGTTTCTGTCGCGGCGACCGAGATTGGGCTTAAGGCCGGCGGGAATCACACCGTGCGGGACCTTTGGGCGCATACGGATGCCAAGGGCGATGGGGCGATCAAGGTTAAGCTGGAGCCGCATGCTACGGTGATGTATCGCATTAGTCCGTAATGCCTTCAGGGCATCGGCCACGCTGCGGGATCCGTACGCGGACATGAGGAAAAGAAAGAGCCCGCGTTAGCGGGCTTTTTCTTGCATGTGATAGTCCATGAGCGTCATCGCATGAGCGGCGGCATCATCAGGCGAAGCAAACATCTTGAAGCCGGCATCCGAAATAAACTCTCGCTGCTGCATTTCGGTGGAAAATCCGAAGATGGCGAGATCGGCGTCCCTGTCCCCTATCCACAACCATGAGCGGTCGTCGGGCACAATCATAAAGCGATGGGAAATGTCATAGGGCGATAGGAAGTCACGCATCCGATTATCATGGGTCAATAGCGATTCAATGTCCTTGGGATTGTCTGCACCCGCGGCGACCAAGCCGCCTAGGAATCCGGAGTCACGGAGATACTCCGTTGGATCGGGAATGGTGAAGAACATGGCGAACTGGCGTAGATCGTTTCTTACCGACCACGCGCATGCTGCGGCGATTGTTTCGGGTAAAAATAAGGCGGCATAGTCGGCGTACGAGAGGAAGGGAAAAGCACTTCCAACCTCATACTCAAATGGGCTTTCTGAGTCGTCGCCAGCGAGAGTCACCCACCGACGCATCTCTTCGTTATCGATAATTGGTCGGAACATATTCCTCTACGGCCCTGGATTTTGATCGAAACGGAATTTGGCAACCGGATACCAATGCCGCGTGGATGAATACGGCCTTGTCGGAACTGCTGCAAAAGGTCTTCAGCGATACCGCGCTCGACCACTTCCTGACGACCGGAAGCTAATGGCGTAGGACCTATTGGTCCGCGTCTAGAGAAGCAGCGCATCGACCGAGCCGTTTGGGCCGGTCGATGCGTGTAATGCCAGAGATGATTCTGATTAGCTGGATTTAGTTTCAGGCCATTCGCGGAAAACCACACAGACCGTCGTCTTGTCGAGCATCGCGAACTCACGCGAGCCCCAGGGCTTTAGAGCGGGCGCGCTTGAATTGGGATGAAGTAGGTGTGGAACACGTTCGGACAGTTCTCGGTAAATGCTATCGACATCGTCGGTGTCGATACCAAGTTCCGGTCGATCCTTCGCTGCGTACTCCGGGCTTTGTACGATGTACGCCTTAGCGCTGTCGCGGCCAATGACGGCTAAATCGTCGTCGCGATAGAGGATCTCGAATCCGAGACCGTCGATGAAGAAGTCGAGGCCGTCCTGCAGGTGATCGTAGAAGATCTTGGGGATGAGGTTTTTGAGCACGCCCGCACGCCTTTGTGAGGTAGCTCCGTTGAGGCTACGCTCGGTATGGCTGGCGTACAAGGTCAAGTCAAACCGAGTTTCCTGCCCACGGCGAAGGTGGCAAGCAGCAGGCCTACTGCCAATAGCACGAAGATGACGGCCACCTTGCCGGCTGCAAGTAGCACGGCGCGCCTCTCAGCGTGTCGTCCCTTCTTGCCTTGCTCGTAATGCCACCGGATGGCAAAGAACATGCCGGTGCCGAAAACGAGAACCTTGAAGGTAATGAAGACTATGGGGACCCAATCCACCGCGTTGTTTCCAGGCTATGACTTGTTGCTATCTGACGAATGTCGATAAGAGATGAGAAAGCGTCAGGGCCGGCCATGCAGGCATGATGCTGCAGGCGCAAAGCCATCTTAGCTAAAAACAATTTCCATACATCGAGGCAAATTGTCCCAGCTGGAAGCCATGCACGGTCGACATCGAGCTCAAGAAAAAGCCCCGGAAGTTTCCCTCCGGGGCTTTTTCTTTTGTTGGTGGAGATGGCGGGAGTCGAACCCGCGTCCGAAGGCGTTTAATCTCCAGATCTACATGCTTAGCTCACCGTTAAGTCTCGTCCACCGACAGCACGGCGTGCTAAGCGCACCGGCGGACATACCTGATTGATCTAGCGTCAGCCCCACAGGCGGAGAGGCTTTCAGCGGTCTCATGATAGTGACCCTACACCGGCGAGCATGAGCACAAGACCGGTTCGGGGGTTTGGCCCTTTTTTTAGGGGCCGGACAGCTTAGGCGGCGAGAGCCACCGAGTTGTCACCGTAGTAGTTGTCATTGGCAACTATGTTTTTTGCAGCTGGTTTAACGAGGAAAGCTACCCCCTCGGCATGCACCAGTAGATCGCACTACCCCCGTCGAAACCAAAACATCCCCGGGGAAAACGTGGTGTACCTACTCCACACAGTATATGGGTGGGGGAGGGGCGTCACAATGGGCGTTCGGCCTGGTGGGGTGTCGGCGTTGGCTTACGTTTGGGTGGGCCGATCGCGCGCAAGCGCGCTCCTACAGGGGCGTTAGCCCCTTTTGGAGGGGTTTTAGCCCATGCGGTTGTGGCTGCGCATGACGCGCTGCTTGTCGATCGCCCACTCGCGTTCCTTGTCGGTGTTGCGCTTGTCGTGTTCCTGCTTGCCCTTGGCCAGGCCGATTTCGCACTTCACCTTGTTGTTCTTCCAGTACATCGCGGTGGGGACCAGGGTATAGCCCTTGCGCTCGACGGCGCCGATCAGGCGATCGATCTCCTCGCGGTGCAGGAGCAGCTTGCGGGTGCGGCGGTCGTTGGCGACCACGTGGGTGGAGGCGCTGATCAGTGGCGGGATCTGGGCACCGACGAGGAAGACCTCACCGTGCTCGATGATCGCGTAGCAGCCTTCGCCGAAGTTGATCCGGCCGGCACGTAGTGACTTCAGTTCCCAGCCCTGCAGCGCCATGCCGCATTCGAAACGCTGGTCGATGTGGTATTCGTGGCGCGCGCGCTTGTTCAGCGCGATCGTGCCGCCGCCCTCTTTTTCCGTGTCCTTTGCCTTCGCTTTTGCCATGTCCGCTAAAATCGCCTGAATCGGTCCCTGATACGAGGCCGGCGGGTCCGTGAGCCGGCAAATACGACGAGGTCTATCCAGTGATTGAAATCCGCCGCAGTGCGATCGTGCCTTTCACGCCCGCGCAGATGTTCGACCTGGTCAACGACGTTGAAGCATACCCAAAGCGCTTCAACTGGTGTGACGCTGCCACCATCGTGGAGCGTGAGGAGAACGCCCTGGTCGCCCGGCTCGACCTCAAGTTCGCCGGGATGAAGCAAAACTTCACCACCCGGAACACCATGGAACGGCCTGAACGGCTGACCATGAAGTTCGTCGAGGGCCCGTTCCGCTCCCTCGATGGCGTCTTCAGCTTCCAGGCCCTGGGTGACGTGGGCTGCAAGATCGCCCTGGAGCTGGATTTCGACTACGCCGGGCTGGGCGGCACGGTACTGAAGATGGGTTTCCAGCAGCTGGCTAACAAGATGGTGGACGACTTCTGCGACGAGGCGCGCCGGGTGTATGGCTGAACTCGCCGTGGAAGTAGCCTACGCCGGTCCCGAGGGCCAGGCGGTGCTGGCGCTGACGGTGCCGGCGGGTACGACGGCCTGGCAGGCGGTGATGCAGGCCTTGCCGGGGCTCCCCGTAGGTGTCCAGCCGGATCCGGAGCGTCTTGGGGTCTTCGGGAAGAAGGTGGACGCTGACCGGGTGCTGGCGCCGGAGGATCGGGTTGAGATCTATCGGGCGTTGACGCTGGATCCGATGGAGGCTCGAAGGAGGAGGGCGGCCCGGTAGCGCGTTGAGCGATTCCGGGCGTCCATCGCGCGCGAGCGCGCTCCTACAGGAGACGGCGGGTTCCGACTTACTTCTTGCTGTCGTCGGTGGTGGCGCCGCCGCCGAAGATGACGCTGTCGTCCTTCTTGTCGTTGGCGCTGGTGTTCTTGTCACCCTTGGCGTCTTCGACCGGGTTGCTCTTGTACTTCTTCGAGTCTTCCAGCAGCTGCTGGGCATCCTGCTTGAAGAAGTCGCCTTCCGTACGCACCAGGGTGTCGTTATTGAAGGTGAGCGTCAGCGTGCGCGTGGTCATGGGCTTGCCACGATGCGAGAACGTGGAGACGTAGTCCCAGCGATCGTTATCGAACGGTGAGATGACCGACGGGGTGCCCATGAGCACCAGGACCTGGCGTTTCGTCATGCCGGGCTGCAGCTGGTCGACGTTTTTCTTGTCGAGCAGGTTGCCCTGCTGCACGTCGGGGGTATAGACAAGGCCACAGCCCGCGGAGGCGGTTGCCAGGAGGGCCATACCCAGCGTGCGGATAAGCAGCTTTTGCATGCGTAGTAACGTCCAGATCGTGAAGCGAGCGATGATACACTAAGCGCCTGACGGCACCGCGAGAAGAGGTCTGACATGGACCAGGAAACCCAAGAGCTCCGCAAGGCGGGCCTTAAAGTCACCCATCCGCGCATGCGGATCCTGCAGGTCTTCGAGGAGGCGGATGAGCGCCACCTTACGGCCGAAGACATCTACAAGCGCCTGCTTGCGCACCAGGAGGACATTGGGCTTGCCACGGTGTACCGGGTGCTGACCCAGTTCGAAGCGGCCGGCATCGTAATGAAGCACAACTTCGAGGGCGGCCAGGCCGTCTACGAACTGGACCGCGGCAAGCATCATGACCACATGATCGACGTTGACAGCGGGAAGGTGATCGAGTTCATCAGCGAGGAGATCGAGCGCCTCCAGCATGAGATCGCCGAGCGCCATGGGTATGTCATTGAGGACCATAGTCTGGTCCTGTATGTGCGGCCTAAGAAGAAAGCGCGCTAAGTCGCTGGTGTAAAAAGAAAAGCCCCCGTAGACCGGGGGCTTTTTTGTGCCTTTCTGTAGGAGCGCGCTCGCGCGCGATCGGGGTTTTCGCAAGCACCCATCGCGCGCAAGCGCGCTCCTACATGGGTGTTTCGGGGGCGCAAATAAAAACGCCGCCGGTGGACTCCTGTCCACCGGCGGCTGATCCGGATGCCAGGTGGTTCGTGGATCGCGAGTTGCTCGCTAGATCCCGTACACCACCTGACGCCGGCGAGGCTGACATCCTGTCGCCTCTTCAGGTCGATCGTCCCCACGATCGACCTGGGCTCACCGTCTCTCGACGGCGGCTCCCCCACATCGATGGAAGAATCGTAACGAAGTGTTCACGAACCGGCTATTGGAAAATTTCCTATGTTCATTCCGATACTTGTGCTGCGAAGCAACACGCGTAGGTGAAGTCCGACAGGCTCTGGGACGATCCGGAAAACGCCTCCCAGGGCGGTGATTCGGTCGCTCATGCCCTGCAGTCCACGGCCGCCGCCATCGGTGCGGACCGGGCGGGGGGTGGAGGGCAGGCCATGGCCGTCGTCACGAATGTCGAGGACCGCGACCGGGCCGCTGTCACGCAGGCCGATGCGCAGGCGCAGGCGCAGCTCTTTTGCACCGGAATGTCGTACGACGTTGGTGGCACTCTCCTGGACCACCCGGTAGATGGCGGTCAGGGTGTCGTCATCCAGCAGGCGGGGTTCGCCGCGCAAGTCGGTCACATAGTGGATGCCCGCCGCCGTGAGCATGTCGCGGATCGGGCCTTCGTCCAGGGCGCGCAGCAGGCCGAACTCGTCCAGCACCGAGGGGCGCAGGCTATCCAGCATCTTGTGCAGCGCCCGGCGCATATGGCCCAGGATCCCGTTGATGGCGCTGCCGATGTCGTCCATACCCGCATTGCCGAGGCGGCTCTGGGCTAGCTTCAGGTGGGTCTGGATCGCCGTGAGGTTCTGGCCCAGCTCATCGTGCAGCTCGGAGGCCATATGCCGGCGCAGGCTTTCTTCGGCCTGCAGGTTGCCGCGGGCGGCGTCACGCAGCTGGCGGGCCAACTGGTCCAGCCGCTGGTTGGCCGCGGCCAGGTGGGTGTTCTGCTGGGCGACCCGCTCGCTGCTGCGGCGGAGGGCGTCGGTGGCGGCGCCGAGCATCAGCGTGCCGGTGCCGGCCACGGCCAGGAACAGGTGCGCGGCGGCCGTTGGGGCGCCGCGGCCGATCATGTCCTCGGTGACATTCAGGCCCACGCTGGTGATCAGCATCGCCAGGCCCGCGCCACGCCAGCCGTGGCGGAAGGCGAAGAACAGCACCGGCGCCAGCGAAAGCACGCGGGCGAACTGGGGCTGCGGGGAATACTCAGCCAGGGTCACCAGGATGGCCAGCGAGGGCAGCATCACCAGCAAACCATCCAGCAACAGCTCGGCCAGGGCGGTTTGCGTCGGGCGTTCGCGGAATACCAGCACCATCACCGGAACCACCAGCAACACGCCAAGGTAGTTGCCGAGCAGGTCGCTGCCGAAGGTGGTGCCGAGCATTTCGACCGGCGCGGCCGGGTGCAGTGAGGCCATCATGGCGGCATTGCCGGCCGTAGCCACCGTGGCGGTGACCATGGCCGAAAGCAGCAGGCGGGCCACGTCTTCCGGGGTATTCAGGCTCGCATGCAGGTGCGCGCGCCTGAGCAGCCAGAGGCAGGCGGCCACCATCAGCGGCTCAGGGGTATCGCCCAGCACGAAGCCGGCGCCGCCGATCGGCAGGCCGCTGCGCCACTCGCAGAAGGCACTGGCGGCGATCTCGGCGCCCAGGATCCAGGCCCAGTCGCGGGTGCGGGTCAGCAGCAGGGCGCCGAAGCGCAGGCCGAAGGGCAACACCCAATAGGGCTGCTCGGTCGGCCAGAGCATCACCCAGGCCAGCGCGTAGCTGATGGCGATGAGGGGGCCGGCGAAGCGGGAGAGGGTGCGAAGGCGCATACGCGTGAATGTTACACGGCTGATGTGGCGTCCTGACGCGTGCTGCGGCGCGATGCACACATTCGGGCGAGTACTGTTACATTCAGTCCATGCCAAGAATCGTCCTTGTAGATGACCACGCCATCGTTCGCGAAGGTTTCAAGCGCCTGATCCAGCTTGAGCCGGACCTGGATGTCGTCGCCGAAGCGCGCAATGCCGATGAGGCAGTCGATGCCGTGACCCAGCACCGCCCCGATCTGGTGGCGGTCGATCTGTCGTTGCCCGATGGCAGTGGCCTGCCGCTGATCGAGCACCTGGGCAGCATTGAGCCGAACATGCGTATCGTCGTGCTGAGCATGCACGATGGCGAACCCTACGTTTCCGAAGCCATGCGCCGTGGTGCGCGTGGGTACGTGACGAAGGGTGTCGCGCCGGAAGAGCTGGTCGCCGCGCTGCGCGCGGTGCTGGCCGGCGATCAGTACCTCAGCTCGGACCTGCGCGAGCGCCGCTCGAGCCGGTCCTCGCAGGACCTCGATCCGTTCAGCCGCCTGACCGCCCGCGAGCGCGAAGTGTTCCTGTTGCTGGCGGCCGGCCGTGCGCCGAAGCAGGTGGCAGCCGAGCTTGGGATCGGCCAGAAGACGATCTACATCCACCGTGCCGCAGTGATGAACAAGCTCAACGCCGGCTCGGAACTGGATCTGTACCGCATGGCCCAGGAACGCGGCCTGATCCGCACGTAAGCACTTTTGTAGGAGCGCGCTTGCGCGCGATGGGGGGCTGCCGCTAGCACCCAACGCGCGCAAGCGCGCTCCTACAGGTGGGCGGTTAGCCTTGGGCTTTGTCCAGCATTTTCTTGGCGTGGGCGCGGGTTTCCTTGGTGATTTCCACGCCGCCCAGCATGCGCGAGATCTCCTCGCGGCGGCCGTTGGCGTCGAGGGCCTTGATCCGCGTGCGGGTGGATTCGCCGTCGCTTTCCTTCGCCACGTTGAGATGGTTATGCCCTTGTGCGGCGACCTGCGGCAGATGGGTGACGCAGAGCACCTGCACTTTTTCGCCGAGCGCACGCAGCTTCTGGCCGACCACTTCGGCGACCGCACCACCGATGCCCGTATCCACTTCGTCGAAGATCATGCAGCCGATCTGATCGTTACCCAACGTGGCGACTTCAATCGCCAGGCTGATGCGCGCGAGTTCACCGCCTGAGGCCACCTTGCGCAGCGGCCGCGGCGGCTGGCCGGGATTGGCGCTGACCATCAGTTCGCAGCGTTCGCGACCCTGCGGATCCGGGTCGTCGCTTTCGGCCGGCTCCAGCGCGACCTCGAGACGGCCACCGGACATGCCGAGCTCGCCCATCAGGGTGGCTACGGATGAGCCAAGCCGCGCCGCAGCATCGGCGCGCGCTTTCGAGAGCGCCGTGGCGGCCGTGTCGTAATCCTTGCGCAGGCTGTCGCGCTCGCGGCCCAGGCGCTCGAGTGCATCGCCCGCGCCTTCCAGCTCGGTCAGGCGTTCGCGCAGTTCCTCGGCCTTTGCCGTGAGTTCCGCGATCGGCAGCCGGTAGCGGCGCGCGAGATCGTGCAGATGGGTGAGGTGGGTATCCACCTCGGCCAGGCGCTCCGGATCCAGTTCGACATCCTGTGCATAGCGGCCCAGGCCATCTACGGCTTCACCGACCTGGATCTGCGCGCTATCCAGCAGTTCGAGCGTGGGGGTAAGGGTGGCATCCAGTTCGGCCAGGCGCGAAAGCTCGGCATGGGCGCGTAGCAGGGCGCGGCCAATCGAGAACTCGCTCTCGCCATCGAGCAGTTCCACGACGCCGTTGGCACCCTCGGCCAGGCGGCCCGCATTGGCGAGGCGGCGGTGTTGGGCTTCCAGATCCTCCAGTGCCGCAGGCGCCAGGGCCCAGCGGTCCAGCTCCTCGAGTTCGTGCGCGAGCAGTTCGATCTGGCGTTCGCGATCGTCGCCGCCCGAGAGTGTGCGGATCTTGGTCACGGCGTCGCGCCAGGCCTTCGCGAGATCACGGACGGTGCCGAGGGATGCTTCGTTTCCGGCGAAGGCATCGAGCAAGCCCATCTGGTGCTGGCGCGAGAGCAGGGCCTGGTGTTCATGCTGGCCATGGATCTCGACGATCAGCGCGGCCACCGCCGACATCTGCGCCAGGCTGGCCGGGCGGCCGTTGATCCAGGCCTTCGAACTGCCCTCGGTACGAATCACCCGGCGAAGATGGCAGGTCTCGCCATCGTCCAGTTCCTCCTGGCGCAGCCAGCCCAGGGCTTCAGGCAGGCCGGCCAGGTCGAACTCGGCGGCCAGTTCGGCGCGATCGCTGCCGGCGCGGACCATGCCGCTATCGGCGCGGGCGCCGGCCAGCAGCATCAACGCATCGACCAGCAGGGACTTGCCGGCGCCGGTCTCGCCGCTGACCACGGTGAGTCCCGGCCCGAAGGCCACCTCGGCTTCTTCAACGACGGCAAACTGGCGGACGTACAGCGACGTGAGCATGGGCACCGGGGTGGCGAATGGAATCACGCCAATTGTAGCGGGAGCCGCGTCGCAGGAACCGAGACTTGCAAGCCGCGCCCGCAGACCTTATTGATAGCGCCTGCTACCTGACCTTCAGCCCAGCCACGCGCATGAATCCCTTTGCCAGCCAAGACATCGATGCCCGCGCGCGGCAGCTCTTGCGTACGCTGATCTCCCAATACCTGTCGGATGGCGAGCCGGTAGGCTCACGCACACTGGCGAAGTCCTCTGGCCTGGAAGTCAGCCCGGCGACCATCCGCAACATCATGGCCGACCTGGAAGAAGCCGGCCTGGTGGCATCGCCCCACACCTCGGCGGGGCGGATTCCTACACCACGCGGCCTGCGCCTGTTCGTCGATAGCCTGCTCGAACTGAAGCCGCTGCCGCGCGACGACCTGGCGCGCCTGCAGGGCGGGCTGCCACCACACCAGACGACCACGCGCGACCTGCTCGGCAACGTCTCGCACCTGCTTTCGGCGATGACCCACTTCGCCGGCGTGGTCTCGGTACCGCGCCAGGGTGATTTCCCGCTGCGCCATATCGATTTCGTGAACCTGCCCGATGCCCGCGTCCTGGTCATCCTGGTGTTCTCCGACAACCAGGTGCAGAACCGCGTCGTCCAGCTTTCCCGGCCGATCGATGGCCGCGAGCTGGAGCAGGCCGCCAATTACCTCAATGCCCACTTCGCCGGCTTCCGCCTGGCGGATATCCGCGCCCACCTTGCCGCGGAGCTGCGTGAAGCCGGGGGCGAACTCAATCGCCTGCTGGCCAGCGCGGTGGAACTGGCCACGGCGTCGTTCCGTGACGACGACACCGACGATGTCCTGGTCAGCGGCCAGACCAACCTCATGGGCTATTCCGAGCTCGCCGATATCGACCGCCTGCGCGACCTCTTCGACGCGTTCCAGCAAAAGCGCGAGCTGCTGCAGCTGATGGAAAACTGCGTCAAGGCACCGGGTGTGCGCCTGTTTATCGGCGAAGAATCGGGCTTTTCGGCCCTGGACGGTTGCAGCATCGTCACGGCCACCTACGGCACCAGCGGGCGAATGCTGGGCGCGATCGGAGTTATTGGACCGACGCGTATGGCATATGAGCGGGTCATCCCGGTGGTACAAGCCACCGCCGGATTGCTCAGCGATGCCTTGAATCGCGCCGTGGCGACCTCATAAACCGCCACGGGAGGCGGGTTTAGTATTTCCCGCGAATGTCCGGTCCCTTCACGGGGGCCGTCGGCCAACATTTGGAGTAACCATGCAGAACCACGATCCCCACGCGACGGATCCGGCGCAGGAGAGCGGCGCCGAGCAGAGCGTCAACGCTGATCTCGACGCCCTGACCGCCCGTTTGGCGACCCTGGAGTCCGAGCTGTCCCAGGCGCGAGATACCGTGTTGCGCGAGCGGGCGGAGATCGAAAACCAGCGTCGCCGCCTGCAGCGCGACCTGGACCAGGCCCGCCGCTTCGCAAACGAGAAGCTGCTGGGCGACCTGCTGCCGGTGTACGACAGCGTGGCCCTGGGCCTCGCCAACGAGAATGCCGACGCGAAGGCGCTGCGCGAGGGCCTCGAACTCACGCTGAAGCAGCTGGAGAAGGTCACTTCGTCGAACGGCCTTGTGCTGGTCGATCCGTTGCACCAGCCGTTCAACCCGGAACACCACCAGGCGATCAGCGCGGTCGATTCGACCGAGCACGCGCCGAACACCGTGGTCGCCGTGGTCCAGAAGGGCTTCGTCCTCAACGATCGCCTGCTGCGCCCGGCGCTGGTGGCGGTCGTAAAGGACCACTGAGTCTCGCAAAGCATTGAATCGATGGGGCATGGCCCCACTTTTACAAACAGTCGCGGCCGCGGGGGCCGCATTGAAATTCGGAGCAGGTTTTATGGGCAAGATCATCGGTATTGACCTCGGTACCACCAACAGCTGCGTTGCCGTGATGGAGGGCAACACGGCGCGCGTCATCGAAAACGCCGAGGGCGATCGCACCACGCCGTCCATCGTCGCTTTCACCAAGGACAACGAAGTCCTCGTCGGTGCGCCGGCCAAGCGCCAGGCTGTCACCAACGCCAAGAACACCTTCTACGCGGTGAAGCGCCTCATCGGCCGCAAGTTCACCGACGCTGAAGTGCAGAAGGACATCAAGCTGGTCCCGTACGCCATCATCGCGCACGAAAACGGCGATGCCTGGGTGCAGACCGCCGATGGCAAGAAGATGGCACCGCAGGAGATCTCCTCGAAGGTGCTGATGAAGATGAAGAAGACCGCCGAGGATTTCCTGGGCGAGTCGGTCACCGAAGCGGTCATCACCGTGCCGGCGTACTTCAACGACAGCCAGCGCCAGGCCACCAAGGACGCGGGCAAGATCGCCGGCCTCGACGTCAAGCGCATCATCAACGAGCCGACCGCTGCCGCGCTGGCGTACGGCCTGGACAAGACCAGCACAGTCGATCGCAAGATCGCTGTGTACGATCTGGGCGGCGGCACGTTCGACGTCTCGATCATTGAGATCGCCAACGTCGATGGCGAGAAGCAGTTCGAAGTGCTCGCCACCAACGGCAACACCTTCCTTGGCGGCGAAGATTTCGATGCACGCGTCATCGACTATCTCGTCGACGAGTTCAACAAGGAACAGGGCATCGACCTGCGCAAGGATCCTCTCGCGCTGCAGCGCCTGAAGGATGCCGCCGAGCGCGCGAAGATCGAGCTCTCGTCCTCGCACCAGACCGACGTGAACCTGCCGTACGTCACCGCTGACGCCTCGGGCCCGAAGCATCTCAACATCAAGCTGACCCGCGCCAAGCTGGAGTCGCTGGTGGAAGATCTGGTCAAGGGCACCATCGAGCCGTGCCGCACCGCGCTGAACGACGCCGGCCTGCGCGTGTCGGACATCAACGAGGTGATCCTCGTCGGTGGCCAGACCCGCATGCCCAAGGTCCAGGAAGCCGTCAAGGACTTCTTCGGCAAGGAAGCGCGCAAGGACGTCAACCCGGATGAAGCCGTCGCCGTCGGCGCCGCGATCCAGGGTGGTGTGCTGGGCGGTACCGTCAAGGACGTCCTGCTGCTCGACGTGACCCCGCTCTCGCTGGGTATCGAAACGATGGGCGGTGTCATGACCAAGCTCATCGAGAAGAACACCACGGTGCCGACCAAGGCCTCGCAGGTTTTCTCCACAGCTGACGACAACCAGACCGCCGTGACCGTGCACGTCCTCCAGGGCGAGCGCGAGCGCGCCAACGCCAACAAGTCGCTCGGCAAGTTCGATCTGTCGGGTATCCGTTCCGCGCCGCGCGGCACGCCGCAGATCGAAGTCACCTTCGATATCGATGCCAACGGCATCCTGCACGTGTCGGCCAAGGACAAGGACACCGGCAAGGAACAAAAGATCGAGATCAAGGCGGGCTCGGGCCTGTCCGAGGACGAGATCAAGCGGATGGTCGAGGATGCCGAAGCCAACCGCGAAGAGGACAAGAAGTTCCACGACCTCGTCCAGGTGCGCAACAAGGCTGACCAGCTGGTCCACCAGACCCGCTCGCAGCTGAAGGAGCACGGCGGCAAGATCCCGGCCGAGCAGCTCGCCAGCATCGATGGCGCGGTGTCCGACCTGGAGAAGGCGAAGGACAGCGACGACAAGGATGCGATCGAGTCGAAGATCGCCAACCTCGAGCAGGTTGCCCAGTCGCTGTACGCGGCAGCCCAGTCGGGTGGCGCGTCGGATACGGCGCAGCAGTCCGCTCCCGGTGGCGGTTCGGCCCAGCCGGATGACGTGGTCGACGCCGAGTTCACCGAGGTCAAGGACGAAAAGAAGTAATCGTCCTCGTGGTGGGGTCCGTGGCGCGGGGAGTATTCCGCGCTACGGGTCTGAAGTATCAATGACGCGACCGCGCCGGGGTGAAAGCCTTCGGCGCGTTTGTCCGTCCAAGGGAAAGAAACGCGTCACATGAGCAAGCGCGACTACTACGAAATCCTCGGTGTGGAACGAACGGTCACCGAGGGCGATCTGAAGAAGACTTTTCGTCGCGTCGCGATGAAGTACCACCCTGACCGCAATCCGGATGATCCGGCGGCGATCGATAAATTCAAGGAAGCCAAAGAGGCGTACGACATCCTCTCTGACGCCCAGAAGCGCGCGGCTTACGACCAGCACGGTCACGCAGCGTTCGAGGGCGGTGGCTTCGGTCGTGGCGGCGCCGGTTTTGGTGACGTCGGCGACATCTTCGGCGATATCTTTGGCGACATCTTCGGTGGTGGTGGTGGCGGTGGCCGCCAGCGCGCGCGCCGCGGTGCCGACCTGCGTTACATCATGGAACTCAATCTCGAAGAGGCCGTGTTCGGCGTCGAGAAGAAGATCGAGATTCCCACCCAGGTCAATTGCCAGCATTGCAACGGATCGGGCTCGGAAGATGGCAAGGTCTCCACCTGCTCGACCTGCGCCGGCCACGGCCGCGTGCGCATGCAGAACGGCATCTTCTCCATCCAGCAGGCGTGCCCGACTTGCCATGGTTCCGGCCAGAAGATCGACAAGCCCTGCAAGCAGTGCCGCGGTGAGGGTCGCCTCGAGGAAGAGCGCACGCTGTCGGTGCAGATTCCGGCGGGCGTCGACAACGGCGATCGCATCCGTCTTACGGGGCAGGGCGAAGCCGGCCCCGCGGGTTCGCCGTCGGGCGATCTTTACGTGGAAGTGCGCGTGCGTGAACACGCGATCTTCCAGCGCGATGGCTCGGATCTCTACTGCGAAATGCCGATCCGCTTCGCCCAGGCCGCGTTGGGTACCGAACTGATGGTGCCGACGCTGGACGGCGAAGTTGCGGTGAACGTACCGCCGGAAACGCAGACCGGCCAGCAGATCCGTTTGCGCGGCCGTGGCGTCAAGTCGGTACGCGGTGGGTGCACCGGTGACCTCATCTGCACCGTGGTCGTCGAAACGCCGGTCCGCCTGACCAAGGAACAGCGCGACATCCTGCAGCAGCTCGAGGCGACCTTCGTAGGCGAAGAAGCCGCGAAGCATACCCCTCGCTCGAACAGCTTCATGGATGGTGTCAAAGACTTCTGGTCCAAAGTCACCTCGTAAACGCCCCATGTAGGAGCGCGCTTGCGCGCGACCGGTGCTCGCCGCACCCCCACATCGCGCGCAAGCGCGCTCCTACATTACGATGGCGAACCTCGTTTCGTTTAAGGCCAGCCCCATGACCCGCCCCGTCCGTCTTGCCATCAGTGGCGCCTCTGGCCGCATGGGCCTCGCGCTGCTCAGCCTGGTGCGCGATGACGAACGTTTCGAACTGGTGCGCGCGGTGGTCTCGGCGCAGTCGGCGCGGCTCGGTAAGGCGGCCTACGGCGATGTTTCCGACCTGCGCTTCACCACATGGGATGGCGCTAGCGGTATCGATGTCGTGATCGACTTCAGCGGCCCCGATGGCCTCGGTGCCGCGCTGGACGTATGCGGAGCCACCGGCGCCGCCCTCGTGACGGGCACGACCGGCCTCGACCAGGCCATGGAAGATCGCCTTAGCCACGCCGCCGAGCGGATCGCCGTGCTGCGTGCCGCCAACTTCAGCCTCGGCGTGGCCGTGCTCACCCGCTTGCTGCGCGAAGCCGCCGCTGCGCTGCCGGGCTGGGATATCGATATCGTCGAAGCGCACCACGGCCGCAAGGAAGACGCCCCCTCAGGCACCGCACTGGCCCTGGGCCATGCGGCCGCCGCAGGCCGGGGTGGGAAGCTCGACGATCTGGCTGTCTATGCCCGCGAGGGCCGCCCAGGTGCCCGTGAGGCCGGCACCATCGGCTTCGCCGTGGTTCGCGGCGGGGACATCGTCGGTGAGCACCAGGCGCTGATCATGGGGCAGGGCGAGCGCATTGAGCTCGGCCACCGCGCCACCGATCGCAGCATCTTCGCCCGCGGCGCGCTCGAAGCCGCCGCCTGGATGGCCGGCCGCGCGCCCGGCAACTGGACCATCGAGGACGTCATCGCCGCAAAGGTCTGAGCTCAGGCCTCGCCGTAACCCTGTAGGAGCGCGCTTGCGCGCGATAGGGCTTATCGCGAGCACCCATCGCGCGCAAGCGCGCTCCTACACGGGCTTGCTCGAAACCGTGTTAACATTCGCCCCGATGTCATTGGGGAGTAGCCATCCTCGTTCCCCCTGAGGAGTTCGCGTCAACAGACTTGGTGGTCTCCGGACCCCATGGCGCGAACGGCAGTAGCGTGTGGAGAGCACGCTGCCGGCCCGGCGAGACCTTTGGCCATCGACATGCTTACCCGAGGCCGGGCGAGCGGTGTCGTTGTGCCATCGGTTTTTCGCGCGCTCGCCCGGCCTGAAGCTCTTCCATGCTGCTGACAACCTTCCTCTTCCTGGTTTCGGCCGGGGCCATCTATTTCACCTGCGAATACTTCGTCAACGGCGTCGAGTGGTTCGGGCGCAAGTTGAGCCTGGGCGCCACAGCGACCGGTACGGTCCTCGCCGCGTTTGGCACCGCTCTTCCTGAAAGCGCCGTCACGTTCGTCGCCGTCATGTTCGGCAAGACGCCAGAGGCGCGGGACATCGGCGTCGGCGCCGCCCTGGGTGGCCCACTGGTGCTGGCCACCATCGCCTACGCCGTCGTAGGTTTCGCTTTATATGCCGGGCGTAAGCGCCTGAATCGCACCGACTCCCGCGTCCGCGTCGACCACCAGCGCCTCGCCCGCGACCAATCGTGGTTCCTCGCCATCTTTGTCGTGAAGGTAGGCCTTGGCCTGATCGCCTTCGCGTGGAAGCCCTGGCTTGGCGTGCTCTTTCTGCTCGCCTACGGCATGTACGTCTGGCGCGAGATGCGCGACGACAGCTCAGCGCCCGAGGGCGAGGATGCATTGGAACCGCTCTCGTTCCGCCCGCACGATGCCGATCCGGCCATGAAATGGGTCCTTCTGCAGACCGGCCTGGCCCTCATCGTGATCGCCATCGCCTCGCGCGTGTTCGTCTGGCAGCTAGAAGCGTTCGGTGAGTTCTTCCACCTGTCGCCGCACCTGGTCGCCCTGGTGCTCAGCCCGGTAGCGACCGAGCTGCCGGAGACAGTGAACGCATTGATCTGGGTGCGCCAGGGCAAGGAACGGTTGGCCCTGGCCAATATCTCCGGCGCGATGATGATCCAGGCCACCATCCCGAGCTCGCTGGCGCTGTTCGCGACGCCGTGGCTGTTCGATACACCGCTGATTGTCGCCGGCGTGATCACCATGGTGGCGGTCATCTCGCTGTGGGCGATGTTCCGCCGCGGGGCGGTCGAGGCACGCTGGCTGATGCCGATTGGGGCGCTATATGGCGTGTTCGCCCTGTTCGTCGCCTGGTATTTCGGCAAGGGCTAACCGCGACCACCCTGTAGGAGCGCGCTTGCGCGCGATGGGTGCTTGCCGCACCCCCATCGCGCGCACGCGCGCTCCTACAGGGTGGCTGGTTTAGTCGCGGTGGGAGGCGCTGCGGTCGCGGTCGGCGCCGACCTTGCGGTCGAGTTTGCCGAAGAGTTTCTTGAATGCCCGGGAGAACTTGCCGCGCTTGGTCTTGCGGGCCTTCTCCTCTTCCGAGGTGAGCCAGGCGACCTGGATCACCCGGCGCTCGCCCTCATAGGGCAGGTGGCCGTGGAACGAGTTCTCGGCCCGGCGGAACACGGCGAATTCCCCATACAGTGGCTTCAGCTCCGGCGCGACCACGTCATCGATATTGTCGATCGACGCCAGGAAGCGTAGGCAGCCATCACTGGTATCCGGCCACATCGGGTTGAGGTAAATCAGCGCGGTGGCGACCTTCGATTTGCTATCGGTGTGGATCGTGCCGTGGCGGCGGTTGAGCAGCCGGCACAGGGTCACCAGGGTCGGATAATCCTCCAGCCCTTCGATATTCAGGTGGCGGCCTACGGCTGCCGAGAACGCACGCGAGGTCATCTGGCCCACCAGCTCGTTCACCGAGGGGCCGCAATCCGATGCATCGTAGGGAAAGAAGCCGGCGCTGGAGTACTGCGGGAAGTCGCGGTCGAGCTCGCCGCGGGCTTCGTCAGGCAACTGGCCGTGGGCGATCATGAACGAGAAGGGCTCGTGCCGGGTGTCGGTGTCGGGACGGTCCAGGCGGGCGGGGTCGAGCAGCATGGCGGGCATTTCTCGGTCAGGTACCACTAACGGCCATTGTATCGTGCCAGAACGAGGCCCCGGCGCGTAATCCTACGTAGTTGTTCAGTCTAAGCCGGTGGACAGAAGGCCCTCTCGCGCCTACAATTCTTACCCGCCCAAACGTTCCCATTCCCAAGGCCCACGAGCCGCTATAAAAAGCAGGCTTGCGGGCTTTGCTGCACCCGAAGGCGGCCATCCCATGCGTACTCCTGCTCTGCTTGCTCTCGAAGACGGCAGCGTTTTTCACGGCCACGCGGTCGGTGCCCGCGGTGAGACCGTTGGTGAGGTGGTGTTCAACACCGCCATGACCGGTTATCAGGAAATCCTGACCGACCCGTCGTACAACCAGCAGATCGTCACCCTGACGTACCCGCACATCGGCAACACCGGTACCAACGATGTCGACGTCGAAGCCGAGCGCGTCCACGCGGCCGGCCTCATCGTGCGCGATGTCCCGCGCCTGGCCAGCAACTGGCGCAGCCAGGAACCGCTGCCGCAGTACCTGCAGCGCCACAACGTGGTCGCTATCGCCGGCATCGATACCCGCCGGCTTACCCGCATCCTGCGTGAGAAGGGCGCCCTGAACGGCTGCATCGTCGCGGGCGACGCCATCGACGTCGAAGCCGCCGTGGCCAAGGCGAAAGCCTTCCCGGGCCTCAACGGCATGGACCTGGCCAAGGTCGTCAGCACCAAGACCACCTACCAGTGGAACGAGGGTGTCTACGACCTCGACAAGCAAGCCTTCTACAACGCGCCGAAGAAGTTCCGCGTGGTGGCCTACGACTACGGCGTGAAGCAGAACATCCTGCGCCTGCTCGCTGGCCGCGGCGTCGACATCACGGTGGTTCCGGCTGAGACGCCGGCGGCCGACGTGCTGGCGATGAACGCCGATGGCATCTTCCTCGCCAATGGCCCGGGCGATCCGGCTGCGTGCGATTACGCCATCGAAGCCACGAAGCAGATCCTCGCCACGAAGATTCCGGTGTTCGGCATCTGCCTCGGCCACCAGATCATGGCCCTGGCCCTCGGTGCGAAGACGCTGAAGATGAAGTTCGGCCACCACGGCGCGAACCACCCGGTGAAGGATCACGATACCGGCCGCGTGCTGATCAGCTCGCAGAACCATGGCTTCGCCGTGGATCCGGCGACTCTGCCGGCCAATGTACGTGTCACCCATACCTCGCTGTTCGACGGCTCCCTGCAGGGCTTTGCCCTCACGGACCAGCCGGCGTTCTGCTTCCAGGGCCACCCGGAAGCGAGCCCGGGCCCGGAAGACGTCGGCTACCTGTTCGATACGTTCATTGCCGCGATGGAAGCGCACAAGGCGAAGCAGGCGTAACCCACGCCGCGCGCCAACGACCTTCCATCCAGCCTTCGATTCGCGAGAAAAACCATGCCAAAGCGTTCCGACCTAAAGACCATCCTCATCATCGGCGCCGGCCCGATCGTCATCGGCCAGGCCTGCGAGTTCGATTACTCCGGCGCCCAGGCCTGCAAGGCGCTGAAGGAAGAGGGTTACCGCGTCGTCCTGGTCAATTCGAACCCGGCGACGATCATGACCGACCCGGATACGGCCGATGCCGTGTACATCGAGCCGATCAACTGGCAGACCGTCGAGCGCATCATCGCCAAGGAGCGCCCCGATGCGGTGCTGCCGACGATGGGCGGCCAGACCGGCCTGAACTGCGCACTCGACCTCGCCGACAACGGCGTGCTCGAGCGCTACGGCGTCGAGCTCATCGGCGCCTCGCGCGATGCCATCCGCATGGCCGAAGACCGTGACCTGTTCCGCAAGGCCATGGCCGATATCGGCCTGGATTGCCCGAAGGCCGCCGTGGCCCGCTCGATGGAGCAGGCGCTCGAGATCCAGACCACCGTCGGCTTCCCGACCATCATCCGCCCGAGCTTCACCCTCGGCGGTTCGGGCGGCGGTATCGCTTACAACAAGGAAGAATTCGTCGAGATCGTCGGCCGCGGCCTTGAACTCTCGCCCACGCACGAAGTGCTGGTCGAAGAGTCGGTGCTCGGCTGGAAGGAATTCGAGATGGAAGTGGTCCGCGACAAGGCGGACAACTGCATCATCGTCTGCTCGATCGAAAACTTCGATCCGATGGGCGTGCACACCGGTGATTCGATCACCGTGGCACCGGCACAGACCCTGACGGACAAGGAATACCAGCGCCTGCGCAACGCCTCCATCGCGGTGCTGCGCAAGATCGGCGTGGATACCGGCGGCTCCAACGTCCAGTTCGGCATCAATGCCGAAGATGGCCGCGTGGTCGTCATCGAAATGAACCCGCGCGTCTCGCGCTCGTCGGCGCTGGCCTCCAAGGCCACTGGCTTCCCGATCGCCAAGATCGCCGCCAAGCTCGCTGTCGGCTACACGCTGGACGAACTGCGCAATGACATCACCGGTGGCCTGACCCCGGCGTCGTTCGAGCCGTCGATCGATTACGTCGTCACCAAGATCCCGCGCTTCGCCTTCGAGAAGTTCCCGGCCGCCGATGCCCGCCTCACCACCCAGATGAAGTCGGTGGGCGAAGTGATGGCCATGGGCCGCACCTTCCACGAATCGATGCAAAAGGCCCTGCGTGGCCTCGAGATCGGCAAGACCGGCCTCAACCCGACCGGCCTGGACATCGGCAGTGAAGAGGGCTTCCTCACGCTGAAGCGCGAACTGCGCGAACCACGCCCGGATCGCGTCTTCCATGTCGCCGACGCGTTCCGCGCGGGCCTGTCGCTGCAGGAAGTGCACGACCTCACACGCATCGATCCGTGGTTCCTCGCCGCGTTCGAAGACATCGTGATGACCGAGGGCGAAGTGCAGCGCCAGGGCCTTACCGCGCTGGACGAGCCGCGCCTGCGCGAACTCAAGCGCATGGGCTTTGCCGATGCGCGCCTGGCCGAACTGGTCGGCACCGACGAAGGCGCGCTGCGCCACCTGCGTCGCACCCTGGGCGTGCGCCCGGTGTATAAGCGCGTCGACAGCTGCGCCGCCGAGTTCGCCACCACCACCGCGTACATGTACAGCACGTACGAGGAAGAGTGCGAAGCCAACCCGACCGACAAGGACAAGATCATTGTCCTCGGCGGTGGCCCGAACCGCATTGGCCAGGGTATCGAGTTCGATTACTGCTGCGTGCACGCGGCGCTCGCCCTGCGCGAGGATGGTTTCGAAACCATCATGGTCAACTGCAACCCGGAAACCGTGTCGACCGATTACGACACTTCCGATCGCCTGTATTTCGAGCCGCTTACCCTGGAAGACGTCCTCGAGATCGTCGATCTGGAGAAGCCGAAGGGCGTCATCGTGCAGTACGGCGGCCAGACCCCGCTGAAGCTCGCGCGTGCGCTTGAAGCCGCTGGCGTGCCGGTGATCGGCACCAGCGCGGATTCGATCGACCTGGCGGAAGACCGCGAGCGCTTCCAGAAAATGATCCAGAAGCTGGACCTGAAGCAGCCGCCGAACCGCACCGCACGCAACCCTGACGAAGCGCTGGCCCTGGCCCGCGAGATCGGCTACCCGCTGGTGGTGCGCCCGAGCTACGTGCTCGGTGGCCGCGCCATGGAAATCGTCTACGCCGATGCCGATCTTTCGCGCTATATGCGTGAGGCCGTGCAGGTGTCGAACGATTCGCCGGTGCTGCTCGATCGCTTCCTCGACCATGCCGTGGAAGTGGATGTGGATATCGTGGCTGACGCCGAAGGCAACGTGCTGATCGGCGGCATCATGGAGCACATCGAGGAAGCCGGCGTGCACTCGGGCGATTCATCCTGCTCACTCCCGCCGTACTCGCTGACCCAGGAGGTGCAGGATGAAATGCGCCGCCAGGTCAAGGTGATGGCGCGGGAGCTGAAGGTCGTCGGCCTGATGAACACCCAGTTCGCCATCCAGGGCGACGATGTGTTCATCCTTGAAGTGAACCCGCGCGCCTCGCGCACCGTGCCGTTCGTGTGCAAGGCCACCGGCATGTCGCTAGCCAAGATCGCCGCGCGCGCCATGGCCGGCATCTCGCTGGTGAAGCAGGGCGCGACGAAGGAAATCATCCCTTCGTACTACTCGGTGAAGGAAGCGATCTTCCCGTTCCTGAAGTTCCAGAACGTCGACCCGATCCTCGGCCCCGAGATGAAGTCCACCGGCGAAGTGATGGGCGTAGGCCGTACCTTTGGTGCCGCGTTCGCGCGTGGCCATGAAGCGGCCGGCATCAAGGCTCCGCCGAAGGGCAAGGTGTTCATGTCGGTGCGCGATGCCGATAAGGATCGCCTGCTGCCGATCGCCCAGGAAGTCGCGGCCCGCGGCTACACCGTGGTCGCCACCTCCGGTACCGCGCAGTTCCTGCAGGACAACGGCGTGCCGGCCGAGCGCATCAACAAGGTGCTCGAAGGCCGCCCGCACATCGTCGACCTGATCAAGAACGGCGAAGTGGTCTATATCGTCAACACGACGGAAGGCAAGCAGGCCATTTCCGATTCGTTCTCGATCCGCCGCGAAGCGCTGCAGCAGCGCGTCACGTATTCCACGACGGTCGCAGGCGCGCGTGCCCTGGTGCACTCGCTCGATTTCCACGCGGAGCCGGAAGTCCACAGCCTGCAGGATCTACACAAGGAGCTAAAGGCATGAGCGCTACCCGTCCCCCGATGACCGCGGTGGGCGCTGACCGCCTGCGTGATGAGCTGGAATACCTGAAGCGCGTGAAGCGTCCGGAGATCGTGGCCGCGGTGGCCGAGGCCCGTGCGCACGGCGATCTGAAGGAGAACGCGGAGTATCACGCCGCCCGTGAGATGCACGGCTTCAACGAAGGCCGCATCAACGAGCTCGAAGCCGCGCTGTCGAACGCCGAGATCATCGATACCGAGCGCCTGACGGTCGGCAAGCGCATCGTCTTTGGTGCCATCGTCGACCTGGTTGATCTCGATAACGAGGCCGAGGTGACCTACCAGATCGTCGGCGACCTGGAAGCCGACATCAAGAAGAACCTGATCGCGGTGAGTTCACCGATCGCACGTGCGCTGATCGGCAAGAACGAAGGCGACGAATTCGACTTCAACGCGCCCAACGGCACGAAAACCTACGAAGTCAAAGGCGTCCGCTACAAATAAAAGAGGCCGAAAGGGGCCTTTTTTCGCTTGCTGTAGGAGCGCGCTTGCGCGCGATGGGTGCTTGCCGTAACCCCATCGCGCGCAAGCGCGCTCCTACACAACGTGCTTGAACCCAGCCTCGCGGTTCACGAACCGGGCCAGCTTCTCCGGATTCCGCTGCACGTGGATCGCCGTGATCTGCCCATTGTCGGTAGCAAACGTCTGCACGGATTCCAGTGCTCCCTCGAAGAACCGCAGCACGGCGAGCTCGCCGTTGACGTTCGCGATCTCCACGCGCATGCCCCGGTCGTTGCGGATGCTCGGCGCGTACAGCAGCTGCGCGATGCGCACGCCGCCCTCCATGGGTTTCGGGAAGCTGGAAACATAGCCGCCGCCGTCGCCCATGAGGACGGCATCCGGGGCCAGGATCTCGCGCATGCTGCTGAAGTCGCCGGTGGCCATGGCGCTGGCGAAGCGGCGTACGAGGTTCGCATGCAGGTTCCGGTTCACCGGGAAGCGCGGGCGTTCGTCGCGTAGCTGTTCCTTCGCACGGTGCACCAGCTGGCGGCAGGCGGCTTCACTCTTGCCTAGCACCCGGGCGACCTCCGGGTAATCCTCGTCGAACACCTCGCGCAGCAGGAAGGCGGCGCGGGCTTCGGGGGCCAGGCGTTCGAGCAAGGCAAGAAACGCCACGGAAACGTCGCTGGCCAGCTCCTGCAGGTCTTCCGGGCTGGCGCTGTCGTCGGTGAGCACCGGCTCGGGCAGCCAGATCCCCACGTACTGCTCACGCCGCGTGCGTGCGGCGCGCAGCTGGTCGATGGCCCGGCGGGTGGTCGCCGCCACCAGCCAGGCCTCGGGGTTATCAATCCCATCGATATCGGTGCCGTGCCAGCGCAGCCACACGTCCTGCACCACATCCTCAGCCTCGGGAACCGAGCCGAGCATGCGGTAGGCGATCCCATGCAGCCGGGGCCTCAGGGTGGTGAAGGTGGTTGTCGCGGAGGTCATGTCAGTCCAGACGTATCAGTACGCCGATTTGTGACATGACGATACGGCACCGTCCAGCAAGTTCCTGCGCTTTTTGACCGAACCGGGCCCTTGGGCGCCACACCCCTGTAGGAGCGCGCTTGCGCGCGATGGGTGCGCGCGGCAAGCCCCGATCGCGCGCAAGCGCGCTCCTACAGATAGCGCCACGTCACGGGCGCGGCCGGGTCACAGGTAAGGCGGCGTCAGTGGCCGGCGTCGCCGGGCAGGACGACGGGCTTGTTCTTGTCCTTCACGATGAAGACCAGGAACTTTGCCGGCTCGGTCTTGCTGGCGTTGCGACCCACGGTGTGGGTGTCGTTCGGGCCTTCGTAGAAGGTGTCACCCGCCTTCAGGTGCTGCTCGGGCTGGCCCTTCACGCCTTCGATGATGTTGCCCTGGAGCACGTAGACGATCGCGTTAGCGTCGTGGTGGTGCACGTGTTCCACCACGCCGGGCGGGTAGTCGACCGTGATGACGATGATTTCCTTGCCGGGCATGTCGGGCATGTCCTTTTGGGTCACCGGGGTGACGTTCGGCTGCACCGCCGTCGCCGCATGTTCGTCATGGGCGAGGGCGGTACCGGACCCGAACCCGGCGAGCAAACCCAGCGCGGCGATCGTGTAGATAGCTTTCATGGACGTCTCCTCTCAGTGGGGTGGATCAGCCGACGGCGACCTTGTCGAGGCCATAGGCCTTGTCCAGCGAACCTGGGACCGTGCGGAAGGCCACGTTCGCCCGGTTCCAGGCGTTGATCGTCATGATCGCGAAGGTCAGGTCAGCCAGTTCCTTTTCCGAGAACTGCTCGCGCACGGTCTTGTAAAGCTCATCCGTGATGCCATCCGGCGCCAGGTCGGTCAGCGCCTCGGTATACGCCAGCGCGGCGCGTTCACGCGGGGAAAACAGGTTCGATTCACGCCAGGTCGCGACGTGGTGCAGGCGCAGCTGGCGCTCACCACCGGCGAGGGCCTGCTTGAGATGCATATCAACGCAGAACGTGCAGCCATTCATCTGCGAAGCGCGCATATCGACCAGGTGGTGCAGGCTCGGCTCAATGCTGGCCTTGCCTTGCGCCATCGACAGTTCGACGAGCTTCTTCGTGAGTTCGGGCGACTGAACGGAGTAATCGAGACGGTTGCTCATGGATGGATCCTTGGTCGGTAGGGGGAGGGCTTCCGGGGCTTCCCGGGACGGATACAAGCTAGGCCCGGCCCCCGCGCTTCGGTAGCCACCACCGCGTGCGCACGATGTTGTTAAGAACGCACCAATGGTTCCTGTCACACGGGCAGGGGCTGCGTCGTCTGTTCTGCATGGACACCCTTAACGCCATGCAGCCAGGTTTTGCCGATACAGGCCATGACAATGGCTGTGATCGCGTATGGGTGGAATTCCAGGCCGCGCTGCAACACGTGCCTTTGTTGCCGCGGCTGGCGTTCCTGCTGAGCGATGTGCTTGGCAAACCCATCGACGAGGTCGCCCATTTGCTCGGCCGCGATATCGCCACCTGCCGCCAGCTCATTGGCGATGCCCGAACACGCCTGCGCGCCCTGCACGCGGGCGGCCACGGAGACCACCCATGAATGTCACGCCTTTCCCATCAAGCGCCCGCGTAGGCGCTGATGCGTTGACCTCGAGTTTCTCCGCCAGTTATGCCGGCGTGATCGCCTTCATCGCTGTGGTGAACGAGGGTAGCTTCGCCCGCGCCGCCGATCGGCTCGGCATTGGCCGTAGCGCGGTCAGCCGCAGCGTGCAGAAGCTGGAGCAGCAGGTAGGCGCGCGGCTTTTCTCGCGCACCACGCGCAGCACCTCGCTCACGCCGGAAGGTTCGTTGTTCTTCGAGAACTGCCAACCCGGTGTGGAACGCATCGCCCAGGCCCTGGAGGATATGCGCGAGCTACGCGAGGGGCCGCCACGCGGCCGCCTGCGCATCAGCGCCGCCGTAGGCTTTGGCCGTAAAGTCGTCGCGCCGTTGCTGCACGGGTTCCGCGCCGCCTATCCGGATGTCGCTGTCGAGCTGTTGCTGGACGACCGCCCGGCGGATTTCATCACGGACCATGTGGATGTCGCCTTCCGCAACGGGCGCATGGAGGATAGCCAGGTGATCGCCCGGCAGATCGTGCCCATGCGGATGTTCCTGTGTGCCTCGCCGGGCTATCTGGCGCGCTACCCGGCGCCGATGTCGCTGGACGATATCGCCGCGCACGAGTGCCTGGGCTACCGCCTCGCCAACGGGCGCACCTTCGACTGGGAATTCCGGGTGGACGGGCGTGACCGCAAGGTACGCCCGGCCTCCATGCTCTCCTTCAACGATGCCGACCTGGTGCTGCAGGCCGCCCTGGATGGCGAAGGCCTGGCCCAGCTGGCTGGATACCAGGTCTGCGACCACCTCAAGGCGGGGCGGCTCGTCGCCTGCCTGCCGCAGCACGCACCCGACGATCGCGGGCACTACGTGTGTTACCTCAGCCGCCAGCAGATGCCTTCGCGCATACGCGTTTTCGTCGATTACATGATCGCGGGCATCCGCGCGCTGGATTTCGATTGCGGCGACGACAACCGGATTGGTGCCTGCGTGGCAACACGGTGAGGCCGCGTGCAGGGCTAGCCGCCCCAAGGGGGCACGCTTAGCCTTGCCCTACCATGTCACTGCGCTGGAGACGGCCATGAAGATCCTCGTTATCGGCGGTACGGGCCTCATTGGCAGCAAGGTGGTGGCGCGCCTGCGCGCGCAGGGGCATGACGTCACTGCGGCTTCGCCTTCCACCGGTGTGAATACGCAGACGGGGGAAGGCCTGGACGCCGCCATGACGGGTGTCGATACGGTGGTCGATGTGGCGAATTCACCGTCGTTCGCGGCGGACGATGTCATGCGTTTCTTCACCACGGCGGGCCGTAACATCGCGGCCGCTGAGAAAAAAGCGGGCGTGAGCCACCATGTCGCTCTCTCCATCGTCGGCACCGACCGCAAACCCGGTAACGCGTACTTCGCCGCGAAAGATGCGCAGGAGCATCTCATCCGCGAGTCGGGCGTTCCGTACACGATCGTGCGCGCGACGCAGTTCCTCGAGTTCACCGGCGGTATCGCCAACGAGGCGGGAACGGGGGCAACCATCGTGGTCTCCACGGGTGGGATCCAGCCGATCAGTTCGGAAGATGTCGCAGACGCGGTCGCCGAGGCGGCCATGGGCGAACCTCGCCAGGGCTTCACCGAGATCGCTGGCCCCGAGGCCTTCCCCATGGATGAACTGGTGCGTCGCTACCTGCGCGCGACGGGCGATCCGCGTGAGGTGAAGGGTGACCCGAAGGCACCGTACTTCGGCGGGGTTATCGGCCCGGATTCACTGCTACCTGGGCCGGGTGCCCACCTGGGCAAGGTCGGCCTTGAAGCATGGCTGGCCAGCCAGTCCGGCGTGCACGCCAAGAGCTGAACGGAGCGCCCTCGCCATGGAACCCAAGGTGCCGCATATATCGTTCCTGGACCGTTACCACGGTGATGTTTTCGAGCCGTTGTACACGGCTGATGTCACGGTCACGGGCGGCATCACCGCCCACGCCCGGGCATCGGGCGTGGCTCGCTCGTCGGATGGCGAGCTCGATGTCGAGCTGCGCATGCCCCCGGCGCTCGGCGGCCCTGGGGGCGGCACCAACCCCGAGCAGCTGTTCGCCGCGAGTTTCGCGGCTTGCTTCCATGGGGCGCTGAAGTTGCTTGCGGACCGCTCGGCGATCGTCATACCGGATGCTGCCGTAAAAGCCAGGGTCACCTTCGGCCGCGATCCGGTGGATGGCCAGTTCACCCTGGTGGCGGAGGTGCGCATCGCCCTGCCGGGCGTCGATCGCCCTCTGGCCGAGGAACTGGTCCGGCACACCGAGCGCCTGTGTCCGTACGCAAAAATGGCGAAGCAGGGCATCGACTGCACGGTCGCCCTGGAGCCCTGATCCCCGGCGCCCGTGATGGCCGTCTCGACCCTTTAGTCCCAGCCGGGTGGCCTACTTCTGCCCAACCGCGGGTGGCGGTATGATCCCGGCATGATTCGTCCTCGAGGGGAGGCGAGCCAAGCGGGCCGAAGGCAAGGCTTTTGAGCCCAAGGGACAGGTGCGATGAGCAACGTCACGGAGTTTCTCGCCCGCGTCGGGCAGGACGCGGCGCTGCGTTGCGGTTCTCCAGCCGCTCGCGAGGCGCTGCTCACGGCGATGGGCATTGACGATGATGCGACCCGTGCGGCGCTTGCCCACGGCGACGCCGAATCCCTGCGGGTTCTCCTTGGCGGGGCCAGGTTCATCGCGACGCAGATGCCCGATGGCCCGGAGCGTGAGAAGGAAGTGCCGGACGAGGATGAGGGCGACGAGGATGAGGGCAACGATCCATTGAAGAAGGTCCCCACCGATACGCCACCGGGCAAGGGACGCTGACGCCCATGCGTCGCTGGTTCCGTCACGCCGTGTTCCTGCTCGCCATGCCCTTGCTGGGCGTGGCTGGCGTGCATGCGGAAAGCGACCCGGTAGCCACGGCGAAAGCCGTCCGCATGCTCGATCAGGCGGACCAGATCAAGCACGCGGATTTCGATGGTTTCTCGCGCATGCTGCAGGATATCGAGCCGATGCGTGGCCAGCTGGATAGCGCATCCGTCTCGAAGCTGGCCTTCCTCGAAGGCTGGCGCGCCACGTGGGTGGGTGATTTCGACAAAGCCAGGGCCCTGTTGGAGGGCGTGGCCGATACCAGCACCGATACGGTGCTACGCGTACGTGCGCTGGCGACCCTGATTAACCTGTTTGGTATCGCGCATCGCTATGAGGATGCGTTCCGCCGGCTTAACCAGATGCAGGAGCTGTTGCCGTCGGTCCGTGACGGCCGCGCGCGCTTCGCGGCACTGGGCGAGGCATCGCAACTGCTCAGCTCCGCAGGCCAGTTCGATGCCGCCGAGGCCTATGCGAAGCAGATGGTGGATGACCCCCCGGTGGGCGAGGGCGAGTGCAAGGGTATGCAGCACTTGCTGCGCGCGCGTCGCGAGGCGAATCGCCTGGTCACCATCGAGCCGATGTACCGTAGCGCCATCGATGCCTGCGATAGCTCGGGCGATACGGTATTTGCCGACACCATGCGTTCGGATATCGGCTCGTTCTACCTGCACCATGGGCAGCCGAAGGCGGCGATCGAGTTGCTTCTGCCGCATCGTGATGACCTGCGCGATACCAGTTACGCGACCTTGCTGGCGGAGTTCGACGCAACGCTGGCCAGTGCGTATCTCGCGATGGATGATCTGCCTAACGCACGGCGCCTTGCGCTCTCGGCGGTGGCGGGCTCGGTGCGCGATGAATATACCGATCCGCGGCGTACCGGCTTCAAGGTGCTGTATGAGGTGGAGCAGCGGATCGGCAATGCGCAGGCAGCGCTCGCTTACCACGAGCAGTACATGGCTGCGGACAAGGCATACCTGGATGACATCAGCGCACGCAGCCTGGCGTTCCAGATCGTTGACCAGCAGGTCGTGGCGCGTAAGGCGGAAGTCGATACGCTGAACAAGCAGAATGAGATCCTGCGCTTGTCAAACGCCCTGGATCACAAGGAAGTGGAAACCGGGCGGCTTTATATTTTTGTGTTGGGCCTGACCCTGGTGGGTATCGTGGCCCTGGTGTTGCGCTTGCGTCGTTCGCAGCTGCGCTTCATGCGCATGGCACGCCGGGATGGCCTGACGGGTATCTGTAACCGCGAGCACTTCGTGGAGCAATCGGAGCGGGTGTTGGCGTATGGCGCGCGTTCGGATCGCGGGGCCTGCCTGATCTTGTTTGACCTGGATCACTTCAAGAACGTGAACGACACCTGGGGTCATGCGGTGGGTGATGAGGTGTTGAAGCGTGCGGTGGATGTGTGTCGCCGGGCGTTGCATGCGTGTGATGTGTTTGGCCGCCTGGGTGGTGAGGAGTTTGCGGTGTTGTTGCCGGATTGCAGCCCTGCGCAGGCGCGTGCGCGTGCGGAGCAGTTGCGTTTGTCGATTTCGGCGACATCGGCGACGCCTTCGCGTCCGGAGTTGGTAGTGACGGCGAGCTTTGGCGTGGCGTCGACGTTGCAATGTGGGTTTGAGCTGCACCGCCTCCTTGTCGTGGCGGATGGCGCGCTGTATCGGGCGAAGCGTTCGGGCCGCAATTGCGTGTTCATGGGCGATAGCGGGGATATCCCGGATTCGCCCTACCCGGTGGCGGCTTCGGGCTGAGCGAGCAGGCTCGCCTTCGGCTTCGCGCTTGGTCGAATCGGTTCATTCGCTGGCGCGAATGCGTGTATCTAGCGGCGTTCGCCGCCGCGTTCTTGGTGGGTCGAGGACGCGCCGGGTGGTCAGGCCCGTGGGGCCGCCAGTCGCGGACCTTCGGACCGGGCCGTAGCGCCCCCTTCGCGAAAACCGTGGTACCCGGCGGCCCTCCGCTCATGTCGGCCCCACGGGCCTGCCCACCCGACAACCAGCCATGAGGTTCGTGACCCAAGAGCCTGCGCGTTCAGCGGCTCGCCTGTAGGAGCGCGCTTGCGCGCGATCGACCCACGGAGCGGTGATGCGGTAAACCATCGTGCTCCCCGAGCGTATTCGGTGTGCCGTGGCAATGACCTTATCCACAACCACCAGGAACGACTTCAACGCGAACGTTCCGGTCTCTATGGCGTGTGCCCTGGCGCATGGTCGCTGCATGCGACACGGCATCAGCGCTTCGTCGGCTGATCGCGCGCAAGCGCGCTCCTACAGGGAGCCAGGCTGCGGCATACCGGCTTGTGCGACACGCAACGGGGCGTGTGGACTCGGGGACGGGCAGGCCCTTGGGGCCGACATGAGCGGAGGGCCGCCGGGCGTAACCCGTGACACGACAACGGATCTACGGCCCGGTCCGAAGGTCCGCGACTGGCGGCCCCGAGGGCCTGACCGTCCCCGACGCCGATAGACCCCCAGCCGAAGGCGGCGCAAGCCGCTCAACCCCATGCATTCGCGTTAGCGAATGAACCGATTCGACCGCGCGAACCCTAACGGCGACCGAAAACCCGACCTTACGGCCTCGTCCTCGGCTTGCTTTAGGAAAAGTCTCACGATTAATGACGGGGATTACCTCATTCTCTTGTAGGGTTTCCCTGATATTAGATAAAAGATAATCAAACCGCTCCCCTAATCCATTTCATTGCGCCACAATAACCGCCAATGGCCATTACCTAATGGCCTGTCAATACCACTACTCGGGAGGTTGCCATGGCCGTTGATATCAAAAACCTAAGCCACACCCAGCTCACAGAGCTGATCGCCAAGGCCCAGTCCCGTCAGGGCGAGCTTCAGAAAGAAAAAGTCACCCGGCTGCGCGAGACGATCAGCGAGCTGATCAAGGCCGAAGGCCTCACCTTTGATGACGTATTTGGGAAGAGCGCACCCAAATCCCGCCGCGCTGGCGCGGCTGTCGCCGCCAAGTATCGTAACCCCACGGACCCGGAACAGACCTGGTCGGGTCGTGGCAAGCGTCCGCGCTGGTTTAACGATGCGCTCAAGGCGGGTACGAAAGAGAGCGACATGCTGGCCTGAAGACAGGCGGTTTGGAATAAATAAGGCCCCGCTAATGCGGGGCCTTATGTTTTTGTGGGGACGTATTTTCGCCGGAGGTGGGGTGCGGCGAGTGCCGATCGCGCGCAAGCGCGCTCCTACATGGGATCTAGAGGGAGCGGCGGGGGGCTACGATCAGGTCGCCGAATAACAGGCCTGCGACCAGTGAGACCAGCAGGGTCACGCCTAGCAGGCCGGTATCCATGCCTAGCGAGGTGTCATGGTCGAGCAAGTAGGAGACGCTGCGGAAACTGACCGAGCCGGGTACGAGCAGGATGATACCGGGCTCGCGCACGACGGCGCCGGGCTGTTGCGCGAACCTCGCATAGACGTTGCTGAGCGAACCCAGAAGCACACCGCCGATGAACACGCCAAACGGCGCACCCGGTATGGAGCCCGAGATCTGGCCACCCCAGCGTGTGGCCAGGTAGCCGAGCACCACGGCGCCCATCACCACCAGCCAGTCGCGGACCGCCGCGCGGAACAGGATCGCGAACGAAAAGGCACCGAGTATCAGGAACGGCCAGTCAGCCCATGAGGGCAACGGCGGCAGTGCGTAGTCATGCGGCGCGATACCAAGCGCCTCACACAACTGCGTTGCAGCGACGGTACCGAACGTCAGTTTCAACAGCGTCGCCACCGCCCCACCCATGCGAGCCACACCCGCCACGAGATGCTGGCTGGAAATCTCACGCACGGCCGTAGTGAGCGCCATACCCGGCAGCAACACGATCAGGCTGCCCAGGATCACGGACTTGAGCGCCAGCGGCACAATGTACGCCGCCACGACCGTGGCGATGATCGTGGCTACCATCGCACTGATCGCCTCACTGGCGGCCGCGAGACGCGGGCGGGTGCCTGAAGCGACGGTGATGCAACCGATGACCACACCGATGATGCCGGCGGTCACCAGATCGGGCCAGGCGCTATGCAGCAGCAGGGCCACGACGCTGGCCGCGCAAAGGCCATAGCTGGCGATAACGCCCAGTTCGGCGCGAAACGTCTCTGGCGCACCCAGCTTGCGCAGCAAATGGAAGCCTTCGCGTAACTCCATCTGGCCATCGATCACGGCATCGGCGATACGATCAGCCTCGACCAGACGCGCCAGGTTCACATCACCAGGCGGCAGGCGCATCACCTGGGTCACCTGGGCCACGCCATCCTCACCCTGCCCCAGGTCGGCAAACGACACGATGATCGCCGTGGGACTGGACCACACCTCGGCCGATAACCCAACCCGTTGTGCGGATCGCGCTATCGCCGTTTCGAGACGCGGCGCCGTGGTGCCGTACTGGTGCAGCCGCCGCGCCAGTTCGGAGAGGAAAGCGATACGGGTGTTGATCGCCGTGGTGGCGAAACTCACCGGTACCGCGAGCGGCGCGGCCTCAGCCAACATCCACCGCCTTGACAAGCAAGGTGGTGCCGTCGATGCCGGTAACCTCGACCGTGGCACCCACCGGCAGGTCCGGGCCATTCACCAGCCACATGCCGTCGCCGACCTTCGCCTTGCCGCGGCCGTTGACGATGGCGTCGCACAGGGTGAAACGCTGCCCGATGAGTTGTTCACCACGGCGGTTCAGCCGTTCATTACCCGAGGGCACCCGTGCGAGCCGCGGACGGACAAACTTCCAGTAGGCAAAGCACGACACAAACGTGAACACGGCAAACAGCACGGCCTGCATCAGCGGACCCATGTCCGGCACCGCGAACAACACGATGCCCATGGCCGCGGCGGCGATACCGATCCACAGCATGAAATAGCCGGGCATGATCACTTCGCCGCCAATGAGCAGCAACGCGACGATCCACCAGATGTAATGCATGGCGACGTCCCCCATGGTGGCTTAGCGCGCCAGCGGCGGCGTGCGCGGCGGCTGCGGGCCGCCAACCTGCGGAGCCTGCACGCGCTGGCTGGCGAGTGAATCCTTAGTCAGTTCAGCGATACCGGCCAGCGAGCCAAGGATGCCCACGGACTCCATCGGCAATAGCAAGGTCTTCTGGTTCGGGCTCTTGGCCATCTCGACCAGGGCTTCGACGTACTTGGTCGCGACGAAGTAATTCAGCGCGTTGACGTCACCGCCCGCGATGGCTTCCGAGACCATGGTGGTCGCCTTGGCTTCTGCTTCGGCGAGACGCTCGCGAGCTTCGGCTTCACGGAACGCCGCTTCCTTCTTGCCCTCGGCCTCGAGGATGGCCGACTGCTTTTCGCCATCGGCCTTGAGGATCGCTGCCTGACGGAAACCCTCCGCGTCGAGGATGTTGGCGCGCTTTTCGCGCTCCGCCTTCATCTGCCGCGCCATGGCATCCACCAGGTCGCGCGGAGGCGAAATATCCTTGATCTCGATGCGGGTGACCTTGACCCCCCACGGGTGGGTCGCTTCATCGATCACCGTGAGCAGCTTGGCATTGATGGCATCACGCTGGCTCAGGCTCTCGTCGAGGTCCATGGAGCCAAGCACCGTACGAATGTTGGTCATGATGAGTGCCAGCGCCGCGATTTCGAGGTTGGCGACCTCGTAGGCAGCCTTCGCCGCATCCAGCACCTGGTAGAACACCACGCCGTCGACGCGGACCACGGCGTTGTCCTTGGTGATCACATCCTGCGAGGGAACATCGAGCACCTGTTCCATCATGTTCATCTTGCGGCCGATGTTGTAGACGAACGGAATGAGGAAATGCAGGCCAGGCGTGAGCGTGCCCGTGTACTTGCCGAACATTTCGACGGTCCATTCGTAGCCCTGCGGCACGATGCGGATCAGCTTGGCGAGAACGATGACCGCGACGACGATCACGACCAGTGCGACGATGCTTCCCATGGTGCCTAACTCCCTGCGGCTTGAATTCACCGGGAGTATAGGCGAAGCGAATCAGTGCGGGCCGGCCGGCAGCACCAGGGTCACGCGGAGCCCGCCGCCCTCGCGGTTGGCCAGGGCGATGCGGCCGCCATGCGCCTCCGAAATTTCGCGGGCCAATGCCAGGCCGAGGCCCGTACCCGAGCGTTTGGTCGAGTAGAACGGCAACAATGCCTGAGCCAGTACGGTCTCGCTCATGCCGGGCCCGCGATCGGAGACGTCGATCAGGCAATCGCGGCCGACCACGTGGACGCCTACCGAGACCTCGTCCTCGTCCCCGCCGGCTTCGTGGGCATTCTTGATCAGGTTGATCAGCACCTGCTCGATCTGGGTAGGATCGAACCAGCCCGGTTGCTTGGGTGGGGGTGCGCTGAGCTGGAAGCGGGCATGCAGCCCCAGAGCCTCCAGGAACGGCTCCCACGCCACCTCACGTGATTGCGGCGCGGGCAGCTTGGCGAAACTGGCGTAGCCAGAAATGAAGCCGTGCAGGTGCTTGGCGCGATCGCCAATGGACGCAAACACCCCCGGTAGCCGGGCGAGGTCGCCGCGACGGGCCAGCTCAGCTCCGGAATGAGACAGTGAGGAGATCGGCGCCAGCGAGTTGTTGAGCTCGTGGCTGATCACGCGGATAACGCGCTTCCACGTATGTACTTCCTGGCGCGAGAGTTCGCGGGTCATGCGCCGGTACAACTGCAAGCGGTGCGGCCGGCCCTGCAGGCGGAACCCACGCTGCGAAAGATGGAAGGTCTCCTCGCTGCCCTCCATCTCCACGGTAAACAGCGCATCCTCGCCCGCTGCCGCCGCCGCGCGCAGGTTCTCCGGCATGGCATCCAGCACGGTCGCGAAATCCAGGCCGGCGAGCGCACGCCCCTCGTTGAACAGGTGCCGCGCGGCGATATTGGCGTAAGTCACCTTGCCCGACGCATCCGTGAGTACAAGGGCGACAGGCGTGTTCTGCACCACCGTGTCGAGCAACAACTCGCGCTGGGCCAGGTTCTGGCGCTGCTCTCGCAGAATGGTTCCCAACTGGTTGTGCATGCGGATCAGGTCACCCAGCTCGTCCATGCGGTCGGTGCCGATGGACATGCTGTAGTCGCCATCGCGGTAGCTGGCCACGGCACTTTCCAGCGCGCGCATGAGCCGGCGGATCGGCTCGACCAGCACGTGGGCCATCCAGGCGGAAAGCGGCACGAGTAGAAGAAGGCAGATGATCAGGGCCGTGCGAGTATCGACGGGCTCCGACGGCCTGGGCACCACCGCATGGCCGGGGTTTTTCGATAGCTCGTCCAGCCAGGCCACCGCCTGCGGGAACGGCCAGATGGCCACGCCCGCGAAGACGAGCGCGCCCACGATCGCCGACATGCCGACGACGATGGCCATCCGACCTTCCAGCGAGAAGCGCTTCATGGCTGCGAACGTATCAAACCGCCAGCCCGTAGCGCTCCATCCGCCGATACAGCGCCTGGCGTGAGAGGCCCAGGTTACTGGCGGCGCGGCTGATCACACCGCCGGCCGTGGCTAATGCCGCCTCCACCGATTCACGGCTAGGCTCATCGAGGTTGCGGTTGGTGGCCGCCGCAGGCATCGGCAGGTTCAGGTGCGAGGGCTCGATCCGGCTGCCACCCGCAAGCAGGGCCGCACGGGCCATGGCGTTCTTCAGTTCGCGCACGTTGCCGGGCCACGCATGCGCCAGCAGCGCTTCGCGCGCGTCTTCACTGAGTTCCGCCTTGCCATCCAGGAAGAATTCGGCCAGCGGAAGAATATCGTCGCAACGTTCGGACAGCGGCGGCAGGTTCACGTCGATGACGTTGAGCCGGTAGTACAGGTCTTCACGGAAGGTACCTGCCGCGATCATGGCTTTCAGGTCGGCATTCGTAGCGCTGATGACGCGGACCTTCGCCTGGCGGGTGCGGCCCGAACCAAGGCGTTCGAACTGGCCGGTTTCCAGCACGCGAAGCAGCTTCATCTGGCCGGGCAGCGGCAGGTTGCCGATCTCGTCGAGGAACAGGGTACCGCCATCGGCAAGCTCGAAACGGCCTTCACGCGCCTTGTTGGCACCGGTGTATGCCCCCGCATCCGCGCCGAACAGCTCCGCCTCGATGAGCTCGCCCGGTAGCGCGCCGCAATTCACCGCCACGAACGGGCCACGGCGCACCGGGGAATTCGCATGGACGATCGCCGCGATGCGCTCCTTACCGGCGCCATTGGGACCGGTGATGAGCACCGGCACGTCGGAGCGCGCTACCTGGCAGGCCAGCTCCACCGTGCGGCTCATGGCTTCGGAGGCAAAGACCAGGCCGTCGAGGTCGTATTTGCTCTCGAGTGTCTCGCGGCGGCGGCGCCGCTCGTTACGTGCACGCGTGACCTCGCGCGTGGTTTCCGAAAGCTCGAGCAGGTTTTCTACCGTGGCGAGCAGCTTGACGTCGTCCCAGGGCTTGGCGAGATAGTCGGCCGCACCGGCTTTCACCAGCTCCACGGCCGCCTCGAGGTGAGTCCACGCGGTGAGCAGGATGACCGGGAGATCGGTATGTCGCCCGCGGATCGCCTTGAACAGCGTCGCGCCCTCCTCCCCGGAGGTCGTATCGGCGGTGAAGTTCATGTCCTGGATCACGACGTCGACGCGTTCCCGGGCCAACGTGGCGAGGCCCTCTTCGGGTGTCAGCGCGACGAGCGGCCGGATATCACGCAGGCTGAGCGCGAGCGAAAGCGCCTCGCCCACGGCGGGGTTGTCGTCAATGATCAGTACGCAGCGCATCTTGTCCCTTTGCATGCCGTCATGGATGCGTCTCCCCCGGAAAAGGTTGCAATGCCCATTCTAGCCACGTGTCGCCTCCACGGGCGAGACCGACGCGGCGCGCAGGGCGGGCGCCAGTACGGCGACCTGGCCGAGGAGCCAGAGCGTCACCGCCGCTGCGGGGAGGTAACCCCATGGGAGCCGTGGGATTTCGTAGTTCACCATGAGCACGATATTCATAGCATAGGCCAAGACCACGCCGAGCCCGATACCCATACTGGCCAGCAGGAAATTTTCGGTCTGGAAGTAGCGCAGTACGTCGCCGCGCGTCGCACCCAATGCACGACGCACCCCGATCTGGCGGCGGCGCTGGGCGACCCAGAAGCTGGCGAGGCCCACGATGCCAAGGGCAGTCACGGCGAGCAGCACCACGCAAGCACCCACGAGCATGGCGGCCAGCGAGCGATCCGCCGCGAAGAACTGCGAGCGGTACTCCGCGAAGGTCATCTTGTCCGAGACGACGCGGCGCGGATCCACCTTGCGCAACGCGGTGGCCGCCGCCTCCAGAACCCTGCCCCCCTGACCCGGCGCCACGCGGATAGCGAAGCCTGCGCCGTAGCTGGGGAACGTACGCCACGGCGTGAGTATGGCCTCGCCAATGTTCTGCCGGCTCCCCGAGGCACGCGCAAGCCAGTCGACCACGCCGACGATGCGGAACACCTGGTCACCCAGGAAGATCACCTGACCCACGGCGTCCTTGCCCGGAAACAAACGCTGCGCGATGGGCGCCGTCACCACGACCACATGACCCGAAGAAGCGCGTTTCGTCTGCTCATCGTCGATCCACGCATACTCATCAGGGCGGATCCATCGCCCCGTCTTGAGATGGGCGCCGAACAGCTCGCCGAGCCCTTCGCCGTAGTACAAGGCCACCTGCATCAGCGGCTGCTTCATGCTCGGATCGAGGCGCAGGCTACTGCTCCACGACATGTCACCGAACGGCACGGAATTGGTCACCGTGACGCCCTCGACGCCAGGCAGTCCACGCAAGGCCGCCAGATCCGCTTCGGTACGTGCATGGATATCCACGTTCCTCGGTGGCGCAGCAACCTTGATGAGGACAACGCGATCTTCATCGATGCCGCTGGGCGTGTTCACCCAGTGCAAGCGCTCGTTGATCAGGAACACGGCATTGCAGACGATCGCGCAGGTAAAGGCGATCTGCAGCACCAGCAGCACCGAGGTCACCCGGTGGCGGCGCAGTGCGGCGAGGATGGGAGCGATATCCAGGCGCATCTCACTGGCTCTTCAGGTGGAGGCCCGGCGGGACCTGGCAGGCACGCCATGCGGGGAAGAGCCCCGCCAGCATCGCCGCCACGACCGAGAGCACGAAGGTGATACCGAGCATCGGGAGGTCGAGGTGGGCGAGCTGCGCACTTCGATCGGGATTGATGCGCACCAGCGCGAGACCGACCACGGCGAAACCGAGGCCGATCACCCCGCCGGCGAATCCGATGATCCCGGCCTCGAAGAGCAGCTGCGCGAAGATGGCCCGGCGCGACGCACCGAGTGCCCGGCGCACGCCTAGTTCCCCGGCACGGCGCAGGAACTTCGCCAACATCAGGCCGACGGTATTCAAAAGGCAGACGAAGAAGAAGCCGCTCGCGAGCCAGAACTGCAGGCGAACATCACTGGGCACGACATGTCTTTCATCGAGGAACGCCTGGACGCCGGTAAGCGCCGTGGGCAGGTTCCGTTCAAAGCGTCCGGCTGCGTGCTGCTCACGCGCATAGCCCTCGAGGAACGTGGCATATGCCTGCTTTGCCTGCGCATTATCCAGCTGCACCCAGAACTGTAGCCACGTGCAGGTTGACCGTTCCATGTCGCTCTCTTCGGTGCTGCCAGCGCCCCAGCACTCGACACCGCCTGTGCGTGGCAACTCGGTATCCCGGGACGCCGTCAACGGCACGTAGATATCTTCCGCCTTGGCATATTCGCCCGAGTAGATATCGTAGAAATGCGGCACCGGGCGCCACGGCTTAAGGACGCCGATGATGCGGAAGCTCGCATCGTTGACGTGGAGCACCCGGCCGACGCTGTTGGCACCGTCGAAAAGTCGCGCATTCAGCGCATCGCTGATCACGGCGACACGCGCACGGCCTTCGTCCTCCGCATCCGACCAGCCCTGGCCAAACGCGAACGGCGTGCCGAACATGGGAAAGAAATCGGCCGTGGTAAACCGTCCCGAGGTGATGAAGGCCTCCATGCCCGGATCGTCGGGGCGAATCGTCGCCGACCCGCCCACCATGAGTGCCTGGTGAGTGGCGCGGCGTGCGTGCAGGAGCGCCATGCCGTCGGTCCAGGTCACCTGTACAGGCGGGGTCGTTTCCTCGCCCGTATCCGCCGCACGCGGGTCCAGTCGCGGCATGTAGATACTGCCGCTCCGTCCCGGCAGCGGATCACCGGTGAGGACGTGAAGCGCCGTCAACGTGGTCATACACGCACCGATACCCAGGGCGACAGCCAGGATCATCAACGCCGTTAGCACGGGATTGCGGCGCAAGCTACGCACGGCCATTTCAAGGTAGTAACCGAACTCAGTTCCCACGCGTCGCCTCGACCGGCGGAACGCGCGACGCGCGATGCGCTGGGGCGTATACCGCCGCCTGACCAAGAAGCCACAGCACCACGGCGCCCAACGGCAGGTAGGTCACCGGCAGGCGCGGTAGCTCATAGCGCACCATCAGCACGATATTGATGCCGTACGCCAGTACCATCCCCAATGCGATGCCCATGGTCGCGAGCAGGAAATTCTCCGTCTGGAAGTAGCGCAGCACATCGCCACGCGTAGCGCCCAGCGCACGACGCACGCCAATCTGGCGGCGGCGCTGGGAAACCCAGAAGCTGGCGAGACCGACGATACCGAGTGCCGTGACGATCAGTAGCGCGATACATACGCCGACCAGCAGGTGGGTCATGGCGCGATCGCTGGCGAAGAACGCGTCGCGAACCTCGCTGAAGTGACGCTTGCTCAGGATGACACGGTTCGGATCAAGCTCGCGCAACTTCGTCACCGCCGCTTTGATCACGCTATCCGACTGCCCGGGCCTGGTATGGAAAATGTACGTCGCGCCAAGCCCTTCCGTCATGCGCACGGGCAAGATGATGCTTCCGTAGGTGGTGCTACGATCAAAAACGCTGGGCCGGACCACATTGCGCGCGACCCCGATGATGCGTAGCGGAATGTCATCGTAATAAAGCGTCTTACCCAGCGCATCGCCCTGGAACAACCGGTCCGCGACAAACTCCGTGACGATGGCGACATGCGGGATGACCGCATCCTTACGCCCAAGGGTCACGTCGTCCAGCCAGGCGTATTCATCGGCACGGAAGTCACGCCCCGCTACGAGCCCGCTACCGAGCGTTTTCAGCAAGTCCTCACCGTAGTAATTGGTCACGTGCATCGCGGGGGAAGCAACATTCGGATCGAGCTTGATACCCGAGTTCCACGATTCCATGCCCAGCGGTATCTGGTTGCTAAGCGTCACATGGTCGACGCCGGGAATCGTACGCAGGGCCGCAAGGGTCTCCTTGACGCGCCCATGCATATCCGGCGTCTCACCGATATTCACCGGGCGTACGTCCACCACATTGGCCTCGTCGACACCCGAACTGATGTTCATCCAGTCGAGGCGCTGGCGCACGAGGAACACGGCGTTGCAGACGATCGCGCAGGTCAGCGCGATCTCCAGCACGAGCAGGACCGCGGTCACCTTGTGCCGGTGCAGGGTCGATAAGATGGGTCGGATATCTAGCATCACTGACTCTTCAGCTGCAGGGCGGGAGTGATCTGGCAGGCACGCCAGGCAGGCAGCAAACCCGCCACAACGGTGGCACCGATCGCCATGCCGAATGTGCCGGCGAGCATGGACATGTCGAGGTGAGCCAGCGAGGCGTACTGGTCGGGCTGCTGCCGCACCATCCAAAGGCCGAACAACGCAAGCAGCAGGCCAGCGACACCGCCTGCAAGGCCGACGATGCCTGCCTCGGTGACAAGCTGTGCGAAGACGGCGCGACGCGAAGCCCCCAGTGCACGACGCACGCCCACCTCGGAAGAACGGCGCATGAACTTGGCCAGCATGAGGCCCACGGTGTTCACCAGGCAAACAACGAAGAAACCGAGCGCGAGCCATACCTGGAGATGCACATCGCTGGGCACGACCTTCTGGAAATCGAGCCACTCTACGACGTTGCGCAGGCGAACGTTCGCTGGCATATGAAAACTTCCCGCAGCCAGCTGGTCTTCGGAATAGTGGATTAGAAAGGCCTTGTAGTCAGCCACCCGGGCTGGATCATCGATCTCCACCCATAGCTGCAACCACGTGCAATTCGAGGTTTCCAGCGTCGACTCCTCCACATTGGCACCCACGCCCCAGCAATCGCGGGAGCCCGCGCGCGGCCCGTGAATGTCCCGGGCCGTACCAAGCGGCATGTACACGTCCTCGCTCTCGGCATAGTTGCCACTATTGAGGTCATAAAAATGCGGATGCGGACGCCAGGGCTCGGCAACGCCGACAACGCGCAGGTCGGCGCCATTGAAACGCACGGTCCGGCCGGTGCTGTCCTCGCCGTGGAACAGCTTTTCGTTGAGCGAGCTGCTGATGACCGCGATACGCTCGCGGCGCTCGTCCTCGGTCGCCGACCAGCCATGGCCGTACTTCAGCGGCACATCGAACATCGCGAAGAAGTCCGCGGTCGTATACCTTGCGTGGACGAAGAAAGGATCCTGCGACGCATTCGCCGGCTGTACCGGGGCCATGCCGCCGGTCATCAGTGCCTGGCGGTCGGCGCGGTGTGCCTTCAGCAACGCCATGCCATCGCGCCAGGAGACCTGTTCCGGCGGCTCTCCCTTGGAGTAGAAGCCATTGTCCTTGTCGCGCGGTTCTACCTGCGGCGTGAACAGCTTGTGGCTCTTCGCCGGAATCGGGTCGCCCGACACCACGTGCAGGACGGTAAGCGTGGTCATGCAGGCACCAATGCCCATCGCTACCGCCAGCACCATGAGTGCCGTGAGGGCCTTGCTTCGCTTCAGGCTACGCAAGGCCAGCTCGAGGTAATAACCAAACATCACAACTCCCAGGTGACTGGATCAGACGCTGCGCGTTGCTTCGACCGGCGAGACCTTCGACGCACGCAAGGCCGGGGCGAATACCGCCGCCTGCCCGAGTACGAGCAGCAGGATGACGCCTACGCCAACATACGTCGGGGAGACACGCGGCATCTCGAAGTACTTCAACATCCACTGGCTGAGCCCCAGGGCCAGGATGGTACCGACGATGACGCCGCCGAGCGCGATCAGGAAGTTCTCGGTCATGAAGTAACTGAGGATGTCCGACCGACGGGCGCCCAGCGCGCGGCGCACGCCAATCTGTTTGCGGCGCTGGCCTACCCAAAAGCTAGACAGGCCCACGATGCCCGCTGCCGTGATCGCCAGTAGCACGGCGCATACCACCGTCATCAGGATAGCCATGCCATGGTCAGCCTCGTAAGCATTGGCGCGTACGGTGTCAAAGGTTCGCACGCCGTACTTTTCGGGCAACACACGCATGCGGCTTACCTTGTAGAGCGCCGGTGGGATCGCCTTGAACACTGCATCCTGCTGGCCAGGCTTGGTCCGGACGATGAAATGCTGGTACCCACTATCGAACCGTATGGGCATCAGGGTCACGTTATCCATGTGGTCGTACTCGACCCAGGGAACGGTAAGCTTCTCGACGATGCCGATCACCGTGGATGGCTTGTTCTTGGCGTAGTAAAGCGTCTTGCCCAGTGCATCACCCTTGGGGAACAGCTTGTCGGCAATCGCCTTGGTGATGATGACCTGCGCCGGCGCGGGCGTGCTTTGCGCGGGCAGGTTCACCACTTCGGACGGCGTAAAGTTACGCCCGGCGATGAGCTTCACGCCCAGGGTTTTAAGCGCCTGTTCGTCGACGAAATACAGCGCGCTCGGCAAGCTATCCTTGGTCTTCGTCGGATCGATCTGTATGCCGGTCGACCAGCCACCGCGGCGCAGGGGATACGCATTGGTAACGTAAGCCGCATCCACCCCGGGGATGTTACGCAGCGCCGCCACGTCCGTCTGTACGAGCGGGATGAAGGTGTCCGGCTTGCCGACGTAGCGGTTCTGCACGGTGATGACGTTACTTTCATCCATGCCGGTCTGGCGGTTCGCGCGCTCGACGCGCTGGTGCACGATGAACAGCGCGTTGCACACGATGGCCAGTGTCAGCGCGATCTGCAGCGCGATGAGGATGGTACCGGCCTTGTGCTGGCGCAGTGCGGAGAGGATCGGTTTGATCTGGAGGTTCATGCCAGCGTGCCCTTAGTTGGACTTCAGCTGCCACGCCGGCTGCACCTGAGCGGCGCGCCACGTGGGATAAAAGGCGGCGATCACCGTGGCCGCAATCGATGTCAGCAGCGTCAGGAGGATCAGTGTGGGGTCGAGCGTGGCGAGGTGGGCGATATCCGACGGAAACACCAGCGAGGTGCCCAACATGCCCAGCCCGGTCAATATCAGCCCAAGCACCCCGCCTGCGATACCGACGGCGCCGGCCTCGATCAGGAACTGGGCATAGATGGTGGCTCGCGAGGCACCCAGGGCGCGGCGCACGCCGATTTCCTGTGAGCGGCGCATGAATTTCGCCAGGAGCAGGCCAATCGTATTCACCAGGCAGATCGCGAGGAAGCCCAGCGATACGACCAGCGAAATGGTCGATTCCTTGGGCACGACCTTCTGCACATCCAGCCAGTCAGTCACGTTGCGCACCTTCACATTCGGCGCCCAGCTCCAGCGACCTGCGCGCTGCTGTTCAGCGGCGTAGCCGTTGAGGTAGTTGCGATACGCGTCGACCTCACCCTGGGTATCCAGCTGGGTCCAGAGGGCGAGCCATACGCATTCCGAACGCAGGTAACCATCCCAGCCCTGCTCCGGCTCCTTCACGCAGTTGTTGTTGCCGTTGGTAGACAACTGCAGGTCGATCGCACGGTTGAACGGCATGTACACCGACGCACCTTCGTCGACGAAGCCCCCCGTATTGGGGGCGTCGAAGAACAGCGGTTGCGGCGCCCAGTTGTCCATCACGCCCACGATGGTGAAGAGGCGGCCATCGAGGTTGATCTGCTTGCCGACGCTCTGGCCGCCATTGAAGACCTTGTCGTTGAGGTCCTTGGTAATGACCACCACGCTTGCATGCTTCTCGTCGTCATCGCGTGTCCACGCGCGCCCCTGGATGAACGGCATGTCGAACATACCGAACATATCGGCGCCGTTCGCATACGCTGTCTGGCGCATCGGCAGGCGTGACGGGTCATCCGGGATCACTGACACGTTCACCGGATAGACGATCGCCTGGTGCGGAGCCTTGTGGGCGCGCAGGATCGCCGTGGCATCGGTATAGCTAAGCGCTGCCGGCGGCTCGCCGTTCTCGAGGTTCTCCGGCCCAAACGCATCGACCTGCGTGTTGAACAGCACGCTCGATTTCTGCGGGATCGGATCGCGCGACGTCGCCCGGTAAACCGAGTACGTCGTCATCGACGCGGCCACGCCGAACCCGATGGCCATCACCATCAGGGCGGTGAGCATCGGGTTCTTGCGCAGGCTGCGCATGCCCAACTGGAGGTAATAGGCAAACATAGGTGCCACCTTCGGCGCGGAGCCAGGGATCAGGAACGGACGGTGTGGGCGTGCGCGTTGGCGTGAAAACGCGGCTCTTCGGAGAGATCCACCACCTGGCCGTCGATCACGTGGACATTGCGCTGCGCACGCGCCGCCAGTTCCGGATCGTGGGTGACCATGACGATGGTGGCGCCCTCGCGGTGGATCTCCTCGAGGAGCTCCATGACGCCACGGGCCATCTGCGTATCGAGGTTACCGGTCGGCTCATCGGCCAGGAGCAGGCGCGGTGAACCGGCCAGTGCACGGGCGATAGCGACGCGCTGCTGCTGGCCACCCGAGAGTTCCGCCGGGTAGTGGCGGGCACGTGCGGCCAGGCCGACGCGTTCCAGCGCATCCATGATGCGCTGCTTGCGCTCCGGGCCCTTCATGCCGCGGTAGCGCAGCGGCACTTCCACGTTGTCGTACACGTTCAGGTCGGGGATCAGGTTGAACGCCTGGAAGATGAAGCCGATCTTTTCGTTGCGGATCTTCGAGCGCGCGTTGTCGTTGAGCTGGCTGACTTCGATCCCATCGAGGTGGTACTCGCCGCCGGTAAAGGTCTCAAGCAGGCCGGCGATCGTGAGGAAGGTGGTCTTGCCCGAACCCGAGGGGCCGGTGACCGCGACGAATTCGCCTTCCTTCACGTCGATATTGAAATCGCGCAGTGCGTAGGTCTCGACGACTTCCGTGCGGTAGACCTTGGCGAGATGGTTCATCTTCAACATGGTGGTTGCCTCGTTGGTAAGTGGGTGGGCGGTCAGCGGGCGATGGCGACGTGCTTGGCGTCACCGAAGGTATCGGCACCGGAGATGACGATCTTGTCGCCCTCCTTCAGGCCGTCCAGGATTTCGACCTTGTCGATGCTGCTGGCACCGACGCGGATATCTCGGCGATCTGCCATGCCATCGTTCACGACGTAGGCATAGCGGCCGGCGCTTTCATCGACGAACGAGCCGCGCTGCACGGTGAGCACGTTGTCTCGCTTGTCGAGCAGGATGCGTACGGAAAGGCGCTGGCTCTGGCGCAGCTGCTGCGGCGACTGGCCATCGAAGCGGAGGCGCGCGGCCACTTCGCCATTCACCACTTCCGGGGAGACGGCGCTGACCTTGCCCTTCCATTCCTTGCCGTTACCGGTGATCTCGCCCGGCATACCGATAGCGAGGTCGCGGGCGAAGCTCTCCGGCACCTTCATTTCGACTTCCAGCGCGGTGAGGTCGATAACGCTCACCAGCTGCGCATCCTTCGCCACCGTGGCGCGCTCGGCGATGAAGAGCTGGCCAACCTGGCCGTCGACCGGCGACTTCACGTTGAGGTCGTCGACCTGGCGCTGCAGGTCTTTTACCAACAGCTCCTGACGGTCGTGAGCCAGCTTCTTCGCCTGGATGTCGAAGGTGAGGCTATCGGTGTTGACCTGCAGATCGCTCTGGGCGTGCTTCTGCGTGATCGCCGCCTTCTCGAGTGTGGATTTAGCCTTGTCGACATCGAAGTTGGATACCGCGCCCTTGTCGAAGGCGCCCTGGTAGCGCTTGAGGTCGCGATCGGCGGCGGTCTGGTCGACCGTGGCGTTGTCGTAGGCCTTCTGTAGTTCCGAGCGTGCCTTCTTCGCATCGACCTGCGCGCGGAGGTATTCGGTCTGCATGGCATCAGCGGCAGATTGTTCCTGTGCGAGCTTGTTTGTCAGCTCCGGGCTGGTCACCACCGCGAGGACCTGGCCCTTCTTGACGACATCGCCGGCATGCACCTGCATCACCACCGCGCCACCATAGGGTGCGTACATGGTTGGGCTTACCGCGGCAACCACCTTGCCTTCCGCGGCGATATCGCGAACGAACGGGCCACGGCTCACGGTGCCGAACGAGAGGCGCGATGCGCTGACCGATGAATCGGCCGAGAACATCGTGGCGATCTTCGGAATCGCGAAGCCAAGGGCCACCAGTACCGCCACCGCTCCACCGGCGATGAGCAGCTTGCGATGGCGGTTCGGACCAACCGCGACAAGGCGGTCCTGGGCGGAGGTATCTCGGATCATGTTGGCTTCCCTGAAGAACTTGATGAAGTCTTCAGCAAACCGCGTGCCAACCGTTGAAATGCTTATTTTTCCGTAAGTTATACGACGCCGCCTCGCCATGCTGCGTGTCCGCGGACAGGTGTCCGGACAGTGACCACCGCTCATCCGGCCAGTCCAACGCAGATGCATTTTGTAGGAGCGCGCTTGCGCGCGATGGGGCTTCCCGCAAGCCCCATCGCGCGCAAGCG
>NZ_DASYCB010000075.1:0-57865 GCF_036500425.1 Luteibacter sp.
GCCGCAAGCCCCATCGCGCGCAAGCGCGCTCCTACAAGGATCGGGTTCCCGTATGCTTCGGCCACTTACCCCAGGGAGAACGCCGATGCGCCGCCGCTTGCTTGCCTTGTCACTCCTCGCGTTAGCCGCCATGGGCAGCGCCCATGCCGCCATGGTCGCCAAGCCGGTCCAGTGGACCGATCACGGCGTGACCTTCAAGAGCTACCTGGTCTACGACGACGCGGTGACCGCGAAGCGCCCGGGCCTGCTCATGGTCCCGAACTGGTACGGCATCAACGACATGGCCATCGCCAAGGCCAAGGAGATCGCCGGGAAGGATTACGTGATCCTGCTCACCGATATGTACGGCGGCGATGCCCACCCGAAGAGCGCTGACGAAGCGGGAGTGGCGGTGAAGCCGCTCTACGGCGATCGCCAGCTGATGCGCACCCGCGTGTCGCGCGCTTTCGATGAACTCAAGGCGCAGGAAAAGAACGCACCCATCGACCCTGCGCGACTCGCGGCGATCGGTTTCTGCTTCGGCGGTTCGGCCGTGCTCGATCTCGCGCGTACTGGCGCCGACGTGGCCGCGGTCGTGACCTTCCACGGCCTGCTTTCGGATGATTCGAAGCTGGGGTCGAAACTGCACACTGCCCACGTGCTGGCGCTCAATGGCGCTGACGATGCCAACGTCCCGCCGGAACAGCGTGCTGGTTTCGAAGCAGAAATGCGTGCGGCGAAGGTGGACTGGGCCTCGGTGGACTACGGCAATGCCGTGCATTGCTTCACCGAGAAGGAGGCCACCGACGCCACCGGCAATTGCCGCTACGACGCCAAGGTCGCCACCCGCGCCTACGCGGCGATGAAAGCCTGGCTAACCGAAGCCTTCAAGAAATAAAGCTGTTGTAGGAGCGCGCGTGCGCGCGATGGGGGTTGCCGCAAGCCCCTATCGCGCGCAAGCGCGCTCCTACAGATGATTTTCCCTCGGCTTGGTCAGAACCGGCGTTCGACGGAGTAGTCGGCCAGCATGGCCAGCGCGTCGCGATGCGCCGATGGTGCTAGTGAAGCCAGGGCCTCACGTGCCGCCGCGGCGTGCGATACCGCCTTCTCATGCACGCGCTCCAGCGCGCCCGAATCGCGGATGGCCGCGATGATCCGATCGAGCGAATCCAGCCCGCCGTGTTCGATAGCATGGCGTAGCGACTTCAGCTGATCCGGATCCGCCACCTGCATCGCATAGATCAGGGGCAGGGTGGGCTTGCCCTCGGCGAGGTCATCGCCGATGTTCTTGCCCAGCGTATCGGCATCGGAAACGTAATCGAGCAGGTCGTCCGCGATCTGGAACGCGTAGCCGAGCTCCATGCCATAGCGGCGCAGCGCCGCGACCTGGTCATCCGGCAAGCCACCGAGTACGCCGCCGAGTTCGGTGGCCGCGGCGAACAGCACCGCTGTCTTGCGTTCGATCACCGCGAGGTACGCCGCTTCATCCACATCGGCGTTGCCGATGTTCAGCAGCTGCAGCACTTCGCCTTCCGCGATGGTGTTGGTGGTGTTCGCAAGGATGCGCATGATCCGCATGTCATCCAGCTCGACCATCAACTGGAACGAACGCGAGTAGAGGAAATCGCCGACCAGCACGCTGGCGGCGTTACCCCACAGGGCGTTCGCGGTCTTGCGGCCGCGGCGCATATCCGATTCATCCACCACATCGTCGTGCAGCAGGGTCGACGTGTGGATGAACTCGATGATCGCCGCCAGCTTGGCGTGCTCGGCGCCCTGGTAGTTCGCAGCACCGGCGGCCAGTACGTGCAGCATCGGGCGCAGGCGCTTGCCACCGCCGGCGATGATGTGTTCGGCGATCTGGTTGATCAGGACGACATCGGAGGACAGGCGGCGCCGGATGAGTGCATCCACCTCCCGCATGTCGTCAGCGGCCAGGGCGCGGACGCTGGCGAAATCAATGGGGGTCTGGCTTTCGGCAATGGATGGCATGGGCCCGTCGTGTGGATGCGGCATATCAGCCCACATTATAGGGGCGCCATTCATGTTTGAACCGTCATGGCGCCGCAGGTCTCTATAATCTCCGCCGGCACCGGTCCTGGTGCCAGGAACGGATCGAACCCTCGGTGAGCCAGCTCAGCCCCCTGGAACGACGCAGCGCCCTGACGCTGGCCCTGGTGATCAGCCTGCGGCTGTTCGGCCTGTTCCTGATCCTCCCCGTTTTTTCCGTGTATGCCCGGGCGATGCCCGATGCCACCCCGCTGTTGATTGGCGTCGCCCTGGGTGTGTACGGGATCGGCCAGATGCTGCTTCAGGTGCCGCTGGGCATGCTTTCCGACCGGATCGGCCGCAAGCCGGCGATCAGCCTGGGTCTGGTGGTTTTCGCCATCGGCGGCGCCGTGGCCGCGATGTCACACACCCTGACCGGCATCGTCCTGGGCCGTGCCCTGCAAGGCATGGGTGCGGTGGCCGGCGCGGGCACCGCCCTTGCTGCGGACCTCACCGCCGAGGCGAACCGCGGCAAGGTGATGGGCATCATTGGCGTGTCGATCGGTTTGTCGTTCCTGCTGGCGCTGATCCTGGGACCCCCACTGGAAGCCGTCGCCGGGCTGGGCGGCCTGTTCGGCCTGACCTCGATCCTCGCCCTATGCGCGATGGCCCTGTTGTGGTGGCTGGTCCCGACCCCGGCACGCGCCGAGCGGCCGGCGACCGGGACGCTGCGCGACATCCTGGCCATGCTGGGTGACCGTGGCATGCTGGCCCTCAACGGCTCGGTGTTTTTCCTGCATGCCCTGCTTACGGCGTGTTTCGTCGGCCTGCCGATCCTGCTGACCGATACGTTCGAGGTCCCCGTGGCCCGGCACTGGACCCTGTACCTGCCGGTGATGGTGATCGCGGCACTGGTGATGGGCGCCCTCATGCCCCGCATCCGCGATACCGCCCGCAGTGCGCGAATGGTGGTCGGCTGCGTGGTCGCGCTGGGGCTGGCGCTAGCCGGCATGGCCATGGCCACGCGCCATGAGTGGCTGCTGGGCCTCGCAGCGGCCGTGTTCTTCTCGGCCTTCAACCTGCTCGAGGCGACCTTGCCGAGCCTGGTCTCACGACTGGCTCCGGCGCACCTGCGCGGCGCGGCGATGGGTGCCTATTCGACCAGCCAGTTCTTCGGGGCGTTCGTCGGAGGCGCCCTGGGCGGGCTGGCGCTGGGCGCGCTTGGCCTGCAGGGCGTTTTCGCCGCCGCCGCCGCCCTCACGCTGGTCTGGCTCCCCCTGGTCCTCCGTGTAGGAGCGCGCTCGCGCGCGATCGGCGACGCGGCAGGGCTGGACTAATCCGGGACCCCAATCGCGCGCAAGCGCGCTCCTACAGGATCGTCGCGGGTGAGACGATCCCTGACACCGCGGCGCGGCGAATATCGCTTGCCGGGACATTGCCCAAGGCCCCACCATCGCCCACACTATCCGGTCCGCTCTTCCGGTGGCCCCCTGGCTGCCTGGTGCGAAGAGCGCATCACGTAAACGAGGAAAATCCATGGCACGCGGCATCAACAAAGTCATCATCGTCGGCAACCTCGGCGCAGATCCGGAAACCCGGTACACCGGCAGCGGCACGGCGATCACCAGCCTGCGCATCGCGACGTCGGAAAACTGGACCGATAAGCAGAGCGGCGAGAAGCAGGAGCGCACTGAGTGGCACCGCGTGAAGCTGTTCGGCAAGCTCGCCGAAATCTCGGGCGAATACCTGAAGAAGGGTCGCCAGGTGTATATCGAAGGCTCGCTGCGCACCGACAAGTACACCGATAAGGATGGTGTCGAGCGCTACAGCACCGACATCATCGCCAACGAGATGCAGATGCTCGGCGGTCCGGGTGGCGGTGAAGGTGGCGGCGGTGGCGGTTTCAGTGGCGGCAACCGTCCGCAGCAGTCGCGCGGCGGCCAGGGCGGTGGCGGTAGCTACGGCGGTGGCGGTGGCGGTGGCGGTGGTGGCCAGCAGCGCGGCGGCCAGGGTGGCGGCGGTAACTACGGCGGTGGCAACCGCGGTGGCGACGACGACTACGGCCAGCAGCGCGGTGGCGGTAATGCCCCGCAGCGTTCGGCCCCGCCGGTCAACGAAGGCTTTGATGACGACGATATTCCGTTCTAACGAACACGTGTTTTGAAGAGTTGCTCTAGCTTTAAAAAGCCTCCGCTCTTGCGGGGGCTTTTTTCTTTTCTGAAGCGGCGAGAACATTCTGCCCGTACGACGCAGGGCCACTAACACGCAAAACGCCAAACAACGTGGCCCTCCCTTGCCGAATTTGCCTTAGTCCATATGGCCGTAGAACCGGCGCAGCGGCGATGAGCAAGCGTAGCATCCAGTGCTGGCAACAACGGGTGCCAGGGCATGAGGAGCGCACGTCTCACTGTGGCGGCGCTCTTCTGCACAACTTCAGCCTGTGCATGTGCGGAACCGCTGCTGTCCGATCACGCATGGCTCAACGCAATGCAGTGGCGTTGGCGCGCTCAAGAAGCATCGGTATTCAGTTCGCTCGCCGGTTCTTAGACCTTCGGCGCGCGAAGACTAGCGGAGGGCCTGGGCATGACAGAGTCGTTCAAAATCGCGTTCGAGCAGGTCCAGCTCCTTAGTGGCCTAGCGCCAGATCAGCCGGTCTGGCTCTACATGCGAGCGACACTTCACAACGCAGACGACCTCGATACGGCATTGGATACGCAGCAGATAGGCGCGCTTCCACCTGATGCGAATCGGAGCATTGATCCGAGCGTTCCCCTGGGTGACGCAGGCATCTATGCACCTGGTCTCGCCGTGGGCGATATCGTTCGGAACGATGTGGCGGACTTCAGCACAAGTCAGCTGTTTCCGCGATTTGAATTGAGCCCCATGGCCGTAGCGGAAGGTCAAATCCTGGCAGTCGAGGTGTTCCTCGTACCGAAGGTGTGGCTGAAGACCATCAGGGTGCCGCAAAGCGAAGCGGACAAATGGCTCAAGCGCGGGTTTCTAACTCTACTTGGTGCATCCGGCTTCGGCGTTTGGGGCGCTATTGGAGGGGCGATCATCGGCTTTCTTTGGGGCGAAGGCGATCAGGACGTCGACGTTCCATGCACTCAAACACTGATCTCAGCTCGTCATTTATTTACTTTCGACGATCTTAAAGCCTTGCAATCCGAAGGCATGCGCCAGTTCGGGCCGGCGGACAACGATCTTTCTGCGGTGTGTGGAGCCATCGACAGCTTCTACTGGCTCTCCGCCAATCAGCACGTGGCGTGGTCATTCGGTCCTTCCCGGCCTGTCGAACAGAGCGATTGCCAGTTGAGGCCGTGGCGCCATCGTCCTGTCGAGGAATGGCTCAGTGGCACGTGGCTTGATCGAGATACCTGGGAAACCTCTTGCGTGGGGGTCTCCGTAAACGTCACTGATGATCGGCACGCCGATGTGTGGGTGTTCGACGAGCCTTCGAAGCCGGGCTCTCAGTCCCGTGAATTCGATCGGTGTCCGATTACCTCAGATCACCCACCGAATGAGTTCACCAGGAACCGGTACGATGACGGCTGCCCTCCAAGATCGGTCTCGCCCGTATGTGCGGAATGTAAACGGTTTTCCAACATACCGTCGTCGCTGATCATCAGCAACAAAATGCTCCTGGCGCTTGCACTGGCGCCTCGTCACTTAGGTGCGGAGCGATGGATCGATCCGATGGTGCAACGGATAGCCGAGCGCAAACTGCCAAGCTGCGCCGAAGCCGCCAGGCTGCGCCGAATCATGTCCGACGCGCCGAATGAAGTGCGACCTTTCGGGCGGGGCGTTTTGTTCAAGCAGTTGGCCAACGATGACATGGTGCTTTGGCCTAAGGGTAGCCCGCCACCCAAGCTACACGTTAGGGATCAACCGCGTTCTCCCTTGACGAAACCGATTCGCGACTTGAGCGAGTTCGCCACCATTACCGATGTACTCTATGGCTGCTTCAAGGTAGCGATAGGAGAGCGCGAGGCGCTATTCACCTATGCTGAAGTTCCAGAAAAAGGTAAGCCGAAGTGCCCGCGGCTGAGGTATGTGCGCTGGAATGACGACGAAAAGATCGTCAAAGATGTCATGTTGCAGCTTTGGATTCGGCCTCCCCGTTGAACAGCTTGTCCGCTGATGGAGCCATCGAGTGGCCGGCTGGTGCGGACGGCCGTTCTCGCGAACACGTGTAGGGATGTATTGATTCAAGGTTAAGAAGCCCTTGCCATTGCAAGGGCTTCGCGTCCATCGGTCTGACGCGGTGCGGTCGACAGTTCCCTCGCCTGGTGTTTAGATAGGGCGGGCTAAGGCATTGTTTAATTAGACTTACTTGTAGATGGTGCAGCTATCAGGTGTGCACAACCGTTCTGATGCGGCATAAGAAAATGCCTTGAGCTTCGCCAAAGCCCCCGCAACCGCGGGGGCTTTTTTTATGTTTCACGCGGCGCAGCACGTCTCATTCTTTGCGATGTAAGCCATGGATACTCGGGTCCGCGGCTGGATAGGCCGTGATAGCAAAGTTCGATCTGAATCCAAACTGGAGGGAACGCAGTGAAGCGACGCGATTTCATCAATACCATGCCTGTCGTTGCTATCGGTCTGTCGACTATGGCCTCAAGCGCAGGGGCGACGATGCAGGCGGCAAACGCAACGGGCCGATATGCCAATGTGCTCAACTTCGGCGCGATTGGCGACGGGGTGCACGACGATACATCTGCCATTCAAGCGGCAATTAATTCTCTGGCAGGAGCGGGTGGCGGTGTTTATCTGCCGCCTGGCGCCTATGTTCTTAGTTCTGCGCTTACGCTTATCCCCAACCTGACCGTCGTTGGCTTCGGCGGAGAGTCGGTGAAGCTGTTACCCAAGTCCGCCGGCATCAACGTGTTTCAGTACCTCGCCCCCTCCGATCAGTTCGTCAACATATCGATCTCGGGCATCGAAATCGACTGTACCTCAGTGGGCGGCATTACCGGCGTCTACTTTCAGTCGGCACAGCGACTGTCTCTACAGGACATGGTCTTTACAGGGTGCAGCTACAGTGCCCAGATGGATCGTTGCAGGTTCGTGGAAATCGGTGACTGCGTGTCGCGGGGTAGTCCCTGGAACAAGGCGGGCACGCTTAAGCTATTCAGCGCGAATGCGACCGAGTACATCCATCATATTCACGTCGAACACGATCCTCAACTTCACGTGCTCAAACGCGAACACCCACGCACAGGGTGTGTTGATCGAAAGCGGAGCAGAGCGCCCCGCGAGGGGCGCTCTGCTGGCGCTCTCAGGACCACCAGGTCCAAACAAGCGTCTCCCCGCCAACATCGGCAAACAGCTCGATCTGACCGGCTGTACGGCATGTCGCCGCAAGCCTCGATGTGGCTTGTGTGTCAGGTGCGACGCCAGGCCCCACCGAACGCCATATCGCTTCGCCCGCGACGAGCGAACGCACCGAGCCATCGCTGCCGATTGCGAACAGCTGCGTCGTATCCGCGGCAGGCGCAGCCCAGACGAGATCACTCCCCAGTGTGGGACGCCAAGCGTCATCCGCCGATGCAACCTGCCAAGTGATCGTGCCGCTCAACGTCCCTGAGCCAATCGCAATCTCGCCGTCGGGCCCCTGCGCGGCCAGCCGGAACGACATGTCGTTGCCGATCGCGGAAAATGCGCTCACGGGAAAGCCGGGACTATCGAGTGGCGTCCAGCCGGCCCCGAACACCGTCGGCAGGTCGGCGCGGCAGATCCAGAAATTCCCTTGCGCCGTGCGGGCGATGACCTGGCCGCCGCCAACGCCCAGTTGCGACGGGGTGTCGCCGCCGAGATCTTCTATTCCGATCCGCCGCCAGGTCTCCGCATCGCCTGGACCCCAGCCATGGCGTACGTAGACCGCACCGTCCGCGCCCAGAACATAGAGATCCGCGAAACCGCTGCCGGTGGGGACAGGAGTCACCGTCGATGAGGGGGCGAGGGGCACAGCGACGGGGAAGATCACGTCGAGCGTCGTCGGCTGAAGGTCGACCCAGGGCTGCTGCTCGCTTCCGACGTCCTCCACCCACGCAAGCAGCCGTCCGCCGCTGATCACGAACAGCGCCACGCGGCCCGATGAATCACTTACCGCGCTCCAGGAAAACGGCAGTGACCAGTCGGGCGCGTCCCCGGCCCCTTTAATCTCAGACCAGAAGCCAAGCGCCCCGCCGCAACGCATTCGACGCCACCACAAGCGGCGCGAGTGGTCGAGCGCAAAGAGGTCGTTGTGGTCGTGCCACACCACGGTGAACGGCGGGTGCGCCGCCAACAGCCAGGACGCGATATCGATCGCGCCGCCGACGGGCTGCCATTCGTCCCATTCGCCAAGCCGGATGGCAAACGGTCGGGCGCCGCTCGACCGGCGGTCATCCTCAAAGTCGATCTGGTCGAAGACCAGCGCGCAGTCACGCAACTGATGGTCGCCCATCAGCGCCTTGAGCGTGAACGTCGCCTTCCACTCAGGTGACCCATCCACCAGACGTAACAGCGAGCGGCCCAGGGTCGCGGGGTCCACGTCCGGCAGGGTGCCCGGTCCGGGCAGGCCGAGGTCGAATGGATCGCCGCCGCCAGGCGGGTTCACGATCTCCAACGTCATATCGGGGCTGCGGCGCATCGGGCGGTCGAAGTAGATCCATTCCGCGTCGTGCTGCGTGTTCTCGCTCACGGGGCCGGCGGCGACGACCTGGGCGCGTGCTGCGGAGGTGCAACCGATATCGACCCTGGCAGTGGCGACGGTGAAGGCCTCCATCGCTTCGTCGCCTGTCCGCAGATAGATCACGAGCGCGCGGATCGTCCGTGAATCACCATCGAGGATGTCTGGGTCCTCGCCGCGCACCGGCGTGCGCATGTCGAGGAAGTCGTGTAGGAGGCTGTGTCCGTTCCACTCGAGGCAATAGGCGCGCTGCTGCCACTCGACGAGGCCGCCCCGGACGAACGGCGTCTCGAAGCGTGGAAACAGATCGGTCGCGAGCGGCTGGCCGTTGAGCTCGAACTCCGGGTCGTCGCCGTCGGCCAACCGCAGCCGCGCCGAGCCCCCACCGGGCAGCGGCGCGTCATAGGTGCATTCCAGATCACCGTCGTCATCGATGTGCACGCGCGCACCGGCGACGCGGTCCATGAACGCGTTGAAACTGCCGAACTCGTTGCGGCTGCCGATCTGGACGATCCAGATGTTCTTGCCGTCCACATGCCAGTCGCGACCGGCGAACAGATCGGGCGCATCCTTCCAGATGTCCGCGTTGCCCTTGTCTTTGTCCTTATCGATCTGCTGCTCAATGCGGTGATCGTAGGGGCCAGATTCCCGGGTCATCCACTCGGGCCGGTTGTTCGAGAAGACCCCGACGTAACCTTCCTCGGGCAGGTCCGTGGACCCTTCGGGTGTCGGATGCACCACTTTGCCGAACAGCCAGAAACCCTTTGGGCCGATATGACCGATGTCGAGCAGCGGGAAATTGGCGTCGTCATAGGCGCCCGTGCGCCGTTCGACGACCTGGTCGAAGCCGGACCTGGGAAACCAGGCGTGCGAGCCGACGTCCGCCAGAAACTTTTGCATGTCGTGAAAATCGGACAGCATGATCGTCGCGCCAGCGTGCTGCACCACGCGCGGCAGCGCCCAATTTCCGGTCCACCAGTCGGGACCATCATCGTGACCGGGGCAAAGAGGATTAGTGTCTTCGAGCGCGGCGTGCTCGCCGGCAACGGCGCCGATGCCTCCAGCGACACTTCCGATCACCGCGCCCACGGGTCCAAAAAGCGACCCGAGCGCACCGCCAACCAGGAAGCCGGCGGTAAACGTCGCCAGCTCGGAAAGATCGATGTCGCCGAAGCCGGCGGTGACGAACACGTTGAGCGCACCGTTGAGCGTGGCCTGCTGGACACTGGTCTGGAAATTGAGTTGGCCGGCGCGGAAGTTCTGAAGGCTGGACAGCATCGCGCCTGGTGAGCGGTAGGTGACGATATTGGCACGCGTGCGCGTCGAGCCTTCGAACACCAGCGACAGGTCGTCAGCGGTGCGTTCGTCGATGTCGCCAAGCGGCTCGCCGGTCGCCGTGTAGAACAGCTGGCTCGGCAGATCCTTGAAAAGAGAGACCAGCCCCATCAGGAGCCGCGGCTGCTTGAACGCGTCGGCCTTGTCCAACCCATACCGGTGCATCAACGCGAAGCTACCCCGCACGACCTGCTTGTTGACGAAGGCCGACATACCCCAGAAGAAGATCGTGTCGTCCTCGACCGCGCCGTAATCATCATGGGTCCGCGCGATCTCGCGGTTGACCTCGGCCAGGAAGGGCGAATAACGCGCGCGCTTCGCGGCATAACCGACCAGTTGCGAATCCTTGGTGTCGGAATCCTGCGACCAGGTGATGCCGTACTTGCCGGACTCGTCGAACGTGATCGACACGCGCGAGCGGTCGGTGAACGGTGCCGTGGGCGGGTTCACGCCCATCTCGAGCAGGGCCTGCGGCGCCGGGTAGGCAGATGATGCGAAGCTCGCGCCGATCTGCGCGTCGCCATCGACGTACACGCCTTTGACCCCGAACATGATCTCGAGCACGTCGCTCAGGCCATTGTCGAACCCCGAGGACTTCGACTTGAACTGGGAGCGGCCGCCCGCCGCGCCCATCGCGCCGCGGTGCTGGAAACGGGTGGCATCGAACAGCATCAGGTCGACGGCCATCACTGCCTTTGTGCGCACCTCGTCGTCGAGGGCGAAGTCGACGAGGTTGAGCAATGCCCAGAGGTGCTCGCGGTAGTAGCCGGAGGAGTGGAACTCCATCCATCCGAACATCAACCGATTGTTGAGCCACTTGAGGACACGGACGCGGCCACGATCACGACGTTGCAGTCCCGTGCGCTCGCCGGTCCGATCGCCGGGATCAACGAACAGGCGGCAGGGCTGGAAGGCGTCCTCCTGCCAGAGCTGCCCTAGCAGATACTCGGACGAGGCGAACATGATGTAGTGGTTCTCCGACCAGAACTCCATTTCATGGTCGATCTCATCATCGGCGTAGCCGAGGTCTCTCTTAACCTTGTTGAGCCGGTCGTTGTCGAGCGCTCTCGGGTGCTCGTCCAGCCAGAACTTATACGAGAGCAGCGCCTGCTTCAGGACCTCGCCGGCAAGGGGCGAGAAGCTCGGGTCGGGGCTGCGCGGATGGGCTGCGCTCTCCTCGAGGATGATCCGCAGCTTCACCTCGGCCTTCTCGAACCGGGCCAGCAGATCGGTGTCATCGCCGATCACCTTGACGCGCTCCTGCATGAAGGCGCGATAGGTATCATCGGGCGGCAGGCGGTGTCGCCAGCCCGGCTCGGCGCCGACGCCATCCGGGATGGTGCCGTAGCGGTAGATGAGGCGCACGAGCTGGCACAGGCCCATGTCCGAGTTGGGCTTGAGCACGATGCATTCCCGTTGGGAGTCGAGGAATGCGCGCGTCCAATAGCCAACCCGTGCCGATAGCGCGAACGTCTCCACTGGCCCCATCGCTGCGCCGTTCGTCGCAATGGAGGGGACGTAGTGGTACTTGGCGCTTTTGTCCTGGGGCTTGTCCTTGAAGAGGTCGAGCAGACGCACCTTGACCGCGTCGCTCGCCGGGCGGGCGGACGTCGCGGACAGGATGCCGGCCAGGAACGCGCGATAGAGCTCGGGCGCTTCCGTGGCGAACGGTACCTCGACCCCTGCGACACCCCCGACGCTCAGCGCCAGCTCGGTCTCGAATTCGTGGACGTAGCGTTCGAGGTTCGCCACCCAGGCGCGGATGTCCGCACGCCCCTCGTCGGCTGCCTCGGGCGCGACGAAGTTGTAGAGTTCCGGAATCAGCCAGGGACGTGCTGCGGCAAGCTCGGCGCGACTGATGGCAGCCGCGACCGCATCGCCGTGATGATCGCCCAGCATGTCGTCGGGCCGGCGGCGCGGAAACCGGCTCAACGATGGCATCGAATCCGTGTTCGAACCGAAGCGGGTCGCCTCGAACTCGTCCTGCAGGGCCTTTAGCTTTGAGCCGAGCCGTTGGGGTTCGCGGGCATAGAGCCAGTCGCCCATGCGCCCAAGCAACGACGCGTCGAATTCGCCGTGCCGCTGAGCATCGAGGTTGGTCCACACCGGTTGCTGGCTGTCGAGATAGACACGCGGCAGCTCCTGCAGACGGCCGAACTGGCCGGGAAAGACGGCGGTCAGCGGGACTTCGGAGACCAGGTCCAGCATCGCACCGGGCTTGTCAGGGCGCAGCCCCTGGAACGACCCGCAGTTAAGTGCGCGCAGCTGGGTTTCATAGAACCAGGTCACCCGGCGCCGCATCGCCTCACGCAGGTCCGCCACGCGACTAGGTCTGCGGATTGCAGGGCGTCGGAGCCCAACTCGGCAAGGCGTCGTCGTCCTTCAGCAGCACCAGCGTTGTAGGCAGGGACGCCTCCCATTGCTCGACGCAGACTTCTTCGCCGGGTACGGCGTTGGCCGCCTTGATCTCCTCGATGATCGACACATAGAGGTCTCCGAACATGTCAGGGATCTCCTCCCCCATCCACACGTCACCGGTTTCCTGGAAGTGCGCAAGAGCTGCCTCGAACCCCGGCCGTGCCGGGACCACCACCCGCGCCGCGCCCGCTTTTAGGAACGCTTCAAATTGCGGATCGGCGTCCTGCGCTAGCAGCATCTCCTCCCAGCGCTGCGGACGCCCCCAATAGTAGGGGTAGCAGGTGAACATCAGGTTCTCCCACTCGAACGCGCGCTCGAAGAAGGCGACCATCGCACCCCACTTCTTGACCTTCACCGGATCCGGCAGGACGACGCCGGGTGGCAGCGGTGCGGGCGTAGGCGTCGACAGCCAGGCCGCTGGCTGTTCGCCGATAAGCAAGAAGATGAAGGCGCGCTTGAGTTCGTCCCGTGTCACCGCGGGGTCGTGCAGGTAATTGCCCGCCATGGCCATCTGCGCCCGCACCGCCGACACGTAGCGGGCGAGCCGGTCCTCGTAATCGGCAAGCTGGCGCTGGTAACCGCTGACGATGGTGGCGTGCGTCTTGAGCTGCCACTGCTCTATGGCGGAGTCCGTGCGCTGGCAGACGATCGCGACGGCGTACGACAGCGACACGATCTGGGAGAAGGTCCTGAGTGTCACCGGGATCTCGCCCGTCTCGCCCGCCATGGTGAAGGACGCGCGCAGAAACGGGTTCTCCGCACTGTCCGTCCGTAGGCGCGCGCTCTCGCCTACCAGGGCCTCGATCGACGCGCCGGGCCGCTCGCCGAAGTACTCAATATTGACGTGCTGAACGTAGCCGCGCACCGCCCGATAGCCCTCGGGAACGGAGAGCTTGAACGCCGTCTGGAAGTACGCGTCCCACTCGTTCCCGTAAGGTTTGATGTGCTCGATGCCGCTGCGCACCGCTTCGGCCTGCGCGACCGTCCTGGCGTAGACCTGTGGCGGTGGTGACACCGCGCTCGTCACGCCATATTGGGCCGCGTACCACATGTAGTTGCCAGAGCTAAGCTGGCTCGGTCCGATCGCAGGTTCGAGCGGCTTGACCAGGCTGAACGCCTCAGGCTGCACCGCGTTCTTCAGTGCCTGCACAAGGAACGCCGCTGGCTCAGGCACCACGACGTCGTACATCAATCGCCGGCCGTAGTTGAGCACACGCATGCTGTAGATCTTGTCGACCCACTGGTAGATGCCGCGGATCTTCTTGTCGCCCTTGCTGTTGTCGAGCCGGTGGCGCGCCCGCTCGACGAACGTCCGACGCTCACGCTGCACCTGCTGGCGACGGACTTGCTGGGTAAGGCTCTCGACCGATCGCGCCACCACCTCGCGCGCGAAGTTCGACTTGCTGTTCTCGACAAGCCGGCCGTAGTCGGACGAGGACATCCCGTCACCAGCGGCGCTCGTCTGGTGTCCGGTCTCCTTTTGGGTCTCGGTCGACAGCTCGTTGCGATCGGTCGATTGTCGGTCGCGTTCCTCGCTCTGGGTCGACACCGTTTCGTCAGTGAGGATCAGCTCGGACTCCTCGGTCCGCTCGGTGTCATGGCGCAGTAGTTCGCCTTCGAGCACGTTCTCGATGTGCGATATATCAGCGGCCCGGTAGCCGATCAGTTCCTGGCGCACGACCTGGAGATTGCCGATGCCCACCGGGCGCGTGACCACCTTGCTGAAGTCCGGCATCGCGATCGGCGCCTCCAGTACCTGCTGCGGCTGGCCTAGCGTAGGCGCAGGCTCGGCGAAAAGATGCCCGCCGACGCGAAACACCTTCGCCGAGGTAGCGATCAGATGCGGCAACACAGCGGCATTCAGGGTCGCCAGATGGCGTTCGACGGTCGCGACCGCGACGTCCATCGGCGTTGCTACCAGATCGACCCCCGCCCGCTCAAGGGGCTCGACATGCCCGGCGAGCAGCCGCTCGCGCGCCGCTGGCGCGAGGCGCAGCACCGGCGCGGGACCGGCAATATCGTTGGCCACGAACTCAAGCCTCTCGGAGCGAGACGCCAGCTCCTTCGGATCGGCGCGGCGTTCCTCGCCGTCGTGTGCGCTGGCAAGCTCGAAATCGTGTGGCTGCGCCGAGAGCAGCGCAACGTAGGCGGCCTGCAGCCGATCGCGCTGATCGCGCAGCGTAAGCAGCTTTTGCTGCGCAGGATCTGGCTCGGGCGATGGCGACGAAGCATTTGAAGTCGGGCTCGCGATCGCCAGGAAGATAGGCGGAATCCGCACCGGCCGACGAAGCATCTGGGCAACTGACGCCCGGGTCGGCGCGGCCGCCTCGGGATCAGCGACCGCAACGAGCAGTGCTGCGGCCCGCAATTGCTCGACCAGCCGCGTGGCGTCGACACGATCGAAGCCGGTGACCAGCTTGACCGCTAGCGTTGCATTCTGGAGCAATTCCAGATCCGTCTTGAACGCGGCGCTCGCCACCACGCCGGCGGGCTTGTCCCCAAATGCCGAACGGATGGCATCGCGAACGGTGGCTCGGCTGACCGTCTTCAACCCGCGCAACACTGCCGGCAGCGCCGCCAGGGGCTTGCCGAGCGTTGCCGGATCGTCGGTGGGCGCCGGGAAGTGCTCGCTCACATAGGCCAACGCCGTCGCGCGTACGCCTTCCCCCGGCCCCTGGCGACCCATGATCTGCGCCAGGTCGGATTGGAAACCGGATTGATTGGCGATTTCGATCGGGTCGGCCGAGACCTGCACCGCGAACTCGTGTTCGATGTAGCGGAAGAGATCGACCATGCACGCCTCCAGGAAGGAAGGTGTCTCGCGGCAAAATCGGAGAGGACGAGTCACACCGCTATCGCGGCGGCCCACGGTACCGCAGTCGCCGTCGCGAAACCAGCGTAAAGTCCTGGTCGATCGAACGGCCAGAGGCCAGCCACCGGACAGCCCATCGCCAAACCATTCGAAATCCGTGGCTGCAAGACAGGCCGTCACCTCAGGGCGACACTGGCGAGGCCGCCATGCCCATGGCACGGCGCCCCTTCATCCCCTGGCTGTCGAGGTGAGCAATGAAGATCCTGATGGTGCTGACGTCCCACGATAAACTGGGCAATACCGGCAAAAAGACGGGTTTCTGGCTTGAGGAACTGGCCGCACCGTATTTTCACTTCATCGACAACGGCGTCGAGCTGGTCCTCGCCTCGCCGAAGGGCGGGCAGCCGCCGCTGGATCCGAAGAGCAACGAAGAGCAGTTCCGGACCGACCTGACTCGGCGTTTCGAGGCCGATGCCGCGGCGGAGAAGGTGCTCGCAAACACGGTGAAGCTGGACTCCGTTTCCCATGAAGGCTTCGATGCGGTGTTCTACCCAGGCGGGCATGGGCCCATGTGGGATCTTGCCGAAGACCCGCATTCGATCCGCTTGCTGGAGAGCTTCTACGCCGCAGGCAAACCGCTTGCCCTGGTGTGTCACGCGCCGGGCGCACTTCGCCATGTAAAGGCACCGAACGGCGATTGGCTGGTGAAGGGCAAGCGCGTCACGGGATTCGCCAACAGCGAGGAAGAGGCTGTCGGCCTCACCCACGTCGTACCGTTCCTCGTCGAAGACGAGTTGAAGGCCAAAGGTGGAATCTTTTCGCAAAAGCCCGATTGGGAGCCGTATGTCATCACCGACGGACTGCTGACCACGGGGCAGAACCCTGCGTCGTCGGGGCCTGGCGCACTGGAACTCCTCGCGGTGCTGAAGAAGCGTGCTGCTTAGGTGCTATGGCACCGTGATCGTCAAGCTGACATATCCCCAGTTGTTCCAGTAGTAACCGTCACGATCGTTGACGAAGACGAAAATGACACCGGATCGCTGCGCCACCTGTTCGGCGCAGCAACCGATGTGAAACGTAGCGTCTGGGTCGTCTTTTCCCGGTGGTTGGCCGCCATCCGAGATTCGCCCCATCAATCGAAAGTAGCGGTTGCCATCGGGGATCCTGGGCCCCCGCGAACGCGCGATGAAGAGCGGCATGGGATATCCATCCGCGTCGCACGGGATAAACCAATCGATCCAGCGACCGGTCGCCCGGAAGGACACGGCATCGCCCTCCACGACACGGATGCTGGTGTCGACCCATCGCGCGCGCGATGGAACTCGTACGGTCGTTGAGGTCACGTCACGTTTCCCCCTGTTCTAACTTGCGCCAGCTTACGACCTGCGACTTGCCTTCGCCCATAAAATTCGCGTGCAGGGCAAACCAGGGAGGGTGGCGGGTCCGTAAAGGCCTTTATAAACGTTCCATTGATTGATGGTTCGTGCGATATCGCATCGGCCTTAAGGGGTAGTGCCCCGGCTTCCTCGCCCGCCTAAACTGCCTGAATACCGCCCACCTTGTGCGGACGCACGAGGTCTTTTAGTCATGGACGGATGGCGCATCCCACGCGGCCCGGTCGGCGTGGCCATGCCGGTGCCAGAGGGTCTTCCCATGTCGCAAGGCGTCACTCATTCGGTCCGCTGGCCGTTACTCGCTGCTTCCGCGCTGATTGGCGCGTTGATCTTCATGTCGCCCAGCGCATTAGCATCCGCGCCCGTGACCTCCGAAGCGTCGCCCGAAGGCAGCGGCATGCTGCTCGACATGACCGACGATGCATCGATCCGCCCGTTCCCCGGCCTTCACGTTTCCGACGATGACCTCGCCGACCTGATCCGGCGGGTCAAAGCCACGAAGTGGCCCGACAAGGAAGTGGTCGCCGACGACACGCAGGGCGTGCAGCTCGCCACCATGAAGAAACTCGCCGACTATTGGGCTTCCGACTACGACTGGCGCAAGTTCGAAAAGCGCCTCGACGCGATCCCGATGTTCGTGACGACCATCGATGGCGTGGATATCCAGTTCATCCACGTGAAGTCGAAGAACAAGAACGCGCTGCCGCTCATCATCACGCACGGTTGGCCGGGTTCCATCGTGGAGCAAATGAAGGTGATCGACCCGCTGGTGAACCCGACGAAGCATGGTGGCAAGGCGTCCGATGCGTTCGATGTGGTGATTCCCTCACTTCCGGGTTACGGCTTGTCAGGCAAGCCGACCGCGCTGGGTTGGGATCCGCAACACATCGCACGCGCCTGGACCATCCTGATGAAGCGGCTTGGCTACAAGCACTTCGTAGCGCAGGGCGGTGACTGGGGTAATGCGGTCTCCGAACAGATGGCCGTGCAGGCTCCGCCGGAATTGCTAGGCATCAGCACCAACATGGCGGCGACGGTGCCGGACGATATCGCCAAGCTGCTCGCCGCGGGCGCGCCGCCGCCGGCCACACTTTCGCCTGACGAGAAGAAGGCCTACGAACAACTCGATGACTTCTACAAACACGGCCTCGGCTACGCCCAGGAAATGACCGGAAGGCCACAGACGCTCTACGCACTGGCGGATTCACCGGTGGGCCTCGCGGCGTGGATGATCGACCACGACATCCGCAGCTACCGGCTGATCCGCCGTGTGTTCGATGGTGAGAGCGAAGGCCTGTCCAAGGACGACATCATCGATAACGTCTGCTTCTACTGGTTCACCAACACGGCGGTATCGTCGGCACGCCTTTACTGGGAAAGCAAGCTGCCGTTCTTCGAGCCGAAGAAGATCCAGATCCCGGTGGCCGTGAGCGCGTTCCCCGATGAGATCTACCAGGCGCCGGAGAGCTGGGCGAAGCTCGCGTATCCCAAGCTCATCCACTACAAGCGCCTGCCGAAGGGTGGCCACTTCGCGGCGTGGGAGCAACCAGATAGCTTCGTCACCGAGCTGCGCGAGTCGTTCAGGCCGCTGCGGAACAAGTGAGCCTGTCGCGGCGCGGGGTCAGCCCCGCGCCATCCATGTAAGCCAGCAGGGCGTCGACGTGCGCGGCATCGACCACGGCACCGACGTAGCCATCGGGGCGGATCAGGATCCAGTCGCCGGTGCCAAGACCATACGCGTCGGCGAAATGACCGGCCTCGTCTCGCAGGGACTGATGTGTACCGATGAGGTGGAGCTCGACCCCCACCCGGGGCGTAATGCGTGCGCGATCCGCATCGATGCCGAGCAAGGTCCAGTGTGGTCCACGGAACAGATCGAACAGCCGTACGCGTTGTCCGGCCGCGCCAAGCAGCGGAGCATCCGGCGCGCGGTCGCCTGCCAGTAATGTGGCGGCTTCACGCAGCGGGGCTTCGAGTGCGAGCGAGTGTCCCGCATAACCCAGGTCGAGTTGCCGCGTCTCGCGGGTGCGACGCATGCTGCCCTGGGTGACCAAGGTATCGAGCATGCGCGTCGCCAGGCCGAGCATGCCTGCGGCGATCGGCCGGCGTTCCTCTTCGTACGTATCGAGCAACGAAGGTGGCGCACCCTTGAGCACGGCGGCCAGCTTCCAGCCCAGGTTGTACGCATCCTGCGTGCTGGTGTTGAGGCCCTGCCCGCCGGTGGGTGGGTGCACATGCGCGGCGTCGCCGACGAGGAAGATGTCGCCGACGCGGTAGCGGTCCGCGAGCCGCGCACTCATCGTGTAAGCCGAAGCCCAATGCACCGCGTGTACCCGGACCTCGTCGTGGCCGCTGCGTGCGCGTACGAACGCGTCCAGGCCTTCGACGGAGAGATCCACGTCGCCCTCGAGTGGAATGGGCGCCTGGATCTGGAACAGGTCGGTGCCAGCGAGCGGGCATACCGCTAGCTGACGCTGCATGTCGCCGTCGCCGAAGCGATGCCATGCCTCTCGATCGAGGCCGCTCAGGTTCACGTCGGCGACGATGGCGCGTACCCCGAGCTCTTTGCCCGGGAAACCAATATCCAGGGTCCGCCGGATGAAACTGCGTCCACCGTCGGCGGCGATGAGGAAGCAGGCATGCACGGTTTCTTCGCCGTCGGGGCCGGCAACTTGCGCGTTCACGCCCGCGTTGGCCTGAGTGAAGCCGACCAGTGCGTGGCCGTACTCGACAGCGCCACCGAGTTCGGCAAGGCGGTCGCGCAGGATGCCTTCGGTGAGGAACTGCGGAAGCATCAGCGGGGTGCCGTAGGGTTCGGCGGGTGTGGGCTCCGCCGCCTCGATCGCGGGGGCCTCGCTGACGCTGCCGTCGCTGTGGTGCATGCGGACATTTGGGTAGGCAGCCCCCGTGGCCGCCATGCGATCGAGCACACCGAGGTCGTCGAAGATCTCCAGCGTGCGTGGCTGGATGCCTTTGCCACTCGACCCCTGGAAGGGGGTGGGCGCCTTTTCGATGAGGCGGAAGCTGACCCCTCGCCGGGCCAGCTCGATACCAAGGGTCAGGCCGGACGCACCGGCACCGCAGATCAGGACATCAACAGAGGTGGACGGGGTCATGGCAGGCTCCAATTAGGTGTAAGATGCACATATCGAGGGAGCATCCTATGCCAAAAGAAAAACATGTGCAAGATGCACATATTCGTGAGCAGCTGCGGACCCTGCACGGGTCGCTGATCAGCCTGGTGAGCGTCATGAACCGGCCGCAGGGCGACGATGCCCTGATCAAGGAGGCCGGGATCAAGCTGGATCGCGCCTTATTTCCGCCCCTGGTGCTGGTCGAACGGCTCGGCCCGATCGGGGTGGTCGAGCTGGCCGATCGGGTTGGCCGCGACTACACGACCGTAAGCCGCCAGGTCGCGAAGCTGGAAAGCCTCGGTCTCGTGCTTCGCCAGGCGCAGGCGGGAGACCGCCGGGTCCGCGAATCCGTGATCACAGACGAGGGCAGGGCGATGACCGCCATGATCGACGCTGCCCGCTTGCGCATGGCCGAGCAGGTCTTTGCGGACTGGGAGGCGGCGGACTTCGATGATCTGGTCAGGCTGATGCGCAAGTTCGCCGACGCGCTGGAAGCCCGCGTCGACGTCTCCTCAACCTGAGCTGGCCTCGCGAATGAAGTCCACGAACGCGCGCAGGGGCGAGGGCAGGTGCTTGCGCCCGGGGTAGTACAGGAACGGTCCGCTGAACTCCTGCACCCAGTCATCGAGGACGGTCACCAGCGCACCACTTTCAAGCGCAGGACGCAGCCAGTCATCGAACAGGTGGATGATACCCAGGCTGGCGATGGCGCCTTCTACTGCCAGATCGAACGCGGAACCCTGGCGGACGAGTAACGGACCCTGCGGCTCGACGAGGACGACCTCGCCGTTCTTTTCAAATTCCCAGGCCGGAATCCGGCCACCGGCGAACTGCCCGCGCATGCAGCGATGCTGGAGGAGCTCGCGCGGATGCGTCGGCCTGCCGTGTTTCGCGAGGTACGTGGGTGATGCGGCGGTCACGAGGCGTTGCACGCGCGGGCCGATCGGCAGGGCGACCATGTCGAGTTCGAGTCGTTCGTCATACCGGATGCCCGCGTCGCAACCCGCGGCGAGCAGATCGACGAAGCTGTCTTCCACGACGATCTCGAGGCGGATGTCGGGATAGCGTTCGAGGAAGGGAAAGATGATCGGCTGGAGCACGGTCCTGGCCACGTTGGCAGGCACGTTGATCCGCAGCGTGCCGGCCGGGCGGTCGCGGAAGTGGTTGACCACATCGAGCGCGGCTTCCATCTCGCCGAAGGCCGGCGCCAGCCGTTCCGCCAGACGGGCGCCTACCTCGGTCGGCGCGACGGAACGGGTGGTGCGGTTAAGCAGGCGCACGCCCATCGACGCTTCGAGCCGGCGAACGGCCTCGCTCAGGCTGGAGGCGGACTGCCCGGCGGTACGTGCGGCTTCGCGGAAGCCGCCAGCGCGGACCACGGCGAGGAAGGCGGAAAGATCCTGGAAGTCGGTCATTGTTCGGGATCCCGTACGGCCCGTGCCGGTTTGAACGGATTATCGCGCAAAGCGGGAGCGCCTATAGTTCCCCCACCCAAGGAGGAGTGACCTACATGATCGACATTTCCCAATCCGGAAGCTGGATGCTCGGCGACCGTTCGGTACACCGCCTCGGTTACGGGGCCATGCAGCTCGCGGGTCCCGGTGTATTCGGGCCGCCGAAGGATCGTGCGGCCGCCATCACCCTGTTGCGCGAGGCGATCGCGTCGGGCGTGAACCACATCGACACCAGCGATTTCTACGGGCCGCACGTCACCAACCAGATCATCCGCGAGGCGCTTGGCGGTCCATACCCGGATAACCTCACCATCGTGACCAAGGTAGGTGCGATCCGCGGCACTGAAGGGGAATGGCTTCCCGCGATGAAGCCGGCCGAGCTGGTGAAGGGCGTGCATGACAACCTGCGCAACCTTGGCGTCGACGTCATCGATGTAGTGAACCTGCGCATCATGGGTGACATCCACGCGCCGAAGGAAGGCTCGATCGAGAAGGAGTTCACGGCGCTTGCCGAGCTCCAGCAGCAGGGGCTGATCCGCCACCTGGGCCTGAGCAATGCCACGCTGGCGCAGGTGCACGAAGCGCAGCGCATCGCACCGGTGGTCTGTGTGCAGAACCAGTACAACCTGGTGCAACGTGCCGACGATGCGCTGGTCGATGCGTTGAACGCGCTGAAGATCGCCTATGTGCCGTTTTTCCCGCTGGGTGGGTTCAGCCCGTTGCAGTCCGATCGCCTGGCGGCGGTGGCCAAGCACCTCGATGAAACGCCGATGCAGGTCGCACTGGCCTGGCTGCTGCACCGCTCGCCAAACCTCCTGCTGATCCCCGGCACGTCGTCGCTGGCGCACCTGCGCCAGAACCTCTCGGCCGCGACCATCGAACTGCCGCACGAAGTGCTCGATGACCTCGAAGCGATCGGCAAACAAACCGCCTGATTTGTAGGAGCGCGCTTGCGCGCGATGGGTGCTCGAGGTGACCCCATCGCGCACAAGCGCGCTCCTACAGGTGCACTGCTGGGATACAGTTCGCGGATGGACTCCCGACACTCCCCCTGGTTACCCGCGCTCGCCGTGCTCGGGTCGGTCACCTCGCTCTGCATCGGCACGTCGTTCGCCAAGAAACTCTTCCCGCTGGTCGGCGCGGAGGGGACTTCGGCATTGCGCGTGGGCTTCTCGGCCCTGGTGCTGCTGTTGTTCTGGCGGCCGTGGCGCTGGCCGTTGAGCCGCCGTGATGCGGGTTTCGTCATCCGCTACGGGCTCACCCTGGGCGTGATGAACCTGTTGTTCTACATGGCCCTGCGCACGATCCCGTTTGGCCTGGCTGTCGCTATCGAGTTCAGCGGCCCGCTTGCGGTCGCGATGCTTTCCTCCCGCCGGCCGGCGGACTTTCTGTGGCTGGCCAGCGCCATCGCGGGTCTCGCCATGCTGCTGCCCTTCGGCCAGCAAAGCAGCCTGGACCCGACCGGGGTGATGTTCGCGTTGGGTGCGGCCGTGTGTTGGGCGTTGTACATCCTGTTCGGCAAGCAAGCCGGGCATCTCCACGCGGGGCATTCGGTGTCGCTTGGCCTGGTGGCCGCCAGCCTGGTGGTCGTGCCGGTGGGCGTGGCCCACGCGGGCGCGTTACTGCTTGATCCGATGGTCCTGGCTGCGGGGGTGGGCATCGCGATCATCTCGAGCGCCATCCCCATGTCGCTGGAAATGATGGCGCTGAAGCGCCTGCCCAGCCAGACCTTCGGCATCATGGTCAGCCTGGAGCCGGCGGTCGCCTCCCTATTGGCCATGGTGCTGCTCGGTGAGCACCTTACCGGCCAGCAATGGGTGGCGATCGGCTTCATCGTGCTCGCCTCGATCGGCAGTACGGTCACGGCGCGGCGGGCACGCCCCGAAGCCGTCGAACTCGTTGGCTAGCAAGAACCCCCTTTATCGGCACGAAGTTTGTCAACCGTTACGTGTCGTGTGCTGCGACCCATTTCATAGGAATTCAGCCGCCGTTGCCGACGCGTGGCGCGAAGATCGCGGTTTTTCCTGCGTAGTCCCGAGGGATGGCGAGAGCACTAAATGACTCGCTTTTAGGCATATAGGTTCAGCTTGCCACCCGCCCCCGGCCCGTTCGCAGGTACGCGCGGCGTATACTTCATGTCATAATGCCAACTTAACAATGACAAGTCCGGGGGCTAGCCCCGTGCGTGAAGACGCGTTTATTCTGAAAATGGCAGGGAACGCGTCTGCGCGGCCTAGACCGACAGACTCGCTTCGCCATTGTCGTTAAGCCCTGTACGCGGTTATCTTCCGATAGGTACGTCCCGGGTGTTACACCGATAAGCCTGCAAATGTGGTGGTAGCCGTGGAGGGTTCCGCCGTTCGTGGGGTATATCCACCGCCGCATTTGCTTCATAAAAACATTTAGAGGAGCCACACACCATGAAGTTTGCCCCGATCGCCGCTCTCGCCCTCATCGCCGTCGCCGCCCTCTCGGGCTGCAACAAGAGCGAAGACACCGCTGCCCCGGCTGAGACCCCGGCCGCTGCTTCGACCGCCCCGGCTGCTCCGGCTGCCGACGCTGCCCCGGCCGCTGCCTCGACCGCTCCGGCTGCCGACGCTGCTGCCCCGGCCGCTGCTTCGACGGCTCCGGCTGCCGACGCTGCTGCCCCGGCTGCTGCTTCGACCGCTGCCAAGTAATCTGTCTACCCGCGCTCGCGGGTAGGTCGATTCGAAAAACGCCGCCCCCCGGGGCGGCGTTTTTTTTGGGTTCTTCGCGTATTACCAGGGTTCGCTGCCTCACGCTTTGTAATCGGTTCATTCGCTGGCGCGAATGCGTGTATCTAGCGGCGTTCGCCGCCGCGTTCTTGGTGGGTCGAGGACGCGCCGTGTGGGCAGGCCCGTGGGGCCGCCAGTCGCGGACCTTCGGACCGGGCCGTAGCTCCTCTTCGCGATAATCGAAGCACCGGGCGGCCCTCCGCTCATGTCGACCCCACGGGCCTGCCCACCCAGCACCCAGCGATGAGGTTCGTATCGGAGAGCCCGCCACGTCAGCGCCCCGCCTGTAGGAGCGCGCTTGCGCGCGATAGGCTCACGGAGCGGTGATGCCGTAAGCCACCTGGCTCGCGCGAGCCCCCAGGTCAGTGTGCCGTGGCAATGACCTTTACCCACAATCACCAGAAACGACTTCAACGCGAACGTTTCGGTCTTCGTGGCGTGTGTCCGGGCACATGGTTACTGCAAGGCGCACGGCATCAGTGCTTCGTCGGCTGATCGCGCGCAAGCGCGCTCCTACAAGGGGCAGGGCTTCGGCATGCCGGCTTGTGCGGCATGTAACGGCGCGTGTGGACTCGGGGACGGGCAGGCCCTGGGGGCCGACATGAGCGGAGGGCCGCCGGGCGTACCGATTTTCGCGACAAGGGAGCTACGGCCCGGTCCGAAGGTCCGCGACTGGCGGCCCCCAGGGCCTGCCCGTCCCCGACGCCGATAGACCCCCAGCCGAAGGCGGCGCAAGCCGCTCAACCCATGCATTCGCGCCAGCGAATGAACCGATCACGAGGCGCGTAGCAGCGGACAACCCAGCTAATACGTGAAGGACTTTTTTTTCGCCCGCCTGGCGCCGTGACCGGTGGCCATGGTGTGGGCGACGCGGATCGGGCAGGCTAGGGCGGTTATGCCGTCCCACTGCCTAAGGAGCCGCTCGATGACCCGTCGCTCGCTGCCGTATACCCTGCTCGCCCTTTCCCTCGCCGTCGCTGCCGGCATCGCCGCTGCGCAGACGGCGCCCATGACGCCCGATATCCCCACGAAGTACGACGCGCCCACGGCGGCGAACGACTTCATCAAGCGCGAGGTAGAGATCCCTATGCGCGATGGCGTCACGCTGCACACGGTGATCGTGATTCCCAAGGGCGCGAAGCACGCCCCGATCCTGCTGACCCGCACGCCATACAACGCCGATGGCCGTGCCGCCCGTGCCGATGCGCACACCATGCGCGACCTGCTGCCCCAGGGCGATGAGGTCTTCGTCGATGCCGGTTATATCCGCGTGTTCCAGGACGTGCGCGGCAAGTACGGCTCCAAGGGCGATTACGTGATGACCCGCCCGTTGATCGGCCCGCTCAACGATACGAAGGTAGACCACTCCACCGACGCGTACGACACGATCGACTGGCTGGTGAAGAACCTGCCGGAGTCGAATGGCAAGGTCGGCATGCTGGGCTCTTCGTATGAAGGCTTCACCGTGGTGATGGCGCTGGTGAATCCGCACCCGGCGCTCAAGGTGGCCGCGCCGGAAAGCCCCATGGTGGATGGCTGGATGGGTGACGACTGGTTCCACTACGGCGCCTTCCGCCAGACCAATTTCGATTACTTCACCGGCCAGACCACGAAGACCGGAAAGGGCAGCTCGATCACCCGTGAAGGTTACGACGATTACGCGAACTTCCTGCGCGCGGGCTCAGCGGGTGACTACGCGAAGGCCAACGGCGTCGAATCGCTGCCTTACTGGCGCAAGGTCAGCGAGCACCCGGCCTACGACAGCTTCTGGTCGAACCAGGCGCTGGACAAGGTGATGGCGAAGCAGCCGCTGAAGGTGCCCACCATGTGGCTGCAGGGCCTGTGGGACCAGGAAGACATGTGGGGCGCGATCCACAGCTACGAAGCCGTGGAGCCGAAAGACAAGGGCAACGACAAGAACTACCTGGTGATGGGCCCGTGGCGGCATAGCCAGGTGAACTACGGCGCCGATTCGCTCGGTGCGCTGAACTGGGATGGCGATACCGCCCTGCAGTTCCGCCGCGACGTGCTACTGCCGTTCTTCAACCAATATCTCGTGGATGGTGCGCCAAAGGCGAACACGCCACCCGTGTTTATCTACAACACGGGCGAAAACCATTGGGACCGCTTCAAGTCATGGCCACAGGCCAAGGGCACGAAGCCGCTGTTCCTCGAGGCGAATGGTGGGCTTTCGTTCACCGCCCCGGGCGCCGATGCCGCGAAGTACGACGAGTATGTCTCCGATCCCGCCAAGCCGGTGCCGTACGTGCCGCGCCCGGTGCACTTCGCCGACCGCCAGTCGTGGACGACCTGGCTGGTCCAGGACCAGCGTTTTGTCGATGGCCGCCCCGACGTGCTCACCTACGTGACCGAGCCGCTTACGGCGCCGCTACGGGTCGCTGGCGCGCCCCAGGTGAACCTGTACGCCTCCACCAGTGGCACGGATAGCGATTGGGTGGTGAAGCTGATCGACGTGTATCCGGACACGAACGCGTCCGCGCCGACGATGGGCGGGTACGAGCTCTCGGTCTCCATGGATATCTTCCGCGGCCGCTACCGCGAGAGCTTCAGCGAGCCGAAGGCACTCACCCCGAACACGCCGCTGCAGTACAAGTTCGGCCTGCCCACGGTGAACCACACCTTCCTCCCCGGCCACCGGGTGATGGTCCAGGTGCAGTCCTCCTGGTTCCCGCTGTACGACCGCAACCCGCAGACCTACGTGCCGAACATCTTCTTCGCCAAGCCGGCCGATTACGTGAAGGCCACACAGCAGGTCTGGCACACCCCCGGCCAGGCCAGCGCGATCGAGCTCCCCGTAGTCGAAGGAAAGTAACGATGCCCTTGTAGGAGCGCGCTTGCGCGCGATGGGTGCTAGCCACAACCCCCATCGCCCCCGAAAAGGGGATAAACGCGCAATCTCAGCGCGCTCCTACATTTCCTAGACAGAAGCCGCGCGATGCTTGGCGTCCCAACGCCCGAGGATCGCCCGCATGGCACGCCCGATCTGGACCGGTACGCTTTCGTTTGGCCTGCTCAACGTGCCGATCCGCCTGATGACGGGCGAGCGGCGCACCGATATCCACTTCCGCATGCTCGACCAGCGCAGCAACACGCCGGTGCGCTATGAGCGGGTGAACGCCGATACCGGCGAGGAAGTGCCGTGGAAGGACATCGTCAAGGCCTTCGAATACCAGAAGGGCAACTATGTCGTCCTGGAAGAGGACGACATCAAGAGCGCGGCCAGCGACGCCCACGAGACGGTGGAAATCGACAGCTTCGTCGATGCCGGCGATATCCCTCCCGCCTATTTCGAGAAGCCTTACATCCTCGCCCCGGCGAAGAAGGCCGAGAAGGGCTATGTGCTGCTGCGCGAAACGCTGAAGAAGACCGGAAAGATCGGCATCGCCCGCGTGGTGATCCGCACCCGTGAGTACCTCGCGGCGGTGATGCCGGAGGGCGACGCGCTGCTGCTCAACATCCTGCGCTACCAGGCCGAGCTGGTGGATCCGGAGGAGTACGGCCTGCCAGCGAAGGAAACCGCGGCCTACCGGATCACCCCCAGGGAGATCCAGATGGCCGTCGATCTGGTCAAGTCCATGGCCGGGAAGTGGAAACCGGATGATTACCGCGACGACTTCCGCGACAAGCTGCGCAAGGTCATCGAGAAGCGGCTGAAGAGCAAGGGTGTCACCACCACGGTCGAGGAGGATGACGACCGCGTACCGGAGCATGCCACCACCAACGTGGTCGACTTCATGGAGCTGCTGAAGAAGAGCATCGGCGCCAAGAAGCGCACGCCCGCGAAGAAAGCGGCTGCGACGAAGCCCGCGGCGAAAAAAGCGTCCCCAAAGAAAACGGCGACCAAAAAGGCCGCCGTCAAGAAAACCGCCACACGCAAAGCCCCCGCCAAAAAACGCCGAGCCTGACGCTTATCTGTAGGAGCGCGCTTGCGCGCGATGGGGATTACCGCACGACCCATCGCTCGCAAGCGCGCTCCTACAATCGGGTTACTTCTGCATGCGCCGCAGCGAGGCCATCACTTCGTAGCACGCGCCCATCGTGTGGTAATCGGTCTTGCCTGCGGGGCTCTTCTCGTCATCGTACTTCGAGTTATCGCGGTGCAGGATGCGGTACCACGCGCCGTATTTATGATCGACGAAGTATTCCCAGCTGTATGCCCAGATCCTCTCGTACCACTCGTCGTACTTCGCGTCGCCGGTGGTCTCGAAAAGCAGCTGCGCGGCGGCCAGCGATTCGGCCTGCACCCAGAAGTACTTGTCGTCGTCGCAAACCTCGCCTTCCGGCGCGAAGCCGTAGGCGATGCCGCCGTGTTCCTCGTCCCACGCCTTGTCCAGCGCCACGTCGAACAGGTGCGCACCGGTCGGCACCAGCCAGGCCTTATGCCGCGGCGTGCCCTTGGTGTAGCGCTCGAGCATCATGAGCAGCTTGGCCCACTCGGTCTGGTGGCCGGGCTGGAAACCCCACGGACGGAACAGGTGCTTCGGATTGTCCAGGTTGTATTCCCAGTCAATCGTCCAGTTCTCGTGGTAGTGCTCCCAGATCAGCTTCTGCGGGGTCAGGCCCGCCTGGCGCTGGGTCATGTTCTCGGCGAGCAGCAGCGCGCGGTCGAGGTAACGATCTTCCTTCGTGGCTTCCCACGCGGCGATCATGGCCTCGGTCATGTGCATGTTCGCGTTCTGGCCGCGGTAACCGGTGAAGGTCCAGTCCTTGTCGGCCTCGTCGCGGTACAGGCCCGGGCCGGGTTCCCAATAGCGCTTCTCAAGCAGATCCCAGATCTCGCCCTGCCAGGCGCGGGCTTCGTCGAAGCCAACCTTCACGCCACACGAGTAGGCCAGCAGCATGAAGGCCAGGCCGTAGCAGTGGTTCATCTGGTCATCGCGCTTGCCATCGGCGATGGTCCACGCGTAGCCGCCCGTCTCCGGGTTCAGGTGCACTTCGCGCAGGTACTTCAGGCCGTGCATGGTGAGTTGCTTGTCTTCGGGCTTGCCGAATTCCAGGAACGCCATGGCGTGGTTGAAGACAAAACGCGTGCTTGATACCAGGTGGCGGTGACTACGGTCGTACACCGAGCCATCGTCCTTGTAGTACTGGAAGAAGCCGCCGTTCGTGTCGACTTCGTTGGGCGCGTAGAACTTCATGGTCGTGGCAACGTGCTTGCGGAGCACGTTGACGTCATGGAAATTGGGGAGGGGGACGGTCGTCATGCGTGCTTCTCCATAAAGGCCTTGACTTCAGCCTGGTTGGGAATGGCGGTGAACGAGCCCTTGCGTGTGGCCGTGATGGCGCCGCACGCGGCTGCGAAACGAATCAGGGCGGTCAGGCGGGGGCCATCGGCCACCAGGGCATCGAGATCGGCGTGCGTGGTGCCCTCGGCCGCCAGGCGCGCGAGCATGCCGCCCACGAAGGCATCGCCTGCCGCGGTGGTATCCACCGCATCGACGGTGTAGCCCGGGATCGTGCCGTTGGCGCTGCGCGTGAACCAGCGCATCGGTGCCGGGCCGTCGGTGATCAGCAGCAGACGGGCTTTGCCTTCCCAAAGGCGCTTCAGCACCGCGTCGTCCGAGCCTGCACCTTCATGCACCACCGCGAACTCTTCCGCGCTGAGCTTGATCACGTCGGCTTCGGAGAGCGTCTGCCACAGGCGCGACAGCTGCTGGTCCTGCTCGTGGCCCTTTGGCCACAGCGCAGGGCGCAGGTTCATGTCAAAGCTGACCAGCGCGCCCGCGGCACGGGCACGGCGCATGCCCTCGACGGTGGTCTCGGCGATCGCGCCTTCGGTCAGCGAATTGGAGCAGACGTGGAAGATGCCCACGTCATCGAACGCTTCCTTGCGGAAGTGTTCGGGGCGGAACAGCAGGTCCGCCGCCGGTGGGCGGTAGAAGCTGAAGCTGCGGTCGCCCTTGTCATCGTGGGCCACGAAGGCGAGCGCGGTGCGCGCCTCGTCGGTGCGCGCCACGTCCTCCACGCCGACGCCAAGGTCGGTGAGGCTCTTGAGCAGGAAATCGCCAAACATGTCGCGTGCGAGCATGCCGGCAAACCGGGCACGGGCGCCGAGCAGGGCAGCGGCAACCGCGACGTTGGCGGGCGCGCCGCCGGCGAACGGAACGAAGGCGGGAGGCTGACCGGCGCCGCCCTGGGGCTGTGCGTGGAAATCGATCAGCGCCTCGCCGAAGCAGAGGATGGAAGACATGCGTACGGCCTGTCGTTGGTGCGGTAGAAAACGCGACGGCCGGCGTAACGCCGGCCGTCGCCATGGAGGTCTTAGCGGGCGGCGACAGGCGTGCCGCGGACCTTGGAGCCGGAGATACCGAAGAACACGATGTACAGGTAGCAGATCAGCGGGATGAAGAACGCGTGCTGCAGGCCGATCTGGTCAGCGATGACACCCTGGATCCAGGGAATCAGCGCGCCACCGACGATGGCCATGATCAGCAGGGCCGAGGCCTTGCCGGTCAGCGGACCCATGCGCTCGATACCCAGCGAGAAGATCGTCGGGAACATGATCGAGTTGAACAGGCCGATGGCCACGATGCTGTAGGTCGCGATGAAGCCGGTGGTCAGCATGGTGGTGATGACCAGCAGCACGTTGATCACGGCGAACACGGCAAGCAGCTTGCGCGGCGAGAACTTGGCGAGCAGGGCCGAGCCGATGAAGCGGCCGACCATCGCGCCGCCCCAGTAGAACGCCACGTGGTTGGCGGCGACCGGGCCGCTCATGTTGCCGATCTCGGGCAATTGCAGGTAGTTGATCATGAAGCTACCGATCGACACTTCGCCGCCGACGTAGAAGAAGATGCCGAGCACGCCGAAGAACACGTGCGGGGTCTTCAGCGCATCCATCAGCGAATGGTGGTCGGCATCGGCCTTCTCGGTGGTTTCTTCCAGCTTCGGCAGGTTGAACAGGTACACGCCGATCGCCAGCAGCACCAGCACCACGGCCAGGCCGATGTACGGGCCCTGCACCGACGCGGCTTCGTGCGCGCGGTAGGTGACCTGTTCGGCGGCCGAGAGCTTGGCGACATCCGCGCTGGACTTCACTTCGTTCGACAGGATCAGCACGCCGCCGAAGAACGGGGCGAGGAAGGTGCCGAACGAGTTCAGGGCCTGGGCGAGCGTGAGGCGGCTCGAAGCCGTCTTTTCCGGACCGAGCAGGGCCACGTACGGGTTGGCGGCCACCTGCAGCACGGTGATACCCGTGGCCAGGATGAACAGCGCGCCGAGGAAGAACTCATACACGCGCAGGCCGGCGGCTGGCCAGAACAGCACGGCGCCGATGCCGGTGATGATCAGGCCCGCGACGATGCCCTTCTTGTAGCCAAGGGCGGCGACCAGCTTGCCGGCGGGCAGCGACATGATGAAATACGCGCCGAAGAAGGTGAACTGGATGAGCAACGCCTGCGCGTAGTTCAGCTCGAACACCGCCTTCAGGTGCGGGATCAGGATGTCGTTAAGACACGTGATGAAGCCCCACATGAAGAAAATGGTGCTCATCACGCCCAGGGCGAGCGGGAAGAAGGTATATCGGGTGTCGCCCGAGGTCGACGCGGACGACGACGAGTTGGGCAATGGCGTGGATCCGGTGGCCATAGGGCGCTCCATTGAGTGGGTCAGGGGGACGACGGTGTGCAGCTGCTTTCGCGAACGACCAGGCGCACTGGCGCGATCGTATAGGCTGTGTCCGTCTCGGGATTGCGAAGTCGTTCCAGGATGAGTTCGGCGCTGCGCCGGCCCAGGCCGCGCGGATCGACCGCGACGGTGGTGAGGGGTGGGACGCACACCGAGGCTTCAGCGACGTCATCGAAGCCGGTCAGGGCGAAATCTTCGCCCGGGCGGCGGCCGCGCTTCGTCAAACCCAGCATAAGGCCAAGCGCGACAGCATCGTTGTAGCAAACCGCCGCCGTGGGTGCCGGATCCCGCGCAAAAAGCGCGCCGGTCTGGCGGGCGGCTTCCAGGCGCGTCGGCGCGCTTTCGATCAGCCAGTTGGGGTCGACCTTGAGACCGGCCGCCTTCATGGCATCGGCGTAGCCGCGGCGGCGCTGTTCCACCGAGCTCGAATCGCGGTGGCCGCCAAAGAAGGCGATGCGCTGGTGGCCCAGCTCGATCAGGTGCTGCGTGGCGAGCCGCGCGCCGTGCTCGTTATCCATCTCCAGCGTGTCCCAGCGATGCGAGCCATCGTCATCGGGGAGTTCGCGGTTGAAGACGAGGAGCGGGGTATGCATGCCGACGGCGGTCAGCACCCGCTCGCCATCGCTGCCCTCGGCGGGGGAGAGGATGATCCCGGCCGGGCCGTGCTCGATCATGGAGTTGAGCACCGCCTGCTGGCGCTCGGGCGATTCGCCGGTGTTGCCGAGCAGGGTGACGTACCCGGCGCTGGCCAGGGTTTCATCGGCCCCGGCGGCGAATTCGGCGAAGAAGGGGTTACCCAGGTCGTTGATGACCAGGCCAATGCTCGATGACGTACGCCGGCGCAGGTTGGCGGCTGCCCGGTTATAGACGTAGCCTTGCCGCTTCAGCTCGGCCTCCACCCGGGCCCGGGTAGCCGAGTTCACCAGGGGGCTGCCACGCAGGACCAGTGAAACCGTGGCCCGCGAGACATCGCATCCCTGGGCGATGTCGGCCAGCGTGACCTTGCGGCGCTGCGGGGTTGTCCTCGCCATCGTGACTCCTTCAAACGATCTAAACCGCGCGATCATCGCGCGGTAGGCCATGGGATGCATCACGCACTGCAACATGCGTGGGCACGCTATCTTTGCTACGTTCGACGCGTTTGTCACGATCCAAATGATCATGACCGCTTTTCAGACCGTTTCGTTCATTCCTGGGGAGAATCCGATGTCCCGTTCCACCTGCCTGCGCCGCGGCCTGCTGGCCGCCGCCCTGTCCCTTGCCCTGCCTGCCCTGGCCATGGCGGCTTCCAGCGGCAAGGGCTCCAGCGCCTGGTCGGCGGTCGATCCGTCGATCGGTACGGGGGGCGATGGCCACACCTTCCCGGGTGCCACGGTGCCCTTCGGTATGGTCCAGCTTTCCCCTGATACGGCTATGCCCGACTTCAAGCATGCCTACAAGTGGGCGGCCGGTTACCAGTACGCCGACTCGAGCATCATGGGTTTCTCGCATACGCACTTCTCCGGCAGCGGGCACTCCGACCTGGGCGACGTGCTCGTCATGCCCATCGCCGGCGACGTGAAGCTGGACCCCGGCTCCCCCGACCAGCCTGGCAGCGGTTACCGCTCGCGTTTTTCCCATGCGAGCGAGAAGACCGAGGCAGGTTACTACGCGGTCACCCTGAGCGACTACGACGTTCGCGCCGAACTGACGGCAAATGCGCGCGTCGGCTTCCACCGCTATACCTTCCCCAAGGGCAAGCCGGCCCACGTGCTGCTGGACCTGCGCCCGAGCATCTACGACTACGAGGGCAAGGTGCTCTGGGCCACGCTGCGTGTGCGCCCCGATGGCACCGTGACCGGCGGTCGCGAAACCCGCGGCTGGGCTCCGGGTCGCCAGCTCTACTTCGCCATGCGCTTCAACCAGCCGATGACGTCGCGCGAGCTGAAGAACCGCGAAGAGAAGATCGTCTACCGCGGCTTTGGTGGCCCCGGCAACCGTAACGATGACACCGACGGCATCAGCGGCCGTGAGCTCGAGGGCGTGTTCGACTTCGGCAACCTCGACAAGCCACTGATCGCCAAGGTGGCGATTTCCACGGTGAGCGAAGACAACGCGATCGCCAACCTGGACAAGGATGGCGAAGGCTTCGACTTCGATGCCCGCCGTGCCGACGCCCGCCAGCTGTGGGAGAAGACCCTGTCGGTGGTCGACCTGCAAGCCCCGGCCGAGACCCGCAAGACCTTCTACACGGCGCTGTACCACTCAATGCTTTCGCCCACGCTCTCGATGGACGTGAACGGTCAGTACCGTGGCCCGGATAACCAGGTGCATACCGCCAAGGGCTTCGATTTCTATTCCACCTGGTCGCTGTGGGACGTGTACCGCGCCCAGCAGCCGCTGATGACCCTGCTCGAGCCGAACAAGAGCAACGATTTCGTGAGCTCGCTCATCGCGGCCCGCGAATCCAGCCCGTTCGGGATCCTGCCGGTGTGGTCGTTCGGTGGCATGGAAACCTGGTGCATGATCGGTTACCACGCGGTGCCGGTGATCGCCGATGCCTACGTCAAGGGCATCCGTGGCTACGACCCGCAGAAGGCGCTCGATGCCATGGTCGCCAGCGCCACGTACGGCCCGTATGGCGGTCTCGACGATTACATGAAGCTCGGCTACGTGCCGATCGACCACCAGCCGGAAGCCGCCTCGAAGACCGTGGAATACGCGTTCGACGACTGGTCGCTGGCCCAGGCCGCCAAGGCGATGGGCAAGGATGACGTGGCCGCGACCTTCATGAAGCGCGCGGGCAACTGGAAGAACAGCTTCGATGCGAAGACCGGCTTCCTGCGTGCGCGCAAGTCGGATGGCAATTACCGCGAGCCGTTCGATCCGTCGTCGGCCGCCTACGGCAGCGACTACACCGAAGGCAACGCGTGGCAGTACTCGTGGTACGTGCCGCAGGATGTCGCGGCGCTGATCCAGACGCTTGGCGGCCCGGATGCCTTCGTGAAGAAGCTCGACTCCGTGTTCGATGCCAAGGTCGATCCGAAGTCGTTCGCGCACGTCGAAGACATCACCGGCCTGATCGGCTGGTACGCGCACGGTAACGAGCCGAGCCATCACGTGGCCTACCTGTACGACTACGCTGGCCAGCCCTGGAAGACCCAGGAGCGCCTGACCCAGATCATGAAGACCCAGTACACGCCGACCCCGACGGGCCTGGTGGGTAACGATGATCTTGGCCAGATGTCAGCCTGGTACGTCTTCAGTTCGCTGGGCTTCTACCCGGTCGCGCCGGGCAGCAGCCAGTACGTGATCGGCCGCCCGTTCGTCGAAAAGGCCACGCTGAATCTGCAGAATGGCAAGCACTTCACCGTATCGACCGATCACCTCGATGCGAAGCACCCGTACGTGGGCAAGGTCACCCTGAATGGCAAGGACCTGGCCCGTACGTGGGTCACGCACGAAGAGCTCACCGCCGGCGGCGAACTGCACTTCTCGATGCAGGCCGAGCCGTCGAAGTGGGGCGCCTCCGCGGATGCCGCGCCGTACTCGATGAGCACGTCGGAAAAGTAAAGGCGAACTAAGCAAACCGTCACACGATCTTCACGCTCGCGTGGCTTCCATTACCGCCCAAAGCTGACGGGCGCGCGGCTCCCTGGTTGTAGGCTTTCCCGGTGTTTTCGGGGGCTTACAGCATCAGGTGGCGCGCGCCCGTCGCGTTTATGCACAGGGCGGGGCATGGCGATCCAGCGTTCGATTCACCACAGCGTTTACAATGCCCGTTCACTTTGGGCAGGAGTCGTCGTGGGGATGGCGAAGGCATGACCACTCGCACCGGATGGCGCTGGCGCCTCGTGGGTTTGTTGGCCGCGGTGGTGGTAAGCGTGGCGCTACCGTACTTCATCACGCGCTCCAGCGCGGATGACGCGCTCAACTCGCGCGACTGGGTGACCCACACGGCGGATATCAAGGCGGCGGTCTATCGGTTGGATGCGATCCTGCGCAGCAGCGAGGCGGCGGTGTACACGGTGGCCGCCGGGGGTGCGCTCGATACCGACCTTGAGCAACGTGCGCGTCTTCCTGAGACCCGGCTCCCCGGGGTCCTCACCGAGTTGCGCGGCATGGTCCGGGATAACCCGGAGCAGATCGCCCGCATCGGCGGGTTGGAAACCGTGATCCACGGGCGCGTCCAGCTCACCGACGATGCCCTGGCCAAGGCCAGGGCGGGTGATCGCGCTGGCGCGTTTACCGATATGGAAACAGCCCGGCACATGTTCCCGTTCCGTGATCGCGTGGTGGATATCCTCGACGCAGAAGCCAGGCTGCTGGACGCCCGCCGCGCAGATGCACGCGGCACCGCGACCGATAACCGGCTCGTGCTTGGCGTGGCTGCGATCGCGCAGATCGTGTTGCTGGCGATCGTGGTGGTCGTGTCGGAACGGCAGATCGCCATTCGCCTTGCGGCGGAATCCCGCGCCTCCGATGCCGTACAGCGATCCCAGCTCATCGTGCAGGCCGTACGCGAGCCGATCGCCATGCTCGATGGCGGGCTGCGCACGCTGCTGGTCAACACCGCGTTCGCCGAGCTCTATGGTTTCGATACCGAGGACGAGGAAGCGCGTATGCCGTTGAAGTCCATCGGCAATGGCGCATGGGATGATCCCGCCCTGCTGCAGCGCCTGGGCGACGTGATCGCCCGCGACCGCGAGCTGTGGGACTACGAGCTCACCCAGCGCACGGTCGATGGCATCGATCGTTTCGTGGTGATCAACGCCCGCCGCATCGAACAGCCTGATACCGCCGCCCCGGCGTTGTTGATCACGGTGAGCGACATCACCGCGCGCGCGCTGGTCGAGCAGAAGGTCAGCGAGCTCAACCGCCAGTTGGAAGGCAAGGTAGAGCAGGTGTCGGATGTGAACCGCGAGTTGGAAGCCTTCAGCTACTCGGTATCGCACGACCTGCGCGCACCGCTGCGGCACATCTCGGGCTTTGCCGGGAAGCTGGAGGCGCATCTCGGCGACCAGGCCGATGATCGCGTGCACCATTACATCGACGTGATCAGCAGTTCATCGCGGCGCATGGCGCAGCTGATCGACGACCTGCTGGTGTTCTCGCGCCTCGGCCGTGGCGCGCTGCGCCTGCAGGCGGTGGATATGCAATCACTGGCGGAAGAGGCGCGTGCACTGGTTGAGACCGACGTGCGCGACCGCCATATCGAATGGAAGGTCGCCCCGCTGCCTATCGTGGTAGGCGATGAAAACATGTTGCGCACGGTGTGGCAGAACCTTCTCGGCAATGCGGTGAAATACACCGGCAACCGCGAGGTGGGCCGCATTGAGGTCGGCTTGGAGCGGACACCTGCGGGCGATTACGAGTTCTTCGTTCGCGACAACGGCGCCGGTTTCGACATGCAGTACGCCGGCAAGCTGTTCGGCGTGTTCCAGCGCTTGCACCGCGCTTCCGAGTTCCCTGGCAACGGCATCGGCCTTGCCAATGTACGCCGCATTATCGCGCGCCATGGTGGGCGCACGTGGGCCGAGGGTGAAACCGACCGTGGCGCGGTATTTCATTTTTCGCTACCGGCATCCGATGTTCCGGGTGCCCGTGGAGGTAACGCATGAGCAACAACGATATTCGTACCATTCTTCTGGTTGAAGATTCGCCGGCCGACGCCGAGATGGCGATGGACGCCTTGCGTGAAGCGAACCTGGCCAACCCGGTGGTCCATGTCGAGGATGGCGTCGATTGCATGGACTGGCTGAACCGCCGCGGTCACTACACGGATCGCGCGGAAAGCGACCCGGCCGTGATCCTCCTCGATATCAAGATGCCACGGAAAGATGGCCTTGAAGTGTTGAAGGAGCTGCGTACCGATGAGCGCTGGAAGCGAGTGCCCGTCGTCATTCTTTCGTCATCGCGCGAAGAGAGTGATCTTGCGCGCAGCTGGGATCTTGGTGTGAACGCCTACGTGCTCAAGCCGGTGGATGCCCAGCAATTTTTCACCGCCGTGCAGACGCTCGGCCATTTTTGGGCGGTGCTTAACCAGCGCCCCGACAGCGAATAAGGAACGGGTAGGTACGACATGAGCGGGCAGAACCCTAAGGTCAGGATCCTGCAGGTCGAGGACAGCGAGCTCGATGCGGAACTGGTGTTGTCGGACCTCGACGGCGACGGTCTCGACTATGAAGTGCGTCTTGTCGATGACGAGGCGGGCTACGTGGCCGCGCTGGATGATTTTCGCCCGGATATCGTGCTTTCCGACCTGAGCATGCCGCACTTCAGTGGCGAGCGTGCGTTGCAGATCCTGCGTGCACGTTCGAAGGAGCTCCCGTTTATTTTCATCTCCGCCACGCTGGGCGAAGAGGCCGCGATCGATGCGCTGCGCAGTGGCGCCACCGATTACATCCTGAAGCAGAACACCGCGCGGCTTGCTTCGGCGGTGCGCCGCGCGTTGCGTGAAGCCGACGAGCTGAAGGCGCGCATGCGTGCCGAGCAGGAGCTGATTCGTGCGCAGCGTTTCGAAAGCCTCGCGCTGCTCGCTGGCGGCCTCTCGCACGATCTGCGTAACCTGCTGCAGCCGCTGTTGCTTGCCGGCGATACGCTGGAAGACTATGCGGACGACCCGCGTCTGGCTCGCCTGGGCACGCTGGTGCGTGACTGCGGCCGTCGTGGGCTCGAGATGGTCTCGTCGATGCTCTCCTTTGCTCGTGGCGCGCGTCGCGCCGAGCAGGTGAAGTTGGGGGCGCTTACCGATGCATTGAAGCTGCTGATGCAGGGCAGCGTGCCACGCATCGTGAAGATGGAGGTGGATGTCTTCGATCCCGAGGTTTCGTTCGAAGGCAATCACACCGAATTGCAGCAGTGCTTGTTGAACCTGTGCCTCAATGCGATCCAGGCCATGCCGGAGGGCGGCAGTCTGCGTGTCGAGACCGCACAGGTGACGCTCGCCGATGACTTCTTCAGCGAAGACGAAGGCGTGGTGCCGGGTCGTTACCTGCGTTTGTCAGTCATCGATACGGGTGGTGGCATGCCGCCTGAAGTGCAGCAGCGTCTGTTCGAGCCCTTCTTCACCACGAAGGAATCGGGCACGGGTTTGGGGCTGCTTTCATGCAAGCGCATCGTCGCGAGCCATGGCGGCTTGATGCGTGTACGCAGCCGGGTCGGTGAGGGCACCGAGTTCCATCTCTACCTGCCGCTGGGCGTGGAGGAGAGTGATCTGGGTGATCTGACGGTACTGGAGCCGTACCTGCAGGGGGAGGCCGAGCGCGTGCTGGTCGTTGTCGAAGAAGCGGTGCAGCTCTCGCTGCTCTCCGACACGCTGGATACCTACGGCTACCAGGCCGGTGCCAGCCAGAGCGGCACCGCAGCGCTGCAGTGGATCGAAGCCCACGGCGTGCCCGATCTCGTGGTGATGGACGCCGACATGAACCTGTTCACCGGCGTGCGCACCCTGGCCGCCTTGCTCGAACACGGCTACACCGGCGCCGTGCTGCTCCTCGCCCGCCCGAACTCGCCGCCGAACCTCGACGAACTCCCGGACATCAAACACCTCTACATCATCGACAAGCCGATCCAGTCGCGCGCTTTGTTGAAGAAGGTGCGCGAGGCGCTTGAGGCGAGTCAGCCTGCCTTAGCCGGCCACTGAGGCGATCGCGCGCAAGCGCGCTCCTACACAAGACCTACGCAGGCTCTTGTAGGAGCGTGCTTGCGCGCGATCCACTCTCGGCGAATTCGCATGCCAAGCCTGCCGACGGCCTGAGGACAACGCAGAGGACTAAAGCCCGCCGCGATACCTATGGAAATAGTCGTAGACCCAGAGCGCGCTCCAGACCAGGCCCAGAATCGTAAGGAAGATCAGCTCCGATTTCGCATGTGCCGTTCCGCCGCGCCTCCAGCGAGCAACTAGACGGACTGTCCAGATGGCGTTGATCACAAACGCCAGGACGGTGAGCGGCAGTGCGACAAGTACCCACAGGATGACATCGAAGCCGGCGGCCGACATATCCTCGGCGCCACTGGGAGCCCATGTGCTTGAAGTGAGCCACGTGACTACTCCCAGGCACGTTATATTGATTGCAATGAAATATTTCGCCGCCCGGCTCATGATGTTTCCTAGGGAGGTGTAGGGGCTTTGGGGAGCTGCCCGCGGTTCGCGGCATCCCAGCCGGCAGCCCACCACGACGACTGCTGCGGATCACCTGCATTTGACGAACGCTGAAAGCGTCGGTGCAAGCTCGGAGCAGGCAATCGCTATGACGATGCTTATCCGCGACGCAACAGTGGCTGCCGCAACTGGCAGTCTGGTCAAGAATTCCATTTCCCCCTCAGTGCCAATGACACGCCGATATAGGAGCAGCCGCTGGGCGACATTTGCCGCGGCCGACCTAGGGCGCACAGACGTTACTGCTGCCGCCGTCTTTGCGTCAAGCGCGACCAGCTTCAGCATTTGTGCTTCCGAATCCGCGCTCAATCCGCCGCATTTTTCAGAATCCTTCCATATCTTTCCCCGCCCCCGCCTGCCTACGCTTCCTGCCCCTGCATACGCAGGATCAGCGGAAGGGTGGGAATGGCATGAGGAAGTGGGATCCGGAATCGATGCGCGTGGCGGGGGTATGGAAGATGCGTGCGTCGATGTTCGTGGGGGCGTGCATGGTGCATACGATGGGCGCGGTGCTGGTGCTCGCGGCGCAGACGTCGTGCCTGGATGTGCCGTGTTTCGACTCGTGGCTGTTCGATGCGTTGCGCGGGGTGTTGATGTTCCCGCTGTTCGTTACGCCGTGGGTGGATTTCCCACCGCAGGATGTTCCGTATGTGCGGGATATACGCCTGGCGGGGTGGTTCGTTTTGAATGCGGCAGCGGCGTGTGTGTTTTCTATCGTGGCCTGGCTCGCCGGGAGGCACGCGTGGGCGTGGTGGGTGGCTCGGCGGCCGTTGAAGCAGGTCGCGTAGGTGGTCGCGAAGACCGATCGCGCGCTTGCGCGCTCCTACAGAAGATCTGCGCAGGTCTCGTGTAGGAGCGCGCTTGCGCGCGATGCTCCCGGCATCAATCGATGCCGAGTTTCTTCAGCTTGTAGCGCAGCGCCCTGAAGGTGATGCCGAGCTTCTTGGCCGTGGCGGTCTTGTTGTAGCGGGACTCTTCCAGGGCTTTGACGATGGTGTCGCGCTCGATGTTGGTGATGTAGTCCTCGAGCGAGCCATCCGCGGCGGGGTTGCGCGGTGCCGGCGAGGCGGCGGCGCCGGGGGGCAGAACCGGTATGCCCGCCGCAGCCATGGGGGCTTCGCCCGGCATGGCCGTACGCTGGGGCAGCATCAGGTCATCCGCTTCGATCGTGTCGCCTTCGCACATGGCCATGGCGCGTTCGAGGATGTTCTCCAGTTCACGCACGTTGCCGGGGAACTGGTAGGCCTCAAGCGCGGCGAGCGCATCCGGCTTCAGCGTGCCGACCGGGCCACCGGACTCGACGGCGAGCTGGCGGAGGATGAAGTCGGCAAGACGGGGCACGTCACCGCGGCGTTCACGCAGCGGCGGCACGCGCAGTTCGATCACGTTGATGCGGTAGAACAGATCCTGGCGGAACTGGCCCTGCTCGACGAGTGCGGCGAGGTTCTTGTGCGTGGCCGAGAGGATGCGTACATCGACCGGCACTTCGTCGCGGCCGCCGATCGGGCGCACGGCCTTTTCCTGGATCGCACGCAGCAGTTTCACCTGCATGTGCAGGGGCAGCTCGGCGACTTCATCGAGGAACAGCGTGCCGCCGTGGGCGGCCTGGAACAGGCCCTCCTTGTCGGCGTGGGCACCGGTGAAGCTGCCCTTGCGGTGGCCGAAGAACTCGCTTTCCATCAGCTCGGAGGGAATCGCGCCGCAGTTCACCGGCACAAAGGTGCCCGTGGCGCGCGGTCCCAGTTCGTGGATAAGCCGGGCGACCAGCTCTTTACCCACGCCGGATTCGCCGCCGATGTAGACCGGGGCCTGGTTGCGGGCGAGCTTGGCGATCTTGCCGCGCACCTCGACCATCACCGGCGATTCGCCGATCAGGCGGTCGGCGCCCGGGGCGGCCTTGTTGCCGGCATCGGCCTTGCGCTCTTCGGAAAGGCGCAATGCGGTCTTCACCAGGCGGCGCAGCAGGTGGATGTCGACCGGCTTGGAGACGAAATCGAACGCGCCCGCTTTCAGGGCGTTCACGGCCGCGTCGACGTTGCCGTAAGCAGTGATCATGGCCACCGGCATGTCGGGGTAGGTGGCCGAGATCAGCTCGATGATCTCCTGGCCGCTGCCATCGGGCAGCCGCATGTCGGTGAAACACAGGTCATAGCGGCGGGATGCCAGCGCGTTCCGCGCCTCGGTGACGCTCCCTACGGCGTCGACGTCGAGTTCCATTCGACCGAGAGTGATGGTCAACAACTCACGGATGTCCCGCTCGTCGTCGATGACCAGGACAGTCTGCTTGCTCATCGGGTCCGACAGTTTCGGTTAATGGTCTAAATGTAACCGCCCGCGACGCTTACGCAAAGGGCGGGCGTCACGCGCGGGCGGCAATCGGCGCCACGGCGGGCGTCCGGGCGGGCGGGGTAAGGCTTATCCGGAAGCAACTGCCGCCGCCGGCCACGCGGACATACTCCAGCGCAGCCTGGTTGGCTTCGGTCATCTGGCGAGCCAGGTAAAGGCCCAGCCCCGTGCCGTATTCGTGGGTGGTGAAGAACGGCTCGAAGATCTGCGCGGCGACCTTCGGCGGGATGCCGGGACCGCGATCGATCACCTCGAGGATGGGGATGCCCGCCTCGGAATGCCGGGCGACGACCATGACCCGGGCCGGTTCGCTGGGCATCCGGCCATAGCGCAGGGCGTTCTGCACGAGGTTCCATGCCACCTGTTGGAGGTGCTGCGGATCGGCGACGGCGGCGACCGGCTCCGAGCCGGAGACGGCGCGGAGGATGTCGGCGCCCAGGTCGTTGCCCTGGCGGTATTCGCCGACGAAATCGTGGACCCAGCGGCTCAGGTCCAGCGTTTCCGGCCGCGAGCGCTCGCGGCGGGAGAGCTGGAGGATGTTCTCGATGATCTCGTTGAGGCGCGAGCAGTGGTTGTTGATGATTTCGACCATGCGCAGGTCGGTGTCGGCCAGCTCGGTGGATTCGGCGAGCAACTGGGCGGAGTAGTGGATCGCGGCCAGTGGGTTGCGGATCTCATGGGCGATGGACGCGGAAAGGCGTCCCAGCGAGCTCAGGGTGAGTTCTTCGGCGCGCCGGGAGACCAGCGAGGTATCGTCCAGGAAGATCAATACGTGCGAATCGTCATGCGGCGCCAGGCGCGAGAAACGCGGGACGACTTCCGGGGTGCCATCGGCCAGCATGGTCGCGCTTTCGTCGAGCTTGCCCGAGGCGCGCCAGTGGTACAGGCGCCGCGAGAGCTCGGGCGCCAGCGAGCCCAGGTCGCGCTGTTCGGCCGAGGGATTGCCCATCAGCATCCAGGCCGATTCGTTCAGCTGGTGGATCCGGTTGCCCTCATCGACCAGCAGCACACCGGTTTTCATGCGCCGGATGATCAACTCGTTGACCTGGGAGAGGTTGGCCAGGTCGATGCCGCGCTGTTCGGCCAGGGCCTCCGAGGCTCGGATGTTGCGGCCCAGCACATAACAGAGCGAGGCGCAGGCGAAGTAGGCCGCGCCAAACAGGCCGTATTCCACGATCTCCCGATCGGAGGCGCCGGGCTGGTCCACGTCGAAAAGAGAGTGGCCAAGCATGCACAGGGTGGCTAGCGCGGCGAAAAACATGGATAGGCGCAGGGGTAGCAGCAGGGCGCCCGTGGCGATATTCACCGCCAGCATCATGGCCACGCCCATCCGCACGTCGTGCATCAGGATGAGGGCCAGCACGGCGGCGGCAATATCCAGGGTCAACCCGATCGATACCACCAGTACCGGGCGGTGCAGCATGCTCCGGGTCCGGGCGACCATGACCAGGGCGGCCAGCAGGTAGGCCAGGGACATGACCCGGGCCAGCAGGGGCTCGGGCAGGACCGGCCACGCCATGTGTTCCGGGCGGAACGCCAGCGCCGTGTATACGGCCGCCTGGCCCAGCCGGAAGTAGTTGAAAAAGAAGAGTTCGTGGCGTGCCGTGGCCTGGTTGGCCCGGGCAATGGCATTCATCGTCGGCACGGGCGTGGACACGTCGTTGGCACTCCGCCAGGCGGCCCCGGAGGCCCGGGATGACCGCCAGTATAGGGCGCCGTTGATACACGGCAACACGCGTGAACGGCATAGGCCGCCGAGGCCGCCCCTTTCCTTTGCGGGCGCCATCCGCGAAAATACTGGGCCGTATTGCGCCGTTTCGCGTAGTTCGCGTGTTATCCCCCATCCTCGCTTTTTTCCGTTCGCTCGAGGTATCGAATGAATTTCCACGAGTACCAGGCCAAAGAACTGTTCGCGAAGTACGGCATCGCCGTACCCCCGGGCAAGGTTGCCAACTCTCCCGACGCCGCTGTCGATGCCGCCAAGCACCTTGGTGGTACGCAGTGGATGGTTAAGGCCCAGATCCATGCCGGCGGTCGCGGCAAGGCCGGTGGCGTCAAGTTCTGCCGCAGCCTGGATGATGTCCGCGCTGCCGCCAAGGGCATGCTCGGCACCAACATGGAAACGTACCAGTCGGCCGGCCGCGCGCTGCCGGTCAACCTGGTGCTGGTGACCGACGCGACCGACATCGCCAAGGAACTCTACCTCTCGATCCTCACCGATCGTGACACCAAGTCGATCTCGTTCATCGCCTCCAAGCACGGCGGCGTCGATATCGAGCAGGTGGCCGCTGAAACGCCGGAAGACATCCACACGTTCCAGGTGGATTTCGTCGAAGGCCTGCAGCCGTACCAGTGCCGCGAACTCGGCTTCAAGATGGACCTGAACCCGAAGCAGACCACGCAGCTCGTCAAGATCATGCTTGGCCTGTACAAGCTGTTCAACGAAAAGGACCTGGCCCTGGTTGAGCTGAACCCGCTCGCCATCCTCGAAGACGGCAACCTCGCCGCCCTCGATGGCAAGGTCAACTCCGACGACAACGCTGAGTTCCGCCACGCCGACCTGGCCGCCATGCGCGACCTCACCCAGGAAGACGCGGCCGAAGCGGCTGCCGTGCAGCACAACCTCAACTACGTCACGATGGACGGCACGATTGGCTGCATGGTCAACGGTGCAGGCCTGGCCATGGCCACGATGGACGTGATCAAGCTGGCGGGCGGCGAGCCGGCCAACTTCCTCGACGTGGGCGGCGGTGCTACCAAGGAGCGCGTCACCGAGGCGTTCAAGCTCATCCTCTCGTCCGACAAGGTCAAGGCCATCCTGGTCAACATCTTCGGCGGTATCGTGCGTTGCGACCTCATCGCCGAAGGCATCATTGCCGCGGTGAAGGAAGTGGGCCTGAAGATCCCCGTGATCGTCCGCCTGCAGGGCACCAACGTCGACCAGGGTCGCGAGCTCCTGGCCAACTCGGGCCTGGCGATCACGCCGGCCGACGATCTCAACGATGCGGCCCAGAAGGCCGTGGCCGCAGCGGCCTGAGGAGCGAATTAGCATGAGCGTCCTGATCAACAAAAACACCAAGGTCCTGGTCCAGGGCTTTACCGGTCAGCAGGGCACGTTCCACGCCCAGCAGGCTCTCGATTACGGTACCCAGGTCGTGGGTGGCGTCACCCCGGGCAAGGGCGGTTCCGAGCACATCGGCCTGCCGGTGTTCAACACCGTGCGCGATGCCGTCGACCAGACCAAGGCTGATGCCTCGGTCATCTTCGTGCCGCCTCCGTTCGCTGCCGATTCGATCCTCGAAGCCATCGCTGGTGGCATCAAGGTCATCGTGGCGATCACCGAAGGCATCCCCGTGCTCGACATGATGCGCGTGAAGAACGTGCTGAAGTCGCACCCGGACGTCGTGCTTGTCGGTCCGAACTGCCCGGGTGTCATCACCCCGGGTGAGTGCAAGATCGGCATCATGCCGGGCCACATCCACAAGCCGGGCAAGGTCGGTATCGTTTCGCGTTCGGGCACCCTGACGTACGAAGCGGTCTTCCAGACCACGAACGAAGGCCTCGGCCAGTCGACCTGCATCGGTATCGGTGGCGATCCGATCAACGGCCTGAACTTCATCGACTGCCTGAAGCTGTTCCAGGACGATCCGCAGACCGAGGGCATCATCATGGTCGGCGAAATCGGTGGCAGCGCGGAAGAAGACGCGGCTGAGTTCATCAGCCAGTACGTCAAGAAGCCGGTCGTGTCGTTCATCGCTGGCGCCTCGGCTCCTCCGGGCAAGCGCATGGGCCACGCCGGTGCGATCATCTCGGGCGGCAAGGGCACGGCGGAAGCCAAGTTCGCGGCTCTCGAGAAGGCGGGCGTCACTACGGTGAAGTCCCCGGCCGATCTCGGCAAGACCCTCGCGGGTCTGATGAAGTAATACCGCTTCGCCTCGGCGAAACGGAAAAGGCCCCGCTTCGGCGGGGCCTTTTTTGTGGAAGCCACCCTTGTGGGCGACGCCGTTCGCGACAACGCTCGATATCCACAGCGAATGTGGATACCCCCTGCATAAGCATGTGCATAAGTCCGATGTCACTTTCGCTGACAACGACTTGCGTCATCGTGGTCATTGCGTGACCACGGCGCACCGGTCATCGCGTGCAAGCACGCTCCTACAGAAACCACTGCCAGGCGACGAACCTGTAGGAGCGCGCTTGCGCGCGATAGGTGCTCGCGGCGTGGGAGCCCACCCTGTGGGCGACGCCGTTCGTGAGGCGCTCCGTTATCCACAGCCGATGTGGACAGCACCTGCATAAGCATGTGCATAACTCGCGCTCCACCTTCACCAACAACTACTTGCGTTGCACTGGTTAATCCCTGCCCAGGACCATGTGCACACGTCATCGGATATCCACAGGCTATGTGGGTATCCGATGAATAACAGTGTGGATAACTCCCGTCTCATAAGCTGCGACAACGACTTGCGTTGTGCTGCTTAAAACATGATCAGCGTGGCGCAAGCATCGCTGGGGTGATGCCTGCATCGACGAGGTGAGCCGGCATGGTGTGGCCAAGAATGAGCGATGCACAGGCTTCGCCCATCGCCGCGCTGGTCTGGATGCCGTAGCCGCCTTGTGCCGCCAGCCAGAAGAAGCCCGGCGCATCGGCTGCGAAGCCGCCGACGAGGTCGCCATCGGCGACAAAGCTGCGCAGGCCAGCCCACGTTCGGGTGGGGCGGCGGATGCTCATCGTCGTGGCTTCTTCGATCCGATGGATGCCGAGGGCGATGTCGTATTCCTCGGGCTGTACATCATGTGGATGCGTCGGGTCGGCATTGGCGGCGGAACCGAGCAGCAGGCCGGCGTCGGGCTTGAAATAGAAGGATTCGTCGAGGTCCACGACGAAGGGCCAGTCCTGTGTCACTGCGCCCTCGGGTGCTTCGAAGAGGAAGGCGGAGCGGCGGCGGGGCTCGAGGCCGATCGGCGCGACGCCGGCGAGGCTGGCGACCACATCGGCCCATGCACCCGCGGCATTGACAACGATGGGTGCCAGCAGGCAGCCGTTGATGCACCAGCCGCCAGCTTCGCGCGTGAGCGTCCGCACGTCGGTATCGAGTTGCAATGTGGCGCCGCGCGACTTGGCACCGCGCAGGAACGCCTGGTGCAGCTCGTTCACATCGATATCTGCCGCCTCCGGCTCCCAGATCGCGGCGTGCGCGGCCTTCCGGCGCAACACAGGCACGATGTCATGCACGGCCTGGCTATCAAACCACGCGAGGCTGGGTGTGCTAGCACGCATGAGCTCGAAGTCCGCGCGGAGCTGTGCCTCCTGCTCGGCACGCGCCACGACCAGCGAGCCCCGCGTATGCAGGATCGGGTGGTAAGCGAATCCTTCGGGCGGGTGTTCAAGGAAGGGCCGCGTGGCACGCGATAGCGCACGCACCTGGGCCGAGCCGTAGGTTTCGCTGAAATGCGCCGCCGAGCGACCGGTCGTGTGCATGCCTGCGAATACCTCACGCTCGAGCACGAGTACCCGCGCGTGCGGCGCGAGGAACCATGCGACCGAGGCCCCGGCGATACCCGCGCCGATCACGATGACGTCATAGGAGCTCATAGGGCCGGCAGGTTCCAGGCATCGCGCAGGCGCGCGTATTCGGCCTTCGGCAGCAGCACGAACACCGGCTTCTTCGAGGGGTCCAGCCACGCAAGCAAGCGCTCCATCGTGCTATCGGCCATGGCGGTGCAGCCGGCGGTACCCGAGGTGGGTGTCTTCCACAGGTGGGCGAAGATGCAACTGCCCGCGCTCTTCTTGCCGTCGGGGTTGTGCTCGATCACGAAACCGATGCGGTAGGCGTGATCGCCCTGGAAATGGATGTCGCGGCGCATGGCTTCGGTCGCACCGGCCACGGCTTTCTCGCCAACCTTCTTCTCGTCGACCAGCTGGTTGTAAAGCGGCGAGCCGTCGACATCCACGCAGTAGTCGGACGCGGTAAGGCCCTTATAAGGCAGGGCCGTGTTGTTGGTCTCGGCATAGCCAAACGCCGTGCCGATGCGGAACACGCCCGCGGGGCTGCGCCCGTCGCCTTCGCGCTTCTGCGGGCCGCTGGTCTGCGGCGGCGAGAGGCCGACGCCCCAGGCACTGCCCGTCTTGCCGATGACCACGGGCGAGGCGTCACCGACGACCTTCCATGCGCCGCCTTCTCGTACGTACGTCCGCAGCGTCCCTTGCTTCGCATCCCAGCCATCGGTGGTGACCAGCACCATCTGTCGGGAGACGGACCACGCGACAGGCGCTTCGAAAGCGCCGGCAGTCAGCGTGAGTGAGAGGGCAAGCAATCCGGCAAGCCGGGGCAGGAGGGCCATGGTGGGCTCCGCGAAGGGCTAGGGTTCCAGCAGTTGCTGGGTGCGGTCGAGGTTCTCCACCAGGCGCAGGTGGCGTTGTTCGTCGCCTTCGCAGAGGTGGATGAAGAGGGTATCCACCAGGTGCTGCACGGTGGTCTGGTAGATCAGGGCCTGGACGTGCGAGGCATCGTCGTGCGCGGCGACGACCAGCGAGAGGTCGGCCATCGCGCGTAAAGGGTTAGCGGTGTGCCGGGTCACGGTGATCACCCGGCCGCGGCGCTCGCGGACGAAGCGGGCGATCTTGGCAAGCGCCGGGTGGCGCCCGTGCTCGGAGAACACGAGCAGGACATCGCCGGCCGCGACCATGCCCACCTGCGTCGCCATGCGGCTCACATCGGCATGGCGGATGGCGGTGATGCCCAACAGGGAAAGGCGCATGGCGAATGCGCGGACCTGCAGGTCATCTTCGCCCAGGCCGATCAGGAATACCTTGCCCGCGCCGGCGATCATCGCCACCGCAGCCGCCATGGTGTCCGGCGGGTTGATGGCGTGGGTGGCTTCCTCGGCCTGGGTTTTGCGTGCCCACAGCTCGGCGCCCACCGCATCGCCCGCGCGCTGCGCATGGGGAGCGTCTTCGTCATCCGTGCGCCCCACGGCCTCGCCGACCGAATATTTCAGGTCGGGATAGCCACGGAAGCCCAGTTTCTGGGTGAACTTGACGACACTGGACTGGCTGATGCCCAGCGCACTTGCCAGCTGTTGCGAGGAGTAATCGCGCAGCAGTTGCGCGTTCTCCAGGATGAAATCGGCGATGCGCCGCTCCACCGCGCTCATGCGGTCGCGTTCGGAGCGGATTTTCACCAGGGGCGACATGCCAGGATCTCCTTAGAGCGCTTCCAGGCCGCGGATTTCGCGGATGCCAAGGCCGGGCGCATCCGTGATCGAGATTTCCGATTCGTTGAACGTCACCCCGCCATCGACCGGATCGTAGGCGCACAGAGAAGGTCCGTCGAGATCCACCTTGGTGATCACATCGGCCTTGGCCACGGCGACGTGCACGGCGGCAGCCACGCTGATGCTGGATTCGAGCATGCAGCCGATCATGCATTCGATGCCGTAGAGGCCGGCGATGTCGGCGATCTTGATGGCGTTGGAGATGCCGCCGGTCTTCATCAGCTTGATGTTGATGATGTCGGCCGCACGCATGCGGATCAGCTCCATTACTTCCATCGGGCCGAACACGCTTTCGTCGGCCATGACCGGGGTGTGCACGCGCTCGGTCACGTAGCGCATGCCTTCCAGGTCGCGTGCCTTCACCGGCTGTTCCACCAGTTCCAGGCGCACGCCGGCGTCTTCCAGCGCGTTCAGGGCGTAGACCGCTTCCTTCGCTGTCCAGCCCTGGTTTGCGTCGAGGCGAAGCAAGGCACGATTTTCCACGGCTGCATGAATCGCGCGGACACGCTCGATATCCACGCCGATATCCTTGCCGACCTTGATCTTCAGCGACTCGAAGCCACGTTCCACGGCCGAGACGGAATCAGCGACCATCTTGTCGATGTAATCGACGCTGATGGTGATGTCGGTGGTGATCACCGGATCGCCGCCGCCCAGCAGCTTGTAGAGCGGGGCGTTATACAGCTGGCCCCAGAGGTCATGCACCGCGATCTCGACCGCCGCCTTGGCGCTGGTGTTGCGCTCCATCGCGCCCTGGATGAGCCGGGTGATGCGATTGAGATCGGCGACGTCCTCGCCGATAAGGCGCGGTGCGATGTAGTGGCGGATGGCGTCGACGATGGAGCCATGCGTATCGCCGGTGATCACGGCCGTGGCTGGCGCTTCGCCGTAGCCGACGCGGCCGTCGTCGGTGTGCACCATCACGACGATGTCTTCCACGCTTTCGACGGTGCGGAGCGCGGTCTTGAACGCCGTTTTCAGCGGCACGCGGAGCATGCCGAAGCGGATTTCCGTAATCTTCATAAGGTCCTTTCGTTCGGCGGTTAGCGGATGCGGACGATGCTGGTCATGCGGTCGACGAAGGTCTGCGTGTCGTTGAACATCATCGGCAGCAGCGGCGTGACGGAGACAGCATTGAGCTTGATACGGCGCATGCTGCCATCGGCTTGCCTGTAGCTCATGCCGCCCACGTCGTGGATAACGTACGGCTGGCCGTCGATGTTGCCGATCACCATCATCACGTGGCCGGGTATGTAAACGAGGTCGCCAACCTCCAGTGCCATCGCGGCTTTCACGCGGGCATCGTGGCTGTCCTTGTCGGTGTACAGGGTGTGGTCGAAGCCGGGGCTCTTCGCCTGGTCGCCGGTGTTGCGCGGCATCTGGACGCCCATGCTGCGGTACACGTCGGAGACGAACCCACTGCAGTCGCGGCCGTTATAGGCGTGGCCCCAACCATAGCGCTCCCCCAGGAACTTGAATGCCTGGTGGATGATGTTGGCGCGGGTCAGCGGAAGGTAATCGGCCGCGGAATCCTGGTTGCGCTGGAGCAGCGCGGGGTGGAACGACAGCGTGCCGTCGGCGCCACGCAGCGGAAGACTCAACGTCCACGACGTATATGCGGTCTGCCCGTTCACCGGCTGGTCGGCGGCCACGCTGGTGTCCAGCGGCAAGCGCGTGCCCATGTCCAGCTGCAGCTCGGAGAGCGCGGGTACTTCCGGGGTGAACACCGTATCCGGCTTCGCGCCCGTGATCACGCGATAGGGCGTGGCATCAACGTGAGCGAAGATCGCCGGCGCATCCCCCAGCGCGATGTCGTCCGCATGCATCCATGCGGCATAGCGCGGGCTCACGACGAAAGCCCACTTCCCGTCCTGGCTGGTGTGCACGATGACCAGCGGATCGCCAGGGAAGAGCGTGCTCTCCTGGAAGCGATCGATATCGGTATCCCCGGCGTGGCTGAAGGCGCGCAGGTCGGTGGGGAAGCCACGCAGGGCGCTGCGCCGCACGGCCATGCCGTAGCGCGGGGTGACGTTCGGCGGAATGCCGTCGACCCGCGCGTTGGCCATCACCGCATCGATCATCGCGGCAGGCACCACCTTGCCATCCACGTCGTACAGCGTCTTCGAGGGCTTGCTGGTCAATTGGGTGACCCAGCCTTTCACCTGGTCGCGCGGCAGCGTCGCGCCCAGGTGGCGGATATCGTGCATGGACGGATCGAGCCGCATCACCTTGTCGTTGATCGCGGCAATGGCCCGGGTATCGAGCACCACGCTATCCGCTGCCCCGGCGCGGGCTACCCAGAACGCAGGATCGAGCTGCGCATCCGTGATGCCGAGGACGCCCGAGGGCGGCGCGACCAGTGCCTGCGGTTCCGCGGCGCGGGCCGCGGTGGCGCCGACGGCCACGGCGAGCATCGCGGCTAGGAGGGTATGGCGGAGGGTGTTCATGCCGAGGTCCATGTCAGGAAGCCAGCGCGGAAAGGACGGAGGCGACGACCAGGCCGTAGCCCGTCCCGAGGATATAACCGAGCAGCGCCAGCAGGATGCCCACCGGCACCAGCGAGCGCGAATAGGTAGCCGCAAGCACCGGTGTGGCCGCGACGCCGCCGATATGGGCGAGCGAGGAAATGCCGCACAGGTACAGGTCGAAATGGAACAGCCGGGCGAAGCCGCAAAGGAACACGGCGTGCAGCGCAATGACGGTCACGCCGCACAGCAGGTACAGCGGCGCGGCGGCGATGCCGGCGAAGCTGCTCTGCGAGGCCAGCACCGCAACCACCGAGATAAGCATGGCGCTGGACACGGCCTGCGCGCCGGGCAGGCGGGCCAGTGGCGTGTGGGCTGCGACCAGGCCGGCGAAGGTGGCGATGAGGATGGTCCAGGTGGTCGACGACACCATGCTGCCGACCGGCAGGCGATCGCCGAGTACCGTGGCGATCGCGGCCACGCCAATCGCCAGGCCCAGCCAGAGCAGCACGCTATCGACCGTGGCCGGAGCACGCGCTGCCGTGTCCGCCACTGCCATGTCGGCGCTGGAGCGCGCACGGGTCCAGCGGTTGAAGGCGGGCGCGAGGCGGGCGACCGAGAACAGCACCACCACCCACATGGAGTAGCACAGTGCGTCGGTCAGCAAGGTGGTGGCCAGCGAGGTATCGGACATGCCGATGGCCTGCTTCACCGCGATCATGTTGGCCGTGCCACCCACCCAACTGCCCGATAGCGAGGCAAGCGGCTTCCAGCCATCACCGGGCATCCAGTGGCGGAAGATGAGGAAGGCAAGGACGAACGCAGTGAACAGGCTGATCGAGGTGCAGGCGAATACGCCGAGGACGCGCGGCCCCAGCCTGAAGATGGCGCGCAGGTCGCAGCTGATCATCAGCAGGAAGAGCAGGGCGGGCACCAGTCGTTTCACCAGTAGCTCCTGGGCGCCCTGGATCTCCGCGGAGTGTGTCCACAAGCCACCGACGGAAAGCGCGGTGACCGTCAGGTACGTGAGCACGATGGGCGGGAGGATCTCGAACACCTTCCAGCCGAAGCGCCGTTCGATGGCCGGCCAGAAGCCGGCGGCTAGCAGCATCACGGCCAGGTAAGGCCAAACCGACTGGATCACGCGTCCCCTCCCACGGGTGGTGTCACACGGCGTCGCGGAATATCTATTCCTGACGATCTGGTTTGAAGCATAAATTATTGACCGGCGTTTGCAAGCATGTTACACAGCCAAGACGCAGGACCCATCCACCACGGTGCAACGGGGATACCGAACGGTGCAAGCGGCTACTCGACATGTGCTCGTCCGCCACGCGCTGGCCGCGTGTTTGCTGCTATCGGGAGCATCGCGCGCAAGCGCGCTCCTACAAGAGCCCTGCACGAATACGAGCACCCCCTGTAGGAGCGCGCTTGCGCGCGATGGGGGCTTGCCCCACCCCCCCACCCCAGGCACCCCAGCCGCCACCGCCACCCAACAAATCGACGCCGGCCACTTCAAGGAAGCCGAAGCATCGATCACCGCCGCCCTCGCGCAACCCAACCTCGCCCCCGCGCAACAGCAAACGCTGCTCTTCCAGCGCGAACGCATGCGCCGCATCCTGCTCGATTTCAAACTCGACGCCGACGCGGTGAAAACCCGCCTGCGTCAACAGATCCCTGACCTGACCGACGCGGAATTCGCGAAGTGGGACGCCGCGGGGTTGCTGGAAAAGCAGGTGATCGATGGCCGCACGCTGTATTTCAACCGTGCCCCCGGCAACCTGTTCCGCCTGAGCGCAGAGGCCCGCGCGCGGCGCACCGATCCCGCGCCGTTCAATGATGGCCCGAACGAGGTCCTCAACGACCATCACCGCGCGATACGCGCCGCGGCGATCCGTACCGGCAGCAGCAGCGTCTTGCCGATGCGCGAAGAAGTGACGCAGACGCTGACCGTGAATGCGGATGCCGTGCCGGCCGGCGAAACACTGCGCGCATGGCTACCTTTCCCGCGCGAGATCAAAGGGCAGCAGGAACACGTCACGCTCGTCGCTCATGCGCCGGCCGCGTTTACGGCGAAACCGAGTAACGCGATCCAGCGTACCGTCTACCTCGAGCAGAAAGCCGCCGCCGGCAAGCCGACGGTGTTCTCGGTGACCTGGCAGGTCACGCTGTATGGCCGCGATTTCCATATCGACCCGGCCAAGGTCGTCAAAGCGCCGATCACGGCCGAGCTCAAGCCTTTCGTTGAAGAGCGCGCACCGCACGTCGTGTTTACCGAGGCCATGCGTGCGTACTCAAGGAAGGTCGTCGGTGACGAGACCGATCCCTATCGCATCGTGCAGAAGATCTTCGACGCCGTCGATACGATCCCATGGGCTGGCGCGCGCGAGTATTCCACGATCTCGAACATCAGCGACTACACGCTGCACGCCGGCCACGGCGACTGCGGCGAACAGACCTTGCTGTTGATCACCTTGCTCCGCCTCAACGGCATCCCCGCGCGCTGGCAATCAGGCTGGATGTTCTCCGATGGCAAGTACAACAACATCCACGATTGGGGCCAGGTCTATCTCGCGCCCTATGGCTGGGTACCGATCGACGTGACCTTTGGCCGATTGAACGGCGACGACAAACTCGCGTACTTCTATCTTGGTGGGCTCGATGCATACCGCGTCGCCTTCAATGATGATTTCTCGCAACCCTTCGCGCCGGCGAAGACGTTCCCCCGTTCCGAGACGGTGGATTCGCAGCGCGGCGAAGTGGAGTGGAAAGGCGGCAACCTGTACTTCGACCAGTGGGATTACGACTTCATGTGGCATCGGGTCGACGCGACGCGAGGGGGCGCCGCGGCACACCGATAACCTGAGCGACAACCCGATACATCATCTTATGGGAGTGGGGAGATGGGGGATACCAAGACGAACCGGCGCGCGCTGCGCCATGGGGCCTTGTGCCTTGCGATAGGCCTTGGCCTGCTTGCTGCATCCGGCGCACAGGCTGCCAACACGGATGGCTCGATCGTCGGCCGCACGAAACCCGGCGCGACCGTGACGGTGCGTGATCCTTCCACCGGCCTTACCCGCACGGTCACTGCGGATCGCGAAGGCAGCTACCGCTTTCCGTTCCTGCCGGTCGGCCACTACCGCCTGGATAGCGCCCTCGATGGCGCGCCCGTGGGGCAGACCGCGGAAGTGAATGTCAGCCTTGGTAACGCCACCACGGTGAACCTCGTCGAGCGGCAAAAGTCGACGACCGATCTGGAAGGTGTGCAGGTGAGCGCACCCGTCGTGATCTCGGCGGTCGACGTGAGCTCCACCGAAACGGCGACGAACGTGAGCCGCGAAGAAATACGCCGCTTGCCGGTTGATCAGAACGTGCAGTCGGTCGCCTTGCTTGCGCCGGGCGTGAACAAGGGCAACGCGGGCTTCGGCGGCATCTCGTTCGGCGGATCGTCCGTCGCCGAGAACTCGTTCTACGTGAACGGGCTCAACGTCACCGACTTCTACAACCGTAATGGCTTCTCCGAAGCGCCGTTCGCGTTCTACCAGGAGTTCCAGGTCAAGACCGGTGGTTACTCGGTGGAGTTCGGCCGCACCACGGGCGGCGTGGTGAATGCCGTGACCCGGTCCGGTACGAATGAATTCAAGGCCGGCGCGGAGATGACCTTCGAGCCGAGCGACTGGCAGGCGCAGACGAAGAACCGCTACTGGGATGGCGAGCGTTACATCACGTCGTCCGAGGATCACTACACGCGCACCAAGATGAACGTGTACGCGTCCGGTCCCATCGTGAAGGACAAGCTGTTCTTCTTCGCCATGTACGAGGCGCGCGGCTACACCCCCCAGAACACGAACAACGATGGCACGGTCCTCACCCAGAACGATACGGATTCAGGCTTCTGGGGCGCGAAGGTCGACTGGCACATCAACGACAAGAACCTGCTCGAGTTCATGGCCTTCTCGGACAAGGACAAGAACGTCGGCTCGGTCTACCAGTATGACTACCCGACCCAGACCAAGGGCATCAAGCAGGACGAGATTTACAGCGATACCGGTGGCAAGAACTGGAACGGCACCTTCACCAGCTACCTGGTCGACAACCTGTCGATGAAGCTGATGTACGGCAAGAACAACCGTGAAGACTTCACCCGCGGCTTGTCGGATGCCGAGTGCAATCCGGTGGCGCGTGTGAATGCCGTGCCTTCGCCGGGCGTGCCGCTGGGCTGTAGCACGAGCACCGCGGTGGAGAAGCGTGACGATACCCGTAAGCAGGGCCGCGCCGATTTCGAATGGACCCTGGGCGACCACGTGGTCCGCTTCGGCTACGACCATGAGGTGGATACCTCGCAATACTCGCGCCATTACCCTGGCCCGGGGGCGTACTACTACAACATCTACGACACGACGCCTGGCGCCACGATCGAGAACGGTGGCGTCGTGCCGGATGGCTACACCGCCTACGTGCGTGCGCGGCGTTATGAGATCGATGGCACCTTCGAGACCGATAACAACGCCTACTACATCGAAGACAACTGGAACATCACCCCGGACTTCCTGCTCAACGCCGGCCTGCGCCGCGATGCCTTCGACAACAAGACGGGCGAGGGCAAGAGCTACATCAAGATGGATAACATGATCGCGCCGCGCCTCGGCTTTTCATGGGATCTGAAGGGCGACAGCACGACCAAGATCTTCGGCAACCTGGGCCGTTACTACCTGCCCGTGGCCAACGTGATCAACATCAAGCAGGCGGGTGGCCTGCTCGACCAGCGCACTTATTACGGATTCGACGGCTACCAGATCCTCGATCGCAACGGTGGCCAGTACGCAGTGCCTATCCTCGGCCCGCAGATCGGACCCGTCGATGATTCTCAGGGTAACGGCACGGTCGGCGACCTGCGTGCCGAAGTCGACAAGCACATGGATTCGGTCTACCAGGACGAGGCGATCCTCGGCTTCCAGCAGGCCCTGGATGAGAAGTGGTCGTGGGGCGTGAGCGGCACCTACCGCAAGCTGCACAACGCGATCGATGATATGGAGATCAGCGCCACGCCGCAGTGCGGTGGGGATGGCTACATCGGTTATGTCATGGGCAACCCGGGCCGAAAGACGACCGTCTACGGCGACACCAACTGTGACGGTACCCCGGACGGCTACATCACCATCGATACCTCGAAGCAGGGTTGGGCGATGTACGACGCCGATGACAACTACCTCGGCCAGCGTGGCTGGAAGAAGCCGCGCCGCACCTTCGGCTCGCTGGAGTTCCAGCTCGATCGCGCGTGGGACGAGAAGTGGATGTTCAACGCCTCGTACGTACTCTCGTGGAGCCGCGGCAACGCCGAGGGTCCGGTGAACTCGGATACCAACTTCGATGACACCGGCCGCACCGAGAACTTCGATGACCCGTGGGTGAACCTCAACGGTGGTTACCTGCCCAACGATCATCGCCACCAGATCAAGCTGCGCGGTACCTATGCGATCACCAAGCAGTGGCAGATCGGCGCGGACGTCACGGCGCTCTCCGGTAGCCCGATCACCGGCTACGGCGTGGGTAACCCGTACGACGCGACCGTGTACCACAGCTACTTCATTTGCGTGTCGAACTGTGCGGACCCGGTCTCGGAGAATCGCGTATACGAGCGCTCGCCGCGCGGTGAGCATCGCACGCCGTGGACCTTCAACCTCAACGCCAGTATCACTTACCTGCTGCCGCTGGATGAGAAGAATAACCTCCGGGTGAAGTTCGCGGTGTACAACGTGCTCAACCAGCAGCGCACGCTGGGTGTGGATCAGGACCTGCAGACCAGTGTCGGTGGGCTTAACCCCACTTACCTGCAACCTCAGCGGTTCCAGTCGCCACGCTTCGGCCAGCTCACCGTATCCTTCGATTTCTAGCGATACCCCCTGTAGGAGCGCGCTTGCGCGCGATCGCGCGCAAGCGCGCTACTACAGGGGGTATCGCTAGAAGTCGAAGGATACGGTGAGTTGGCCGAAGCGTGGCGACTGGAAGCGCTGCGGTTGCAGGTAGGTGGGGTTAAGCCCA
>NZ_DASYCB010000076.1:0-23686 GCF_036500425.1 Luteibacter sp.
CGGCGCGCCTCTGCTCTCGGTCGTTGCGCTGAACGACGTCTGGGTCGATGCCAACTTCAAGGAAGGCCAGCTGCGCAATATCCGCATCGGGCAGCCGGTCGAGCTCGAGGCCGACGTTTACGGCAAGAAGGTCACGTACCACGGCACCGTCGACGGCCTCGGCGCGGGCACCGGCGCCGCGTTCGCGCTGCTGCCGGCACAGAACGCGACCGGCAACTGGATCAAGGTCGTGCAGCGCGTACCGGTTCGCGTCTCGATCGATGCGAAGGATCTGGATAAGAACCCGCTGCGCATCGGCCTATCGACCGCCGTCACAGTGAACATCACGGACGACAAGGGCGATGTGCTGGCGAAGGCGCCATCGACGGTGGCGGTCGCCCAGACCACGGTCTATGACGACGTCGCCGCGAAGGCTGATGCGGCCGCCGACACCATCGTGCAGCAGAACCTCGGAGCGCGCCTGCCTTGAGCGACGCCACCGCCACCCCGGATGCCGTGCCCGCCCCCGCGGGCCCGAAACCCCTGCATGGCCTGCCGCTGGTCCTGCTGACGATTGCCGTCGCGTTCTCCACCTTCATGGAGATCCTCGACCTGACGATCGTAAACGTGGCGGTGCCACATATCGCCGGCAGCCTCGGCGTCAGTTCCAACGAAGGGACCTGGGCGATCAGCTCGTACGCCCTCGCGAGTGCGATCATGCAGCCGCTGACCGGCTGGATCGCCAAACGCTTTGGTGAGGTCAAGACCTTCTGCTTCTCGGTCGCCCTGTTCGTTGCGTTCTCGATGCTCTGCGGCCTGGCGACGAGCATGCCGATGCTGGTCATGTTCCGCCTGCTGCAGGGTGCCGGCTCGGGCCCGATGGTGGCGCTCTCGCTGTCGCTGCTGCTTTCGAGCTACCCGAAGGAGAAGCAAGGCCTCGCCCTGGCGATGTGGGCTATGACCGTGGTCGTGGCGCCGATCTTCGGCCCGATTCTCGGCGGTTACCTCACCGATAACTTCTCGTGGCCGTGGATCTTCTACATCAACGTGCCGGTGGGCGCGTTGGCGGGCGTGATCACCTGGTCGATCCTGCGCACGCGCGAAACCAGGACGGTCAAGGCACCGATCGACTCGGTGGGCCTGTTCCTGCTGGTGGTCGGCGTCGGCTGCCTGCAGTTCATGTTGGACAACGGCAATGACCATGACTGGTTCGCCTCACCGCTGATCCTCGCCCTGGGCCTGATCGCGCTGGTCGCGCTCACCTTCCTGATCATCTGGGAGCTGACCGCGAAGTACCCCGTGGTCGATCTGTCGCTGTTCAAGCGGCGCAACTTCACCGTCGGTGTCACCGCGCTATCGCTGGGCATGCTCGGCTTCTTCGGCATCACCGTGGTGTTCCCGCTGTGGTTGCAGACGACGCTGGGTTACACGGCGACCTGGGCCGGGCTGGCTACCGCGCCGGTCGGCGTCCTGGCCTTCCTGATGTCGCCGATCATCGGCAAGAACATCCAGCGCCTCGAACTGCGCGCGGTGGTGACCTTCGCCTTCGTCGTGTTCGCGTTCACCGCGTTCTGGTTCTCCACCTTCAACAGCGGCGCCTCGTTCGCGACCCTGGTGCTGCCGCGTTTCGTCATGGGCATCGGCATCGCCTGCTTCTTCATCCCGCTCAACCAGATCTTCCTGTCGGGATTACGCCCCGACCAGATCGCCGGTGCTTCGGGCCTGGCGAACTTCTGCCGTACCCTCGCCTCGAGTATCTCGACCGCGATCACGGTGACCTTGTGGCAGCACCGTGGCGAGGCACACCACGCGTCGCTCACCGAGTACGTGAACCCTGCGTCGCCGGCCGCCACCGCGTACATGGACAAGCTGCAGGTGATGAACCTGCATGGCCAGGCGCAGCTGACGGTGCTCGATCAGGTGGTGAACCGGGAAGCCCTCACGCTGGCCGTCAACGACGTGTTCTGGATGTGCGGCATCCTGTTCCTGGCCCTGATTCCGATCCTCTGGCTGGCCAAGCCGCCGTTCGGGAATGCGAGCGGCGCAGTGGGTCATTAAATCCAAGTTACGTAAATCGATCCAAATTCACGCACTGTGACTGAAAACGTTTACACGCCGTGAAACTAACTGGTGCGGCGCAATACCTCGTGGTAGCGTTCGCCGCATGGCACAAACTCTTCGCATCATCAAAAAGTATCCGAACCGTCGTTTGTACGATACGGAAATTTCGAGCTACATCACGCTGGAGGAAGTCCGCCAGCTGGTTCTCGACGGGGAGCATTTCGAGGTTCGTGACGCCAAGTCGGGCGAAGACCTCACCCGCTCCGTGCTGCTGCAGATCATCGCGGAGCACGAAGAACACGGCCAGCCGATGCTGTCCTCGCAGCTCCTGTCGCACATCATCCGCTTTTACGGGGATTCGCTGCAGGGCTTTATGGGCCCGTATCTGGAGCGCAGCCTGCAGGTCTTCCTCGACCAGCAGCAGCAGTTCCGCAACCAGCTCAACACCATGATGGGGCAGACCCCGTGGTCGATGCTGAATGAGATGACCGAGCGCAACCTCGACGTCTGGAAGTCGATGCAGCGCGGCTTCCTCGACGCGGCGACCGCCAAGCCGGCAGCCCCCGCCCAGGCGCCTCCGCGCGGCGGCAAGAAAGCCAGCTGATACCTCGCGCCGCCGGGCTTGCCCTCGGCGGCGTTGCGGCGCACGATGCGCTGCCCCGCAATATCGACCAGGCAGGCTCCATGCCCCGTAACGACATCGCCGTTGTCGGCGCCGGCCTGGTCGGTGCCCTGGTTGCCACTCTGCTGACCCAGCGCGGGTTCCGCGTCACCGTTTACGAAAAGCGCCCCGATCCCCGCAAGGCGGGCTTCTCCGGGGGCCGCTCCATCAATCTCGCCCTGGCCGAGCGCGGCCTGCACGCGTTGCGCGCCACCGGCCTGGCCGACCAGGTACTGGCCCAGGCGGTGATGATGCGCGGTCGCATGGTCCATGACCCCGCCGGGCACAGTGGCCTGCAGCGGTACGGCATCGACGATTCCGAAGTGATCTGGTCAGTCTCGCGCGGCGGCCTCAATGGCCTGATGCTCGATGCGGCGGAAGCCGCGGGTGCCACCATCCATTTCGACCAGGGCCTGGCCGAGGCCGACCTGGAAAACGGCACGCTGACGCTGCGTGCGCCCGATGGCAGCGAACGTACGGTCGCCGCGCCCGTGGTCATCGGTGCGGATGGCGCCGGTTCCGCGCTGCGCGCCGCTATGCACCGGCATGCGCCGCTGGGCGAGCGCGTGGAAGAGCTCGGCCACGGTTACAAGGAACTCGAGATTCCGCCGGGCGTGGATCCGTCAACGCCGTTCGCGATCGAGCGCAATGCGCTGCACATCTGGCCGCGTGGTCACTACATGTGTATCGCCCTGCCCAACCGCGAAGGCAGCTTCACGGTCACGCTGTTCCTGCCGAACGATGGCGAGCATCCGAGCTTCCGCACGATCGCGGGCGCCGGTGCCGCCGAAGCGTTTTTTCGTACCGAGTTCCCCGACGCGCTCGACCTGATGCCGGACTTCGCGGCGGACTGGGCCGAGCACCCGGTGGGTTCGCTGGCGACGCTTTACCTCGACCGTTGGCATATCGGCGGGCGCGCGCTGCTGATTGGCGATGCCGCACATGCCATGGTGCCGTTCCATGGCCAGGGCATGAACTGCGGATTCGAAGATGCGGCGGAGCTCGCGCGCCTGTTCGAAGCGACGCCGGACGACCCGGCGGCGGTGTTTGCCGCGTTCGAAGCGAGCCGCAAGCCGAATGCGGATGCGATCGCGCGCATGGCGCTTGAGAACTACGTGGAGATGCGCGACAAGGTCGCCGACCCGCACTTCCTGCGCATGCGCGAACTCGGCGGCCTGCTCGCCCAGCGCTCGCCCACGCACTACCTGCCACGCTACCGCATGGTCACCTTCACCCACCTGCCTTATGCCTACGCGCTGGAACGCGGCCAGGCCCAGGACACCCTGGTGGAGCAACTGCTGCGCGGCCATGCCGATGTCGCCTCCGTCGACCTCGACGCCGCCGTACGCACCCTCGAAGCCACCCTGCCCCCACTCCCCCTGTAGGAGCGCGCTTGCGCGCGATCGGGCGTGCGGCGAGCACCCATCGCGCGCAAGCGCGCTCCTACAGGGACAATGGGTTTGCCGCGAGCGCTTATCGCGTGCAAGCACGCTCCTACATGGACAATGGGCGTTCCTGCCGCAACAATCGGTGGATGACCTTACCTGCCCCTCTGCTCGAAGCCCGTGCCCTGTGTTTTCTGCGCCAGGACGAGCCGGTGTTCGGGCCGGTGGATTTCGCCCTGCACGGGGGCGAGATCGCACTGGTAGAGGGTGACAACGGTAGTGGCAAGACCACGTTGATGCGCGTACTCACCGGCATGCTGCGCGCCGGCGAAGGTGAGGTACTGCTCGATGGCGCGCCGTTCGCGCTGGATACGATGGCCGGTGCGGTGGTGTTCCTTGGCCACCATCTCGGCCTGAAGTTCGACCTCTCCGCGCGTGAGAACCTGGCCGTCTCCGCAGGACTTTACGGCGTGCGCACGGGCACTACGATCGAGGCGACGCTTGCCGACGTCGGCCTGTCTGGCTTCGAAGACGAGCCGGTCCGTCGCCTTTCCGCGGGCCAGAAAAAGCGCGCCGCCCTCGCCCGCCTGCTCTTGTTGCCGGCCCGCGTGTGGCTGCTCGATGAGCCTTATGCCAACCTCGATCGTGAAGGCATCGCCCTGGTCAACCGCCTGCTCCACGAGCACGCCGCTCGTGGCGGCGCGGCACTGGTCACCAGCCATGGCGCGGTCACCTTCGCGGGTGATGAGCCCCGCCGCATCCGGTTGCACGCGTGACGCCCGGCAGCACGCCCGCCGCTTGCGCCGCCCTGTTGCGGCGTGACCTGACCCTGGCGTGGCGCCGGCGGGGCGACATCGCCTTGCCGGTGCTCTATGCCGTCATCGTAGTGACACTGTTTCCCTTCGCGCTCGGCCCTGAGCCCACCTTGCTCGCCCGCATCGCAGGCGGCGTGGTGTTCGTCACCGTGCTCCTGGCCATGCTGCTGACACTCGATGGCCTGTTCCGGCCGGACATCGAGGATGGTTCGATGGAGCAGCTGATGCTCGCCCCGCAGCCGCTGGCGTTGCTCGTCGCCATGAAGATCCTCGCGCACTGGATCACCGCCGCCTTGCCGCTCATCGTCATCGCACCCGTCCTCGCGGGCATGCTGCACCTGCCAACGCCAGCGATGGCCGTCCTGGTGCTCGCGCTCGCTATCGCGACGCCCCTGCTCAGCCTGCTCGGCGCGGTACTGGTGGCACTGACAGCCGGGGCAAAACGCTCTGGTATGCTTCTCGCGCTCATGTTGCTGCCGTTGTGCGTGCCCGTGGTGATCTTTGCCGCCGGGGCCGTGGCCGCCGCTCAGGATGGCCTGCCCTGGATCGCGCCTGTCGCGTGGCTGGGCGCCGGCCTGGCGCTCGCCATCGTGCTTGCGCCCCTGGCGTGCGCGGCCGCGCTGCGTATCGCGATGGAATCATGAGCCCATGCAACCACGGGGTGTCCATGGGGGACTCACCGCGATGCACCGACCGTTGACGAGGACGAATGGCTAACTGGGTTCCCCTCTGGCTGCACCGCCTGGGATCACCGCCGATCTTTTACCGCTTCGCGGGCGCCGTATACCCGTGGGCGCTCGGCCTGGCCATCCTCCTTGGCGGTATCGCGCTCTACGGTGGCCTGTTCGTCGCACCGGCGGATTACCAGCAAGGCGATGCGTACCGCATCATCTTCATCCACGTACCCAGTGCGTGGATGAGCCTGTTTATCTATGGCGTGATGACCCTGGCCGCCTTCATCGGCCTGGTCTGGCGGATCAAGCTGGCCGAAACGGTGGCGATGGAATCCGCGCCGATCGGCGCCGCCTTCACCGCGATCACGCTGGCGACCGGCTCGCTGTGGGGCAAGCCGATGTGGGGCACCTGGTGGACCTGGGATGCACGGCTCACCTCCGAACTGGTGTTGCTCTTCATCTACCTCGGCATCATCGGCCTGTATCACTCGTTTGAAGATCGCCGCCAGGGCGCGCGTGCCGCGGCCTTCCTCGTGCTCGTCGGCGCGGTGAACGTGCCGATCGTGCATTTCTCGGTGAACTGGTGGAACACCTTGCACCAGGGCGCCACGATTCGTTTACTTGGCCCCTCGCATATCGATGCCAGCATGCTGTGGCCGCTGCTGACCATGATGGGTGCCACCAAGCTCTACTACATCGCGAGCCTGTTCTCCCGCGTGCGCGCCGACCTGATCGCCTCCGAAGGCGGTAAGGCGTGGGTGCGCGAACTGGCACTCGGCGGCCCTGCACCGAAAGGCGGCAAGGCATGAGCGCCTTCTTCGCGATGGGTGGCTATGGCCCGTATATATGGACCGCGTTCGCGGTCTTCTTCATCGTCCTCTTGATCGACACGCTGGCACCGCTCGCCAGGCGCCGCCGCAACCTGCGCGATATCCGCGCACGCATCGCGCGCCAGGAGAACCGCCGCCGGCCGGGAACCCCAGCAAGTAATGAATCCAACGCGTAAACGTCGCCTCGCTATCGTCATCTCGGTCGTTGTCGCCGCTGCCATCGCGGTCGGCCTGACCGTGTTCGCCTTGCAGCGGAACATGAGCTACCTGTTCACCCCTAGCCAGGTGCAGGAAGGCCAGGCCACGCAATACCCGACGTTCCGCCTGGGCGGCATGGTCAAGGCCGGCTCGATCCAGCGAGCGAAAGACAGCCTGAAGGTCAGCTTCATCGTCGTCGACGATGCCGGCGCCATGCCGGTGGAATACACCGGCATCCTGCCCGACCTGTTCCGCGACAACCAGTCGGTGATCGCGACCGGGCGCATGGCCGATGGCCGCTTCATCGCCGGCGAAGTGCTGGCCAAGCATGATGAAAACTACATGCCGCAGGAACTGAAGGACGCCATGGCCAAGGCGCACAAGAATCGCAAGATCGACGACACCGCCATGAAGGACACGCCGAAGTGATCCCCGAGCTTGGCCAGTTCGCCCTCATCCTCGCGCTGCTGCTCGCACTGGCGCAGGGCGTGCTGCCGATCATCGGCGCCTGGCGCAACAACGGTGCGCTCATGGCCATCGCCCGGCCCGCCGCCGCTGGCCAGGCGGTATTTGTCTTCGCCGCCATGGGCATCCTGATCCACGCCTTCCTCGCCTACGACTTCTCGGTGGCCTACGTCGCCGACAACTCGAACCTCGCACTGCCCTGGTATTACCGGATCACCGCGGTGTGGGGCGCGCACGAAGGCTCGATGCTGCTATGGGTCTTTATCCTCAACGTCTGGACCGTGGCCCTGGCCGCCTTCAGCCGCCACCTGCCGCAGCCCTTCGTGGCCCGCGTGCTCGGCGTGATGGGCCTGATCGGCGTGGGCTTCCTCGCCTTCATCCTGTTCACCTCGAACCCGTTCCTGCGCGAACTGCCGATGCCGGCCGATGGCGGCGACCTGAACCCGGTGCTGCAGGATCCGGGCATGACCTTCCACCCGCCCGTGCTGTACATGGGCTATGTAGGCTTCTCCGTGGCGTTCGCGTTCTCGATCGCCGCGCTGCTCGGCGGCGAGCTCGAGCAGGCCTGGGTGCGCTGGGCGCGCCCGTGGACCAATGTCTCGTGGGCCTTCCTGACCATGGGCATCGTCGCCGGTAGCTGGTGGGCGTACGCCGAGCTGGGCTGGGGTGGCTGGTGGTTCTGGGATCCGGTGGAGAACGCGTCGTTTATGCCGTGGCTGGTGGGCGTTGCGCTGATCCACGCGCAAGCCGTCACCGAAAAGCGTGGCTCGCTGCCTGCATGGACCGTGCTGCTTTCGTTGTTCGCGTTCTCGCTCTCGTTGCTCGGCACGTTCCTTGTCCGTTCGGGCGTGCTGACGTCAGTGCACGCGTTTGCCTCCGACCCGCGCCGCGGACTCTACATCCTCGGCTTCCTCATCGTGGTGATCGGCGGTTCCTTGCTGCTGTATGCGATCCGCGCGCCCAAGGTGGCCACCGGCAAGGCGTTCAACGCGCTATCGCGCGAAACGGGCATCATGATCGCGAACCTGCTGTTCACCACGGCGGCCGCGATGGTGTTGCTCGGCACGCTGTTCCCGCTGATCGGCGATGCGCTGAACCTCGGCCGCGTCTCGGTCGGCCCGCCGTACTTCGGCTTCCTGTTCGTTCTGCTGATGGCGCCCGCCGTCTTGTTGTTGCCATTCGGCCCCTACCTGCGCTGGGGCCGCGCCGAAGGGCGCCAGCTAACCAGTATGGCGTTGCGTGCCGGTATGGCCGCGGTGATCTGCACGATCGCCGCCCTGTTCTTTGCCGCAGGCCACCTGCGCGCGATCGCGGGCGTTGCCGGTGCCGTGTGGGTCGCGGCGGGCACGCTGGCCTACGTCGTGAAGCGCTGGCGCGAGATGCCGTTCGGCCGGCGCTTCCCGGCCGAGATGGCCGGCATGCTGGTCGCCCATTTCGGCGTCGCCATCTTCATCATCGGCGTGATGCTTTCCGAGTCGCTCAGCACCGAGCGCGACGTGCGCATGGCCCCGGGCCAGGTTGAAACCGTGGGCGCCTTCCAGTTCCGCTTTGATGGGGTACGTGAGACGACGGGCCCGAACTGGCGCGCTGATGAAGGCGTGGTCACGATCCTCCGCGATGGCCAGCTGATGGCCACCATGCACCCGCAGAAGCGCACGTATTCGCGCGGCCAGGTGCAGACGGAATCGGCGATCGACCCGGGCCTGTTCCGCGACATCTACGTCGCCCTGGGCGAGCCGATGGATGGCGGCAACGTCGAAGGCGCCTGGGCGCTTCGCCTCTATCACAAGCCCTTCGTTCGCTGGATCTGGCTGGGTGGCCTGTTCATGATGGTCGGCGGATTCCTGGCCGCGGGTGAACGCCGCTTCCGCGCAAAGAAGGCGACGGCCATCGCGGCGTCGAATGCGACGGAGCAGCTCGCATGAGCCGCTTCCTGCCGCTGCTCGGCTTCGGCCTGCTCGTCGTGCTGTTCGGCTTTGGCATCTGGTGGAACACCCAGCATGACCAGCACGAGATCGCCTCGCCGCTGATCAACAAGCCGGCACCGGCGTTCGCGCTGCCGGTCCTCGGCGACGATACGCGCAAGGTCGACAAGCAGTCCTTGCTCGGCAAGCCGTATTTCCTGAACGTGTTCGGCAGCTGGTGCATCGAGTGCGTGCATGAGCACCCGGTGCTTTCCAGCGACGTCAAGCAGCTTGGGCTGCCGCTGGTTGGTTTCAACTACAAGGACGATCCGCAGGACGCCACGACGTGGCTGGCGGAACACGGCAACCCCTTCGACGTGGTGATCGTGGATCGCGACGGCCGTGCCGGTATTGATTTCGGCGTGTACGGCGCCCCGGAAACCTTCCTGATCGATGGCAAGGGCGTGATCCGTTACAAGCACGTCGGCCCGATCACGCCCGAGGTGGTGGTAAAGGAAATCCAGCCCGCGCTCGCCGCCCTGGCGAAGGAAGGCGGCTGATGCGCCGGCTTGGCTTGCTCGCCCTGCTCTGCCTGCTGCCGCTGCTGGCGATCGCCCAGGCGATCCAGCCGCTGCCGTTCCGCGACCGCGCGGAGGAAGTCCGTTTCCAGAAGCTCAGTACCGAACTGCGCTGCCCGATGTGCCAGAACGAAACGCTGGCCGATTCCAACGCACCGATCGCGCATGACCTGCGCCGGCAGGTGTTCGAAATGATGCAGGCGGGCAAGAGCGACGCGGAGATCAAGGCGTACCTGGTCGATCGGTATTCGGATTTCGTGCTGTACAAGCCCCCCGTGGAACCGAAGACCTGGCTGCTCTGGTTCGGGCCACTGCTGGTGCTGGTCGTTGGCGGCCTGGTGGTGTTCGTGCAGGTGCGCCGCCGCGCACGCACGGCACGCGCCGCACCCACTGCCGCGCCCGTTAACGATACCGAGGACGATTGGTGACCATCGCGTTTTACGTTATCGCCGTGGCCATGCTGGTCGCGGCCCTTGCCCTGCTGTTGGTTCCGCTGGTACGTCACGGGCGTCGCCAGGGCCGTTCGCGTGCGATGTTTGGCGTTGCCGTGGCGCTAGCGGTTGTCGTGCCATTGGCCAGCGTCGGCCTGTACCGGCTGGTCGGTACACCGGCCACACTCGGCGGCGTCGCGCCGCCAAAGGAAATGACCGTCGGCGAAGCCGTGGACGCGCTGAAGGCCCGCCTCAACGCCAATCCGGGTGACGTCGAAGGCTGGCTGCTGCTCGGCCAGACCTACGCGGTGGTGAAGCAACCCGCCGACGCGCGCGATGCTTACGATGGTGCGCTCAAGGCCGACCCGAAGAACGTGGCCGCGATGGTGGGTTGGGCTGAAGCGGATTCACTCGCGCGCGCGGACCACCGCATCGATGGACGCGGGCTCAGCCTGCTCGAGCAGGCCGTCGCCGCCCAGCCAGATAGCCAGAAAGCGCTGTGGCTGCTTGGCATCGCCCAGTTCCAGCAGGAGCGTTACACGGAAGCGGCCGCCACCTGGCGCCACCTGCAGCCGTTGCTGGACCCGGATTCGAATGTCGCGCACGCCGTGGCCGAGCAGATCACGCTCGCTGAGAAGCGCGCCGCGGGCGCGGCGCAATAAAAGACGAAACCCTATCGTCCGTGTCACCATTCGCTGCATTGATCCGAGGAGCAGCGCATGGGCGACGCCCGCCGATACCATGACCTGGCTTCGCCGTTCCGCATGAAGCGCGGCGGCGAGCTGCACGACGCCCGCGTGGCGTACGAAACCTGGGGCACGCTGGATGCCGCGCGCGCCAACGCGATCCTCATTCTCACCGGCCTCTCGCCCAGCGCACACGCCGCCGCTAACGCGGAAGATCCGACGCCCGGCTGGTGGGAGGACATGATCGGCCCCGGCCGCGCGTTCGATACCGATCGTTATTTCGTCATCTGCGTGAATTCGCTAGGCAGCGACAAGGGCTCCACCAGCCCGGCTTCCATCGACCCCGCGACGGGTGAGCCGTATCGCCTCACCTTCCCGGAACTCGCGCTTGAAGACGTCGCCAACGCTGCGTATGAAGCGGTGACGCATGCACTTGGCATCAAGCAGCTTGCCTGCCTGGTAGGTTGCTCCATGGGCGGCATGAGCGCGCTGGCGTACATGGTGTTGCACCCGGGCTGCGCTCGTACCCACATCAGCGTGGATACCGCACCACAGGCACAGCCGTTCGCGATCGCGATCCGATCCCTGCAGCGCGAGGCGATCCGTCTCGATCCGAACTGGCGCGAAGGCTATTACGGCGGCGATATCTGGCCTGACCACGGCATGAGCATCGCGCGCAAGCTCGGTGTCATCACCTATCGTTCGGCGATGGAATGGAATGGTCGTTTCGCCCGCATCCGGCTCGATGCCGATGAGCGCGAAGCCAATGAACCGTTCGGTTTCGAGTTCCAGGTGGAGTCGTACCTCGAAGCCCACGCCCGCCGCTTCAACCGCCAGTTCGATCCCAATGCGTACCTGTACCTCTCGCGCGCCAGTGACTGGTTCGATCTCTCTGAGTACGGCGAAGGTGACGTGATGCGGGCCCTGTCGCGCATCATGATCGAACGCGCCATGGTGATCGGCGTGAGCACCGACATCCTGTTCCCGCTGGAGCAGCAGGAGACGATCGCCAAAGGGCTGGAGAAAGCCGGTGCGAACGTCGAGTTCGTGGCGCTGGATTCGCCCCAGGGCCACGATGCGTTCCTGGTGGATATCGAGAACTACAGCCGCGCGATCGGCGGGTTCCTGCGCAGCCTCTGACGCCTATCGCGCGCAAGCGCGCTCCTACAGGGCTCCGGTGCTCTTGTAGGAGCGCGCTTGCGCGCGATGGCCGCGCCGCCCCGGCCGCTTTGCTATGATCAGGGCAGCGTTACGTCCCCAACGTCCCAGCAAGAGGTTCCACCCATGATCACGGTCGAATTCCCGGGCAGCCGTAAGCTCATCGAGGCGATCGACAACGCGGTCAGCCAGGCGAGCACGCCGGCGATCACGGATACCCTGCGCAAGTCGCTCTGCCAGCTGATCCGCTCCCAGGAAGTCGTCCTGCCGGCCAGCGTCAATGAGGCCTTCCGCGACCATTACGGCCGCCGTGAGCTCTACCGCAGCGAAGAGCACGGCTACAGCGTCGTCGCCATGACCTGGGGGCCCGGCCAGGGCACCAAGATCCACGACCATAGCGGCATGTGGTGCGTCGAAGGCGTCTGGAACGGTGCCCTGGAAATCGTCCAGTACGAGCTGATCGAGCACGACGCGGCCCGCTACCATTTCCGTCCCGTCGGCTCGATCGAGGCCGGCCCCGGTTCCGCCGGAAGCCTCATCCCGCCGCACGAGTACCACACCATCCGCAATCCCAGCGAAGATGCCGTGGCGGTCAGCCTGCACATCTATTCGGGGCGCATGACCCAGTGCGCCGTGTTCAATCCCGAAGGCGATGACTGGTATCTGCGCGACGAACGCCAGTTAGGTCTCGACCAGGTGCACTGATTCCCGCATAATCGCCAGCCCCATGCCGAAATGGCGGAACCGGTAGACGCGGCGGACTCAAAATCCGTTTGTAGTGATACAGTGAGGGTTCGAGTCCCTCTTTCGGCACCAAATCAGGGCGTTATACGTCGACCGGGCTTCCCGGCGACACACTTCAAGGCCGCGCAAGCGGCCTTGATGCTTTCTGAAAATCAGAACCCGGGCACGGCGCACCGACCGGAGCCCTCCAAGAGCGCGCTTGCGCCCGTTACCTCCCTTCTCAGTATTCCCCTACGGCCGCCAGCGGCCGCAGCCGATTCTCGCCCTCAGCCCGCGCTAGTAACTTGCCTAGGTATCACTTTCTGGTACCATTTCATGCGCGCACGCCACCGCCGGACGCTAGACCTCATCGCGATGAACAACATCATGGCCATCGACGGCTACCGCGCCGTCGTGCAGTACGACCCGGACATCGATATGTTTCGTGGTGAGTTTGTTGAGCTCAATGGCGGCGCGGATTTCTATGCGGCCGACGTGGAAGGGCTGCGCCGCGAAGGCACTATCTCGCTCGGTGTTTTCCTTCAGGCCTGTCGGGAAGCCGGCATCTCGCCCGTTCGCACCTTCTCCGGAAAATTTCAGGCGCGCGTATCCGCGGATTTGCACCTGCGCTCCACGGAAGCCGCTGCGGCCCGGGGCATCAGCCTCAACCAGTTCGTCCAGAGCGCCATGGAGCGCGAGCTCCAGGCGGTTTAGCGGCTTATCTGGCCGCCACCGCCGGGGAATCGGTGGTGGTCTCGAACTCCGCATAGGGCTGCGAGGCCTCCCGCAGCCTTCCCAGCGGCATGCGCTCGGCCACGCCCATCAGGCGGGCGCGCAGCGCCGCCACTTCGCGGATCTTCTCCGACGCCGCGAATGAGTACTCGTTCGTCATTTCGAAAGCGGCAACCACGTCGCCCTCTTCGCTGCGCATGATCCACGGCCGCCGTGCGGTGATCAGGCCGGCACGCTGCATGGCCTCGTAGATCTCCAGCAGGATGGAGATGACCAGGTCGGTGCGGCCGGGGAACGGACGGTAGCCCACGATGATCGATGTCGCCATGGTGGTTGGCCTCTTCCGCGTTTAAGAGAACGTAATAAGCATCCGCAGCACGACCTGCCCCCGTCAAGCGCCCCGGCCTGTCAATTCGGCAAGGCTTCGGCCAGGGCTAAAGCTCGCGCACCACACGGAAACCGACACGCGCGCTGCGCAGGTCCGCGGCGGCGCCCTGGCGATAGGCCGAGCGGACCATATCCGGCGCGCTACCCCACGAGCCGCCACGAATGACCCGACGGCTGCAGCCCGGATTCACCCAGGCCTCGCTCGTGCGTGGTGCGCGGATGTAATTATCGTGCCAGCAATCGGCGACCCACTCCGATACGTTGCCGCCCATGTCGTAAAGGCCAAACGGGTTGGGGGTGAAGCTCATGACCGGCGCCGGGCCCCAGTAGCCATCCTTATAGGCATTGAAGGCATTGCTCCAGCGGCGACCCGACCCGGAGCGATCGTTGGCTCCGGTAAGGTTTTCGACGTGCGACGCGGGCGCGCCATCGCCCCACCAGTAGCGCGAGGTGCTTCCGGCGCGGAGCGCGTATTCGAACTCCGCTTCGCTCGGTAGGCGATACTTCTTCCCGGTCCGCTGCGACAGCCAGTCGGCATAAGCCTTGGCATCGTTCCACGAGATATTGATGACCGGCAGACGATCCTGGCCGGGCTTGCCTGCATAGTCGTCCTGCCAGGTGGCGGAGGCATCATCGCGCAGGCCGCCGCTCTGTTCGTCGTAGACGCTACCGCCGCCGAGCGACTGTGACTGGGGCACGTAGCCACTGGCCCGCACGAAGTCACGGAACTGACCGATGGTCACGGCGCTACGTGCGACCGCCACGCCTTTGTCCACGTCGACCTCATGCGCCGGCGCTTCATTCGCATCGTGGCCGGTTTCGCCATCCGGCGAGCCCATCATGAACTTGCCGGTCGGCACGACCACCATGGCAGGTGCCTTGCCCGTGGAATCCACGAAGCGATCGGTGAAGACCTGGCCGGGCTTGTAGCTGGAGTACAGCTTCGCGTTGGTCACGCGTTCGTTGAAATCGTCGATGCCGGCAAGGTCGGGGCTGATCTGTTGTGCCTTCGCCGCGAGCTGCTGGGCGAGTTCGACGTTGCCGCCATCCAGCGCTGAACGGGCCTGCGCGAGTATCGCCGCGCCACTCTGGCGGCGCATGCCTTCAATGCGACCGCGGGTGTCCTGCAGGGCCTGCGAGCCTGGCTCGATCGACGCAGCCTCAGCCAGGGCGTTATCGGCCGCTGCAAAGTCGCTTTGCGCCACGGCGGCGAGCGCTTTATCGAGCACCACATGCTGCACCTGGCTGACGCCCTGGACCGCCACGGCGTTCTGCGGATCGAGCTGGAGCACCTGCCGGTAGGTATCCAACGCGCTGTCACCGTGCGGCTCGTTGGCCTTACCGGCCTGGAGCTGCGTGGCCGCCGTGGTCAGCAGCGGCCGCACCTTGTCCAGCACGGCCAGCTGCTGCTGGAGCGGCTGGGCATCCTTCGCGCTGCTCGGTAACGCCCGCAACGCGTTCAGTGTGTCGCGCGCGGCGTCCGCATCGCCCAGCGCGATGTCCTGCTCGGTCTCGGCAACCAGGCGCCCGCGGATTTCCTCCAAGCCCGATAAGGCGCGCTGGCTATCGGCCTTCGCCTTGAGCGCACTGAGATATAGAGCCGCGGCACTTTCCTTGCCACCGACGAGACGATCGGCGGCAAGCGACTTGTCGGCCCGATCCAGCAACGCCGTGAGTTCCGGCGTGTCCGGTGACGCCTGTGCCGGCAGTTGGACATCATTGCTCTTCTCGCGGCGGCGCGCGGCAATCACCGCGGCGGGAGCAAGCACCAGCGGCGGGCCGGCGTCCACTTCCGACGCCACGGCCTGCGGCGCCGCCTGCGGGCGCTGGTCAAAGCCCATGGTGCCGGGCTGGCTGCGCGTGGGCAGGCGTGCCGAAGGCTGACCCGGCTCAACGTGAAGAAGCTGCGGAAAGAAGTGGTAGAACAGCGCGAACCCGAGGACAGCCACACCCATCGCGCCAGCAATGGCGCGCTGTCGGCGGACAGTCTCGGTATTGGGCATGGTGGGCGGTTCCGCGTGGGCCTGCTATCGTGCGGTGCCACCTTAGGGAATCGTGCGCTGCAGGGCAACACGCGTGCACGATCCCGTTTATCTACAAGGATGCCCCATGTCTACGAGCGAACTCGCTCCCGCTGCCCCATGGATCGAACGCCGCGATGATCTGGCCGCCTGGCTGGCGCCGGTCGCGTCGGGTGACATCGTCGGACTCGATACCGAGTTCATGCGGCGGAACACGTTCTACCCACAGCTCGCACTGCTGCAGCTTGCCCACGAAGGCCGCTATGCACTGATCGATCCGCTGAGCTTCCCGCTCGGCGAGACGTTGCGCCCGATCTTTGCGGAGCAACCTGTCATTACGGTGATGCACAGCGCCGGTGAGGACCTGGAAGCCATGGCGCCGTTCCTGCCCGATGGCCCGCATACCTTGTTCGATACCCAGATTGCCGCGGCCTTCGTCGGCATGGGCCTGGGCATCAGCTACCGTGCGCTGGTCGCCGACCTGGTCGGCGCCGAGCTGGACAAAGGGGAGACGCGTAGCGACTGGCTGCAGCGCCCGCTTACGGAATCGCAGAAGCTGTACGCGACGCTCGATGTCGTGCACCTCCACCCGGTGCACGCGATCCTTACCGGTCGCCTCGAGGAACGGGGTCGCAGCGCGTGGCATGCCGAAGATTGCGCACGCATGAAGCGTCGCGCCAGCCAGCGCGAGGGTGACCCGCAGCCGCAGCGCGGCTTCAAGCCCGCGGCCGATTGGCCGCGCGAGCGCCAGGCCCTGCTCCGCCGCATCCTGCGCTGGCGCGAAACCACGGCGCGCGCGCTGGATAAGCCACGCTCATGGCTGCTCGAAGACGCCCATGCGCTGGACCTGGCAGGAAGCCTGCCCAGCGACATCGGCAAGCTCGAAGCACTCACGCGCGGCACCCGCGCCCTGCGCGGGCCGCAACGCGAGGAACTCTTCGCCCTGGTGAACCGCCCGGTCGAAGCCGAGGAAATCGAAGCCACGGCGGCGGTCGTCGGCCACCCTGCCGGCAAGGCCAAGAGCGCCATCAACGAGATGCGCAGCGCCGTCGACACCCTGGCCAGCCAGCTCGATCTCCCGCCCGGCCTGCTGTGCTCCCGTCGGACCATGGAGGAGTACGTGATGACCGGCGGCGAATGGCCCGAGGCGCTGGAAGGCTGGCGCAAGGAAATCCTCCACGACCGCCTCTCAGCCCTGCTACCCGTGTAGGAGCGCGCTTGCGCGGGATGGGTGCTTGCCTCACCCTGATCGCGCGCAAGCGCGCTCCTACACAGATCGAGGGGGCTTGGCGGTCGCGGGTTGCCCTGATAACATCGGTCGCTCATGTGGGGCCATAGCTCAGCTGGGAGAGCGCGTCGTTCGCAATGACGAGGTCGGGAGTTCGATCCTCCCTGGCTCCACCAAAATTTGATACGAGAAGCCCCGACCTGGTTCGGGGCTTTTTTGTTTCCACGAGTGGCTATCTGGCTGGCTTGCCGCCTGCCTGGACCGCCGGTAGTGTGCTTGCAGCGCGTTGGGTTACCACACGGGCCGGGCCGGCCCACTCGGGGAGCCAGTGATGTCCTGGGACATACCGTTCGCGATCAAGGTGTTCACCGCGATGTTCGCCATCATGAACCCCATCGCGAACGTTCCCATGTTCCTCTCGTTGACTGAGGGCGTCACCGCCCGTGATCGCTTGCGAGTCGCCTGGGCCGTGCTGATAGCGGTCACCATCGGTTGCATCGTGTCGGCGGCGGCGGGTGGTGCGATCCTCTCGGTTTTTGGCGTCAGCGTGAACGACTTCCGTATCGCCGGCGGCATCATGGTGTTGTTGATCGCCCTTTCCATGTTGCATGGCACGCCGAGTAGCCAGCACGCGCCAACCCTGTCTGAAGCGGAGGCGCTGGCGGCTGCCGAGGACGTCGCGATTTACCCCCTGGCGATTCCGCTGCTGCTGGGACCGGGCGCCATCGCCACGTTGATCGTGCTCGGCCAGACCGCGCGCAACTCCCACACAGAGATGTCGCTAGCCCTTGGCCTCGGCGGCTTCCTCGTCGTGCTGGCCATCTCCCTGCTGGGTGCGCCCTACATCGCCCGTTATCTCTCTGCGAAGGCCGTAGGCATCGCCAGGCGGCTGATGGGTATGATCCTGGCGGCGATCGCCGTGCAGATGATGGTTTCGGGGATTCGAAACGCCTTCCCCAACCTCGGCTGATCCCTATACATCGAGTGGACGCCGCGCTCACATAAAATGAAACGCTGCCGGAAATGGACATCACGGCGACGAAAATAAGGTCACAAGGCGGTATGCGAATCTCAAACACGACACCTCCGCGCAAAGCGCGTGTGCCACGGGGAAGGTTATGCCTGGCGCTGGCCATGGCACTGCAAGGCCATGCGGCACTGGCGGCTAGCCCGGCCGTCAGCCGTGACAGCCTGATGGCGCAGGTCCGCGACGAACGCGCGCAAGGGCACCGGGTCGACGCGCTCCGGCACATACAGGCCCTGCTCGATCAGTGGCCGGATGACCGCGAAGCGCGTGAAGTGAATGTCGCGTTGCTGAACGAGCTTGGTGCGACCTCCCGTGCGAAGGCGCTGGCCGCTGCGCTCCAGCCGGCCCCTGGCCCCGTCGAACAGGCGCGTCTCGATGCAGACCACACCGCCCACGAGATCCGCTGGGCCCAGGGGGAACCTGCCAACCCGAATATGCCCTACGCCGAGGCAGACAAAGCCGTGGAGGACGCCCGTCGCCTCGCCGACGATCCATCACTGCCGGCCGACCTGCGCCGCCGCGCCGCCTTCGACCTGATCGTAGCGTTGGACCAGGCGGGACGTCCCGACGAGGCGATCCAGCGTTACGACGTACTGAAGAAGGAAGGGGTCGACCTGCCGGCGTACGCGGAGCGCGCCGCCGCCGATGCGATGCTCGTGCGTCGTCATCCACTGGAAGCGGCCGCCCTGTTCGAAGACAGCATCCGCAAGGACCCCGGCCCCTATGCAAGAAGCGAAAGCGAACCACGCATCGGCCTGATGTACGCGTATGCCGAATCGAACCAGACCGACAAGGCGTTCGCGACGATCGACGAACTCGCCGCGAAGGAACAGCCATGGGTACGCATCCCCGGGATTCGCCTTCCGATCGAAAACCCGCGCAAGGTCGATGCCGATCTCAATGCCGCCGCGCTGCGTAGCTCCGTGGGCATGCCGCGCGCGGCGTACGACCAGCTACATGCGATGAGCCGCGAAGCGCCTGCTAATCCACAGATCCGTCGCGAACTGGGTAACGCCGAGCTCGCCCGCGGCTGGCCGCGGCGCGCGCTCGATGAGTTTCATATCGCCACCACGCTCGATCGGCGCGACGTAGGTGCCCTGGTCGGCGAGGCCGAGGCCTACCGCAGCCTCAATGATTACGAACAAGGCGATGACATCATGGCCGAGGCGCAGGCGCGGGCCGATCGTAACGGCCGTGTAGACCGTGCCGCGCGTGCCTGGGAACGGGAAAAGGGCTGGCAGTTCGATCTCAGCACCGAACAGGGCAAGGGCTCCAGCCCCGACTATGGCGACCGCGATAACACCACCCAGGCCAGCGTCGCCAGCCCGCTGATCGACGACCACTGGCGCGTGGTCGCCCTGGGCCGCTATTCCACGGCGGACCTGCCGGAGGGCGATGTTCGCCGCACGCGCTTCGGCGTCGGTATCCGTGGTTACGCGCAGGGCTTCATGGTCTATGTGCAGGCCCTGCCCGCCGCGGACCGTTATGTCGGCAAGACCGCGCTTGAAACCGGTTTCGACTGGTCGCTCACCGATCACTGGTCCATCGCCGCGGACTACAGCACCGCCGGTGAAGACACGCCTCTACGTGCGCAGTACTACGGCATCTCGGCAAAGACCCTGGATACCGCGGTCAGCTGGCGCGCCAGCGAACTCACCCAGGCCCGCCTCGGCGTGTCGCGCGACACGTTCAGCGATGGCAATACACGTACCGGCTGGCTCGGCTCCGTCATCCAGCGCCTGCACACCGCGCCCAACCTCACGATCGATGGTGGCGTTGAACTGGGCGGCTCCATGAACACCGATACCGACCGCCCCTATTTCAACCCGCGCCGCGACAACAGCTACGCGCTCACGGGTCGGCTGGAGAACCTGCTGGGCCAGTTCTACGAGCGCAGCATCACCCAGCGCATCGACGTGGCCGTGGGCCAGTACGCCGAGAAGGGTTACGCCACCGACTGGATGGCGACCGTGCGCTACGGCCAGACCCTGCAGGCCCGCGAAGGCATGCGCCTTGGCTGGGGCATCGGCTGGCACAACCAACCCTACGATGGCCGCCGCGAACACCGCGTCGTCCTCGACCTGACGCTGCATTGGGGAGAATGACGTCCATGCGTCCGCTGTTGTCCACCCTGGCCCTGCTTGGCCTGACCCTGCTGGCGCCCCTATCCGCCTGCGCGCAGGCGGTCACCCCGGTCCGGCCCAACCTGGTCGTGCTGGCGTACCACGATGTTCGCGACGATGTCGGGCTCGATGCCGATCGTGATCCGGATGCCACGAGCACCGATCACCTGGTTTCTCACTTCGAGTGGCTAAAGGAGAACGGTTACCACATCGTCAGCTTCGACCAGGTCAAGGATGCCGCCGAAGGCCGCGGCACACTGCCCCCGGATGCCGTGCTGCTCACCTTCGATGACAGCCTGGAAAGTTTCTACACCCGCGTGTATCCGCTGCTGAAGGCGTACCGCTACCCCGCATTGCAGGCGGTGGTGGGCTCGTGGATGGACCTGCCCGATGGCAAGCGCATGCCGTACAACGGCAGTGACTGCGACCGTTCATGCTTCCTGACCTGGGACCAGGTCAGCGAGATGCAGAAGTCGGGACTGGTCGAGATCGCCTCGCACTCGTATGCGTTGCATCAGGGCACCAACGGCAACCCGCAGGGCAACCAGATGCCAGCGGCGGCGTACCTGCAATACGACGCCAGCACGAACCGCTACGAAACCGAAGCCGAATACATCGCTCGCGTACGCGCCGACCTATCGAAGAGCGCGGATGAAATCGCTGCGCACACCGGCGTGCACCCGCGCGCCATTGCCTGGCCGTATGGTGCCTACAATCGCGTGGGCAAGAACATCGCGATCGGCCTGGGCATGGGCGTCACCTTCAGCCTGGGCGATGCCGTGCCCTCGCTGGGTACGGGCGGCACCATTCCGCGCCTGCTGGTCAGCGGCAATATCACTGCCAACCGCCTTGGATGGCTGATCCGGCACCAGACTCGCGTCGACCCCACCCGTGCCGTACAGGTGGATCTGGATTACGTGTACGACCCCGACCCGGCCCAGCAGGATCGCAACCTCTCGAAGCTGCTCGACCGGATCAAGCGCATGCACCCCAGCCAGGTCTGGCTGCAGGCGTATGCCGACCCCGACGGCGATGGCGTGGCCGACGCGGTGTACTTCGCCAACCGCCACCTGCCGGTGCGTTCCGACCTGTTCTCGCGTGTCTCGTGGCAGCTGCGCACCCGTGCGGGCGTGCGTGTGTACGCCTGGATGCCGGTACTGGCGTTCCGCTTCCCCGATGGCAAGGACCTGCCCTCGCTGGCGGGCGAGCCGAAGCCCGGCGGCGATCATTTTCGTCTGGCGCCGTACGACCCCAAGGTCCGCCAGATGATCGGTGATGTGTATGAAGACCTGGCCATGCACACCGATGAAGCGGGCGTGCTGTTCTCGGACGACGCCTACCTGCGCGATACCGACCAGCTTGGCCCGTGGGCGAAGAACTCGCCTGCGCAGAATACCCAGGCGTTGATCGACTTCACCCTGGAACTGACGACCCGCATGAAGAAGTGGCGCCCGCAGCTCCTTACGGCGCGCAACCTGTTCGCGCGCCCGGTGCTGCAGCCTCAAGCCGAAGCGTGGACAGCGCAGAGCCTGCCTGCCTTCATCAAGGCCTATGACATGACGGCGATCATGGCCATGCCGCAACTCGACCAACAGTCCGATCGCATCAAGTGGTACAAGAACCTCGTGGCGAAGGTGCTGGCTCAACCCGGTGCGGAGGATCGCACCCTGTTCGAGTTCGCCACCTTCAACTGGCGGACGAAGAAGCGCATTGAAGTCGGCGACATCAACGACCGCATCCGCGCCGTGCAAGCCATGGGCGCACGCCACATCGGCTACTACCCCGACGATTTCCTGCACAACCATCCGGACCTCGAGTCGATCCGTCCGTTTATCTCGGCATCTGATTACCCGTATCCGGAGCCCGCCCGATGAACCACGGGGTGCTGCACTTCCTGCTCGAGTTCGCCTTTTACTACCCGCTGGCGATGTCGCTGGTATGGATGAGCGGCGGCATCATCTATTACCTGCGCTGGGAGCGGAATGAACCGATCCGGGTAAAGCCGCCGGAGCTTGCCGACTACCCCATGGTGACGTTGATCGTGCCCTGCCATAACGAAGGTGAGCAGGTCCGCGAAACCATTGCGCACCTCGCCTCGCAGCAGTGGCCGAACTTCGAGATCATCGCGATCAACGATGGCTCGACCGACGACACCGGCGCCCAGCTCGACCAGTTGCTGGACCAATACCCGAAACTGCGCGTCATCCACATGGCGTCCAACCAGGGCAAGGCGATGGGCCTGCGGGCGGCGGCACTCGCCTCTAATGCCGATTTCCTGGTCTGCGTCGATGGCGATGCCCTGCTGGATGACTACGCCACGCACTGGATGGTCTCGCACATGCTGGATAGCCCGCGTGTCGCCGCGGTGACCGGCAACCCACGCATCCGCAACCGCTCCACGCTGCTCGGCAAGTTGCAGGTCGGCGAGTTCTCCTCGATCATCGGCCTGATCAAGCGCGCACAGCGCGTATACGGACGCATCTTCACCGTATCGGGCGTGATCGCCTGCTTCCGCAAGAGCGCGCTGCACGATGTCGGCTACTGGAGTACCGACATGGTTACGGAGGATATCGACGTGAGCTGGCGCCTGCAGATGCGCCATTGGGAAATCCGCTACGAACCGAATGCGCTGTGCTGGATCCTGATGCCGGAGACCCTCCGCGGCCTGTGGAAGCAACGCTTGCGCTGGGCCCAGGGCGGCTCCGAGGTGTTGCTGCGCTATACGAAGAAGCTGCTTAACTGGCGGCAGCGGCGCATGTGGCCGGTGGCCTTCGAATACTTCACCAGCCTGCTATGGTCGTACACGATGGGCACGATCATCGCGCTGTGGGTGCTGGGCCATGTCGTACCACTGCCACCCTCGCTGACCATCGATACCCTGCTCCCGCAATGGCACGGCGTGGTGCTCGGCATCATCTGCCTGCTGCAGTTCGGCATCAGCCTGCTGGTCGACCGGCGTTACGAGACGCGCATTGGGCGTAACTATTACTGGATGATCTGGTACCCGCTGGTGTACTGGGTCCTCAACACGGCGACCTCGATCGTGGCCTTGCCCAAGGCGATCATGAAGCGCAAGGGCACGCGCGCGGTGTGGGTCAGCCCGGACCGGGGGTTGCGATGAAAGCCGAAGCCATTATCATCCAGCGCCCGGAACGGCAAAGCGGCGCACAGAAGGCCATGTTTGGCCTGGTCACCGTCACCCTGTGGGTGGCGTGGGCTTGCTTGTGGCTGCCACTGGTCACGCTGGGTGCGTGGGCTTACGGCATCCGCGATGCCCTGACCCAACTGCACCTGCTCGATCCGATCACCGATGGCGGCGATATCTACGTCGTGCTCGGCGTGGCGGTGGTGACCGCCATCATCTTCACCGGGTGGTCGATGTACAACTACGCTCGCTTCGTCGGCAAGCAGAAGCGTCGCGGTAACTCCCCCGTAGGTATTGCCGAAACCGCGGCGAAGATCGGTGCGCATATAGATGAGGCCATCCGCCTGCAAAGCACCCGTCGCGCCGTGGTCAGCGTGGCCGACGATGGCTTCATGACGGTAAAAGAAGCGCGCTGAAACAAAGCTGTTGTAGGAGCGCGCTTGCGCGCGATGGGGCTTGCCGCGCGCACCCATCG
>NZ_DASYCB010000077.1:0-112033 GCF_036500425.1 Luteibacter sp.
GCGCGCTTGCGCGCGATGGGTGCTCGCCGCAACCCGATCGCGCGCAAGCGCGCTCCTACAGAAAGACTGGTTTACCAGCCCATGTAATGGCCGCCGTTGATAGCGAGGTTGGAACCGGTGATCCAGCTGGAGGCTTCCGAGGTAAGAAACGCCACCGCATGGGCGATCTCTTCTGGACGGCCGAGGCGCCCCACCGGGATCTGCGCGATGATCTTGGCGCGAATATCTTCCGGCACCGCCATCACCAGGTCGGTGCCCACGTAACCCGGCGAGACGGTGTTCACGGTGATACCAAAGCGCGCGTTCTCCTGTGCCAGCGAGATGGTGAAACCATGCACGCCGGCCTTGGCTGCCGCGTAATTGGCCTGGCCGTACTGGCCCTTCTGGCCGTTGATCGAGCTGATCTGCACGATGCGGCCCCACTGGCGGGAACGCATGCCTTCGATGACGGGGCGGGTGACGTTGAAGCAGGCGTTGAGGTTGGTGTTCACCACCTCGGTCCACTGCTGGTAGTCCATCTTGTGGAACGTGGTGTCGCGGGTGATGCCTGCGTTGTTCACCAGGATCTCGACCGGGCCGGCCAGTTCTTCCACGCTGCGGACCATGCTCGCGGCGGAGACCGGATCGGCCACGTCGCCGGGCACCATCACCACATCGATGCCATCGCGGATCATGTCTTCGCGCCAGGCCGCCGCGCGGGCTTCGTCGCGGAAGTTCGTGGCGACGCGGTGTCCCTGGCTGGCAAGGTAACGGACGATCGCCGTGCCGATGCCGCCGGTGCCGCCGGTGACCAGTGCCGTGCGTTGCGTCGTGCCCTGTTTCATGTGTTGCCTGGTTCCCGTTAAGTGGTGGCCCGCCGTCCGGGCAATCTCGTTTTATAGCGTCCGCGTGTCGGTAAGACTACTGCGGCGAAGCGCCGCAGGCTCGAACGCCGCGAGGGCTTCGGCCAGGGTAGCGGCCGGCGTGGTCGCCTCCGGCACAGTCAGGCCGAGCCAGGCGAGCGCACGGCGCAGGGCCGGGAGCGGATCGGACGGGTCCACCGGCTGGGCTTTCTCCGATTTGGATAGTTTCCGGCCTTCGGCGTCGAGGACCAGCGGCAGGTGCAGATAACCGGGATGGGACAGGCCGAGTAGTTCCTGAATGTAGAGCTGCCGGGCAGTCGATTCGAGCAGGTCGGCGCCGCGGACCACGTGGTTGACGCCCTGGAATCCATCGTCGACGACGCAGGCGAGCTGGTATGCCCAAAGGCCCTCGACGCGACGAATAACGAAATCGCCCGCTACCTCACGCAGGTTTTCGGCTTGCGGACCCTGGAGTTCGTCGATCCAATGGATCGTGCGGTCGGGCGAGCGCAGTCGCCACGCCGGTGGTCGGGAAGGGTCGGGTGCGGCGATGCATTGCCCATCGCGATGGAGCCCCCCGTGGGCTGCCAGCTCGGTACGGCTGCACCAGCATGGGAACACGTGGCCGGCGTAGCGGAGGTGTTCGAAGGCGGCTTCGTACGCGTCGCCGCGGCGGGACTGGAACAGGATGGCTTCGTCGGCATCGAGGCCAAAGGCGGGCAGAGCCGCGAGGATGCGTTCCGCTGCGCCGGGAACCTCGCGCGGGGGATCGATGTCTTCCACACGCAGGAGCCAATGACCACCCCGGTGCCGGGCGACCAGCCAGCTGCCCACGGCCGCCACCAGCGAGCCAAAATGGAGCGCGCCAGTCGGCGAGGGCGCAAAGCGTCCGCGGTAGCTCATGCGCTGGAATCGGGCATGGGTTGAGACGTTTCTCACGGCGTCAGGGACGGGGCCGCGACAGTGTAGGGGATCGCCACCCCGTGCTGCCCGCGCAGGGCGGGGCATGTGCCCTTCAGGGATTGAATCATTCCGTGTTCGCCCCGAAAACTTAGGGCAGGCGGCGCCACATAGCCAGCCGCTTTAGAGAGAGCAACCATGTTCAAACGCATAGCACTGTTCCTTGCCACCAACATCGCGGTCATCGCGCTGCTCAGCATCGTTTGCCACCTCCTGGGTGTCGACCAGTGGGCGGCCCAGCGCGGCATGGGCCTCGGCGGCCTGATTATCTTCGCCTCGATCTTTGGCATGGGCGGCGCCTTCATTTCGCTCGCCATCTCCAAGTGGATGGCGAAGATGAGCACGGGCGCCAAGGTCATCACCGAGCCGCGCAACGAAACCGAGCGCTGGCTGGTGGAGACCGTTCGCCGCCACGCTGAGAAAGCTGGCATCGGCATGCCGGAGGTGGCGGTGTATGACGCCCCCGAGATGAATGCCTTTGCGACCGGTATGTCGCGTAACAACGCGTTGGTGGCGGTGAGCACCGGCCTGTTGCAGCAGATGGATCGCGAGCAGGTGTCGGCGGTGCTGGGCCACGAGATCGGCCATGTCGCGAACGGCGATATGGTGACCCTGACGCTGATCCAGGGCGTGTTGAACACGCTGGTGATCATCGCCGCGCGTATCGTGGGCCGGCTGATCGATAGCTGGCTCAGCGGCGGTCGTGAGCGGGAGGGTGAGGGCGGTATCGGTTATTTCGTGACGGTGATGGTGCTGCAGATCGTGTTTGGCCTGTTCGCGTCGATGATCGTTATGTGGTTCTCCCGCTGGCGCGAGTTCCGGGCGGATGCGGCGGGTGCGAACCTGGCCGGTCGCGCGTCGATGGTTTCGGCGTTGCAGCGTCTGTCGGGGAACCACGGCGATACATCGCTGCCGCAGACGATCCAGGCCTTCGGCATCTCGGGCCACCTGGCGTCGGGCCTGAAGCGTCTGTTCATGAGCCACCCGCCGATCGAGGAACGCATCGCGGCGTTGCAGAACGCTCGCTAAGCCCTCGGAAAGCCGCCCTTCGGGGCGGTTTTCTTTTGGGGGTGGGGCTGGTGACTTTTCTTTCGCCCCAACACCCCCATAATTCACGGTCTGTCCCAGCCCTGAAGGAACGGCACCGTGAGCCAGGAAACCCGTAAATTCGAAGCCGAGGTCGCCCAGGTCCTGCATCTGGTCACCCATTCCCTCTACTCGCACAAGGAAATCTTCCTTCGCGAGCTCATTTCCAACGCGTCCGACGCCTGCGACAAGCTGCGCTTCGAGGCCCTGGCCGAGCCCGGCCTGGTGACCGAGGACGCCGAACTCCGCATCCAGGTCACCTGGGACCCGGATGCCCGGACCATCAGCGTCCGCGACAACGGCATCGGCATGTCCCGCGAGGACGTCGTCGCCAACATCGGCACGATCGCCAGCTCCGGCACCCGTCGCTACCTCGAAGCGCTCTCGAGCGAGCACAAGGCCGATTCCCGCCTGATCGGCCAGTTCGGCGTCGGCTTTTACTCCGCTTTCGTGGTCGCCGACAAGGTCACCGTGATCACCCGCCGCGCCGGCCAGCCGACAGAAATGGGCGTGCGCTGGGAGAGCGATGGCAAGGGTGAGTACACCCTGGAAGACACCAACATCACCGAGCGCGGCACCACCGTGGTGCTGCATCTCAAGGCCGACGAGGATGAGTTCCTCAAGGCCTGGCAGCTGCGCCAGCTGGTCACCAAGTACTCCGACCACGTGGCCTTCCCGATCCGCATGCCGGAAGAGAAGGATGGCAAGCCGGATCCCACCGAATGGGTGACGGTGAACTCCGCGTCGGCGCTGTGGGCGCGGCCGAAGAGCGAGATCACGGATGAGGAATACACGAACTTCTACAAGGCCCTGGGCCACGACTTCAACGACCCGCTCGCGTGGGCGCACAACCGTGTCGAAGGCAATCAGAGCTTCACCACGTTGCTCTACGTGCCCGAGCAGCCGCCGTTCGACCTGATGATGGGCGGCGGCCGCGATGAGCGAAAGGGCCTGAAGCTGTACATCAAGCGCGTCTTCATCATGGATGCCGCGGAAGAGCTGCTGCCGAACTACCTGCGTTTCGTGCGCGGCGTGGTGGATGCGGACGACCTTCCGTTGAACGTGAGCCGCGAGATCCTCCAGCAGAACCGCCAGCTGGAGAAGATCAAGAGCTCGTGCGTGAAGCGCGTGCTCGACCTGCTCGAGAAAATCTCGCGCGACAAACCAACGAAGTTCGCCACCTTCCTCGCCGGCTTCGGCAACACGCTGAAGGAAGGCATCGTCGAAGACACGGCGAACCGCGAGCGCATCGCCAAGCTGCTGCGTTTCGCTTCGACGAAGGGTGAGGGTGCGGAGAAGTCGGTATCACTGGATGACTACATCGGCCGCATGGCCGTGGGCCAGGAAGCGATCTGGTATGTCACTGCCGATAGCTACACCGCTGCCGCCGGCAGCCCGCAGATCGAGTCGTTGAAGGCCAAGGGCGTCGAAGTGCTGCTCATGTCCGATCGCATCGACGAATGGATGCTCGGCTACCTGACCGAGTACGAAGGCAAGCGCCTGCGTAACGTGGCCAAGGGCGACTTCCCGCTGGATGAAGCCGACAAGGCGAAGCAGGAGGCTGCGAACACCGAAGCCGCGCCGCTGCTCGAGCGCACCAAGGGCCTGCTCGGCGACAAGGTCAGCGAGGTGCGCGTCTCCGCACGCCTCACCGATTCGCCGTCGTGCCTCGCCCTCGCCGATTTCGACCTCGCCCCGCACCTGGCCCGCCTGCTCCGCGAAGCCGGCCAGGACGTGCCCGAATCGAAGGCGGCGCTCGAACTCAATCCCGAGCACCCGCTGGTCAAGCGCCTGGCCGCGGAAAGCGACGACGCCAAAGCCGGCGACCTTGCCAACCTGCTGCTTGAGCAAGCCGAGATCACCGCCGGCGCACAGCTCGCCGACCCGGCCGGCTTCGTGCAGCGCATGAACCGCGTGCTGATGGGCTAACCCCAGTCCCTGTAGGAGCGCGCTTGCGCGCGATCCGGGTTGCCGCAACCCTGGATCGCGCGCAAGCGCGCTCCTACAGGGCACGTTGCACGTTGGGCGCTCAAAGCAAGCGCACGCTGTCATAGTCATGTGGTGAATCGACGGTCTGCTATCGTCGGCGCCATGTCCGCGTTACTCATCCTCTTCGTCTGCCTTGCCCTCGGCATCCTCTGCCGGCGGTATGCGAACGTGCCGGATGGCATCGTCCCGGGCATCAACTGGTGGGTGTTGAACATTGCGTTGCCGGCGCTGGTGCTGGCCCTGGTGCCGCATGTCACCGTGGACCCGCACCTGTGGTTTCCTGTGGCCGGGATGTGGATCACCTTCTTTGGTTCGTGGGCGTTGTTCGCTACGTTGGGCAAGCTGTTCCATTGGACGCCGCAGCGCATCGGTTGCCTCACGCTGGTGTGCGGGCTGGGCAATACGTCGTTCATGGGTTACCCCATGATGGAGGCGTTGCATGGGAAGGAAGGCCTCTCGATCGCGGTGATTGCCGACCAGCTGGGTTGCTTCCCGTTGCTGGCGGCGGGCGGGATCATCGTGGCCTCGATCTATTCGGGGAAGGGCGCGAGTGGCGGCCTGATCGCGAAGCGCGTGTTGGGATTCCCGCCCTTCATCTGCCTTGTTATCGGCGTGATCGCTGGTGTGTTTGGCGGTTGGCCGGGCGAAGTGGACAAGCTGCTGATGCAGATCGGCCAGACGCTGACGCCGCTGGCGCTGTTCTCCGTGGGCCTGCAGTTCAAGCTGCATCTGCAGCGTGACCAGGTCGGCGCACTGGTGGCTGGGCTCAGCTGGAAGCTGGTGCTGGCACCGGTGATCGCGCTGGGCCTGGGTCTGGCGGCTGGCGTGGGCGGGTTGATCCTCACCGTGGGCGTGCTGCAGGCGGCGATGGCGCCGATGATCTCCGCAGCCATTCTCGCCGACCAGCATGACCTGGAGCCGCGCCTGGCCAATACCGTGCTCGGCGCGGGCATCTTGCTCTCCCTCGCCACCATTCCGCTCGGTAACCTGTTCCTGCCGGCCTGACGCTTGGGTTTCATGCGCGGCGGCCGCACACTCCGGGTATGACCGATACTTCGACGAACGCTGGCGTCCGCGCCGACGTGTGGCTGTGGGCCGCACGCTTCTTCAAGACTCGCGCGCTGGCCAAGCAGGCGATCGATGGCGGCAAGGTGGAAGTGAATGGTGCCACCTGCAAGCCGGCGAAGACGGTGCAGGTCGGCGACCAGCTGCGCATCACGCGCGGCGAGGAGCGCCTGGTCTGCGTGGTGGCTGGGTTGGCCGCAAAGCGTGGTCCCGCGCCGGAGGCACAGAAGCTCTACCAGGAAACCGAAGAAAGCCTTGCCGAACGCGCACGCCTGCGCGAAGACCGTCGGCTCACCGGTGGCGCCTTGCTCCGCCCCGACGCCCGCCCCGGCAAACGCGACCGCCGCCTGATCCAGGACTTGAAGAAAACCCTGTAGGAGCGCGCTTGCGCGCGATAAACGACAGCGCGGTGACGCAGCACCCCCCACTTGCACGCAAGACCCATCGCGCGCAAGCGCGCTCCTACATATGTTAATTCGGCCTGAGATTTTGTAGCCTCAGCGAGTGCCGGTGACGTTCCCCATCGGCGGAGGGATTCGCATGGTTCCAGCGTCAGGCATCGCACCGGGTCGGTTCATCAGCCGGCATGGGCGGACGCGAACACACACCATTCTGTTGGCGCTGGCGGCGTTGTGCCTGTTCGCTGGTATCGCCGTGCCCTTGCTCATCGCGGGCGGCGGTTCGCTTGCAGCACACCCGATCGCCACCGTCATCGCGGCTGTGTTGTGCCTCGTCGGTCTCGGCCTGGCCGTGGCGTGGAAAATGTTGGAACCGAAAACCGTTCTGGCCTTGCACGACCGCGGCATCGTCATCCATCACACCCGCACGAAGGTGGATGACTTCGTGCCGTTCGCTGCTATGGGCGATCTCTACCTCTATCGCACGGGGCAGAAAGGCGGGTTGATCAACGGGCTCGCCTTCCGCTGTGATGCGGCATCGCCGTGGTTTGATGTGCTCGATAGCCTCGGCGATGCGTTTCGCCTGCGTGGCGCGATCATCGAAGGTCAGTTGCGCGAACGTGGCCCGCTCACCTTGCGTGCGCTGGAAGCAGGCGAGGGCGTGGTCTTCCATACAGTTTCAGATGAGCAGCGTCATGCAAACCGCCATGGACGCGCGGCGGTGGATGTGCCGGCGACAGCGTTCTATCTCAGTCCGCTGGGCGTCGAGTTCGACAACCTGACCATTCCGCTCGCGGATATCGCCACGGTGGACGAGGGCACCACATCCGGTTCGCTGCGCCTGCTGGATGAACGCGGTAACACCCTATGGGGCGTGCATTACCTGTCGCTGTTTAGCGCCGACCTGTTCATCGTGCTGATGCGTACGCTCATCGAGGCCCGGCACTACGGCCTGGGTGGCGTGACCAGCAACAAGAGCTATTAGAAGAGCGCCTCCCGCCCCGGCCACCGGGCTGCTGAATTCTCAGGGTGGGGCGGGAGGCATCACGGCACCGATGATGGAGAGTCGATGGGAGCCGTGATGGGGTGACTATAGGGTCGCCCCAGGCGTGGGGGAATTTGATTGTTTGGATCGTTTCGATAGGACGGAGCTATCGCAGCATTTTCCGCAGCTTGTACAGCTGGTCGAGGGCGGCGCGCGGGGTGAGGTCGTCAGGGTCCATGGCCCGCAGCGCTTCCTCCACCGGCGATGGTAGCGGCGGGGCGAACAGCCCCATCTGCGGCGCGGGCGTCGTCGGGGCGGCCACCGCGGCGGTCACCTCGTGGCCTTGCTCCAGTGCGGAGAGGTAACGGCGGGCGTCGGCGATCACCGCCTTCGGCAAGCCCGCCAGCGCGGCGACCTGCAGGCCGAAGCTCCGGTTGGCGGGGCCTTCCTTTACCGTGTGCATGAAGACCAGCTGCTCGCCGTATTCGACGGCATCCAGATGCACGTTGGCGATGGTCCGGTACTCGCCCGCGAGTTCGGTGAGCTCGAAGTAATGCGTCGCGAACAGGGTGAACGCGCAGCTGGTGGCGGCGAGATGCACGGCGGCCGCCCGCGCGAGCGATAGGCCATCGTAGGTGCTCGTACCGCGGCCGACTTCGTCCATGAGGACGAGGCTGCATTCGGTCGCGTTGTGCAGGATGTTCGCTGTCTCGCTCATTTCCACCATGAAGGTGGACTGGCCGCGCGACAGGTCGTCGCCCGAACCGATGCGGGTGAAGATCCGGTCGATCGGGCCGATGATCGCAGCCGCGGCGGGCACATAGCTGCCGACATGCGCGAGCAGCACGATCAGCGCGTTCTGGCGCATGTAAGTCGACTTACCGCCCATGTTCGGGCCGGTGATCATCAACATGCGCCGCGTTTTATCGAGGTGGATATCGTTCGGTTCGAACGGCTCGTCGCGTACCTTCTCCACCACGGGGTGGCGGCCGCGCTCGATCTGGATGCCTGGCGCATCGGTGAGCACGGGCTGTGCCCAGTCCAGCGTTTCGGCACGCTCGGCCAGGTTGGCCAGCACGTCGAGTTCGGCCATGGCCGAGGCAGCGATCTTCAACGTGGCGAGCTGTTCGATCAGCTTGTCGAGCAGCAGTTCGTAGAGGGCCCGCTCGCGCATCAGCGAACGTTCCTTCGCCGAGAGCACCTTGTCTTCGAACTGCTTCAGTTCCTCGGTGATGTAGCGCTCGGCGTTTTTCGTCGTCTGTCGGCGCGTGTAATGCGTCGGCGCTTTCTCCGCCTGCGCCTTGGTGATCTCGATGTAATAGCCGTGCACGCGGTTGTAGCCGACTTTCAGGGTCGGGATGCCTCTGGCGGCTTTCTCGCGCTCTTCCATGTCGACCAGGAACTGATCGGCGTTGGTCGAGAGCCGGCGCAGTTCGTCGAGTTCTTCATCGTAGCTGTCGGCCAGCACGCCGCCATCGCGAAGCAGCACAGGCGGTTGTTCGATGATCGCGCGGGCGAGCAGGGCGGCGGTGTCGGCGTGGTCGCCGATGCGTTGCACCAGATCGTGCAGCAGCGGGCTATCGACGCCTTCGATCTCTTCGCGCAGGCGCGGCGCGGCGGCCAGGCCATCGCGCAGGGTGGAAAGGTCACGCGGGCGCGCCGAACGCAGCGCCACGCGGGCAAGGATGCGTTCGAGGTCGCCCACGCCGCGCAGCTTTTCGCGCAGGGTGCCGTGGCGACGCGTGTCGATCAGTGCGCCGATCGCCTGGTGGCGGCCGCGCAGCACGGTGCGATCGCGCAGCGGACGGTTCAGCCAGCGGCGCAGCAGGCGGGCGCCCATCGGCGTCACGCTCTCGTCGAGCACGCCCAGCAACGTGTTCTCGACGTTGCCGCTCTGGTGCGTATCGATCTCCAGGTTGCGCCGGGTGGCGGCATCCATGGCGATGGTTTCGCTGGCGTTCTCAACGGCCATGCCGGTGAGGTGAGGCAGTGCGCTCTTCTGGGTTTCTTCCACGTAGCCGAGCAGGCAGCCGGCCGCGGCAACCGCAAGCGGCAGGCCCTCGACGCCGAAGCCGCGCAGATCGCGGGTCTTGAAGAAACGGCACAGTTCGCGTGTCGCGGCATCGCCATCGAAATGCCAGGGCTGGCGCTTGCGCACGCCGGGCAGGGCGGTAACGAGTTTCGGCCAGGCTACGTCTTCGCTGACCAGCGTTTCCGCCGGCTGCAGGCGGGCGAGTTCAGCGGCGAGGCCTTCGGCGGTCGCGGTTTCGGTCAACAGGAAACGGCCGGTGGAAAGGTCCACCCAAGCCATGCCATAGCCCTTCGGGCCCGCGGCGATCGACAGCAGCAGGTTGTCACGGCGCTCTTCCATCAGCGCGGCATCGGTCACCGTGCCTGGGGTGACGATACGCACGACTTCGCGCTTCACCGGTCCCTTGGACAGGGCGGGATCGCCGATCTGCTCGCACAGCGCCACCGATTCACCCAGCTTGACCAGGCGTGCAAGGTAACCTTCCACCGCGTGATACGGCACCCCAGCCATGGGGATCGGCGCGCCGGCCGACTGGCCGCGCTGGGTCAGCGTGATATCGAGCAGCCGCGCCGCCTTGCGGGCGTCGTCGTAGAACAGCTCGTAGAAGTCACCCATCCGGAAAAACAGCAGGATATCCGGGTGTTCCGCCTTCGCGCCCAGGTACTGGCGCATGAACGGCGTATGCCCCGCCGCCGAGGCGATGTCTTCTGCTAAAGCCATGATTTTCCGAAACCTGGGTTGCTGGGCGGCCCGCCGAGGGCGTGCCGGCCGTACATGATACCGGCTCGGACGGCGCCCGGCGCCCCGATCGCTCCCTTGTAGGAGCGCGCTTGCGCGCGATTGGGGGTGCGGCAAGATCCATCGCGCGCAAGCGCGCTCCTACAGGGGCGCTGGGGCCAGTCGGGTGGCGATGGCGGCTAGTGTTGCCGGGCCGGCGATGCCATCGGCGTCTAGCTTGAGCTGGCGCTGGAATGCTTTCACCGCTGCCGTGGTGGCTGGGCCGAACACCCCGTCGGCTACCAGCGCGTCACCGGTGCCGGCGGTAAATCCCAGGTGGGCGAGGTCGGCCTGCAGGGCGCGTACGTCCTCGCCGCGCGAGCCGGGCTTCAACGCACGCGGTGCGGTGGCGACAAGGGGTGGGAGCGCCGTGCCCTCGGCAAGGCCATCCATCACGCGCCGTGTCAGCCGGGCGACCCAGGCCACGAAGCGCGCTTGCCGGTCTTCAAGGCCGTTGAAGCCGCCGTTGATCGCCATCGTGGCTGCCTTGAGGTTCTGCCGTACGCACGTGGGCACGCGTGTCTGCCAGTACCAGATGGCGATGCGCGATGCGGTTCTGGGTTCGGCCGCGCGGTGAGGTTCGCTGACGAGATCGATATCCAGTGCGTTGCCTGCCGCTTCGTAGTTGTTCCGGCCGGTGAGCTGGATATAGCCGCGCCCGCGGTATGCAAAGCCATCGCCGGGGGCATCGTTGCCCATGCGGTCGCCATACATCAGATCCGCAAGTGCTTCGGGCTTGTCCTTCACGGCGAGCTTCCTTGCATTCTCCAAGGCCTCGCGGCCATGGCGCCAGGCATAGCGCACCGGAATCTGCTCGATGCCGCGGCTGTATCGAAAGCTCTCTTCGAGACAAGTGAGGCCTTGAGACTCGTGGCATACCTGCGCCATGAAGTTCGCCAGCTCCAGCGGGTGCGAGATACCAGCGTGGTAGGCCAGTGTCGCCAGTTGCGATTCACGATCCATCGTCATGTTCCATGTCCTGGTGATGCGGTTCCGAGGGCCCACTCCGTGAGCCGTGTGCACCGTACACCGATAACGTGCATTCGGACCTCAGCGATCCCTGCGTGTTGTGTAGGCCCATGACCCCGCATAGGCTCGGGTTATGCCTTATACGGTCGGGGCTGCCCTGCCTCCCGCAAGGCATTCTGGCCCTGCCGGGTGTCTGAATGTCGGACATTCACAGCTTATGAAGGGGCAGACTGCCAAGCTGTACGCAGATCGGTTCAGGTACCTGCGCTAGCATCGCGCAAGGCCTCGTGAGCCAGCTCAACAGGGTTACCAAGGGATTACCAATGCACGGATTCAAGGGTTTGACGGTGCGTCGACGCGCCTGGATTCTGGGTGCCATGGCCTATGCGCTGGTCATGACCGCCTCGGCCGCCCCGGCGCCGCAAGAGGCCGATGCCGCCTACGATGCCCAAGATGTGCGCCTCAACGCGGCCTACAAGAAGCTAGCCCAGTCACTCGACGAGGCCGGGCGCAAGTCGCTTCGTAACGAAGAGCGCCAGTGGATTGTCGGCCGCGACACAGCATGCAAGGTATCCGCGGGCACGGTGGTGAAGAACCAGTGCACCACCACGCAGACGAGCTTTCGTGCGGACGAGCTGGAGAAGCGCGCCAAGGGCTCCGCAAAGGCCCCGGCGGCTGGGGCGGTATCCGCCCTCGCAGGCGATTGGGCTTATCAAAGCGACTGCAACCTTGGTCACGACGCTGAACTGAGCGTGCAGGCGACCTCGTCCGCGATCGAAGGGACCTGGTCGGATGGCACCCGCACGTCCGGCAGCCAGGGGCGCTTCAAGGGTGACTGGCGCGACGGCAAGCTGTTCGTTCGGTTTTGCACCGAGGACGACGCAAACGGTGGATACCCCGCGTGTCCCGCTTACAGCGATGTCTCGGCTTACATGGTTCCCGACGCCGGGAAGCTGACCTGGTACCGGACCACCGGTGGGAAGGCCAGCAAGTACGTGGTGCTTGATCGCAAGCCGAAAGGCGGCGATGTTCCGAAGGACACGAAGTGCAAGGAAGCTGGGTAATCGATCGCTAGTTACATTTCGCCACAACGACCATTAACCAGGAGTTGGACCATGCCAGGATTGACAGACAACGAAGCGCGCACCCTCACGTATTTCGCGATCGGCGTAGCTTCAGAAGGCGGTGATTCATCGTATCGGCTCGCCTTCGCCGGCAACATCCGCAATGGCGTGATGGACCCCGTTGGCAACAGCGGCTTCTCCATCGGCACGTTGCAGACCGATTTGGGGCAGCACCCCGAGGTCGCCACATCGCTTACCGACGCTTACCAGTCGTGGGCACAGCGTGAGCATCCGGAATGGGCGCTCAATGCTGCTCAGCGCACGCAAACCATCGCGGATCTCAGCCGTACCGGGCACCAGATCGAGGCCCAGCACGGGCGTGCGATGGACGCCACGGTGAAGTCGCATCTGGATAGCTTCATGGCCAGTGATGCCGGTAAGACCTTCGTACACCAGCACGATGTGGCCCAGTCCAATCGCCTTATGGACAATGTGGTCACGCCGCTCAAGCAGACCGATCTTTACAAACACGCCTCGGAGCAGGATCAAGCTCGCCTCATCACCATGACGGCGAAGCTGTACAACCAGAACGAAAACTACGGCAATGCGCTGCTACGCGATATCGAGCAGAACAAGCTGCACAGCGAAGCCGAGGTGAAGCACGCGATCGACGGCCGACCGGGCTATGTGCGTGATGGCCGCGACCACGCATTGGCCGGCGCGGAGCTGTTCAATGACATGCGTGCCATGGGGGCCAATAGCCCGCTGCGGCCAGCATGGGACAACGTGGTGGCGAATCCGCTGGTGAATCCCACCCAGCTCGGGAATGATCCGACCCATCCCAACCTGCCACACGAGTACGCGGCGATCCGCGACGCCTACACGGACACGACGCGTGGCCGCGGCATGGTGCACGCGCTGGAGCAGGGTGGTTCGTACGCCAACACCCAGAATGGCCGCGGCTACCTGGCGGAGGGCCGGGACCTCGTCACGTGGGACAAGTCGGGCCACGGCCATGCCCTCGTGAATGGCCAATGGCGATCGGTGGAGAGCAAGGATGTGTCCACCCACGTCAACGCCGATAAGACCATGGACGTGAATCTCCGCCATGCGGGCCAGGACGAGCGCCTGCTCCACATCACGCACCCGGGCAATGCGCGTGGCCACGCCGCTCATACATCGGCGCCCGCCGCGGGCGATCACGTGCAACGGCCAGGGTCGCTACGCGAGCACGACCGCGCGCCGCAGGTCGGCGAACTTCAGTCTGGCCTGGCCGCGTTGGGTTATCGGGGTGCGGATGGAAAGGTCATTCACCCGGACAACGATTTCGGCGGGAATACGAAGGCCGCGCTGCAGAATTTCCAGCGTGCCCACGGGCTCGACCCGGATGGCATCGCGGGTACAAAGACGCTGGATGCGCTCCACGCCGCGCAAAAGTCCCCGTCGCTGGCCGACCCGGTGCATCCGGGCCACGTCATGTACGAGCAAGCGTTGAAGGCCGTCGGTGACCTCGATGCCAGCCGTGGCCGCACCCCCGACCAGCAAAGCCGGAACCTGGCGGGCGCATTGACTGATGCCGCCCATGCCCAAGGCCTCACCCGCATCGATAACGTGACACTCAGCGGCGACGGTGCACGCGCTTACGCCGTGCAGGGTGACATGAAATCCCCGTTCAAGCAGATCGCCCAGGCCGATACCACTCAGGCCGTCAAGCAACCGCTGGAGCAAAGCGGCGCTAACTGGCAGCAACCGTCGCAGGCTCAATCCCCGCAAGCTCAGAACCAGCAGCAACAGCAACAACAACAACCCACCATGGGCCGCTGAGCCGGTAGGGATCGAAGACCCACCAAAGGCGTCGACCCCTCACCCGGTGCCGACGCCTTTGATGCCGCCGACACCTTGCCGTTGTAGGAGTGCGCTTGTGCGCGACATCTTTTCGCGAGAGAGCAACAGGTCCTGCTGCTCTTCCGCCAATGAGCATCGCGCGCAAGCGCGCTCCTACAAAGAGCGGGTCAGATGGTTAGTTGGGGGACTTCGGCCTTTTTGAGCAGGCGCGAGGTGAAGTACTTGTCCTGGTAGTACTTGATCTTGTCGCATAGCACCGGGTGCGGGATCCCTTCGAAGAAGAACACTTCCTTGTCAGTACCCATGGCCTTCAGCTCCTGTGGGAGCATCAGCGCGCGCTTCTCTTCGGTCTTGCTCTTGGTATCGCCACCCTTGCTCTTGGTGATGTTGGTCTTGCTCACCGTGGTGTAACCGAGCATCTCGGAGTAGTCGTTCGCATCCTGCTGTTCGCGCGGGGCGAAGACGATCTGCAGGGCGTGGTTGGTGATGACCGTGCGCGAGACGTCCTTGCCGTAGACCGCATCGAGCTGGGCCATGCTCTGGATGATGGGGAGCAGGCGGATGTTGTAGCCGGCCATGTACGAGACCGCTGAAGCGATGATTTCCACCTTGCCGATCGAGGTAAATTCGTCCATCAGCAGGAGGCACTGGTGCTTCAGCTCGGGATTGTTCTGTGGCAGCTCCTTCGTATTGAGGTTGATGAGCTGGCTGAAGAACAGGTTCACGATGAGGCGGCTTTCGGCCAGCTTGTTCGGCTGAATACCAATGTAGATGGTCATCCGCTTCTTGCGCACGTCGGTGAGCAGGAAGTCATCGTCGCTGGTGGCGGCGTCGAGCACTGGGTTCAGCCACGCATTCAACGGCTCCTTGAACGTGCCGAGGATCGAGGCGAAGGTCTCCGCGGCCTGGGAAAGCATGTTGGCGAAGGCGGACTTGGCATTGGCGCTGAGGAACGGCTTCTGCGAGAGCGCTCCGTAGAGCTCGCGCAGATCGGTGCCGTCGCCGGATGAGAGGCGGTAGATCATGCCCAGGGTCGGCTTGTCGCGCAGCACGTCCGGCAGGCCGGTCTTTTCGTCGTGCTCCCACTTCTCGCAGAGGTACAACGAGAACGCCATGAACGCATTGCGGGCCTGGCTGACCCAGAATTTCTGGTCATCCGAGCCGTCGGGGTAGAGCATCGAGGCGATGCTCATCAGGTCGGACACGCGGAACGCCGGGTCTTTCGAGACGTAGCTCAGCGGATTCCAGCGGTGCGTGCGGCGATCTTCCGCGAACGGGTTGAACAGGTAGATCTCCTGGCCTTGCTCAGCGCGCCATCCGCTGGTCAGGTCGAAGTTCTCCTGCTTGATATCGAGCACGACCACCGACTCCTGGTAGTCGAGCAGGTTCGGAATCACCACGCCAACGCCCTTGCCTGAGCGGGTAGGGGCGGCGAGGATCACGAATTGCTGGCCCGGCAGGCGGACCAGGTCGCCCTTGAAGCGGCCGACGAGGACGCCGTTAGGGGCCGGGTCGAGCATCTTTTGCTTGCGCAGGTCGCCCGCCTTTGCGAAGCGCGCATCGCCATGCATGGCTTGCTTTTTCTTCTTCAGGATGAAGAAAAGCGAGACCGCCCACAGCGCCAACGGGATCAGGAAGCCGATGACACCGGCGGTTTTGATCTTCCACACATACGGCTGGACCTGCGGAAGGTCCAGCGCCTTTACGTAGTTGATGAACGTCATGAAGCCCAGCGGTACCTGGCCCAGGCCGAGGAACCACAACGTCAGAAGGCCGGCGAGATACTCGCCGGCCAAAAGGGCGGCCACGGCCAGGGCCGCGGCCCACCATCCCCTGTTAGCTGTCATAGCTTGTCCTTGTGGAGCGAGTGTTTCGCGTACGCGATCGTTTCGTTAGTGCTGGGTTGGCGACGTTGAGCCATCGCCTGCGCCCTGCCATTCGCCCGATGTAATAGCGACAGGACAGACCTCCTCGTACTGGGCCAACGAGGCCGTGTCGTCGGAATCCCAGGGAATGCCATAGGGGTCGACGGGTTCGCAGTAAGGTGCGTTCATCCACGCCGTGCCACCGGTAAATGGTGGGAGTGGCCACCAACAGCGGTCCGGGTTCTTCTTGATATCTTGTCCGTCGTGGCAGAACAGGAACGGGTCGCTATCACGGTAAGTCAAGCTGCTCGGTCCTACCTGCGCCGCGGCGGCGCAAGTGACGAACAGGCCTGCGACGAATATCCAGCTCTTCATGACATGTCCTTGGCGATGATTGATGTTGAATAACTGCGCATCACGGGCCGGCGACACCGTGGTTAGGCCGGTTGGCTTGTTGTTGTGTGTTTTGTTGCGCAAGCGCTTCGTTCTGCTGTGCCTGACGCGTCTCGGCCGCCTGCTGCCATTGCGCGCTGCTCTGCGCCACCGGCGTGGCAACAGCCTGAGCCGTATCGACGCTTGCCAACTGTTTGAGCGGGGAATTCAGTTCACCCTGCACGGCGTACGTACGCACACCCGGGTCATCGAGCAGCACGTGGTTGACCTTGTCCAGGCCTTCCTTGCGTGCAGCCACGGTGAGCGATGCGGCTAGGTTGTCGCTGAGCTGGTCGGGTGTCCGACCCTGCTTCGCATCAACCTGATGCACGCCTTCGAGCACCTTCTTGAACAGCGCATTGTCCGGGTGCTGCGGGTGATCCAGCGCGACCTGCGGCTTGTCGTGCTCGAACCATTCCTTGGGGTGGGTCAGCGTGTGCCAGACCCCGGACGCCTTCTCCTCGAAGGTGTGGATGCCCTCGCTGATCTCGTCCTTGACGTGTTCGAACCCCTCCTTGAGGTGTTCGAAACCTTCCTTCGCCTCGTTCACCACATTCTCGATGCCATGCTCGACCGCGAGGATGCCTTCGCCAGCAAGTTCAAAAGCCTTGTGCTCGAGGTTGTCCTTGAACTCGCCGATCGCCTTGGGGATCTCCCATGTCGCCGAAAGGCCAAGGCGAATGTCCGCGACGTCGTTGCGATAACGATCGACCATGCCCTTGTGGGCTTCGTAACGGGCTTCGTTCTCCGGTGCGATGATCGACTGACCGAGCAGCTTGCTGTTCGGCACGAAGTTGTCGATGGCGTGGGCGTCGAAGTCCGTGGCCTTGATCGGATTCCGTAGGCTCAGGATGCCACTGTCATCGCGATAGCCGGCGTGTTGCAGGGTATCGATATCCTGCTGCGCCGCGTATACGCGCACTTGTCCGTAGTGCGGGCTGGCAGCGCTGACAAGGTCACCAGCGCGGACATGGTCGATCACGGTGTTGCCGCCCTCGGGAATGCCCTTGAGGCTTGCCGCACCATAGGCGTTGAAGGTTTCGCCGTGCAGGCCGTACTTCGCCGCGTTGATCTCGGCGAGCGTGCCGCCGAGCGAATGACCGGTGACCGTGACCTGCAGCGGACGGTGGTGCAGTTCGGCGTCCAGGCGGGCCTTCTCAAGCACGCGCTGGGTGAATGCCTCCGAGTCGGGGGACTGCAGGTTCACGCCGGTCAGCACCATGGCGGCATCGACGCCACCATCCTGCACCGGCTCGCGGTCAAACTCCGTGCCGCGGTAGGCGATGACGACCTCGCCGGTATCCATGCGCTTGTAGGCGGTTGCCTGGAAGCCGGTGACCGGATCGTTCTGGGTATCGAACGCCTCGTAGGTCACGCCGCCCAGGATCTTGGGCTTGTTGAGGACCGGATCCTGGTAGGCATCCTGGGCGAGTAAGGCGTAGTCGGTTGAGGAGAGCGTCACGGATGCATCTCCTCGGCGTGCACGGTCACGGAGAACGTGGCGTTGGCTTCATCCTGGTACTGCGCGCGGTTCTCTTCGCCCGAATCCACGCGCTCAAGCTGCGTGGTGGCGTAGGAGCGGTTGGAGTACCAGCGGGTGACCGGCTTGCCCTTGAACAGCTCGTCGTTGAACAGCGGCGCGCTGAAGTCGACCTTCTGCACGAACAGGTTCGCGCTGGCGGCCACGACCGACCAGTGGCAGACGCCCTTGCCGAAGTAGTCTTCGTCCTGGAGCAGATCGGCGAAGAGCTCTCCCTTGTAGACGCCGTTGCCCGCAGGCTTAAGGGTGATCGGTACGCGCTTCTCGGGCGCGACCGTGGCGCCGACCACCGGGGTCAGGGGCACACAGGCTTCGTTGGCGACGCGGTAATCCACGACGCCTTCGATCCGGTCGAACGGGCCCGGCGCGCCATCTACCTTCACGGTGAATTCGTAGCGCATGCGCGGGTTCGGGTTGAGCTTGATGTCAGGCTTGTTCATGGTGGCACCGGTAGCGGAAAAGGGCAGGGCGAGGAACAGGGTTACGGCGGCAGCGTGTTGCTGCCATCGGCTCGGGTTCAAGTCGTTCTCCTTCCGGCGTACCGGGGTGTTTAGCAAGATCATTTGCCATGTGTAGCTCCTGGTTGACGGGCATGTGCGCGGCGAACCGCGCGGTTAGTGACCCGGTGCGGGCTGTGCTGCCTGCTGGGTCGGGGTCTGCTGGTGTTGTGGCTGCTGTGCCTGCGTGGCGGCTTGCTGGTCAGCGATTTGCTTCCACTGCACCGAGCTTTGTTCGATCGTGGTGTTGATCGCCTGCTGGGTGTTCACTTCCGCGGCCTGCTTGAAGGGGGAATGAAGCTCGCCCTGCACGACGTAAACCTTGCTACCGTCCTGGTTGAGCACGGCTGAGTCGACGCTCGTCATGCCTTCCTTGCGCGCCGCCACGGTACCGGCGGCTGCGAGGCGATCGCTGAGATGGTCGGGCGTGCGGCCCTGCTCGGCATCCAGCTTGTGCACGGCACTTTGAGTCTGGCGATACAGCGCATGGTCGGGATGGGCTTCGGAATCGAGATGCGGCCCGAGTTTCTGCTGGGCATGGATCGCATCAAGGGTCTTCTTGCCCACCACGCCATCGACGTCCAGGCCATGGGCGCGCTGGAACTTCTCGACCGCCGCCTTGGTGTGTGCACCGAAGTCGCCATCGGCAGTGAGGCTGCGGCCGCGTTCATCGCGATAGCCAAGCTGGTTGAGCTGCTCCTGGATGCCTTTGACATCGTCGCCTTTATCGCCCTGGCGCAGCGCAGAGTGCGACGCCGGCGCGTGCACAGCGGGATGTGCGGCTTGGGCATGGCCCGGCTGGCCAGGCGAGCGGTTACGCCAGAATTCCTCGGGATTGACAGCGTGGCCGTTGGCGTCCTTCATCTGGTAATGGACGTGCTGGGCGTACTGCTGCGAGCCCTTGGGGCCACGGCCACCCATCTGGCCGATCTCGTCGCCCACCTCGATGTGCTGGCCGACCTTTACCGACTGTGATTGCGTGTGCAGGATCTCGTGGCTATTGCCATCGGCATCGCGGATCTTGATCGTGCCGTACTGGCCACCCACGAAGGTGACTTCGCCGCTGATGGGTGAGTGAATGCCCGGGTGCTCAAGGTTGACGCCCGACTGGCCGCCTGCGTAGTTGAAATCCGATCCGCCGTGCGGACCCTTGGCGCGCACTTCACCGTAGTGGCCGGTGATGTGGGCGGCGGTTCGCTGCTGTGCGGGCAGCATGGTGTTCATGACTTCCTGGTACGACATGCGTGTAGCTCCTGGTCAGAGTGAATCATCCTCGGTCCGATAGAGCTGCCAGCAGCCCTCGGCCGAACGGAAGTGAAACGTCATCTGGTAATCGGTATCTGGCTTCGCGAGTTCCACGGCGAAGCCGGCATCGCCTTCCGGCGTCTTCTTTAGCACCAGGCCATCCTTATGCTGGCGTGCTGAGTCAGGCATCACGGGGAACGTGATTTGATCCTTGGTCAACATCTTCTTTACCGGCGCCGGTTCCGGCTCGGCATTCGCGTCGATCGTGTCGCTTTCGAGCGGGTCGACGATGTAGCGCTTCTGCACCGAGACGTCGTCCGAGAACTTCGGGAGGAAGTCGTCGAACGTGTTAGCGGGGCAGACGTTCGCAGCGTTCTCGGGCGCAGGTGCGGTCAACGCATTCACCGAAGTGGACGGTGATGCGGGCGCCGCAGCCGCGGCAGGTGTTGGCACTTCCGATGACTGGCATCCGGCCAAGAGCGCGACAAAAGCCAGCGGAAGGAGTGCAGCGCGTAGCGTGCCGAGCGTCGTCATGGGCAGTCCTTTTCTGGTCGTCATGGCTGCATCTGTTGCTGTTGTTGCTGTTGTTGCTGGGTGGGTTCGGCCTGCGGGCGCGCGGTATTGGCCATAGTCGAGGCACTTTGCTCAAGTGGCGTATTGACCGCCTGGGCGGTCTGCACTTCCGCCATTTTCTTCATCGGTGAGTTCAACTCGCCCTGCACTGCAAAGGCTTTGCTGCCATCGTCGCTAAGGATGACGTGGTCGATGCGAGTGAGGCCTTCCTGCTTAGCCTTGGCTGCAATGGCGCCCGAGAGGTTTTCGCTGGCCTGGTCGGGCGTGCGGTTCATCTTCGCGTCGATCGCGTGCACGCCCTTGGTGGCCTGATCGAAGAGGGCGCTATCGGGGTTGGCCGGGTTGCTCAGGCTTGCCTTATCGATCTTCTGGTTGTCGAGGTGCTTCTGAGCAGCTATGGCTTCGCGTGTGTCCGGACCGGCGACACCATCGGGCTTCAGTTTGTGCTCGCGCTGGAAGGCTTCGAGCGCGGACTGCGTGCCGGGGCCGAACTTGCCATCGGTGTGCAGTTCGCGACCGTGGGCGTCTTTGTAGCCGAGGCGGGCGAGGTCAGCTTGGAGTTTGCGGACGTCTTCGCCGTTCATGCCTTCCTTAAGCGTGCGATCGGCGGTGGGCGCGCTCGGGGTGGCCGTGGACTGACCGACCTGGCCACTGGCTAAGCGGTCCATCACTTCCGGGGTGAGGCGCTTCTGCCAGTCGGCGAAACGATGCTCGCGGTCTTCGAGGCCGTTGTACTTGCCGTTGACGGCTTTGGTCGCCGCCTTGACGTCATCACGTGCCGCTTCGGGCACGCGGCTTTCCCAATACCACGTCGCGATCTTCGAAGCGTTCTGCGGGTCGGCGGCAAGTTCGGGGTGTTTAACCAGGTCAAGGTCGAGTGCCTTGCCTGCGGCGGCGTAGTTGTCCTTGCCGGTGAGCTGGATATAGCCACGGCCGTGGTACTTCCAGCCATCGCCGGGCTCATCGTTGCCATTGCGGCCGCCGTACATCAGTTCGGCGAGTTTTTCCGGCTTGCCCTGCAGGGCCTCTTTGCGCGCGGCATCGAGGGCGTCGGGGCCTTCGCGCCACGCCGATTGCACAGGGATCTGCTGGATGTTGCGGGTGTAACGAAAGCTCTCTTCAAGCCGGTTCAGCCCATTCGACTCATGGGTGACCTGAGCCATGAAGTTGGCCAGTTCCTTCGGGTCCCTGATACCGGCCGCATAGGCATCGGTCAGGACCTGTGTTTCACGATCAATCGCCATGTGTAGCTCCTGTATGACTTACGGGGCGGTCCAGCCATGGACCCGTCACACCGCCAGCCGTGGCGGTGGTGGAACGAGCGTCAGGGGAGGGTGACCTCCGGGAGGTGGCTCGGATTGAAGTCCTTGAACGCGACATCGCCCAGGTCTTTCGCCGAGAGGTCCACCTGCTTGTCTTTGCCGGAGTCAGGATCGGAGACCCTGCGCACTACATGGCTGGCAAGCCAGTCCCTCTTCGCGGCCGACCAGGTGAAGGTGAATTCGTCGGACCAGCGCTCGCGGCTGCCACCGCCGGTGACGATGGTGAACTGGCCCTTGGCGACCTTGGTGTAGCCGTACGGATCGCCCGTGACGCCACCGCAGGTCGCGCAGGGCACGATGCGGGCGTTGGAGGCCGCCTTCTGCAGATGGCCCGAGGGGTCGGGCACCACCAGCAACACGTCACGCGCAGGGCCTTCGCCCAGCTTCGCGTCGGCGCTGCCTGGCGGGTCAATGATGAGCACCGCGCCTTGGCGGCCATCGCCCATGAGGTCGCCCCTGGTGGATTCGAGGACTTTGGCGCCGCCCGTCGCAAATGACTTCAGGTCATCCATCTTGGTTCCTTTGTCCTGCGGGGCGGACGGTGCAGCAGCGGGTTTGGCGTAAGGGTTGGCGATCTGTGCGTAAGCCCATCCGGGCGCCCCGAGCAGGGCGAGGGCCACCAGGCAGTTGCGTGTTCTTGGCTTCATGGTGGCTTGGGGCTCCGTGGGCTGGGGTGAGCGTAGGTGAAGCGATGTATCGGGGCTGTGCGCGGGGTCGGACTTCGTGCGTGTAACGGGCCGCTCCGGTCAGGGAGCGGCCCCGGTGCTTACAGCGATGGCTGGGACGCTTTCTGCTGCGCCGCCTGTGCCTGCTGCTGTTCGTTGGCCTGCAGGCCCTGCTGGTGCGACTGCTGCAGGTGTTGGTCGACCTGCTGCGTGCTCTGCGCCATGGGGGTCTTCAGGCCTTGCAACACATCGACGCTCGCGATCTGCTTGAACGGCGAGTTCGGGTCGCCCTGGACGGCGAACAGGCGCGATGCGTTGTCGTCGAGCAGCACGTTGTCGATCCGCTTCATGCCGGTGCACACGGCCGAGGCGGTGACAGCACCCGCGAGCTGGTGGCTGTCCGGTCCCGAAGCGCGGCCGTGCGCTGCGTCGATCTTCTGTACGCCGGCCAGCGCGTCGCGGAACATCGGGTGGGCGGCATGCGACGGGTCGGCAAGGCCTGCGGCCTTGTGCGCGGCATCGGCCTGGTGCTTCTGCGATTCGGTCTTCACCGCGTCGTGGATGGCATTCAGGGTGTTCTTGCCAACGATGCCGTCTTCCTTGAGGTGGTGATCGCGCTGGAATGCCTTCACCGCGTCCTCGGTGTGCTGGCCGAACTTGCCGTCGGCAACGTTGCTGCCGAGCTGCCTGGCATAACCGAGGGCGATGAGGCCGTCCTGCATCTCATGCACGCGATCGCCGTGCGAACCGTTCTTCAGCGAAGCCGTACCTGGCTGCGCCGCGGCGGCGTGGCCGGCCTGCGGTGCGTGGCCGGTCGCCAGCTCGATGCCGTGGCGCATCGTACGGCCGGCATAGATCTCACGCATGTTCTCGGCGTACTTCGGGTCCGTGGCATAGCCTGCCTTCTGCAGGGCGTCGGCTTCCTTTTCCAGGTTGCCCAGCGTGCCCTTATCGAACAGGCCGGCCTTGGTGTAACGCTCGTTTTCCTTCAGGAATTTGGCGCGGTCGGTGAGCGCTTCCTCGTAGGAACCGTACACACGGAATGCCTGGTCCTTCCAGACCTTCTTGCCGTGCTCGATTTCCCAGACGTTGAACGTCTTGGTGGGGCCGTGCCAGCTGGGGTCGGCCTTGATGTTGAACAGGTTGTTCGTACCGGGGAGGACTTTCTCGCCCCAACCGGTTTCGCCAGCTGCCTGCGCGAGCGTGAGCTCCGCCGAAAGGCCGGTTTCCTTGCTTACCTTGACTGCCGCCGGGTACAGGTCGGCAATGAATTGCTCTTTACTACCCATGATGTAACTCCTGGTGGATCGGTGGGTTTATTTGGCCAGCGGGATCTTTACCGTGACCTTGAAGTCGTGTGACGCGTCCGGTGCGTCAGTAAGGACATACTTGCCCGCGACTTCGATGGATTCCGGACCGGTGACCCGGAAATTCTTGGCATCGAGATCGGACGACATGCTGACCGAACCCTTCACATCGGCCAGGTCGACGTATTCCATCGCCCGCACCTTGCCGGTAGCCGCATCCAGCTGCGCCACGTTAAGCAATGTCTGGCTCAACGAAGGCGAAGTGTTGGTATCCCCCTGCACCAGTACGTAAAGCGACTTGCCCGACTGCACGCAATGCGTGGCACGCGCCTGCTCGGTGAACTCCGGGAGCTTCAGCGTGGTGGTCCAGAGCGGAGCCTTGCCGTCGGTGACGTAAACGAGGCCCTTGGCATGCATGCCATCCGCATCGGTCACCACGCCCACCTTGCACTGGCGGCCGGCGTCGACGGTGCTGGTGGCGTAGTCGCGGTGGTGGGCGGGGAGGGTGGCTGCGTGCGCGGCGCCAGCTGTGACGAGGGCTGCGAAGGCGAGGGCGGCGAGTTTGGTGGGGGTGCGGGTCATTTGAGGCTCGTTGTGGTGATACTAAGAAGCTCTATCGAGTTGTATGCGACGAGTGATCGTTTACCTGACCAGCTCGGGATAACTGCATTGATTGTAGATTTCCTTACAAGTGCCATCGCATCGCTTAAGTGAGCGCATACTCGCGTCTTCCGCCGTTGCAGCCGTGGCAGTACTGAGTAGATGCGTAGTCTGATCTTGCGATATGGATGCGTATTGATTCCGAAAACTAATGACGATTTTTCAGGTGGCGGCACGAGGCTGACCGCTGGCGAATCGTTCGCGTATTGATCCGGTCGTTCGCCAACATCTACTTCATTCTCTGCGGGACGCTACATTCGCCATACACCACATGACATTTGCTCGCGTCACCACACTTGCCAATTGCCAACGCACCCGCTCGATCGACTGACTCAGCACTCATTGTCGTGACCACCCCGCCGCCATCTGGTTGAGCGACGGCGACACATTGATTTTTGTAGCTCAAGACTAACTTGCACTCTGATCCGCCATTCTGATGGCAAATATCTATGGCCGCGTTTACTGCATCGCTTTTGCTCCGCATCTGCCCCTTCGCCCCCGCGCGGCCATCTTTAAACGAAACTGCGACGGCGCCCCATCTATCCGCCCAGATGGGAGGCGGTTCAACTGGTTGTTGCGCACCTTGGTCGGCGCCTCGCTGGTAGTAAGGGGAGTTCGGTTGATTGGGCGGAATGCATCCGGAATTTCCTGCTGAAGGAATTCCCGGGGCGCACTGTGCGAATGCTGCACTTCCCCAAATTAACGCTGCGACTGCAACGGCCTTTTTTATCATGCTGTAAGTATCATCAAGCGCAGGAGGCCGATCACTGCACCTGCTCGGCGTAGCTGCAGGCGCCATAGATCACGCGACAGGTGTTGTCAGAACACTTTCGAATCGCTAGCTCCTTCGCTTCATCAATTGATGCGGCACTAGCGAGGCCTGCGAGTCCACCCGTGTCCTTTTGCGCGACAGCAGCGCATTGGTTGTGATAGGTGATGACAACCTCGCAGTGAGAGCCGTCGTGCTCTTTGCATACTGCCAATGCACCACGAGACGCTTCCCGCTCACTTGCCTTCCCAATAGTCGCGCCGGCTTTAGAGTCTACGTCGTCAAGCGAAATGGCGCCCCACCGGTCGGCCCACCTCGCAGGCACCTCCACGGGCGTTGCTGCCTCGACGTCGGTTTGCCCTTGATAATAAGGGGAACTTTGTTGATTAGGCGGAATGCATCCGGGATTCCCGGCCGAAGGAATTCCAGGTGCGCACTGTGCTGAAGCTACGCCAGCATGTAACGACAGCAGAGCCAGAAAGGTTCGGTGCAGAGCATTCATTGTCTCTATCAATCCTTCTTCTTGATCGCATTAGGGTTGCTTTGATTGCCAGCATCTCCACCAAAGTCACCATATGTGCGTACCGCGTTGTTCCCGTAATCGGTAATCTGAGGAGGTATTGCCGTCTTAGTTGATTCGCACGGGGGCGCTGCATTCCGATATGAATACCTTGCAGGACTTCGCGTCACCGCAACGACGGATTGACCGACTCTCGGCCTCGCCAACCGTTGCCGCTGTAGCTGTACTCAAGTCTCCGCCCGAGAGCGGTTGCGCAACTGCTGCGCACTGATTGACAAATGTCATGAAGACCTCGCATTTGGCACCGCCATTCTTCTGGCAGTCCCGGACGGCGGCGCGCTCGGCTGATTCCTTGGACTCCATCTGCGCTGCCGATCCGCGGCCACCTTGGCTAAAGTCGAGCGAGATCGCGCCCCATCCCTGTGCCCATTGTGGTGCCGGCGCCTCCGGTACTCCGTCGGCTCCTGATGGCGAGCCTTGATAGTAGGGGGAGTTCTGTTGATTTGGCGGAATACATCCAGGATTGCCAGCCGACGGGATGCCAGGCGCGCATTGCGAAAAAGCCGATTGTGCTAATGCGCAAAGAAGAATGGCACTTAGGATGCGTTTCACTATTGAGGCCCTGGCTGAGGTTTAAACTTGTTTTCTTCGATTGACGGAGTCGTGGTCGTCGTGGTCCTTCCGGCGTTGAAGTTCATCCCTCTGTTCGTCTCGTGTTGACCACTGTCACCTTGAGTGAGGTTGCCACCGTTTGGCGCCGGAACACGCCCCTGCGCCATAGCCTGCTGACGCGCCGCATACCCACCGCCACCACCGATCGTGCCGAACGACGAGTACGAAGCAAAGTTACCCAACGTACCCTGGAAGAACGCAGCGGCCATCGGGGGCGCCATCACGATCAGGGTGGAGAGCAATAAGCCAAGGCCGCCTTGCTGCAGCGCCATGCTGCTGATGCCGTCGGAGCTGCCCATATCGCCAATGGTGGCCGCGGCGTACTTGGCCGCGAAGGCGGCTGTCACGGCGGTCATCATTTTCATTGCAATGGTGACCATGACGGAGAGGACGGCAAGTGAGAAGACAGTGCCTATGCCATATAGCAGCCATTTGCTGAACAACTGCTTGGTGCTGTTGAACAGTAAACACATGATGAAAATCGGCCCGAATCCGACGAAGAGGGCGAGGGCGATTTTGTTGAGCAGGAGCATGGCGCCGGCAATGACGCTAGGGCCGGCAATGCCCACGCCGGTAAACCAGCGGTCGCGATCCTTCGCGGCTTCGGCGCCCGTGCTGCCGCCGGTGTCCAGCGCATCGATGAGGGCGAGTGATGCCTCCATCGTGGCCAGATTCTTGTCGATCGAATCGAAGGGGCTACTACTGCCATCCGTCACATAGGACGAGATGGCGGTGGTCATGCCGTCGGTGACTGTCCAGTACACCGACGACGACGAGTACGCCGCCGTCGTTGCGACCATCAGGATCAGCGCCGCCTTCAGTGAATCGCCAACCAGCGCCATCATGGGCTGCTGGGATTGGCCGGTCACGATGCGGTAGCCCTGGAACATGATCCAGACCGTGAGCACCACGACGCCAGCAAAACCCACGACCGCTGCGGATCCGGTGAGCAGCTTCCACTGCACCACGTCGATCTCGTTGCGCAGGAAGTCATTGATGACTTTGAAGAAGACGAAGTTGGACAGTGCACCTAGCGGATCAGATCCGGCCAGCAGCGCGATCGACGATTTGCCCAGAAGCTGGGTCATCAAACCGGCCATGATGTGAGCATCCTGTTGAGATGGAACATTACGAATACATCCTGCATCGATAATTCACGGGGGACGATCAGAAACCTTCGGTGACCTTGAGTGTTTGCATGCCGCTGGGTTTCGTCGTCTGCATCGTCTTGAGCGTTTCAGCCAACACCGCGCCGCCGATCACGTCCTGAAGCATGTTGCCGACGTCAATGGCACCTACGACGGGCAGGTCGATGCTGCCGTACTTGCCGGGCTTGCCGCCCTTCTGCGCCACGCTGGCGGCCTGGGTCTGCTGCGCACGCAGGTAACGCAGGTTGGCCTCGTACGCAAAGTTGACCGATTCCATCTGCTGGCGATCCAGCTGGATCAACGCGTAGAGCGCAGTCAGCTTGTTGGTGTTGTCTTCCAACTTGCCGTAATCCGTGGTGTTCAGGGCTTTGCGTTCATCAAGAATGGTTCGCAGCATGTCGTCACGCGTCTTGCTTGTCTCGTACATCGTGACCATGAACTTGTACTGGGCATTCTGGATATCGACGATCTTCTGGCAGTTGGCCTGCTGTGCTTCGGCGACGGTCTTGCACGACGTGCCATCATCCAGCTTGATTGCGTCGCTGTCGGACTTGGGAAAGGGCTGCGAGGGGTCGGAGACGCGTTCGCCCACCCACTTGTTGTCCTTGGTCTGCTTGGTGATATCCAGCTTGCTCTTGATATCGCCAAGGTTTGAATTAATGGTGCTGCCGCCCTTGGGGCTGCCGAGCACTTTGTTCGCATCCTTGTCCACCACCTGCCACTGGGCATGTGCGGAATTCGCGCCAAGTCCGGCGATACCGGCCAGCGCGATGAGGGTGAGAACACGGAAGCGAAGGTTTGATGTAGGCATGGGAATCTCCATCCAAAAAGTGAGCTCAGAGCGCCGCCGAGCGGGGCGGGCGCGTTGTCCGGGACGGGGACGGTGACGTCGGGCGTTTGCCGCTGCCCTTGCGGTTTTCATAGAAGGTTTCCAGCCACTGTTCGGGGCGCAGGTGGTCCGGGTGGATGCCCTCGGCCTCACCACGTACCTGAAGCACCTCGTGCATGATTTCGATGTTGTCAGTAGAGGCCGAGATCACCGCCAGCGCGTCGTCCAGGCCGCGCAGGTTGAGCTGGCACACCGCCGAGGCGTGGCCCTGCTTCACCAGGAAGCAGCGCGAGCGCTCATCGAGGCTAACGACCACCTGGTATTCGGCATCCGTGAGTTTCAGGCCACCCACATAATCCTCGCGGCTGGCGTTCGGGTTCGGCAGCAGGATCATGGTCGCGGTCTGCTCGATCAGCGCGGCCGAGATGTCGCTGGCCAGCGCGTCTTCCGGCGACTGTGTGGCAAAGATACCCATGCCGTTCTGCTTACGGATGGTCTTCTGCTTGTTCTTGGCGAATTCCTTGAGGCCGCCCTTGCCGTCCAGGATTTTCCAGAACTCGTCCATCACGTAGATCAGGCGGCGGCCGTCGATCAGCGCCTCAAGGCGATGCAAGAGATAGTTGATGACCGGGGCGCGGACTTCGGGGTTATCGATGATGTCGGTGTAGTCGAAGCCGATGATGTTGGCTCTGGACAGGTCGACCGTATCGTGCGGGTTATCGAACACCCAGCCCAGCGAGTTGCCGGCGGTCCACTTGCGCATGCGCACAAAGAGGCCGTCATCGCCGAGGTTCGGCAGGCTCTTCTGGAAGTTGGTCATGTTGCGCAGGTGCATCGGTGTGTCGAGCATGTTCTCCACCGCGCGGAAGATGTCTTCCTCCTCGCGTGAGCTGTAGACGCTCTTGCCAGCCAGTACCTTGATCAGGTCCGCCAGGAACTGCACGTTCTCTTCATTGCGCTCGCAGTGGAACGGGTTGAAGCCGGTGGGCTTGCCATTCTCCAGCGCGAGATAGTTACCGCCGCAGGCACGAACGAAGATCTCGGCACCGCGGTCCTTGTCGAAGAAGAAGATGGTCGGCGCCGGATCCAGCTTCTGGACCTGGCTGAGCAGGAAGTTGATCAGCGCGGTCTTACCGGTACCGGACTTGCCGATGACCATGGTGTTGGCGATCGCCTTCTCACCCAGTGAGTTCTCGGCGGGGTGGGTGGCATGGAAGTTGAAGTAGTACGGCTGGCCGTTGGTCGTCTGCAGCGTGGTGACGCAGTTGCCCCAGGGGTTGTTTTCTTTCTTGCCCGTGGCGAAGTTGTGCAGGGGCGAGAGGCCGAGGAAGTTCAGCGAGCTGAGGTTGGCCAGCCGCGTGCGATACCGCCAGTTGCCGGGGAACTGGGCGTAGAAGGCAGCCGTCACGGCGAGGTCTTCTTTCACCGTGACGAAACCGGCGTTGGAGAGCTCGGCGCGGGTGGCGGCGATCTGCTGCGACAGCGCGTCCTGGCTGGCTGCGTAGATGGCGATGGTGAAGTGGTACTCGCCCAGCACGAAATTGCCGGACGCGAGCTGGTCCATCGCGTGGTCCATCTCGATGATCTGGCTGACCGCCTTGTCGCCGGAGGACACCATCATGCCCTTGGTGCGTTCCAGCGCCTTCAAGGCGTCCTGGCGGCCCATGGGGCTGAAGGAATGGGTGATGACGTACTCGAAATCGAGGTACTTCAGGCCATTGAGGATGCCGGGGTAGGTCCCGTCGACATACTCCTTGAGATTCAGGATGGCGCCAAAGTGGTTAACGCCGTTCGGGGCGGTCAGCACGTAATCGCCGGTCTTCGCCGAGAAGCGCTGGCGGCTGACCGGCAGGTAGTCGTACACCGGTGCGCTGAGCGCCGGCACGGGCTCGTCGATACGGTTGAGCAGGTACCCGTAGAGCTCAAGGATCTCGGAGAACACGACGCCGTTCGGTGTCTCGTAGAGACCCAGGCGATACGGCGCGTAGTCCTTGAGCACGGCTTCGACGTTGCCGGCGAGCTCGAGGATCGTGGTGATGGCCTGTGCCTGCTCGGCTTCGAGGCGGCTGACGTCGGCGGATTTCTCCGCGAAACGCTTACCGCTCACGACCGGGCGGTAAATCATCGTCACGTACAGCTCGTTCTGCATCAGCTTCTGGGTCGATAGCGCGTCGAAGTACGCATCGTTGAGCTGCTGGTTGAAGGCGTAGCCGAACTTCGAGTCATCCTTCATGCGGCGGCGCCGACGGATGTCGTGCACCCAGAAGGCGACGTTGGTGAAATCGGGGGCGCGCAGGGTCTGCAGCAGCCGGTTGAACGTGTTGTGCTTGTGCTCCAGCTCCCATTCCTCGCGGCCTACGAAGGGCAGGCCGCCCAGGCGCCACACGAGCAGGTAATCGCCTCCCGTCGTCTTCACCACGGTGGGCGAGACGTGCGTGGAGAACGGGATGTGGGTGGAAATGGGCGCGTCAGGTGTGAACATGGTGGTCGAAGCCGGTTGTCTTGAAAGGCCCTGGCACGAATGCCAGGGCGTCTGTCCTGCTTACTTCTGGTGTGTCTTGGTATCGCGGTAGTTGTTCGGGGTGAACACCCACATGCCGTCGTGGTCGGGAACATTCCGCACGCGGGTCTTGAACTGCAGGCGCAAGCCCAGCAGCCGGAAGATCAGCTCATCGCGACGGGCCATCTGGCGCATCACGAAGACCACGGCGGGAATCATCAGCAGGAACCACATGTTGAAGTACATAGCCATCAACAGGCCGGAACCTGCGCCGACGAAGAACGGCACATACGGCACGCCCATGAACATGGGCGGCCGCGTGGAACCCCGGAACAACGGGTTCTTATGCATGGAAGTGCAGCAGGTGCATCGCGGTGTTCACGGCATCCATCATGAAACCGCTCGCCTGGCACTGGGTGCCAGCGCTGGCACCGCCGCTGCCTTCCTTGCCCACCACGACCATCTTGGCGATCTGGGCGGCCGCACCGATCAGCACACCACCGAGCAGCGGCGGCGTCACGTCGGAAATGCGCTTGTGGGCAAAGGCGATCTGGTAGCCCGAGAAGATCACCGCCACCGTCACCACCACGATCGACGCGGCGTTGAGGATGGTGTTGAGGCCGCCGAAGAAGCCGCAGACCTTGTCCTGGGTCTGGTCCACCTGGGCAAGGGCGATCTCGGGCATGAACGCCAGGGCGATAAAGAGAAACGCCATGGTCGTCGTCAGCAGCGGGTTCTTGGTGTTGGCAATGGCTTTGCTAAGGGAGGGCAGGGACATCGTGGATTCCTTCTTTCAACGTTTTCAGACAGGGTGAGGCCGGTTCCCGGCCGTGGTTAGAACGGCTGCATTTCTGCAGCCGGTGTTGCCGCGGCCTGCCCGGATCCTTCCGTGCAGGGCCTGCAATGCTTAAAAGACAAAGGCGTCATCCTGCGGCGCCTGCCGGAGATCGGCGTGATCAACACCCGGTTGCGTCGGGGCCTGCTGCGTACCGGGCGCCGGGTCGTTCGGACCTTGCACCTGCGGTTCGAATACGCCACTGCCGCCTGCGGGCACATCGCCCCGCGGGGAGGCGGCGGATACGCCGATCTGCGACATGACGGCGGCCGTGGACGGATCGGTGCGGATCCGACCGGCCTGCGGTACCGGCATGTTCTGTGGAAGCTGCATGCCTACCTGGGCCATCGCCGCAGCCGTCGCCGGATCGGTTGGGATCGGGCCGGGTTGCGGTTGGGGCGAGGCCACGAGGGCAGGGTTGGTGATGGCGCGCGCACCCGGCACATACGCGCCTTGCGGCAGCGCCATGGGCTGCCCCGCGACCACCTGTTGTTGCGCCTGTGCTTGCGCTTGCGCCTGGGCTTGCTGGGCCTGGAGCAGCTGTTGCTGCAGGAGTTGGATCTGCTGAGCCTGGGTCATCGGTACCTGCGCCTGCGCCAATTGCACCTGCTGGATCGGCTGGGTACGTGTCGGCGGGGCATCAGATGCGACGGCCGGTGAAATCAGTGCGGAGGCGGCCGCGTCGAGCACGCTGCGCATGGCAACGCGGTAGCCTGGGCTATCGGTGGTCACGCCAGTGACATCCTTGCCCACGCTGACCACCTTCACCGGGACTTTCGCAACCTGCAACGGGATGGCCTGCGCCCCGGCGAGCGAACTCTTGGCGATCGATGCGTAGATCTTCTGGACGTAACCGTCGCGATAGCCGGTGGTGAAGTTGCCCGAGTAGTAGCAGCTGAAGGCCTTGCCCCAGTCGCGGTTCGCACTGGCATAGCATTGCGCGAGAATCTGCGAGCCCGCCGAGAGGTTGGGGCAGACCTCGAACGCCTTCTCGTAACTATCGATGCCGTACTTGCCGAGGTTGTTGCGGTTGATTTGCGCGACGCCCAGCGAGTAGTTGTAGCCCTTCTGCTCCAGCATGCGCACCGTGGCCACGGCTTCGCCGAGGTTCTGCGGCTGGCGCACGAGCTGGCCGCCGACCACGCCGATGGCGTAGCGGTTCTGGCTCGACTCCACGTTGACGACGTGCTGCATCACCTCTGCCGGTACGGCAAGGTGTTGGCAACCCATCATTTCCAGTCCTGGTAGCACCTTTACAACTCCTGTCTTATGACCTGATGTTCTTGAGTGTTACCCCCCGTCCGCGCCCAACGCGCGAGCCGGGTTGAAATCGATGCCGGTGATGTAGCGCCGGCCCGCATGCGCCTTGATGTGCACCACGATGTCGATGGTGAGCATCAGGAGCCGTTTGATCGTGCTGAACTCGAGCCCTGCACCTTCCGTGGAAGCCTTCACCATCAGCGCGAGCTGGTCCCAGGTCTGTTCCACGCTGCCCGCGTGGCAGCTGGTGATCGAACCCGGGTGGCCTGAAGCGCAGTTACGGATGAAGTAAAACGATTCGTCGCCGCGAAGCTCGGCGAGGATGATCCTGTCCGGCTTCATGCGCAGGCAGGCTTCCATGCAGCTCTTCGCGGTGACATTGCTCTGGCTTTGTCCGCCCTTGGAATAGAGCAGGTGGACGACGTTGGGCTGGTCGATGAACAGCTCGCGAGCATCCTCGATGGTGACCAGTCGCTCGTCCTGCGGGATGTGGTTCACCAGCGATTTCATGAACGTGGTCTTGCCGCTGCCGGTGGCGCCGGCGACGACGATGTTCTTCTTGCTGAGCACCGCGTGGCGGAAGAAATCCGCGTAGCGGCGTTCGGCGCGCAGTTCGAGCAGTTCCTGGTCGGCCTGGCTGATCGCGTTAGCGCCTTCCAGGATCTCGTTGAAGAAGCCGTCTTCGTGGTATTGCGCGAGGGTACGTGTCTGCTTCGACGGCAAACGGATCGTGATCGACACCCGCCCGGCCTCGCAGGCCGGGGGGATGACGAACTGCGCACGCTGCCCGGTCGGGAAGGTCAGCGACACCACGGGATCGACATCCGTGATGCGCTGGCCGGTGTTGCTTTCATTCACCACGGCCGTGCAGAACTGGCGTGCCCGCTCGAAGGTGAGCGAGGGCACATCCACGCGCTGCCAGCCGCCACGCCGTTCCAGATACAGCTCGCCCGGGCGGTTGATGCAGATTTCCGTGACGTCCGGCTCGGCAAGGAAATCCTTTACGCCCAGCACTTCGTACTGGTATTCGAGGAAGTCGTTGCCGACGGCGGCGAGTGCGCTTTCCATGCTTGTCTCAGTACCTTGCCACGACGCCGGCGAAATCCACATCGCGCGCCACGTAAATGGCGAGGATGGTGCCCTGGTTGATCGTGACCGTGGCCGGACGTTGCGCCGCGCGCTGCACAGCCTGGTTCGCGATCTGCTGGATCGTATCGGCCGTGTTGCTCTCGAACGGTGTCTGCGTCACCACACCATTGCTGACCGTCGTCTGACGCGGGCCGTGCTCCGCGGCTTCGTACTTGAACGCATCGCTGAGCAGGCTGATCAGCAGTGCGGCGCCGATGCGGCTACCCCAGTGGGCGTTGTAATAGCCCGGGTGACCGGCGCCACCCAGTGCATCCACGCCAGGGCTGGCCATATTCACGTCGATACCCGTAGGCGTGACGATACGGTCCCAGATCACGGCCACGCGCGGGCCGCTCGGTTCCATCTCGTACTTACCCATCACCTTCGAGCCCTTCGGCAGGAGCAGGCGCTTGCCGGTGAAGGAGTACACCGGTTCGGTCACCACGCACGAGGTGAAGCCCGGCATGTCGGTAATGATGCGGGTCTCGAGCACACAACGGATGAAGGTGCCACGCAGCATCAGCGTATCGGGGTGCTGCAGCGGCTCGGCGCTGGAGACCTCGGGCAGCTGCGCACCGCCGTAGGCGATATTGCCCATGGCGCTCATGCGCGGTGCCGCGGGTGCCGGTGCTGGCTGGCCGAACATGCCACCAAACGGTCCACCGGCACCCGGCTGTGCCGGAGCGGTACCTACAGCCGTGGTGCCTTCATTGGCCGACGCGATGCGGCGCTCAAGCAGCGTCGGACCACGGGCTGCTTCGGGCATTTCCGCAGGTCGCAACTGTTCCGGCGTCGGCAGCGGCGGGGGCGGCTGCAGCGCGATCGCTTGCTGTTGCGGCAGCGGGGCAGCTTGTTCCGGCGGCAGCGGCGGGGCGGTCGGGGTCGGCACGTTGACCGTCTCTTCGCGCGGCTTCGGTGGCGGGGCACTATTGCCGCCCGCATTGAGCAGCCAGAAGCCTACGGCCAGCAGGAGTACCACGATGCCGCCGAGGAAACCGAGCGCCCGGCGATTCATGCGTCGCAGGTCGTTCGATGCCAGTGATGGCGCGGCAGCGTCCAGGTCCGGCTGCGGCGCATGGCGCTGCTGGCTGGAATACGGGTTGCCGGCCAGCGGATCGTGCTGGCTGCCGTGGTTTTCGTTCGGCGGATTGCTGCCGATGGACTCGTCGTCCGGATGGTGTGGCGTGTTCGGGCTCACTTCTTGGTGTTCCTTCGCAGACCCACGACGTTGCTGTCGTGACGAATAACCAGGTAGGGGTACGTGCCGTGGACAACGATGGTGTTGCCCTCGACGGTCGTGTTCACCACCGAGTCCTCTCCATGTTCTTTCTCGCGCATGTACACCGTCGGGAAGTTGCCCGTCGGGAACTGCTTGAGGTCGGGCATCGTGATGTACGTGAAACGGCCATCGTCATAGACGGTGGTCGGCACGAGCCACGGTGCGGTCTTTCGGGTCTTCGAGAAGTCGTAATCGAAGTTGTAGTCGCGCCCCTTCACCAGCGTCGTATCGAGCGCAGGTGTGTCCTTCACCTTCTTCGTCTCGGCCATAAAGCTGGTATCGGACGGGTAGGAGAAGGTGATCTTGTACTGCACGCCGGCGCGACGGGCCTGGTCCAGGGTCTTCCAATCCGTGGCGACGACTTTGAGCTCGAAGATGTAGGAGTGCGTCGCGGTACGAATCATCATGTTCGTATCGACGTCTACATTCTTCGGCTTCACGTAGAAGACGTTCTCGCGGCGGTTCAGATCCCAGCCCGTGCTAAAGCCGGTGCTGTAATCCAGGATCTTCTCGTTGGGGCTGAGTTCGATCTGCGTGGTGATGCCGAGGCCGGTACGCACCTGGTAGATGCGATCAGGCTGGTATTCGTACACCTGCATCGGCGCCATAGGCGCACTGGCCGGCGTCACCGGAACAACCGGCGCGGGCGGATGGATATCGGCGCCTGCGCCCAGGGCCGTGCCCGTCAGTGCGACGGACAGGGCGAGGACCAGGCTGAGATTGACGGATCGGTTCATCAACGGCGCCCTCCGTTGGCGGCGCTTTGCGGGATGGCACGGGCCGCGGGAGCGGCGTTGGATGGCACCGCTTGCGGTGCGGCCGCGGCCGGAGCCAGGGGCGCGCCGTTCTCGGCGGGAAGGGGAGAAGGCGGGATGCCGATGGCCTGTTGCGGCGCCGCCGCGTTGGGCGCGACACCTGCCGGGGTAGTGCCGGGGGCGAGCGGAATGGCACCCGGCATGTCGGAAGGATCGACGCCCGGTGCGGCGGGAGCCGCCGGTGCCTGCGGCTGCGTCGCTGCCTGGGCAGGCGCTGTCGTGGGTACTTCGACCGGAGCCGCAGAACCGTAGTCGTTATCCACGCGGTAGCTGGTGACCTGGAAACCGAGTGGGTTCTCGATACGGTTCTGATCATCCATGCGCAGGTTTGGCTTGTAGACAAACTCCATCGTGGCGATCTTGCTATCAAGCGGCGTGCTTGCACCCGAGGACTTGTCATACACCGTGCGCTGGAAGCGAACCGTCGCGCCCTTCGGCGCGGTGCCGTTGGTGCCGCCGACAAGCACGATGCTGAGGATCTTCACGCGGACGGCCTTGGTGCGGCCATACAGGTTGAACGGGCGCTCCGGGTTCTGCGTGGAGTGCAGCGCCATATAAGGCGTCGCCACCTGTGGCGCGGCCATCGTGAGTACCGTCGGCCAGTCGCGCATGTTCGTCAGCGCCAGGTCGTACGACTCGCGGGCGATGAGGAAGTGCGCAATGTTGCTGCGATTGACCGCCTCGCTCGAGGTGATCTGGCGGTTGACCACGTCATCGGTAAGACGCGATAGCTGGCTGGTGCCGGAGTAAGGATCGGCGAGCACGATGTAGGGCTCTTTCTCCTTCAGTGGCAGCATCACCAGATATCCCGCGCCAAGCATCAGCGACAGGCCAGCCGAGCAGAACGCGACGATCCACGCACGCTTTTCATTGCGGCGCGCGATATCGGCGATGGTGAGTTCGAAGTTGACGCCCTGTGCAACGGCCTGGTCGATCTTCGGTGAGTTCTTTTTCTTAAGCATGTGCCGTCTGCCTCGTCACTCGCTTACTTCGCGTCCGCGTTAGCGGCCACGGGGTTGGTGGGTGCCGGTGCGGACGGCGTCTCGGGCGCGCTCGCCTGTGGCGCTGCAGGCGCGGGCGCTGCGACGGGCGGGGCGATCACGTTGATCTCGTCGACGACGAGGTCGGGCCCGCTCACCACCACGGCAACACCCTGGGCGGCGTAGATGCTGCTCAGCTGCGATGCGGCGTCACGAAGTTCGGACGTGTGGATGGCGGAAGCCGACGTCGTCAGCGTGAAGTCCGAGCGCAGTTTGTACTGCAGCTTCATGCCGTTGTCGGTGGTCCACCGCGTCAGCATCGTCTTCAGCGTGCCATCCATGGGCGCCGCGTAATACGTGTACGGCACCGCCAGTGGAATCTCAGTGGTCTTCTTGTCGAAGTGGTTGACCGGCTTCCAGGAGCCGCCAAAGTCACGGGCGGCGGGTGTTCCGCAACCCGTAAGGGCTAACGAAAACACCACTATGATGCCAATCAGGGCAATGTTGGTCTGGCCTATTTTCACGTTTCGCTCATAACTTTTTGAAAAGCAATAACAATGATTCGGAAGGCGGACACGGTGATCCGCCCGCGTCAGGCGCGAGGCCCGGCAGGTTCAGTTATGCGTAATCGGCAAAGAACTGCCCGCCGCGTGCACGAAAACGTGCATTCGCTGGCCGGCGTGACTCCGGTCTGGGTGGCGAAACGTACAGCCTTACCCCTGGTTGTCCGTACATGCGGGGGAGAACGGCTCCCCGCGCTTCGTGCAAGCTATCCATTCAAACTTCCTGTTCCGGGCGAGACTGCCGCCCTGCCAATCGATGTTGCGAAGTGGCCCCTGCATACGCCGCGCGCGTTGATGTCGTCGACATCAACTCGTCGCCCCTAGGCTTGCAGGTGTTCCCCCTTCATCGTGCGGATCTGCGATCCGCGTCAAAAAAATAGCTCATGAACGTGCAAATGGCGAGCACATTCGATACGCAATAAAGTGACGCAATTCACGGAAAAAACACTGCGAACATGGTTGCAGACGCAACCATGCGGCTGCGTACGTTTATTAAACCACAAAATTGACGACGAAAAGTTGACAGGCGTATTTGCTGCCGATGAAACGTGTGGGTTGGTCAATGTTTGACCAGCGCATGTTCGGCGCGAGTCGGTGCGATGCACTTCGCTTGATCGCGTGGCATGTCGCTGGGCAACTCTCGACGTAACGACACGTCGCCTGGGTACGTGTGCATACGAACCACCGGGTTGATGGCGATAAACCGGCGGGCAGGCAGCATGTGTGGTGCCATCCATGGGTGCTTCTCCTTGGGTAAAGGTGTGGCAGATCGCGCATCGATCCCGTCCTCCGGCCAAGGACGCCAGATTGTCGAGCACAACGTGCGAAATGTAACTGTGAAGGGCTCGGCAGAGTTGCGCAACCCGGCGGCGCCCGCGCTGTTGTGTAGGAAAGCCCTTACGCCGCATCGACAGAGTCGTCAGGGCAGGGTAGAACCGTCGTCTTGTTTGCTGTCTGGAACCCCGATGGACTCCCACGCTTCATTCAACGACGCCGCGCTGAATGCGCTGGCACAGCAGGTGGCCGCCGCCGCGCTGGACAAGCGCGTCATGGTCGCAACCGCCGAGTCGTGCACCGGTGGCTGGATCTCTAAGGCGCTCACCGACCTCGCCGGCAGTTCGGCCTGGTTCGAGGCCGGCGTCGTCACCTATAGCTATAGCGCCAAGGAAGCCCTGCTCGGGGTGAACCCGCGGACGCTGGAGCGCACCGGCGCGGTCAGTGAGGAGACCGTCCTCGAGATGGTTTCCGGTGCGCTGGCGCGGTATGGCGCGGGCGTGGCCGTGGCGGTTACCGGCATCGCCGGCCCCTCGGGCGGGACGCCGGAGAAGCCGGTCGGCACCGTGTGGATCGGCTGGAAGCGGCGCGGGGGCTACGCCCACGCCAAAGTCTTCCATTTCGGAGGGGATCGCGAGGCGGTTCGCCGACAGACGGTAGCCGCCGCTTTAGCTGGAATGGTCACCGAGCTGAACGGGTAAGCCTGCCCAGCTGTGGCAAAATCACGTGTTGACGGATCGCAGGCCCTGAGACCCCGCTCCGGCAAGATACCTCCCTATACACAAGCACACCGGAAACTACGATGGACGACAATAAGCGCAAGGCGCTGGCGAGTGCCCTCGGCCAGATTGAAAAGCAGTTCGGCAAGGGTGCCGTCATGCGTCTTGGCGACCGCGTGGACGACCAGATCGACACCGTTTCCACCGGCTCCCTGGGCCTGGATATCGCCCTGGGCATCGGCGGCCTGCCGCGCGGCCGCGTGGTGGAGATCTACGGTCCCGAGTCGTCCGGCAAGACCACATTGACCCTGCAGGCCATCGCGTCCTGCCAGCGTGCCGGCGGCACCGCCGCCTTCGTCGATGCCGAGCACGCGCTCGACCCGACCTATGCCGAGAAGCTCGGCGTGAACGTGGCCGATCTGCTGGTCAGCCAGCCGGATACCGGTGAACAGGCGCTCGAAATCGCCGACATGCTCGTGCGTTCCGGCGCGGTCGACATGGTGGTGGTGGATTCGGTCGCGGCGCTCACGCCGAAGGCTGAAATCGAAGGCGAAATGGGTGATTCCCACGTCGGCCTGCATGCCCGCCTCATGAGCCAGGCGCTGCGTAAGCTCACCGCCAACATCAAGAAGTCGAACTGCTTGGTCATCTTCATCAACCAGATCCGCATGAAGATCGGCGTGATGTTCGGCAGCCCGGAAACCACCACGGGCGGTAACGCGCTGAAGTTCTACGCGTCGGTCCGCCTCGACATCCGTCGCATCGGCGCGGTGAAGAAGGGCGATGAAGTCATCGGTTCGGAGACCCGCGTCAAGGTCGTCAAGAACAAGGTGGCGCCGCCGTTCCGCCAGGCCGAGTTCGAGATCCTCTACGGCGAGGGCACTTCGCGCGAAGGCGAGATCATCGAGCTGGGCGTGCGCGAGAACCTGATCGACAAGTCGGGCGCCTGGTACAGCTACAAGGGCGATCGCATCGGCCAGGGCAAGGAAAACGTCCGCCAGTTCCTGCGCGACAACCCGGCCATCGCCAACGAAGTGGACGCCGAGCTTCGCGCCCGTCTGCTGGTCAAGCCGGGTTCGGGCTCCTCCGCAGCGAAGACCGAGCAGGATGAGGTCGAAGAAGAGGCCTGAGTCCGGGGCGGGTACGGACGGCACCGGGAAAGCGGCCCGTCCGATCCGCACCGCGTACGACAAGGCGTTGGGCCTGCTGGCCCGGCGCGAACACTCCCGCCGCGAACTCCAGCAGAAGCTGGGGCGCGGCGGTTTTTCGCGTGATGAATCGTCCACCGCCGTGGAGCGCCTGGGCGACCAGGGCTACCAGGATGACGACCGTTTTGCCGCGTCGCTGTTCCGTAACCGGGTGGGGCAGGGCTATGGCCCAGCCCGCATCCGCGCCGAGCTACGCAGCCAGGGCATTCCGGACGCCACGGTCCGGTCCCTGATCGAATCCGCCGACGTCGATTGGGACGATCTGGCCGCGAATCAGCTCCGTCGGCGCTATGGCTCGCCCTCCGCCGACCCGGCCGAGCGGCAGAAGCGGGCGCAATTCCTCTTGCGTCGAGGCTTCGCCGCCGCCACAGTACGTGTTCTTACCCACGCCGATGCGGAAGATCCCGACGACGACTGAAGGCAGCGAGCCTTGATTCCGTGACTGGGTGTCTTTCGCGATCCTCGCAGCCCCAAGCCACGATCGCTCATGAAAACCGCCCAAATTCGTTCGACCTTCCTGGAATACTTCCGCGCCAAGGACCACACCATCGTGCCCTCGGCATCGCTGGTGCCGTCGAACGACCCGACGTTGCTCTTCACCAACTCGGGCATGGTTCCCTTCAAGAACGTATTCCTCGGCAGCGAAAAGCCGGGTTATGTGCGCGCCGCCGATGTGCAGCGCTGCCTGCGCGCGGGCGGCAAGCACAACGACCTGGACCAGGTGGGCTACACCGCGCGCCACCACACCTTCTTCGAAATGCTCGGCAACTGGTCGTTCGGCGACTACTTCAAGCGCGATGCCATCCGTTACGCGTGGGAGCTGCTGACCGAGGTCTACAAGCTGCCGGCCGAGCGCCTGTGGGTCACCGTCTATCACACCGATGACGAAGCCTACGATCTGTGGAACAAGGACATGGGCGTGCCCGCCGAGCGCATCGTGCGTATCGGTGACAACAAGGGTGCGCCATACGCGTCGGACAACTTCTGGCAGATGGCCGATACCGGCCCCTGTGGTCCCTGCACGGAAATCTTCTACGACCACGGCGCCGATGTCGCCGGTGGCCCGCCGGGCTCCCCGGATGAGGATGGCGACCGCTACATCGAGATCTGGAATCTCGTGTTCATGCAGTTCGACCGGGCGCCCGATGGCACGCTGAGCCCGCTGCCGGCGCCGTGTGTCGATACCGGCATGGGTCTGGAGCGTCTGGCGGCCGTGCTGCAGCATGTGCATTCCAACTACGAAATCGACCTGTTCGCGCACCTGATCCGCGAGGCTTCGCGCCTCACGAATACACCGGATATCGGCAACAAGTCGCTGCGCGTCATCGCCGATCACATTCGTGCGGCCTCGTTCCTCATCGTCGATGGCGTGCTGCCTTCGAACGAAGGCCGCGGCTACGTGCTCCGCCGCATCATCCGCCGCGCCCTGCGCCATGGCTGGATGCTCGGCGTACGTGGCGACTTCTTCTGGAAAATGGTTTCGCCGCTGGTCGCCGAAATGGGTGAAGCCTACCCGGATATCGCTTCGAAGCAGGCCTTCGTGGAGCAGGCGCTAAAGGTGGAAGAAGAGCGCTTCGGTGAAACGCTCGAGCACGGCATGCGCCTGTTCGACGATATCGCCGCCAAGGCCGGCAAGATCATCCCGGGCGCGGATGCGTTCCGCCTGTACGACACCTATGGCTTCCCGGTCGACCTCACGGCCGACATCGCCCGCGAGCGCGACATGACCGTCGACATGGAGGGCTTCGAGCGCTCCATGGGTGAGCAGCGTGCCCGTGCGCGCGCCGCCAGCAACTTCTCGAGCAAGGCGCAGCTGCCGGCTGACGTGGCCAGCGCCTTGCAGCCGACGATCTTCACGGGCTACGACGCCCTCGACCTGGCCGATGCCAAGGTCGTCGCGATCGTCCGTGACGGCAAGGCCGTGGAGCAGCTGGCGGATGGCGAGGAGGGCTTCCTCCTGCTCGATCGCACGCCGTTCTACGCGGAGTCGGGCGGTCAGGTCGGCGATACCGGCATGATCCGCAACCCGTCGGGCGCGCTTGCGGTCCAAGACACCCAGAAGGTGGGTGGCGCGTTCTTCGCCCATTTCGGCACCTGGCAGGGCTCTGCGCCACTGCTGAAGGGCGTCATGGTGGGTGCGGCGGTCGATGGCGCCCAGCGCCAGGCCACGGTCCTGAACCATTCCGCCACCCATCTGCTCCACGCCGCCCTGCGCACCGTCCTGGGTGAGCACGTGTCGCAGAAGGGTTCGCTGGTGGCGCCGGAGCGCCTGCGTTTCGACTTCTCGCACTTCAAGCCGGTCACCGCCGAAGAGCTCGCCGAGATCGAGCGCATGGTCAATGACGAGGTGCGCCGCAACGCGGCCGCCGAGATCCACAACATGGGTTACGACGAGGCGATCGAGTTCGGGGCCATGGCTCTGTTCGGTGAGAAATACGGCGCTGAAGTCCGTGTGCTGAAGATGGGCGATTTTTCCACCGAACTCTGCGGCGGTACCCATGTAGGTCGCACCGGCGATATCGGCCTGTTCAAGATCGTCTCCGAATCCGGCGTCGCCGCCGGCGTCCGCCGTATCGAAGCGGTGACCGGCGCGGGTGCCATGGCACGCATCGCCGACGAAGAGCGCATCCTGGGCGAAGTCTCGGGCCTGCTCGCGGCCAACGGCGACGAGGTCGTCGACAAGCTACGCCAACTGTTCGATAAGCAGAAGAAACTCGAAAAAGAGATCGAATCCTTCAAGGCCAAGGCGGCCCATTCGGCGTCTGCTGATCTTGCCGAGTCCGCTACGGACGTCGCGGGCATCAAGGTCGTCGCGGCGCGCCTGGAGGGCCTGGATGCCAAGTCGCTGCGCGATAGCCTGGATGCGCTTAAGCAAAAACTGGGCGACTGCGCGGTGATCCTGGCCGGTGCAGCCGATGGTCGTGTTTCGCTGGTCGCGGGCGTGGGCGGCAGCGCCCTTGGTCGTGTCAAGGCCGGCGATCTCGTCGCTGAGGTCGCTTCGAAGATCGACGGCAAGGGCGGCGGTCGTCCGGACATGGCGCAGGGCGGTGGTGTCGATAGCCCCGCGCTGCCCGGCATCCTGGCGGGTATTCCTGCCTGGGTGGAAGTCAAACTTCGCTGAACGAACCCCGGCTGACCCTGCCAAGGGGTGCGGTAAAGGCGCCCCGGACGCCCGTTTCGGCCGTCCGTGCGTTGCGCCACCGTGTTTGGCTCAGCTAGTATGATCTGAATGTCGGCGCGCTTTTTCTCGGCATCGATGGGTCGGGTCGATACAAGCAGGAAAGCTGGTCAGCGACACGCACGCAAAAGTAAGCCGGGGAAGGCAGTTCGGCCTTCGATGGTCGGAAAGTCAATCCACCGGCGACAAGACTCGGGGTGAGTTGTCGTAGGTGGGGAAGCCACTACCTGATTTTATGGAGTATCAATCATGCTGATTCTGACCCGCCGGGTCGGTGAAACCCTGATGATCGGCGACGAGGTGACCGTCACTGTTCTGGGTGTGAAAGGTAACCAGGTGCGTATCGGTATCAACGCACCGAAGAATGTCGCGGTCCACCGCGAAGAGATTTACCAGCGCATCAAGAACGAGAACGATCCCGCCGGCCATTCGGGCGACGACCACGACCAGTAAAACGCTTTACGGCCAGCGCAAGGACAAGTATCCTTGCTGGCTCGTTCGGGCATCTGCCTAGCGATAGTTCAAAATGGAGAGTTGCCCGAGAGGCCGAAGGGGCTCCCCTGCTAAGGGAGTATAGGGTCAAAAGCCTTATCGAGGGTTCGAATCCCTCACTCTCCGCCAGTTACGCAAGACGCCCCGAAAGGGGCGTTTTGCGTTTCCGCACCTACAAAAAAATCGCTCATCGCCGGTTCAAAGGGAAACCGCGTCTTTCAGTGCGCGGCAGATCGATGCCGCAAGTTCTTCCTGTTCGCGAATACCGAACTGCACCGAGCGGTCGAAATGTCGGGCCCAGGTAATGCGGCTGAGCGAGGCATCGATGAGTCGGATCGAAGTTCGCATGCGTTCGGCATCGACCCTCAGGCTGCCTTCGATCAACCGGTGACGCGCCGTGCGGTCTTCATCGGCATCTCCCGCTGCGTTGCCTGACCAGGCCGCTGGCGGCGCGGCCCGCGTGAAGACATCACCGAACGAGGAAAAGAGCTGGTTAAGTAATTCTTCGTAAAGGCCGCTTGCGAAAGCCTGCCCTTCCTCGCGTTCGGTGATGTAGCGGATGGGCTGTACCAACAGGTACGTGCCTTGCGGGTGAGTACGCTCGTGTCGCACCACGCGGCGAAAGCTGGGTGTATAGCGTCCGACCGGTATGGTGATCTCGACATCCCCGGTGGTTGCGTGGTCGGTGTAGTAAGCGGCCAGCCGATGACGCAGGCGGCCCACCTGGACGCGCACAGACGGATCTTCGGACAGGTAGTCCGCCGGGTTGCGTCCAAACACTTCGATGCCGATGGCGTACTCGCTGATGGCCTTCTCGCCCGCCAGCACCTGCCGGGTCAGGAAATCGAAGAGCCGCCTCATGCGATGTGCCTTCTGAAAGGCATCACTCGCCATGATCGAGGCACACGCTGTTCGGATCTCCCCCTCGTCGATCTCCCTGGTCTCGTCGATTTCCGTCTTCACCACGTCCCCCCTGCGAATCCGATCCTGTGCGGATGCCGTTTCCATGCTCGCGCTGTTGGCTCCGGTCCGGCTTCCGACGATAACCGCGGTGCGATCGCGCACAGCGGTTGTTACGGTAACAGCGGAGAAATCGTTACCGTAACGATACTTATGCCCGCCTGCCGGCAAACCTAGGATCTCCCCATCGACGCGATGCGCCTTGCGCTCGTGCTCGCCACATCACTGGGGATACCAATGGCCGGCCAACTTCCTGACGACATCGTCCAGGCGATCGCAATTTCCAACGCCAAGTCCATCGGCGAACAGCCGGCCATCCTGGCGAATCTGGCGCTCGCGCAGCAGATCTTCAACCAGAACATGCAGCAGCAGATCAGCCTGAGCCAGCAGCAGGCGATGAACCAGGTGCAGATGGCAGCCGCGGCCAAGTGCGTCGCGATGATCGAAACCGCGGGTGGCTGCAAGAACCAGACGTCCATCGACCAGATGGGCAAAGACCTCGAAAAGATCGCCGGCGAGATGGAGCGGCTCTTCAAGGACGGCGGGAAAAAAACATCCAGCGATACATAACGAATTCATGCGCATTCATCGCGGATGAGTGCGCTGGATGCCCTCGACAGGGGCCCATGCAGGTAAGTCGTTTCCATCAACCACGCAATTCACAAGGAGAATCATCATGGCCGCACTTCCCGATGACGTCGTTTCCGCCGTCGCGATTGGCAACCTCAAGTCCATCTCCGAACAGCCGGCGATGCTTTCCAACCTGGCCTATTCGAACACGGTAGCCAGTACCAACCTCTCGCAGCAGAACGCGGTGGCCAACCAGCAGGCGATGAACGAGCTGGGCCTGTCCATCGTCGCAAAGGCATCGAACACCATCAGCAACCTCGGCCCACTCGAGGCGCGTTCGGCCGTCGATATCCTGACCAACAACGAGTTGGCCCAGACCATCGCCGACATGAAGGCCACGCTGCAGGCTTTCGCCAGCAAGTAACCCGGCAGGCCGGGCGTTAATTCGGAGCGCAGAACATGCTTGACGAACAGATTGTCAACGCCGTGGCGACGGGCAACCTCAAGACGATAAGCGAGCAGCCCGCCCTGATATCCAACCTTGCTTTCGCGAACGTGGTGTCGAGCAGCAACCTCGGCCAGCAAAACGCGGTATCGAACCAGCAGGCGGGTAACGAAATCACCGTTCCGCTGGTAGCCAAGGCCGTGAGCACCGTGAGCGACCCTGGCCCGATGGAGGCTCGTTCTGCGGTGGATGTGCTCACCAACGACGAGCTGGCGCAGTCCATCGCCGACCTGAAGTCGGTCGTGGAGGCGTTCGCGACGGGTGGCGGTGGTCACCGTCATCGGCGGCTGCGGGATCTCGAGTTGAGCATCGACGAGGCCGGCCGTCTGGTCATCGTCGTGCTCAACGGTGATATGCCGGAGATCTTCGTGCCGGGACGCTTCACCAGGGAATCGGTGGACGTCAGCGTCGATACGAGCCGTGGCGCGACCATCCGGATCAGGAAGAGCCGGTAACCGTAACGCGACGATAGGAGCGGGGCGGCGGAGGTGCCGCCCCGCATTTCCGGGGGAGTAAGTGACATGGAAACGATCGAAGTCGTCGAGATCAACATCCACGAGAGCGGGCCTTCCGGCGATGCCATCACCGCCGCGCTGGCGATCAACTCAGTAGCGACGGCCCAGCAGGCCTCGGCCCTGACCAACCTTGCCTATGGCAACCAGGTGAACAGTACCGCGGTGGGCGCGCAGGCGCAGGTCGCCCATCAGGACGCGCTGAACCGGTTGCGCCACGTGATCCTGGCCCGTGCGGTCTCCAGTGTTCAGGTACCCGCGCCGCTTGCGGCCCGGTCCGATGTTTTCGTCTTCAGCTCCAACGAGCTCGCGCAAGACATAGCCGACCTCAAGGCGGCGGTCGAAGCGTTCGTGCCCACACCTTGAACCGGAGTCGCGCATGGATGACTTCAACAGCATGCTCATCGAACAGATCAACGACCAGTTAAAGCGAGGCTTCGATGCGAACCTGCGCGCAGGGGATTTCTGCGTGGTGGAGACGCGGGTGAATGGCGTGTTGTCGGTGTTGCCATCGGCCGCGGTCAGTGACCAGCACAAGACGGTGTTTGGGCCGGGATCATTTGCTTCGTGTATCGCCTACGTCAATGGCCATCTGGTGACGAGGCCGCTCAGTGCAGGCGATATCCAGACGCTGCACGTGGCGGCACGGGCTGGCGATGCCGACATCATGGAAGGAGACCACCCGTGAGCCAGGAAACCATTGCGCAGTTGGGCAAGGTGGTGGAGGACATCGCCGAATCGATGACGAAAGTGGCGACTAACATCGCCTTGCTCGGCGTGGAAGGCAATGCCGATGAGCAGATGCGCATCATCACCGAAGAAAACAACAAGGTCCTTGATCGGATCCGCGTGCTTTATAACCTGCCGCCGGCGCCGGGCCGCTGAGATGGCCGCGAGTGGCTCCATCGTCGATACGCCGCTGGCTGCCGCGACCGCCCTGAACGCCGTGGCGATTCCTGAGGCGGAGGCGGGCTACACCTTTATGGTGGAGATCCTCGGCAACCAGACGACACCGCTCATCTTCGGCTCGCTGGCACTCAGCGCCGTGGCGATCGTGGGCGGCCTGACAGCCTACGAAACGACGGTCGCCGCGGCGGCCGCCACGAAGGCAGGGTAATGGCTGTGGCGCGTGACAGGCATGCGACACGTCCGTTGCCGGAACAGGTGGTGATCGTGGCCTTTCCGGGTGCCTATGCGCAGCAAGGTGTGCCGGTTTCCGCGCCATCGCCGCCCAGCGATTTCTTCATCGTGCGCGCCGATGCAAGCGAAGTGTCGCTGCCCGGCCATACCGCCGATTGGCTCACCGTGTCGCCGCCTACAGCGATCGTGCAGGGGGTGTGCCGTATCGCCTACCGCGCCACCGACAACACGCGCGTGGCGCGACACGTCGAGGTCCCCGTGGTGGTGAAAGGCGCGCGCTATGCGGTGATGTTCCGTCAACAGGCCGGTGAACTGGTCCAGTTTGAACTCGTACGAACATTGAACAGCCCGCTCAACATCGATTGCCTCGTCGCGATCGGCTTCATTGCCAGCCTGATCCAGAAGATTCCGGTGCCGCCCATCAAGCTCATCGTGATGGTGCTGGTGGTTCTTGCGCTTATCGCCCTGGGCTTTGCCGTATCGGCTATCCGGCATGGTTTCGTGGGTGTTCCCGAGCCGAAGCCGTTATCCACGGACACCAACGGCACACCGATTGTCGTTATTCCCGGCATTGCGATTCCCGGACTGCTGCCGTTGGCCGGTATCGCCGCCGAGGACCAGACCATCGCGCTACAGACCATCCAGGAAATCTACTGGCTGATCGAGGAAGTGGGCTAGCGGCCGCTTGTCGGCCAACTCGGATGGACCCGGCGGAGCCGAAGCCCACCTCCGCGCGACATGGGCCTTCCCCATTCCACCCATGACGGAGCATGCAGACATGTCCCAGTACACATCGCTATTGCCTTTCAGCTACATGGTGCCCACGTTCTATCCCACCTCACCTGGCAACGTTCAGCCGATGAACGGCGCGCCGCAGGTCGTCCTTTCCGATCCTGACCTGCAGGCGCGTGCCCAGCGTCTGGCCAACGTGCTTTTCTGGACCGCCCAGACCTACCGAAACCAGGAGGGCATGCAAGACGACAGCACGCTGAAGGTGTTCATCGCGCCCGAGTTTTACTTCCGCAAGGCATCGCCCTCTGAAGTGAGTGCTTATGGATTCCAGCTCGGCACCAGCTTCGGATCCTATCCCGAGGCATCCAGGCAGGAATTGGCGGCGGCTCTCGACATGGTGGTACGCGGGACGCCCCTCTTCAAGGATTGGACCATCGTGGCCGGTAGCATCTGTTCGGCCTTGCCTCGCCAGAATCCAGGCGATCGGCTGAACCTGCTGAACACCGCCATCATGTTGCGTGGGTTACGCGACACCCCGGACAACAGTGCCCAGTACGTACTGATGGAGAAACACTACATCTCCAACATTGATGGTCCGTCCGCTAGCGCGCACGCCAACCAGGATCCGACGACGGTCTATAGCTTCGACCTCAATCCCGAACAGCACTGGGACAACCTCATCTTCTGGGACGGCATGAGCGTCGGGCTTGAGGTGTGTCTGGATCATTCCGAGCAGGTCGTGTTGAATGCCGTGACCGAGCTGGAGCGGATGATGGGGCCGGCAGCGGGCAAGCTGAGCCTGCAACTCGTCACCTCGTGCGGCATGTCCCTCGTCGATGAGGCGGTGGCTGTCGTCGACGGCGCCTTGGTCATGCTCACCGATGGTATGTCGCAAGTCGCGAGCGGCCTGCGGGAGCCGCGCTTCCAGGTGGGTCGCTTCGATGCCGAAACAGGCGTGGTGACGACGTTCGGCAACAGCGAGTTCGACTTCCAGGAGCTGCCCGCTAATGCGAGCTACCAGCTCCTGGACTATGCGCGCGGGGAGTATGTGAGCAAAAAACGCCGCCAGGGCGTGTGGGCGTCCAAGTCTCCTCTGCCCCTGTACGACTGAAGACAGGGCCGTGGCCCGGGTGTCGCGCCGGGGATGAGGCTTTTACGCTGCCCAAAACAAAAACACCGGCCAGTGGCCGGTGTTTTCGATGAAAGGATTCAGAATCGATCAGCGCTCTGCGACACGCGGTCCCTCGTCAGGCTCGGTGGCCTTAGGAACGAAGACCGTGAACGAAGAAAGCCCGCTTTGAGGGCGGGCTTTTCATCGTCAAGCGATGTAACTACTTGAATATTGGTCGGGGAGACAGGATTCGAACCTGCGACTTCTACGTCCCGAACGTCAAATACAACATAGCTGCGATGCGGGTTTGCGGATATTATGTAGACTATTCCGTCCAAATTCCGTCCAACTGAGGTTCCAATGGCGTCGATCTCGAAAACCGATGAAGGTACCTACCGCGTACGGGTGCGTCGTACTGGGGGCCGCCAGAGCTCCGCTACCTTCCGTACCAAGGCAGAGGCGGCGGCATGGGCGGCGCAAACTGAGAACAATATTCACCGCCGCGTGCATCGCGACTTCCGAGTAGCCGAACGCACAACGGTCAAAGAGCTGTTGACGCGCTACGAGGGTGAGGTCGCCGCCATGATGAAGTCCGCGGCCGTACTGCATTACCACCTAGCGAGATTCATCAAGGATTTCGGTCACCTTCGGCTGTCAGGCCTTACCTCTGAGGAGCTGATCCGCTGGCGTGATCGGCGCCTGAAGTCCGTACAGTCGGGCACGGTGCGACGGGAGTTGCAAACCCTCAGCTCCTTCTTTACATGGGTTCGCAAGGATTTATTGATCGCCCTACCAGAGAACCCGGTGAGCTCCATTCGATTGCCGCCGGCGAGCAAGGCACGGGACAGGCGACTAGAAGAGGGCGAGGAACAGCGCCTGCTGGAAGCTCTAGCCGATCACGCAGCGCCGACGAAAGGCGAGAAGCGTGCGGGCAACTACCGCGTGGGTACGCGAAATCCTTGGGTCAAGCCGGCCGTTCAGTTCGCAATTGAAACGGCGATGCGACTAGGGGAGTTTTCCCGATTGCTGTGGCAGAACGTTGACCTGAAACAGCAGACCGCCTTCTTGCCCGAAACGAAAAATGGCGACCCGCGCACGGTGCCGCTGTCGTCTCGCGCCGTTGCGATCTTGGAATCGTTGCCGCGGCAAGACGATGAGCCCAGGGTATTTCCGATCACCAAGAGCGCTCTCCAGCAGGCGTGGCGTCGCGCTAGGACGCGCGCGAATCTCGGCGACCTACGCCTCCACGACCAGCGGCACGAAGCTACTTCACGGCTCGCGGAAAAACTGCCTAACCTCATAGAACTGGCGAGCGTTACGGGGCACAAGGATCTGCGGCAGCTCAAACGCTACTATCATCCGCGCGCTGAGGACCTGGCAAAGAAGCTAGGGTGAATCAGTGCTCTGAGGACATATGATCGTGAAGATACTAACCATATATATGCTCGACTAAGCAATTCTTCTTATACTCACTTATACCTGTCTATATACGAGTATGCGTTATGGATGCTAACCGCAACCCCTTGGCGCACGCGCGCACCGTGCACTAGCGATCAGTCCACTAGACAAAAAGCAAGGGCGGCCAGTGGCCGCCCCGAAAATCCGCAGCACCTTACCAAGATGCGCCGATACCCGCACCGACCTGATGTTCATCGCCTGCCAACGCGCCATGAAGCGAGAATGAAACACCGCCTCCGGTGACGTGACGGTAGCCGACGGCCAATGCGTCGCGCCCGCCTTGCAACCCCACGCCCGCAGCGATTGAGTTATCACCAGTGAAGTTGGAGGCCATGGCCGTGGACGCTGCCTGCGATGCTCCTAAACGGTCCAGTCGATTGTTGATCTGGTTGAAGCGCATGTCGGTGTAGTTCTTTGCCTCTTGCAGAGCCTCGCCGACGGCCTGGTCGACATAACCATGCGTCCAATCCTCTGCTTGGACAAGGGTGCGCGCATCTCCTTGATTGGCATAGGCATCTGCGTGGGCGAGGGTGCCGGCATCTCCTTGATCGACATAATCCTTGGTTTTTTCCAATGTGTCGGCGTCCGTGCCAGAGCCAGCCGCCCCCGTAGCACCAGTATCGCCCTTCGCGCCCTGCGGCCCTTGGGGGCCTGATGTCCCGCCTCCGCCGGACGAGGCAAGCGTAGTGAGCGAGGTATCGACCGCTGCGAATGCCGAAGTGATGTCGTGATACTGCGTGCCTTGGATCGCGTACGTAGGTGCACTCAGGGCGCCCCTGGCGTCAAGGCTCGCACCTATCACGCCGACGATCCCAGCGAACTGGTCGATATTCACGGCATCCGTGCCGGCCACACCTGGCGAAATGTTGATGAGCCGTCGCGTGAGGGTAGGGCTGCCGAACGAGACCACATTCTTCATGTCGCTGGAGACCGTGGATCCCGCGCCGATAGCGACTGATGACACCGCGCCGCTGGCCACACTGGCACCCTCACCGATGGCCGTGCCGAAGTCACTTGCAGATGCCAGATAGCCTATGGCGGTGGCGTACTGGGTCGCTGCCGTGCCGGCGCCGATAGATACACCTCCAGTGCTGCCGCTCGCCACGTTGGATTGGTAACCCAGCGCCAGGCTGTACTGCGCGCCGGCAGTCGCGCTATAGCCAAACGCAGCACCGTAGTCGGTGGCGGTCGCCGATGTGCCGAATGCCATGGCGTTGGCGCTGGAACTCGTGCCATTGCCGATTGCAATGCCGGACTGGCCCGTGGTCGCGGCGCGGCCGATGGCGACGCCGCTTGTGTCGGAGCTGGCCGCGTTTCCGATGGCCACCGCGCTGCCGTTCCTGGTCTGTGTGCCGTATCCGATGGCGACGCTGTAGTTGCCGGACGTACTGCCTTTGCCTAGCGAGACGCTGCCTGTGTTTGCGGCGGAGCCGTTACCAACGGCGATGGCGCTGTCGTTCTGTGCGTTTGCGGTTGGTCCGACGGCGATGGCGCCGTCCCCGTATCCCTCCGCCCCTGGTCCGATTGCCAGTGCACTTCCGGATATGGAATTGGCGCCTTCGCCAATCGCAATGCCACCATTGCCCGAGGCCTGGGCCGCTCCAGTGTTAGTGCAAGTGTCTGGGAGGGTGTTCTGACAGACGGCGATGAGGCCGCCGGCAGCGGACTGGGCGACGGTCTGCGCCCGTGCGCCGGGGCAGAATGCGAGCGCGGCCCATATGGCGGCGGTGAATAAGCTGCGTGCGTACATGATGGATTCCTTTGATCAGAGCGGGAGCGAAAGTTGCGCGCCGACGAAGCCGCTGTGGCGGTTTGGCGTGTTGGGTACGGCGGAGAGGTCGAGCGACCATCCGCGAGGTGTGACTACGCGCACGAGGCCTGCGCCCATGAGCGGTTGAGAGGCAGCTTCGTTGCGGCGGTAACCTGTGACCAGACCCGCCTCGGCGCCTGCGGCGATTCCCCAAGTGCCGAGCGGGATGCGCAGCGGCGTCCACGCGGCCAGCGCATATGCGCTAGTGCGGCGATAGCTATTTACGTAGAAGCCGGCGGACAGCGACCACGACGGGTCGAGCTGGGCAGTGATGCCCAGCCCTTCGTTGCGCTGATTGAGCGTTTCGCGTGCCCACCGCTCGGTATGAACGCTCGCGAGGTTCAGATCGAGGGTGAACGTTACCGCGTGCGCCGAAGGCATCGCGAAGGCGGCGGTCAGGCACGCCGCTAGAATCAGCGGCCGAGTCACGGCGCGGCCTCTAGGGGGATCACGCGCGATGGCTGGCCATAAGATGCGCTGGCGACGAGCTGCACACGTTCACCGGCTGAGATAGCTACATCTGCCGCTTGCGTGAGACTGACAACGTTGCCGCTGTCGAGCTTGACGGTAATTTCCAGTCCGGCTTGCTGGAAAGCGTGCTCACTCGCAAGGTTGGTAGCGACAGCTCCACCTAGCGCGCCGGCGACCGTGGCGATGGTGCGGCCAGTGCCCCCTCCGACCTGATGCCCGAGCAAACCGCCCACGGCGGCGCCGATGGCGGAGCCGCCAGCGGTTTGCGCCGTCGTGGCCGAGATGCTGACATGGCGTACGGATAGAACAGTGCCGAGTGTCACGCTCTGCGTTTGCTGTGCCTGGGCGGGCGTGAAGACGTCCGCGCTGCTGTGGTACTGGCCGGGGAGGCTTGACGGAAGGCCCGCGCAGCCCGCCAGCAGGCTAGTCGCCACCAGGCCGGAAAGTAGAAAGAGTGTGCGCACGGATTTGCTCCAACGGACACGGGCTCATGCCCGCATCTGTATGCAGCTGCCTTACGCAGTCTTTGATGTCACCTATGTCGCGAGCGGTGGCGTCCAATAAGGCCGCGCATCACGACGTGCGCGACGGCTGTGCCAAGAATGCCCACGGCGACGAAGACGAGAACGCCATGAATACCGAGTCCACGCATACTCGCTGACAGCGAGCGGTAAATGAGGCCATGAATGAGTGCGGATTCGATCATATGCCACATAGCCGCGCCCTCACAGGATCAGGAGCGCGCCGGCGAAAAGACCGGCGAAGGTCGCCGCACCGGCAGCGAATGCGAGAGCCCGCTCGTGTACGACGGGCCAGATGATGGCCTGCCTTGCGACCAGTAGCGACACCGCGACCGCACCACAGCCGCAAGTCACGGCCAGTGGATCGACTGGGTCGGCGGCTAGTCCCTGCATGAGCGCATAGCATGGGACGGCTGCCGCCGCCACGACAGCCCACAATCGCACGGTGTCCTTGCCGCTGCCGTGTCCGGCAGCCATGACGCCTACGGCGCTCGCGACAGCCGCTGCGATGGCGATGCGGGCCGGGCGATCCCGAAGTCCCGCCGTGTCCAGCGCCCACGCGGCGATGGGCCATGCGATCAGCGTGGCGCCCAAGCGGACGAACAGGCGCAGGCCTCCGCCGATGTTGCCGGCTCCGCTGCGTGCAATGGCCGGCGCAGTCACTTCAGCAAGCGCGAGGACGATGGCGACCGCGCAGGCTGCCGATACCGGCAGAACTTCGCGAAACAATGCCCAGCTGAGGGCGAATATCAGTGACGCAAAAAACAGGCGAAGCAGAATCCGCATGGGTCGTTCCCTATTAGTGAGAGAGGGTGGGCTACGCCTGGTCCCAATCGAAAGGATCGTCAGGGCCGTCGCTCGCTTGGTCCCAGTCGAAGGGATCGTCCGCGCCGTCACTCGCGTGGTCCGTCGAGGTGGAGACGCGTTGCAGTAGCTCGTCGATGAACGGATCGTCGTCGTAGCCCGTTTGACCTACATCCACTCTTGACGGTGCCGGCGGCAGCCCTGAACGCCATGCCTCGCAAGGCACGAACGCCTCTGCCCGCAGCGGGGGGCGCTGACCACTGTTGGCGAGCAGTTTCCCAACGACGCCCTCGATGGCGACCACCACTTCAATATCTGCCGTGCCGTCGGTGCGACGAGTCACCCGCAGTCCGGTCAGGTCGGAGGTGGTAAGTACTGGGACACGCTCGTATCCCATCGTCTTGCCCTGTACCGCGCCGCCGGTCGCGGTGTTTGTGATGCGTTTGATTTCGCGGTCGCCGACGGTCTTCACGACCTGCTCCGCAGCCGCCGGCGCGGCGCGCAAGTAGAACCGCGTGGCCTGCATGGAAAGCATGGGGCCGGCTTTTTCGCGGCCGACGGCAGCCTCAAGCTGCTGCGCATCTTGCAGGCCCAGAACCACACGCACGCCACGTGATCGGCCCACTTCCTCGATAGTTTGGACACGCTTCAGGGCGTCACCGCCCAGTTGCCGTGCCTCGTCGAGGATCAGCCAGAGTCCCGGGTCGTCGGCCGAGCGCTCTGGCATGGCCGCCACAATGGTTGCACTGGCAACGGCAAGCATGCTCCCCCAAATTGCCTCGCAGGCCTGCGAATACAGCGCGCTGGAATTCAGAATTACCAGGCGAATGTCGGAATGCGCAGTTCCAGAGAGCCATGCCCGAAGCGAGAATCGTGGGCTATCGGGTCGCGCGGCGTCGACCGTACCCAATTGCAAGAGCATGCGGGAGCTGGTGGCGAGATTGCTGACTACGTTGCGTTCGGCGATGCCCAACTCGCCTTTGCCCGATGTGAACAGGCTGGACATCGTTTGCTTGACGAGTGGGTCACCCTCAGCTGCGCGCAGCACCATCGGAACGGGCTCGCTACGTAGGGCGTCGGCAAGTTGTGCCCACGTCCAGCGCTTGCCGCCACGCTGTGAGGCCTTGATGAGGCCGCCGAGAATCGTGGCCGCGCCCTGGTAAAAGAAGACGTTCTGGCCAGCGTTGGCCACGTCGCAGACGGCCGCGGCGAATTCGTCCACGAGTGCGGACGAATCTATGTCGGCCGCACCGTCCCAGAGATGCGATCTCGCGTCCCACGGACCGAGTAGCACGGTGTTTGTTGGGTCATAGTGAGTCGACGCAAAGTCGCCTTTCGGATCGTGCAGCAGTACGCGGTCGCCGCGTGCGAGCACCTGGTTGAGCAGCGGACGAAGGACGCCAGCTGTCTTGCCGCCTCCGGGCAATCCCAGGACGAGTGCGTGTTCGGTTTCGCGGCTGCGTGAAAACTCCAGGCCCCCAAAGGTTACGCCGCGTACTGCTTTCGCCCGTTGTTGCGGGGACATACGGGGTACTTCGATGGCACGCAATGCCCTCGCTGCCGTGCGAGGTTCCGCCGCGTACCGCATACCACGCTGATGCTGCTCTTCTTCTTGCTGCGCCGCAAACCACCCGCCAGCCGCAGCAGCGGTGATGCCGCCGAGGCTGACGACTGTGAGCGCCAAGCGTGAACACATATTGGACGTATCGGTCAGCAAGGCCAATGGCCACGCAAAATCGACCACTGAAGGCATCGAGGAATGTGTGAGAAGGATTAGCGGCGAGAGCACTGCGACAGCTGTTCCGAGCCCAAGCAGCGCACCGATGAGGACTTCCTCGTAGGAGACTTTGAGATGGCGCACGGCGATCACTCCACGCCCGTGACGACAACGCGATCGCCTTCCACGGCGATGGCTGCTGAGTGATAGCCCCGGTCGCGGATGTCGAGCAGACCATCGACGACGGCGCCTTCAACAAGTCGCACGACCTCGCGGACACCATATCCCGCGACCTGCTCTCGACGCTGCACTAGGTCAATAAGCAACGCGGCATCGACACTTTGCAGATCGACTCCAACGTCAGCGGCGAAGGTGAGCAGGTAAAGGCCGACGATTTCGGCAATCGCGCCGCGTGACAGCTCACCAAACGGCTGCACGGCGTCTACGCGTGCGAGGATTTCAGGACGGAAGCCGGCGGCTTTTAGTTCATCTTTCACGCGGCCGACGCGCTCTGGGCCGTCCGAGGTGGTGGCCACGACCTGGGCGATGCTGCTGCACGCAGCGTTGCTCGTCATTACGATGACAAAGCCTGTTGCGGAGTACGTTGTACCCGTGGCCTGCTCGGTAAGGCGTGCCTCGTCGAGCAACGCCATCAGCGTCGTAAGTACATCCGGGTGCGCCTTCTCGATTTCGTCCAGCAGGATCACGCCCGTTCGGCAGCGGCCAATTTCGCGGCACAACCAGCCCCCGCTATCGCTGCCGATGTATCCAGGTGGGGCGCCAATGAGGCGCTGCGTGCTTTGGGGCTGCGATAGCTCGGCGCAATCTACCCGGATCAGGTTACGCCGGAATATCACGTCCGCAATGGCTTTTGACAACTCGGTCTTGCCGGCTCCTGTGGCACCGACAAAGAGCAGTGTCGCGATGGGCTTATTAGGGCGGCGCAGCCGGGCGCGACGGAAGATCAGCGACGTGGCCGCTTCGACAGCCGCGTCTTGTCCAATGACGCGAAGACGGATCGCTTCGGTGACCTGTGCGGGGTCAAGCCCTGATAGATCGGGGACCGTGCCGGTGGCGGAAGATTGGTCGGTTCCGGAAAGAAACGAGTCCAACTTGTCGCGCTGGCCAGCAGGGATGAGTTCGAGAATGGAACGCATGATATGACCCTCGATGACGAGATAGGCGAGAAGGGAAGTGCTGATTGCGACGGAGCCCAGCGTGAGTGCGGCGCTGGTTTCGCCGGCCTTGGCGTTGGTGATTGCCCACCAACCAGCGGAGCCGGCGACAGCGAGCAAGGCTGTGAGCCACGCACCGCGAGAACGCAGGAAGTGGCTTAGTGGCAGGCGGTTCTTCCGCATCGCCCACGCTGTGCCAGCAACAGCGACTGGCAGTGCTGGGAGCATTGCGGGCAGCACGGCCATGACCGCAAGAAGAACCAGGAGGCCAAGCCCGATGGCGTAGACCGGACTGGCCGAGTGCGCCCGCCGGAATACTTCGGCGATCATTGTGACACCTGGAATGGGGTGTCATTGGACACCGGCGTGAACGGGACGATGGCGATGGGCACTGGATCGGCAGGGCCGCGCAAGTAGAGGTCGGCTCCGGTCGGCTCATCGACCGCCTTCTGAACGATCTGTACCGTGATTTGATGCCAGCCAGCGGCCAGATTGGTGTTGGCGACGCTGATGGTGTCCTGGTCACATGTGCTGAAACATGCCGCGCGTGCCGCATCAATTGCCGGTGATGCGGCGGCATCTATTGTCACCTTCGCACTGCGTGCCGGTCCTTCGATCTGGCGAAACACGAGGGTCTGCTTACCGGACCTCTCAACGTGTGCCCACATAGTCCAGGTATTGCTGACGAAGCCGCCACTCGGCACAAGTGACTGCACGTTTTTGCCCGCCTCGGTTGTCCAACTCGCGGTCGGGGTGTGTTCGATTAGCTCTGCGATGGGTATCCAATCCGTTGGCCAGGGCACCGAGTAGTTTGCCGGCGATGGTGCACCCGAAAGTGTGTGCGTGCTCGTGCCTCGCACTAGATTTGCGGGCGCGGGCTGGGCGGGCAGCATCAGGGATGCCGGGGTGATAGCTGCCAATGCGGCGCCTGTGGTCGACGCGGGTACCGTTGCTGGTGTCGGTACACCCCCGGACCGCGCGATCGCCGCCTCGGCTGCGCCTGCGGCGTTGGCCGCCAGCGGCGCAGCCGCGGGCATTAGGTGCGCAGCCGGGTCGACAGGTGGGGTCCGCGGACCGGTGGCGCGCATATGGGAGAAGAGCAGAAGTACAACGATGAGCGTGATGAACCCCGCAGCGCCGAAGCGCAGCGGCGATGGGATGGCGCGCAGATGGGTCCTGATCTGATTGAGGGTAAACATTGGGCATTCCTCGATGGAGTGAATTCGGGTGGCGCGTAGCAATGCAGCTGCTTTACGCAGGTTTCTGGGCAGCAGGCAGTCAGCCCCAGAACGGACTGTCCTCATGGGAGGGTTCGTGTCCGGGTCCGGATGCAGCCACCGTCGCAGACGTGTTTGTGGGTCCCGGGTGTTGTTCGGGAGGCAACGTTAGGGGTTCCTGCGCCGGCGCCGGCGAGCCAACGATCGTCGGGAGGGCTTCCGGCGGCGCGATTGTCGGCCCCGGGGCAGCCGTAGCCGCTAGCTCAGGCCGCAATTGGGTAAGCGTTTGCGATTCGTAGTACTTACAAAGCTTGCCTAGCTCATACGGGGCGGTGACGGCTCGCTCGCCCGGGCGCTCTAGCGCGGTCGCCTTCTGACCGGTGTTGCGCTCCAGGGTGGCAACCAGTGCCTCCCGGTTATCGGACACGACCGTGAATTGCTCACGGGCTCGTGAGAGCGCCACGTAAAGCTGCTTCAGCGACGCGAGGTTCTCGCGCGTGCTTTCGGCGTGTGCGATAGCGCGCTTATAATCCTGTCCCTGGGCCTGATGAACGGTTTGCGCGTAAGCATGATCGACGCGTTGCGCGTGCCGCCCGATGGCAAGTTCATTGCCTTCGCGGTCACGGACGATGACCGAGCGGTCGTTGACCGAAACAACGTCTAGCGGCGTGCCATTCTTGATTTTTGCAGCATCCCCCCCGCGCAACTCTTGAGCTTCCAGTGTTCCTTTGGCGACGAGCTTGTCACCCACTGCAACGGCCAGTGTGCGTTTGCCTTCGAACACCTCAATGCTGGTGGTCTTGCGTGGGTCGAAACGCCACGTGTGGCCGTCGGCAAGCTTCACTACGACCTTGCCCTTTTTTACGCCCACTACTTCGCCACGCTCACCCTTGTCGGGCCCGAGCGCGTACCGTCTGCCTGCTTCGACGAGCCAACCCGGCTGGTATCGTGCGGCTTGCTTCAGTTCTGTCCTGGTGAGATCAGGCTTTTTCAAGGCCTCAATGGTTGTCTCGCGGCCAAGTTCACCGCGCGCACGACGTGCGGCGCGAATCGCATCGTTGATCTGTTCGCGGTCGTCTTTGCCGGGCGCAAGAACAAGTGTTTCTTTACGTTCCTTGACGGTATGGGCCATGTATTGGCGCGTAATTTCTCTGACTCGCTCCGACCGCGTTTTAGCCTCCACCACCGGTACCTTCGACAGCGCTGCGCGTACCTCACCGCGGAGCGAGTCATAGACGGCACTGCGCAACAGCTCGTCGCGTTGCCGCTTGATGTCGGTCAAGTCAACGCTGCCCAGTTTCTCGCGCAGCTGCTCGAACGCCTCGCCGGCTTCAACGCTGCCGAGCTGCTTGGTGTCGCCCGCTAGTAGGACGGTGGCGCGCTCGTGCTCGGCCTTCTCCAGTAGGCGCTGCATGTCGCGAGCGGAAATCAGGCCTGCCTCGTCGACGATCCAGAGCTCGCGCTTATCAGATGGCTTACTTCCCTTGGAATGCGATTCCCGCATGAGGTGGCTAGCCACCGTGGCGTGGGAGGACTTGATCGAGTCGCCCAGCTTCTGGGCTGCGTCGTTCGTCGGCGCCAACGCACGAACCGCGTAGCCCTTCTGATCAGCGGTGGCCTGCACGCAGGCTAGGACGCTGGAGGTCTTCGCCGTCCCCGCGTGACCATGGAGAATGTGGATGCTCTTTGCGCTGGTCAGAATGGATGTGGTAGCAGCTCGCTGCTCGGGCGTGAACGTTCGCCCGCCTATCTGCTCCTGCTTTCGGATTGCTGCGTCGGCGAAGCGCTGTTGGGCTCCGCTCGTCGCGTTGACCGGGCCGATACCAGCCTTGCGATTTTGCAGCACCTGCGCAGCCCGGAACATCCCCGTTTCGCGGTCGATGCCGGCACGAGTCGTGAAGCCGGTCGTGGCTTCACGCCGGCCGCCGGCCGCACGTTCATGCACGTCGCGGTGCTGCAACTCGCCTTTTTCGGCAAGTTCGAAGATGGCTTCCCGGATCTGGGCGCCGCTCGCGCGGCCCTCAGCGAAAAGGCGTGCTTCATGTTCAAGCGTCCGCGCTGAGAAGCGGGCGTCGCGCTCGCCAAGATGCCCCGCCGCCTGTCGCACGGCGGCTATCGCTTCCTTTGCGGGGTCGCGAAGGGGCAGCAGGGGGAGCGGGCGCTGCGTTGGCTCGTAACCGCCAGCGCGGGCTTGGTCGCGCCAGTGCGCCCGCAACTCAGTGTGGTCGGCTGGCTTTTTGTCCGAGCGGGTTTGCAGCGCGGCCTCCTGCTTCTGCGCTGCCGTCGCCGTCTTACGGGTCAGGCCACGGTCGGCTAGACGTGCCTCGACCTGCTGTGCCCGGGAGGAAAACTGGTCGCGGATGCCTTGGGGTACGTCGCCCAATTCCATCTGCGGGTAGCCCTGGGCATCAATGCGGAACTGGACGGCGTATCCAAGGCGCCTTGCTTCGGCGGCAAGCTCGGTCGTATAGATCGCGCCCGCCTCGGCTTGCGAGCGGTACAGCTCGCGGCTGTCGAGTGCTCTCCATTCACCGGTGGCCGGATCCCGAGTGGTATTGGCGATCACTGTATGCGTGTGCAACTGGGGGTCTTGCTCCCGGCTCGTCGTATGGCGGAAGGTCGCGGCCACCATGCCGGCGCCGTGACGCCATTCGTAGCCCTCCCCATTCATCCCGCGCTGACGAGTAACGATTGCATGTCTCTCGACGTGTTCGAGCGCGCGCGCGACAGCGCGCTCATGCGCTGCGATAAGGCGATCGTCCCCGCCCACCAGCGCGAGCACGCTTACGGATTTGGGTGCAGAAAAGGTGATGTCCCAGCCCGGTGTATGCCTGCCAGCCTTGCCGCCACCGTTGGATAGAAGCTCGGCGAAAGCCCTCGCTTGGCGCTGGCTGGTCAGTGCACCAGAAAGGCCACGTTCGGCTGCACCACGCCCGGCGAACGCAGCAGGTGCGCCGCCCCCTTCACGGTAGTAATCGTCCTTCTCGCTGTAATAGCCCAGTGCAGCTCCGGCGTTGGCGATCTTGGACACGGTAATCATGGCGCCACCGAGGCGCCGTTTTTGGACGCACGTGCCAAGGCGGCCCGACGGACCTCGTGGTCGATGAACTGTGACAGCTGCTCCTTGGTCGGGCGCGCCTCCATCGCCGTGCTGAGGTCTACAAGACCCGATGACAGCGTCGCCAGGTCCGAGGCTAGGCGGTCACCCAGCTGGGCGATAGCGGCGCCGATGGCGACCTCGACGACGTTATGCAGCTGGCGTTCGATCTGGGTGGCGAGCGCTTCGACGTCACGCTGCTGGCGTACCAGGCTTAGAAAATATGCTGCGGGCGTAGTGGCACCAGCAGTCTTCGTGGCCTGCTGGATTTCTGCCACCTCGCGGGCAGCAAGGCGAAGGTGGAGGCGCCCGCGCGGTGACTTGGCGCGGGAATTATTAGCGGGCATGAAACGCTCCAAATCCGCGCCTCAATGGCACGGTTCTGGAGGGATGCGGGGGCGTTGCGCACATTTAGCTGACGCCGGTTCCCAAGTTTTTCGTGGCGCCATCCGCAAAGTGTGCGAATACGTGGCGCCGCGCTCTTTAGGTGACGGTCGCCCGGCCGCCTACAGCAACGGATTGCACTGGCGACATTGGTGGCACCTATGGACGTGGCGCCGGTGTATGGAACAGCGAGGTGTGACGCCGATGCTGGCACCGCTCCTGAACTAGGTGCAGCAACGGTTTACGGGCGTTGGCGGTGGTTCTTGGTGCCGCAGGCGTGCATGGTGTGTGAGCTTCAAGGGGCGGAGCCACTTGGAGCGCATGAGGGCGCGTGCGCCCGACCAAAATGGGCGCCCACCAAAGGTGGGCCATGGGTATTCGACGACGCTAGACGAGACGTCCGGGTTTCGCGGTTGGTCGGCGATCAGGAACTGCCGCCGTGCTGGTGACGATTAAATCCGAGCAAGCAAGGTGAGAATTGTTGCCGGTATAACCGCGAATTTTCGTGGACGATCGGTCTTGCTCGGCGGCCACGCAGTAGCCGCCGCTCTGGCCAGGAAGCGCCCGTCCAATGAACGTGGTGATGCGGCTCGGCGTGCTCGGTCGAGAAGCGGGGTGTCGGTCGGTACACGGTTGGTGAGTCGGGCGAACATCGCTCTCGACCTGACCATCCAGACGTTCGATGGCGTAGTCGCACGCGCTCTGAAAACGAGTACGGTGACGTCGTTTCTGGCGCCGAATTGACGGCACCTATAAGCGATAAATTTATACTATGTAGTATGTACTACATAGTACGTACTACATACTCTATGCCATGTACTACAAGACGGTGTTTTGGGGACTAAAACTCTCGTTAGCTGCTGACAGGAATTACGAGTCAGTGAGTATCGCTGATCGTCATCGCGAAGATGTGTTTTGAATAAGTGCCATAGAAAGCACATCAAAAATAACCAGAGAAAACGGACGAAGAAAATATTGTTTTTTCGGCGCATTGAGGTACAGTTTTGGCATGCTCTCGACGCGTAACGAAATCAGAAATGCCGCACTTGCTTCATCGCGGGCGGCTCTTCGTGCACGTGGGACATGGCGGAGACGCTTGCTTGCCACTGCTCGTGATGTAAGTGCCATCGCCGCAATTTGGACGGGGGTAATTTGCGCACGCGTTTTGCCCGGGGCCTTTCAAGCCTTAGCTCTTGTCGGAGCCATCGCGATGATCACGGTTTTGGTCGCGCCTGGCGTGACGCGTCGTCGCGTCGTCGCGAGCGTCGGCGGCTGGCTGTGTGCGAAACTCGGATTGGATGCGTCGTCTATGGCTCGCGCCCGACGTTCGCAAACCGCGAGCTCGCGCGCGCAGGGTGCATGTGAGGTTTTCTCCCGTATTGCATTTTCGCTAGCGGTCGACGTGACGCAGCGAGTGTCCGCAATTCGTCTTTCGACGGTGGGCGCGATTTCGACTACCACCCAACCTCGTGTCGCTACCACGCTTGTGGTTGGTTTCGCTGTGCCTTGCGCAGCGTAAACCAGTAGATCCCATTCTCTGGCCGCTGCGCGTGATGCGCCGCGGCCTTTTTGCGAGCGCTCCGCGCGGCGGCCTCCAAGCGAGGCCAGACCATGCATGTTACGTCGACCCCGGCGCCGGCGCGCCGCCTAGTTACACCGGCCGAGGCGCTGCACGCGCCCGAGTTCCTTGGCCTTCCGGCTCCCGGAAATCCAGAGAAAGCCGCTGCTCTTCGAATTGCTCGCCACCGCTTTCCGCTGCCAGTAGTAAAGGTAAACGGTCGGAACATGGTGCTCGTAGAGGACATCCACCGTTTTATCGATTCGCTACGTTCCGACGATCCTCTCCCGGTCCAGGCGCCACGTCGTCGCCGCGGGCGCCCCACCAATGCGGAAGTCGCGGCGCGGCGTGCTGCGGAGCGAACAGGGGAGCTGCGTCATGGCTGAACGCCGCTATCCGGTTGCCGTCCGGCGTATGTTGGACGTACTCCCTCCAGCCGCGCAGGCTGCGGCGATCGCGCAGCTGCCATTCGCTCGCGGGCTAGATGACCAACTCACCGTTGTGAGTGACGCGTGGCTACGCTGCGCTCTTGGTGACGACGCTGATGGTGCGGCGCGATGGGTGGCGAGCTCCCGGCGACGGGAGGGGCTTGATATGCGTCGCGCGGGCCACGCGGTAGACATCATGGATGACGCGGTGCCATCTGGCCTGGGCCAGTCGCAATGGGTCGAAGATGATCCATTGGCTTGCCTGCTAGCAGCTGAGGCCGTCCAGATCTACCAGGCGGGGCTGCTTGCAGCCGGAATTGCAGTGGACGCCGCTCCGTCGACTATCGGGACCGGACAAGGACTGGCTACTGCGGACGTGGCGCAGCGCGCGCACCGTGGGATACGCGCTGTGCAGACGCGGATGCGTCGCACGTGCCGGGCCGAACTCGATGGTCAGGGAGTACTGCCGGGCATGCCCGCGGCGGCCGAGGTGTACCGCGCTCGCTCGCTTGGAGATGCCGCATGACCCCGGCCGTACCGCGCGAGACGGGCCGCCGGGTCGGACCGGATGAGCAATATGCCCAAGTGCCACAGGAGGTCATCACCGATCCCGCTCTAGGGCACGCGGCGGTACGGGTCTGGGCATACTGCTGGTTGGTTACTGGGCGGAAGCACTGGATCCTCCGTAAGTCGGACATATGCGCACGCGTGGGGGTGGGCGATAACGCGTGGACCAAGGCCATTCGGGAGCTGACCCGGGCTGGGCTGTATGAGCTTCGACGGGATCGGTTTCCGGCCGGCAGCGTAGACGCCGACGGTGACAGTTGCGGTGGACAGACTCGAATCGAACACGTGATCTACTGGCCGGGTTTTGGGCCAACGGGTCCATCGCATTCGATTCCGACCGCCCCCCCGAAAACGGGGAGGCGGCGAACCGCTTCCCCTAAAGCCGGGGGGCGGCGTTCCACTCCCGGGAACACCGCCGTCAGGCGAGAGGGGGGCCTTAGTACATATAAAGAAATAAACATTAACCAAGAAGCAGAAGCACCCCGCGCGCGTGACGTTGTTGCCAATGCTGCTGCCAGCGGCATGCAACAAATAGTGAGGCCCAGAAAAGTCACGCGCCCTAGCGGAATCGTCTGCTGGAACGAGGATGACTTGACGGCTGCGCCGGGAATCGAGGCGATCTACCGTCCAGAAGAGGTAACAGCCGGCGTGGCCGCTGCAAAGAAAAAAATGACTAAGACCGGTAAGCCGCAGTCCCCAACTCCTGGTGTCGTCGAGAATGAAATATTGCTAGCCCGCGCGGCCCATGAGAAGGCCAAGCGGGCCAAGGCGCAAGAGGAGGTGGGGGCGCTGGCGGAGCTCCGCCGGCACAAAGATGAGATGGCACAACGTTACGCAGACCCGGTGGCGCGGCAGGCCGCTGACAATGCCGCGCGAAGGTCCGCCGAGGATCTGGGTTTTAAAGAGCCGGGTGTCGGTCTGGTAACGTAAGACATCCACAGCCCATGCCCGGTGATTCCCATGACGGTAGAAGAAGACACAGACACATGTCCTATGTGCGGCGGTGAAGGGGGTTGGCCCCATCCACTGAGGCCTAGTGGCCGCGAGACCTGCAAGCCATGTAGGGGGACAGGTAGGTGCCCGCCGTCAGAAGATGACACGCTTAAGCATTCGCCGTCGGGACCAACCCTTCACTAATAGGGTGGATCACCGATGGCACACAATTGAGTGTGACCGCGCACGCGCGCTAAGGGTCTGGTCGAATACCGCGGACGCGATGAGCAACACCCCAAGCTCGGCTGCTGCCATCAGCGCCGCGCGTGGAAGGCATGCCATAGGCAGAACACCGATAGCAAATAGGATGAGCAACCCGCTGGCGACCATTGGCGCAATGTGAATGCACAGTTCTTTGGTCTTACGCATAAGTACCTCCGCGGTGATGATGACGAGTATTCTAATTCTTATCCGCGAAGATAATACGTTGATCCTTATGAGGAACGTCGCCTGTTTTGCTAGGTCGATTCCAAGGCATTCGGTTTAGATAGCAAAACATCGCAGGGATGATAATAGAAGTTATCATCCCTTATAGGGCCGATACCTCGCATATGACGTTAGTAACCGAGGGTGCAACGACATGACAACGCCAAGCGAGAGAGCTAGGGCACTGGTTTGGGCTGGTGGACTGCTAGTCGAGTTAGCGCAGGATAAGCGCTTGCCTGTCGATGTGCGGAATAGCGCGATAGCAATCGCTCGGCATTTCCCAACGGTCCGCGATGTTTCATTAGCTGGTCTGCATTCAGTGGCGCTCAGTCTGGAGGTCCAATCGTCAGGCGACATTGCCGCCTGGAGCGCGGAGTACCCATTAGGACTACTCCGTGAATCGACGCATCTTCTTCCGAGACAGGAAGAGTAGGCGATACACGCGACTGACATTTTTCTCGCAGCGCGGGCCGAGTCGGGCTGGCCTGCCACGATGTCGCCGAAGAGGTGTTCCGGGCCGGAACATCGCCACGCATCTTACAGGAGAGGTTTGATGGCTTTAGCAGTTGTTGGCCTATGTCTCGCGGTGTTCGGCCTTTGCCTACAGTGGTACATGGGAAAAAAGGCCGACGAGGAAGAGTCGCGGGCAAGGAAGAAGCCAAGATTGCGCAGATGATCGCTTCAAGCAGCAGTGGCCGGCGATACCGTCAATCTTGTAGCCAAGATTGAGTGTTCCGGCCCGGAACGCCTCACGGAGTGCGTGGGCTAACGTGTAGTGTGTAGTATTTCGTATACACCCTACTACGCACTACATTTTAATTCAGTCCAGTCAAGGATTATCGTCGACTTTGGCGCAATACGTGTTCGTGCCTTCCGTGTAGAAAACGGTACATGGCGACTTTGCCGGTTGTGGCGTCGTCGGCGCCCATGGCTTGGTAATGGCCGTCAGCGCGGCACGCTGCGCCGCCAGGCTGTGCTCGTAAATACGAAACAGATAGCTTCCGCCCGCGAGCATCGCTGAAATCAACAGCAGGGCCAAGAGTTCGCGCGCATAGCTGCGAACGAAATCGGCAGCGTCGGAAAGGGAGTTTGCGATGGTGTTCATGTAGGTCCTGTTGGTGGTCACCATCTATGCTGCTGGATTGCGCAGTTCGGCCACCCCGAGGCTGGCGTAGTTCTTCTTCCAGACGTAGAACGTGGCCTCGCTGATGCCCCGCTGTCGGCAGACATCCGTGACCACCGTGCCCGACTCGGCCAGGCGCAACGCGTAGATGACCTGCTCTTCGGTAAATCGCGACTTCTTCGTCGCTCCTCCTGGCCCTGCCGGGCCTGTGGATGAGGCGACCTTAACTCCAGATTTCAGCTGTGTCGAAATAGTGGGCCGACGTGAGCGGATCGCTGATTCGGTTCCTCGAGCACGGCTAAGGTATAGACCCGTGCCCAGACACCACTGCCTCTTTTTCAGTGATTGCTTCTGCAAGCGCCATGTTGAGCGTCAACCGATTCATGGCGTAGTGAACGGCACGATGACAATTAGGGCATATTGCAGCAACGTTTCCTGGGGCATCAGGGCCGTCGTCGGCAAGACGATGAAGATGGTGGACTTCTAGGTAGGGGAGCCCGCCGTCACAGGTAAACGGCGCGGGGTTTTGGCAAAGTTCGCAAATCCCACATGCGCGCAGTAACGCATATTGGCGTACTTCAGTGCTGCGTTTCCTGTACTCCGCCAATCCCATGCGTACTGCTGGGACCCTTTGGTCTTGCATGTTTAGCCGATGCTGCAATTCGGGGAGGCTGGCCTGGGTCACCTGTGTTGCAATCTCCCGGATCGCCTCCAGAGATGTGTGTTCCTCCACGCGTACGAAATGAAATCTCAGCAGGTGATTGCCTTTGCGAGGCCCGGAGTCAGGGATGGCCGTTTCTACGGCTGCAACACTGTACGATCCTTGGAACTTAAATCGCTTTCCATAACCACCTTGTGCTGCGATCTCCTTTGCAGTGGATTCCCGGGTTGTAAACAGAAGGACTGACCTGCTGCCCGAAGCTAATCTCGAGTTGGCTGCGTTCGAGGGGCTTTGGTCGCCACTTCCCCCTTGCCCAAAATAGAGCCAGCTACCGTCGCTTAGGGGTTCATCAAAGTAGCCTGCTTTCTTCCCGTGCCTACCGCCGGATGTGCAAATGACACATCCTGGTTCCAGCGGACCCCAGATTACGCCGGACTGAGCTTGCTTGCTTCCGACGAAATCGAGTAGGGCTTGACGGTGATACTCCTTGCCGACAACAAAATGGTGAGAATCCATTTCCGACTCCTTGTTCAAACCCTTGCAGCAGTAAAATCCGCGCGCACAGGCCTGCTATGGACGATTGCCTTTGCTAATTGGCGATGCTTTGACTTGGATCGCAATCTTCTCTCCGACCTGTATGGCCTTTGTGGGCGTGGAGAGCTCGCATTCCCAGGCGACAAGGACCCTCCAGCCTTGTTCCTCCAGTTGTGCTGCCACGCGTGCATCCCTCGCCACGTTCTTCTCGAACTTCTCCACCCAGAAGGCGGTGTTGCTCTTCGGCGTCGTGGCGATGCTGCATCCCGGATGCCGATGCCAGAAGCAGCCGTGGACGAATACGACCGCCTGATAGCGGGGGAACACGAGGTCCGGCTTGCCAGGGAGCACCGTGCCATGAAGCCGGTAGCGGAGTCCCAGGCGGTGTAGCACCTTGCGGAGTGCGAGTTCGGGTCGGGTGTCCTTGCCCCGGATCCGGGACATCCGCTCTGAGCGCTCGCTAGGGGAGAGGAAGTCGACCATGCAGCATCCCTAGGTTTCCCGGGGCCGGTCCCTTTCCAGCTCGTAGAACGGGAGGCCCCGGATCACCTCTCCAGCGACACCCGATGTCTTGTAGAGGCAATGGTGGTTGGGCAAGGTCTTCACCCGCTCGGACAGGTCCCCAAGGTCCGACGTGAAGCCGAGGGCCCCCAGCTCCGCCGGGGTAACGTTGGGTACCTTGTGGATGAACCAGGTCAGCAACGGATCCCGGTAGTCGGTCGTGCTTGTCTTGAAGTGCCTCAGGTATTGCGAGGCCAGGACTACGCCGGTGCCGAACTCCCGTCCCTGCAGGAGTAGCTTGCGCAGTACGTCGAACTCGTAGCGCATGATGTTGTCGGCCTCGTCGACTAGCAGGTACGAGTCGACCACCCGCAGTTGCGGGTCAGTGCCAAGGAAGGGGCGCTTGGGTGTCCTTAGCATGTTCTCGTAGAACATGTTTAGCATGATGGCAACCAGCATGTTCTTGCTTCGGTCATCCTGGCCCATCGCGTCAAGCGACACGACGACGATGCCATCGAGGAATTCGTCGAACGGCTTGGTCTTGGCAGGGTCCTTCTCGAATACCTCCATGTCCACGAGGTCGTCGATGATCGCCATCGGCGAATCGGACTTCCCACCCAGTAGCTCGCGGTACTCCGTATGGATGTCGTAGATGGTGGGTTGGCGCCCTTGCGTCGCGCACGCAACGTACGCATTCCGGACTGCTCCCTTGAGCTTGTCGCGCTGCACGGGACCGATGCCGGAATACACCTTGTCGAGGACGTCGGCGAAGAAACGGAACCTATCCAGCCAGGGAACCATGGATTCGCCCATCGACGAGGTATCGAATAGGTTGAGAGGCAGGTGTGCGGGCTTGACTACGCGTGCCCCGGTCGCCTCGACGAATTCGGGGCTGCTGTAGTCGCGCTTGTAGTCGAATACCAGGAACCTTGGCTTGATGCCGCGATTCTCCCGCCTTGCCGTGGCGACCTGGAATATGAGCGACTTCAGCAGCTGCGTCTTGCCGGTGCCAAGGTCGCCCACGACGCCAATGTTGAGGTGGTTGAGCCGCGTGTCCGATATATTCAGGGCGAGCGGGCGAGGCTCGAAGCCATCCACGGTCCTGCCGATGGACAGCACGATACCCGTGCTGTCCTCGCCGACCGGTGCAATCGTCGCTGCAGGCTCCGCGGGCAGGGGATGCTGGCCTCGAACGACGGGCTCCGACGCAATGTCCGCCATGCCGGGCACTGCCGAGGGCGCCCCGCCGCTCCCCTCGCTTCCCGGCGTGGCCCCGGGTGTGGATGGTTGGTATGGTTGGTCGGGCGTCGCGTCACTGCGAAGAGTGCCAGCGGCGGCGGGAGGAGGAGGCAATAGTCGCCATTCGCCGACCTTGGCGCGCACGACATCGTAGAGTCCTTGGGCATCGCCACCCACGATACGCCCGGCATCCTTGGGGGAGATGGATATGCTCTCGTGAAAGCCGTCCCCATCGTGGTCATGCGCATCGCTTAGCGGGGATCCATCCACTACTACGAGCCGGCCATGGTCGTCTATGGTGATCTCGGGGGCAGGCCCCAGTATCGCGGCGGCGATGCGCTCGTGGTAGCCGGCCCAGCGTCCGGCCTGCTCCTTGACGAGCTCGTGCTGGCTATAGACGCGCAACCCGAACCCAACCATCGACAACAAGAGGTGCTGGTACGCGAGCTTCCAGGCCAGGGACTTGGTGGCACGTTCTTCCATCGCCTTGAGCAGCGAGGAGAGTGCCCTGGCCTGGCCAAGTGCGTCCTTGGCATCGTTCTGGCTGAGCGTGCTGCCTTGTTGCCGGCATTTCACCTCGATCGGGGTGAGGTGGATGCGAGTCGAGCCCTCGCTGACGCGGAAGCCGACGACTAGGAGGTCCGGACGCGAGAGCGACGTATCCTTGCGCTCCTTGCCGAGCGACCGGGCCAGGTCCGCAAGGTAGCCGCGGAAGGGATCGACGGGGATGATGATCGCGATGGATGCATCGCCTGGCGAACCGGACAGCACGGGGAGGATGCTGTCCAGGTTGCCGGATGTACGGAACTGGTCCTGCAGGAGCCGGACTGCGAGGAACAGGCCAAGGTCGCCGGTAGCACCGGAATCATCGCCGGAGAGGCCGCGTATCGTCGGGATGCCCCGCCGCGCTACTTCGAGCAGGACTTGCTCGATCTGGCCGTCGCCTAGCTCGCCGCAACCTGGCAGGGGGCGAAGGACTCTCCCCAGGGCATCGCGGTCGGCATCCCTTACCTGGGATAGCAGGTAGTAGCCGCTGGTATCGCCAGCCCGGTGGGAGTAGGACGGCAAGTCGTAGTCCCATAGGTACGTGCCCCTAATCCATCCTCCCAGAAAGCAAGCTGGGTCGATGGCGGAGGATGACACCGCGACGAAGCCAGCCTTCTTATCCTCGAGCATGCTGGCGACGGCATGGACGTTGGGCGCGAACTGGAGCCCAGTCGCGTCGTCGTGCCCGCCTTCCAGAGCGCTGATACAGTGGGCCACCTTGTCCGCGAACATCTCGCCCGATGGAGCCACGGGTAGGGCTTGTCGCGACTCGCTGAGGAAGGCCCCGTGCAGTTGGCGCCTGATCCTATGCCGGATCAGGCCTCCAGTCCCCAATGGGGAACGCATGCCAACTGCAGCGGACTCGGGTTGTGCCGCGTCTAGCTGGGCAATGATGCCTAGGTCCGGCTTGGTCCCCGGCGGTTGCTTGTCGAACCAGCGGACATGGTTGCCGGTGTCCTCGGACAGGTTCGCGATCGTGGCCTGGTCTGGACGCGACTCGGCAGGCCTGGTATCGAAGACCTCAAGTATTCTCGGGCCTACGCCTTGCCTAGGTGAAGGAGCCTCGCGATTGCCAAACCGCCTGGTGCACCAGGTCGCCAGTCCTTCGTTGCAGGCATCGGTAGCACCGCCGCCACTGGATACCACGAGGCTGACGATAGGCTTGGCGGCCAGAAGGTCTGAGACATCCCCGAGCGCACGTGCGACCTGAGCAGGGCTGAAGCCACTCGATATGCCTCCTACGACCAGCCCGAAGGTATTGTCGAATGGCGGTTGCCGCGACTTGTCGGCAATCTGGCCGAGGCGCGACCCGTTCCACAGCACCGACCAGTAGTCGGAATTGCACTCGACGGACAGGAAGGGGACCGGGTCGACACCGGTCGGTCCCCCGGGGGACTGCAGGCACATGACTAGCAGGTCGGGTACGCAGTCGGGATCGAGGATACTGGCCGCAGGACAGGGTAGCGGGTCATCGCCCTCCACCGCGTCATATAGCACCCCTTGTGCGAGGCAATGCCAGGCCAGGCGCAACGGATGCAATGGGGAAAGCATGATCGCGTCGGGCACGCGTGCAAGCGTGCGGCCATCGGCTTCCCTCGGGCATACGGCGACGACGTCCACCCAGCAAGCGATATCGCGGTCGGCGGCGAGCCACGCGGTGTACGTATCGAGGTATTTCTCCACCAAGGTGCGGAAGCCAGGGTCTCGTGCAAGCCACTTGCCGAGTGGGGCGGACTCGAGGAGGCCTGCGTGGTCGCTGGTCTCCCTTACCCGGCGGGCGATCTCCTGCCGCGCATCCACGAACCCAGGCGGGGGCACGAACAACGCGGCCTCGGGCCTCGGGTCGTGGAGGAAGCGCGCCTGTGAAAGGATCGGTCCGGCAGGCGCCTCCCAGTCCGGCGACGTCCACTTGGTCGCGTAGTCATCGGAGAGCACCAAGGGGATGAAGGACCTGCCCGCGTTCTGCTCCTCGAGCATCCATGCCTGCAGGCTGGATGAACGGGCATGGCGGTCAAGCTGCACGACGGCCTTGGTGTCGAACTTCTCAAGGTGGCGACGGTTGAGCTTGATGAGGCGCTCGAACTCGCTCCTGCATCCTTCCTCCTTGGCTTCCTCGCAGGTGACATAGACCCTGCAGGTCTCCGCGCCGCGGCCTGGCATCTGGAAGGAGACATCAAGTTGGTAGTTGCCGTCGGCTTCTATCTCTACCTGGTAGCTCCCGTCCTTGGCCGGGTGTAGCTGGAGTGGTTGCCTGGCCTCCGTGGCTTGCTCGGTCGCGTCGTCGGGTACCCCCTCTACTTGCGTGATGGCGACACCGGGCGACACGAGGAGGAGGAGCTCGTAGCGACCCGAGCCGGGAACCGAGAGCGCCGCTTCCCAATCGGCCCGGGCATTACCCTTGCGTGGCTTCTTCGGCAGCGACAGCTTGGTTGCCATCCGGGAGGTGACGACAATGCCTGGAAGCCAGCTCGCAAGCGAGATGACCCTAGCCGTGGCGCTCTTCCGCCCGATGGCGGTGATCTTGTAGCTAGCCGGGGAGCGTTGCCCGCTCGAGGGCAGCTTATCCTGATGCGATACCGTTCCCTTGACCTGAATCGATACGGCGGTCTTGCCGTGCGATCCGCCCGTGAGGGACACCTCCACGGGGCCATCTTCCCCCGTTGGGCCGACGGACATGGAAAGCTCGACCCCCGAGCGCACGATCGCCGGCATTCCGCGGGTAACCGGGAGGATGGCGTTTGCGCAGGCGATCGAGAGGTCGCCGGCTGGCCCGTCGGGCTCCTCCGCGAGAAGTTCGGCCCAGCACTCGCTCGTCAAGGTCGACCACCATGAGGGTGGCGGCTCGAGCTCGAGGGTATCCGATGGTAGGTAGAAGGCGGGCGCAGCGCGGTCGAAGGCCGTTGGCACGTCGCAATTCGCCTGCACGTGCGCCAGGAAGGCAGGGAGCGCCTGCTTGGACGGCTCGGTCGTGGCCACGGCTGCCAGCCGGTCGATGCTGGTCTTGAAGCCATCGGCCATCTCGTCCGCGACCTTTTCCAGGATGCCAAGCTGCGTCCTGGCGACAACGCCGCCGTCCTGCAGGGGCGGCAGGCCGCAGGCGAGCGCCACGGCCGAACCTGGTGGCAATCCCCGTGCATCGTCGCGGATCGAGTAGATGCGCGACAACAACCGCCACGTACCCCCACTAGGAGCTACCTCGTCGACTGCTGCTGCCGCTCGCCCGACGAGCAGCCTTGCATCGTCGAGCGAGTCCTCGCCGATGCCAGCGTCCGTGAGCCCCTGAGTGACCAGCTGCTGGATGAAACCGTCTTCCCACCATGCCTCGAACGTCGCGTGGCCGGTATTGTTGGAGGCGTTCATGCCGAACTCCTCCGTCGTCGACGCCACCGACCTGTTGCTGTGCTGCCCCGGCGGCATGAGCGCCACGAAGCTGGCCATGTTGGGATCGTTGCGGATGTGCAGGAGGTGGCTTTCGTCGCACTTGCCGGATACGCCGATGCCCGGGTTGCGACCGGCAGCGTGGCCAGGCGGGAGCTGTAGCAATACGGGCAGGACGGCCCCGGTGCTACCTGGGCCGTGCACCACGCTTATCCCACCAGGAGTGGCAAGTTCGTCGAAGACCTTCTCGAGGATCTCCAGCGGCGGCCCGTGGAAGACGAAGCGGGACTCGTGCTGGTCGCCCCCTTGCTCGCGTGCCGCGCCCTGGACCTTGTCGCGGACGATGCGGGCGAGGGTATTTATGAGTCTATTCATTCTTCCTTGTCCGTGGCCAGGTTGGCTGGGAAGGGCGGCAACAGCAGCATCCCGCTCTCGGCATCCGGGCTGTCTAGCACCAGGCCAAGCATCCTGAGCTGGTGGCCGAGGTCGTTCCGTGCAATGTCTTGCCGGTCCACGACGATCCCGTAGGAAGCCAGATGCTGGCCTAGCCTATGGATCGAGCGAGGTCCGCCCATGCCAGACAGGGCACAGTGGACGAGCGCGAGCACGGCGACTGGCCCCAGGGACACGACCCAAGGGCTGGAAGGGCTGTTGCCCTTCTTCTTGAGTACATAGCCTTGGTCGTATCCCCTGAGCAACTGGATGGCGGTTTGGCGCTGGCCCAGGGCGTGCCGTGCGAACTCGAGCAGGTTGGCGCCTATGCCTTTCCTGCAGTTCAGCGCTCGGGCCTCCTGTTCCCGGATGTCCGCGAGCGCCGCCAGGATCCCGGCCTCCGCCAGCGCTTGCCGGTTGTCACGGATGTGCTGGCAAAGGCTGGCGATGCCCTCGCTCGAGGAAATGTCCCCGGGATAGGGGACGCTTGCATCCGACAGCGACCATAGGAGTGCATTTATCCCCAGGCGTGCCGACAAGTAGCTGGATGCCTTGTCCTTCAATCCATGCAGGGCCTTGCCGCCATAGGTCATGTACTGGGCCTTGTCCGGGAAGGCTGCCGCCCGCGTGGCATCGGTCCCGATGGGCCCACCGCCGGCGAGGGCCTCCGACAGGGATCGCCAGGTCCGTGCCTGTACGTCGCACAGCCATGTCACGTGGGCCACGGCGGCAAGCCGGAGGACTGCCTCCAGCAGGCTCGTCCATTGCCTGCGGGTCATGGCTTGCTTGGCCTGGATAAGCGCGTGCAGGTCCCTGACGAATTGCCTGGCAGGCATGAACCGGACGTTGTCGAAGTCATCGTTCGAGAGATTGGCAACCTCCGACTTGGGTACCGGTGCGAGTTGCCAGGGCGTGTGGTTCCCCCACGCAGCGGTTTCTTGCTCGAGCCAACGGGCGAAGACGTCGTCCTGCCCATCGACGCCCAGTGCAGCGAAGAGGTCTTCCCACAGGGCTTGTGCAGCCTCGTGGTCCCGGGAGCCAAGCCAGACCATGCGACGCACGAAGCTACCGGCAGGCCACGAGTTGCTGCTCAGCCGGGCCGAGCCGGAAAAGTGTGCCAGGGACGGGATCAGCGGTGTTACCTGAAGGAATCGCTTGGCGGATTGGTTGGGTAGCTTCGGGCTCTCGAGTACCCCGTGCAGGACAGCGTTCCAGTCCTCCACGCCTAGCGTTGTGCCATCCGGCGGGCGTTGTCGCTTGTCCCGCCGCTTTTGTAGCCTTTGCTCGAGGTCGCGACCGGCTTGCGGGACGCTACCTTCGCTGACGGACTCGAATCCGATGATGCGGTAGAGCGATGCCACCAGTACCTCGGAGCTTGCGTATTCCGGCGCCGGGCTTATGGCGAGCGAGGAATCCTTGTACACCCGATGGGAGTTCTTCCAGGGTGCCTGCCTGTATTCGGCCAACGTCATGGTTGCTTCCCTCCCTCGATCGAGACGAAGCTGCCGTCCCAGGAACTCCCGACCTCGGTGCCATCCGCGCCTATCCTGATCCTTGCGTCCATGAGCACGTCGGGATCCCTCACGATCGGGCCGGACAACCTAGCCTTGGTCGTATCAAGCAAGGCGACGACGGTACGGGGTAGCGACGCCGGGGACAGCCCGCGCTCCAGTTCCTTGACGGCCTTGAACAGCTCGTATGTCAGGGCAATGGGCTGCAGGGATTGGCCGCTTCCCACCTCGAGGAAGCAGATGGGGGATCGTGGCCGCCCAGCCGTAGGAAGGCGGCGCATCCTGACCTGACGGACTGGTACGACGAGGATTGTCTGCCTCTGTTGCGGCGGGAGTGGTTGCCCGAACGTGGTCGTGAGGGATACCTCGAAGTCCTGGCCATTGTTCAACAGGTTCTTTACCTGCTTGGCCACCTCGAAGAGCCGCTGGCCCTTGTCGTCGTCCTCGGCTACTTGCTGGAAGGCCTCCAATATCTGGACGTCCGCCACGACGGCGGAGCGTGTGCAGGCACTGCGCCGGACCAGCCGGCAGGCGAAGTCGCGGAGGACCCGCTGGAGGCGACTGGCCGCGGCGGGATTCCCCCGGCGGGTAGCAGGCGAGGAAAGCAAGTCGTCCGCCTTGGCCAGCTTGCGTAGCAAGTCGAGCTCGACCTTCGCCAGCACTTGGTACTTGCGGACGAAGTCGATGCCTCCCGTGATGGACCGGCTGAACCTCGTGTCCAGCTCGCCCAGTAGCACCTTGCTCCGCCCGCTGACCGCTACCTCGATGTCCGGGCTGGCCATGGCTGGGTCCAAGAGGTCCACCAGGCTTTCCAGCAGCGACGCGATCGTCGCAGGCAGGTACGAGTCCTTGCGTTCCTGGAGGAAGTGCTGGAGTCCGAGCAGGACGCGTGCCTCGCTCGTCTCTTTGCCAAGCCCGAGGTCCTTGATGCCCTGTCGCAACGTGCTGGCGGCTTCCGGGTCCCAGCGGTGGAAAAGCGCGTGTTGGTAGCTGGACATCGCGAGGTGGAACGGGGCGCTCAACTGCTGTCGTCGCGGATTGCTGGCCTGCTCCCCTGCCTTGTCCTGCGCTACCAGGTACGCGGCCCACTGGCATGGATCGCCTTGCTGGTCCTGCCCGGATGACTGGTTGCCCGCTAGCAAGTAGGAGACTAGGGAGAACAGGTCCCGGAAGCTCCAGCGCTTGCCACTGGCCAGCTCGTACCAGCGAAGGATTCGTAGCAATGCCGCACGGTTTTCCTCGCGGGCCAGCAGGGCCTGGCTATGGCAGAAGGGACAGTCATCGCCGGCGGGACATTCGCCTGGGCCGGGCCAATGCACGGGGCTCGTGGCGTACGCCAGGAGGGTAGAGGCAGGGCAGGGTTGCCCATCGCCTGGGCTTACCAGCAACGACTCGGCGTCCATGGGCCAGACGGCGATTTCCGGGAACCCGTCGAGCGGCCAGCATGAGGGGGCCGTGGATGAAAGACTGACGGCCCGGGTAATCGCCTCGAGCAAGTCGCGTGCTGGGCCAAGGCCGTGGTCTAGCGCATGGATCAACGCGTCGTCGAGGACACCACGGTTGACGCAGCAGAGGTAGTAGCGCTCACCGGGGCCGCCCAGCAGTGCAAGCAGTTCCTCGACCAGTAGCTCGGGGGCCGTGCGTCCTTCCTGTCCGGCCGTGGCGGACGCGTCCTGCACGATGGACAGTTCCATCGGTCGTGGCACGGAGGCAAGGCTACCCGCGTCGACATCGACGACTCTGGCGACGGCTTGTCCAGCAGGTGGGTGGAACGAGACGGACAACGTCTCCAGCAGCCTGCCCCCGGCCGCCAGCCCCTGATCCAGACAGTTGATGGTGTGCTCGATTGCCTCGGTCTTACCGTTCCCGGGGCCGCCGACAAGCAGCAGTATCCGGGGCGTGCCGGGGTTCCCGGAGGCTACTTCCCCGGCCCAGGACTCGAGCCGCGAGATCAGGTGGGTCCGCAGCAACTCCTTGCCAGGCCGGCCGCTGCCGGGGTCGAATAGGCGCTTGACCCCGCCGGAGTGGTGTCCTGCCCATCCAAGGAGGTCCTTTGGGAACCTGGGGCTTGGCCCCGGCACGTTTTCCATGATCTTCCCCTTCTTCCTTCGTCCTTCACAATGCCATGGCGGCTACGGGCTCTGGCCGGTTGGCCTTGCTGGCTTGCGCATGCCGTCTGGACACCTGCTCATCCAGTTCTTCGAGGACGGACGTGACGGCAAGGCCGATGGCCTCGGCGAGCAGGGGCGGGACTGCATTGCCTACCTGCGTATACCGCGGGCATTCCTTAGTGCGTAGCTTGCCGCCGGTCGTGAACTTGCCCCGGAAGCGGAACCAGTCCGGGAAGCCCTGTAGACGGGCGCTCTCCCTCACGGTGAGGATCCTGGGTTCCGAGTAGTGCAGGACATCGTCCGGCAAGGTCGTGATCGTAGGCGCCGGTTCCCAAGGTGACATTACATAGATCCGGTGCTTCTTAAGGCCGAACCTTGCGCGGTTCTTCTCGTTCATCGTGACACCTTGCGTGCATTCCTTGATGATCTTCTTGAAGCGTGCCCGGACATCGTCCCTGTGCCGGGCCAGGCGCATGCTGTCCATGGAGTCGGTGCGGCAATGCTTGTGCATCAACCGCTGGTAGTTGGTTAGTGGCCCAAGGTAGTAGGCTTCCTCGAACCCCCCTCGCGAGAAGGGGTCGGTACAAGGCTGGGTGGACGTTTGGTGGACCAGGAGGTCCGATATCGCATCCTCCGCGGAGACTGGCTTGGTCTTGGGCAGGCCATGCCTGGAAAGCATCTCGACTCGCATGGACTCGAGCGCCTCGAAGGCATGCATGACACCGCCCTCTAGCTGGGAGGCCAAGTGCTTCTGGACGCCGATGACGATCAGCCGCGAGCGGCGCTGGGGTACGCCGAAGCGGGACGCGTCAACGATCTCGCCATGGACCTCGTAGCCGATGGCCTCGAGGCTTTTCTTGAGCTTGTCGTAATACGATTCGGCTGCTTGCCCGCATGCTCCTTCTTCCCCTTGCTTGCTGGAGTGCGCGACCTTCATTCCCGGCACGTTCTCGAGTACCAGGATGGATGGCCTAATGGTGTCTACGACCTGGACGTATCTCTCGAAGAGCTGGTTGCGTGGATCGTCCTCTCGTCGCCGACCGGCGAAGCTAAATCCCTGGCATGGAGGGCCTCCAGCAAGGACTTGGATCCCGCCTTTCAACCTGGCGAGGTCGCCATGGTGCTTGTCCAGCAGGTCATCGATGCCCCAAGCCCGTTTCTCCAGCCAGGATGGCCAGTCGAACTTATCGACGGGAACCTTGCGATCGCCGAGGAGGTTGCCGGAGAACGTATCGAATGCCATGGGATCCCGCTCCACGGCGAACCTCCCCTGAAGCCCGGCCATGGAGAGGCCCAGCGAAAGGCCACCACAGCCTGAGAAGAGATCTACGAATTTGTACTTGGACATGTTCTGGGCTGTTTCCATGGCTTCTGGTCGCATAACGCGTTCGGGCAGGACGCAGTCGTCACGCTGCCGCCCCGGGGCGTGGCCAGGGTCGGGGGTGTCTCGACGTGACTGGCGCATCGATCTCGCTGCGCCGGTGCCGTGGATATGCGCGTTCAATTGGGCACCCCTGCCGGGTGCCCTGGGCAGTCACCCGGGAGTGCCTTGGTTCCCATGGGATCAGTCACGTGCGGACTCTCTTCCGATTGCCTGTGCCATCCAGGATGGGAACATCGCGCGCGTGGCAGTCAGTGCACGCCACTCGGGCGCTGGCAAGGAACGTCGTAGTGCTACCAGTGCCTTGCCGGCATGTGCCGGCCCCATCCAGGCCAGGGCTCTAACCGCGGCGCCTGCTGGGCTGCTACCTAGCGCCAGCATCCAATGGGGTGCGTGCTTCATGAGTACTTCCGCGCGCCCCAGTTTCAATTTTCTGGTGCGCCCGGAGGTCAGGTAGACTGACCTTGCGGGCACCTGCCTCGTCAACCCAAGGAGGTTGGCTGCATTGGCTCCATGCGGCGTGACCATCTCGCCGTTTTGCTCGGCCATCGCCTTGATGACCTTATCGGGAGCGGGCGCGCGCGTACCATGCTGGCCAGCAACAGGGGCAACGTATGTACCTCGTGCTACACGTAGTAGCTCGCCTTCCTTCGCGAGACGAGAGAAGGCCTGGTCGACTGCCGCCCGGCTTCCAAGGTGGAGGAATTCCTTGGGCGAAAGTATGCCTCCCTCCGCAAGGGACTGCGCATGCAACAGGATCGACTCTGGCAACGTTTTCATGTCGGCTTCTCGCGATGTAAGAATCTTACGCTAGTTTCTGACATTCATGTGCTTGGACCTTCCAGGCACCGTATCTGTAGGCTTGTCCATAACGACTTGGCGGGCGAAGCCTGCGCCTTTGCTTTCTCACGCGATGCGACTTGGCCCAATTGGCATGCGCGGCACGAACAGCCGGTACGCCGCGTTGTACTCACGCCAATAGCGCGGGATGTCCTCGGACCTTCCTGTGGCGTCGCTCGAAGACATGTATGGTGGTAAGCCGGTCGCGGCGATGGACCGCCACCTGTCTCACCGCTTCGATCTTGAACTCGTCCGTATATCGTTTGCCAGTCATAACGACCTCCTCGGTTACCAGAAATTATGGCTCCAAGGTGTCTACGAAAGTCTGGGCGGTCCATATCTCGTGTTGGGGCTCACCATCTATGCAGCTCGCTTGCGCAGTTCGCGGAGCGTTTTGAAGAGACGACTGGGACGTTCAGACCTCTCTTCTTCCGGGCTCTCACCGATTTAGATTGCAATACTCACCCGCTGCATCCATAAGACTTCGCAGGACACTGGCAATGCCCCTCATCGACGGTAACGACCTCGCCGGTCAAATGCTGGCTCATGGCATCGGCGCTATTTGTATTGACACGAGCACGTACGAGAAGAACGCCTTTGCGTTCGACAAGGGCTTATTGGCTCAGTGCCCCGGCATACGGGAGTCGGGACTTCGGCTCCTCATGGTCGACGTCGTCGAGCGGGAGGTGCGAGCTCATCTCGCGAGCAAAACGGAAGAGCAGGTAAAGACGCTCAGGAAGGAGCTTCGCTCCGCCCGACAAAGCGGCCTAGTGGATGACGTCGCAGTTGATTTGATGGCGTTCCAGGAGTTTGACGGGTGCCGCCACGCGATAGCTCGGCTGGATGAATTCAAGGGTTCTGCGGGTGTCGAGGTCGTCGTGGTTGCAGAACATTGCGATCTACAGAGATTAGTCGACGACTACTTTTCCTCTCAGCCGCCCTTTGCAGCCAACAGCAAGAAGAAATCCGAGTTCCCTGACGCCTTGACGCTCTTAGCGCTGGAGGCGTTCGGTGATGGGATGCAGCGTGGCATCCTTGTGGTATCCGAAGATAAGGGCTGGCATGACTATGCGGCGAACAGCCGGACAGTTTTTGCCGGGCCGGATTTGGCCACGGTTCTGCGCTCGCTGCCGGACAAAGAGGATGTCCACCTGCGAGATGCGGCGCTGGCTGTGAGCGGCGATGATTTCGTCGCGTTAAAAGGCCGGATCGAGTTCGAACTAAACGGCCTTCCTATATATGCCGAGGTTGATGCCGGTTACCCGGCTGAAGCCGAGGTTGACTCCGTAAGTCTCACATATCTCCCCGAGCCAGCAGCCGATGGCTCCGACTTCAGGGCCATTAGAATCACTGACGGGAGCCTGGTCGTAAGCTGGACGGCTCAGGCCAAGATCCATTACGACGCGAGTCTCAGCGTGAGTATTCGAGATCCAATCGATCGTGACTATGTGGATCTTCCGGGTATGTCGGTTGAGGGCGAGGAGGAAGTCGAGCTTGAAATCCTGATCACATTCGATAGGAGGGGGGGCGTGGCCCACCCTAGGATTACCTTTGATACGGCTGACATTGTGGAAAAGGATTTGTGGCTGGATTTGGGCTATGTCGAGTACAGCCTGGCAGGGGAGGATTGATCTTTAGACGGCCCTGCTAACGACCGATAGGGGCATCGGCCTCGAGCAACGCGACGATCTTCCCGCCTTAACATTACCCTGCCGATCCTCGGTGCAGTATCCGATCGTCCCGCACCCACCATCGGAGATAGCCATGACCACCAAGAGCCTCTACGTCGAACTGCACGCGAAGCCCGGCCGCGAAGAAGACGTCGCCGCGTTCCTCGAAAGCGCCAAAGGTCTCGTCGATGCCGAACCCGGCACCACCGCCTGGTTCGCCGTGCGTTTCGACAAGAGCACGTTCGCCATTTTCGATGCATTCGGCGACGACGCAGGCCGCGACGCCCATCTGAACGGCAAGGTCGCCGCGGCGTTGATGGCCAATGCGAGCGAGCTGCTCGCCAGTGCGCCCCAGATCCGCAAGGCGGACGTCCTGGCCGACAAGCTGCCGGGCTGACTGCTCCACGGTGTGAGGCACGCGCGCCGGCCGACCTGGATTCGAAGGCGCGCCCGTCCAAATTTCGTCCGAACGCGTAGACATACCGGAGATATCGCCGAGATATTCCCCGGCCATTTTCCGGCCATCTAGAACGAAAAAAGGTCCGCTTTGAGGGCGGACCTTTCATCGTCAAGCGACGTAACTACTTGAATATTGGTCGGGGAGACAGGATTCGAACCTGCGACTTCTACGTCCCGAACGTAGCGCTCTACCAGGCTGAGCTACACCCCGACGGGAGCCGCGTATATTAGCGACGACCGGGTCCCCTTGCAACAGGTTGTCTCACTTTTTTTACAAATCGCCCGCAGGGCGGTCCGTGGCCATCTGATACTCTATGGGGCTGCCGCTTGGCGCCCCACGTACTGCCCGAAGAGGATTTGCATGGCACTCACCCCGGCCCGCACGATGCCTGGTGTCCTCGAGCTCCTGCCGCTCGACCAGATCGCGTTCCAGCGCATGCTCGATACCATCCGCCGCAACTACGAGCGGTTCGGTTTCCTGCCTATCGAAACGCCGGTGATCGAGCATAGCGACGTCCTGCTGACCAAGACCGGCGGCGAGACCGAGCGCCAGGTCTACTTCGTACAGTCCACCGGCGCGCTCAACGCGGCCGACAAGGAGCAGGGCGGCGTTCCCGAGCTGGCCTTGCGCTTCGACCTCACCGTGCCGCTGGCGCGCTACGTCGCCGAGCACGAGCACGACCTGAGCTTCCCGTTCCGCCGTTACCAGATGCAGCGGGTCTACCGCGGCGAGCGCGCCCAGCGCGGGCGCTTCCGCGAGTTCTACCAGTGCGACATCGATGTGATCGGCAAGGATTCGCTATCGGTGCGTTACGACGCCGAGATCCCGGCGGTCATCTATAGCGTGTTCCGTGAGTTGAACATCGGCGCGTTTACGATCCAGCTCAACAACCGCAAGCTGATGCGCGGTTACTTCGAGAACCTGGGCGTGGCTGACCCCGAGCAGCAGATGCTCGTGCTGCGCGAAGTGGACAAGCTCGACAAGCGCGGCCCCGATTACGTGCGCGATACCTTGACCGGCGAGGCCTTCGGCCTGTCGGCGGAAGTCGCGGAGAAGATCCTCGCCTTCGTCCAGGTGCGTTCCACCAGCGTCGACGACGCGTTCGCCAGGCTCGACGCCCTGGGCTCCGGTTCGGAAACCTTCGAACAGGGCAGGGCGGAGCTGAAAGAGGTCCTGGCGCTGATCCGCGATTTCGGCGTGCCCGAGACGCACTTCGCGCTGAACCTTTCGATCGCCCGCGGCCTCGATTACTACACGGGCACGGTCTACGAGACCACGCTCAACGATCACCTCGGCATTGGTTCGATCTGCTCGGGTGGCCGTTACGAAAACCTGGCCGGCCAGTACACCAAGTCGCACCTGCCGGGCGTCGGCATTTCCATTGGCCTGACCCGTCTTTACTGGCAACTGCGCGACGCGGGCCTCATCTCGACCGCGCAGAGCACGGTGGATGTGCTCGTGACCCAGATGGATGCGGCGCAGATGCCGGCCTACCTGGCTGTCGCCAACGAGCTGCGCACCGCTGGCATCGCCACGGAGGTGGTGCTGGAAGGCGGCAAGCTCGGCAAGCAGTTCAAGTACGCCGACCGGGCAGGTATCCGTTTCGTGATCGTGCTGGGCGAGGATGAAATCGCCAAGGGCGTGGTCACGGTGAAGGACCTGCGCCGCGAAGATCAGTTCGAAGTGGCTCGCGTGGACCTGGTGAAGACCTTGCGCGTCGAGCTTGCCCAAGCCGAGATCGGCCGTTAATCCAACAAGACCTGTAGGAGCGCGCTTGCGCGCGATGGCACTTGCGGTAACCCCCATCGCGCGCAAGCGCGCTCCTACATTCCTAGCTCATTGCACGGTACGTACGCCATGACCAGCAGCATCCTCCTCGACGGACGCAGCCTTACGCGCGCCCAGGTTGTCGCCATTGCCCGCCAGGGCGTCAGCATCCACCTCGACGAGCCGCAACTGCTCAAGGTGAAGCGCGCCGCGGATTTCCTTGCGGAAAAAGTCGGTGGGGGCGAGCCGATCTATGGCGTGACCACCGGCTTCGGCAGCAATGCCGACAAGCTGCTCGGTGCCCACCGTGTGCGCGATGAGCTTCCCGGTGGCAACCCCGAGGCGCGCGAAGGCACGCTGATGGAGGAGCTGCAGCACAACCTGATCATTACCCACGCGGTTTGTGTCGGTAAGCCGTTCGCCGTGGATGTCGTTCGCGCGATGCTCGCGATCCGCGTGAATACGCTGATGCGCGGCCACTCGGGTATCCGCGTGGAAACCCTGCGCGCGCTGGCGGAGCTGCTCAACCGCAACGTCATCCCGGTCATCCCGGAAAAAGGTTCGGTCGGTGCGAGCGGCGACCTTGCACCGCTGTCGCACCTGGCGATCGTGCTGCTTGGTGGCGGCGAAGCCTTCTACGAGGGCGAGCGCGTATCGGGTGCCGAAGCGCTGAAGCGCGCCGGCCTCGCACCGGTCCGCCTGTCCTTCAAGGAAGGCCTGGCGCTGAATAACGGCACCACGCAGATGCTGGCGACCGGCGTGCTGGCGCTGGCCTCGATCGAAACCCTCATCAAGACCGCCGACATCGCGCTGGCCATGACGCTCGACGCGTTCGCCGGCCGCACGGGCGCGTATGCAGAGCAGGTCCACGCCCTGCGTCCGCATCCGGGCCAGGTGGCGTCGGCCGCCGAGTTCCGCCGTCTGCTCGAAGGCTCCACGCTGGCCGATATCGCTTACCACATGGTTCCGCGTTTCCGCTCGTGGCAGGCCGATTCGTGGACGGCGCCGGCCGAGCAGGCCTACCGCTTCGACATTAGCTGGGACTGGGTGCCGGCTACCCAGCGCCACGGCAAAGAGGCGTTCTATTCGCGCTTCCTGCCGTTCAAGGGTGGCAAGAAACACCAGCCGCAGGACGCCTACTGCCTGCGCTGTGCCCCCCAGGTGCACGGCGCGGTGCGCGATGCGTGGGAGCAGGCCTGCCGCGTATTCGATGTGGAGCTCAACGCGGTGACCGATAACCCGCTGGTGTTCCCGGATGCGGAAAACGCCGAGGTCATCGAAGATCAGGTGATTTCCGCCGGCCACTTCCATGGCATGCCGCTGGCGCTAGCGATGAGCTACGTCAAGGCGGCGATTCCCGTGCTGGCCTCGATCTCGGAGCGGCGCACTGCCAAGCTGGTGGATCCGGCCAATAACGATGGCCTGCCGGCCTTCCTTATCGGTAACGAGGACGCCACCGACTCGGGCTTCATGATCGTGCAGTACACCGCTGCCGCACTGGTGAATGATCTCGCCACACGCGCGCACCCGGCATCGGTGTACTCGGTGCCGACCAGTGCGAACGCCGAAGACCATGTGTCGATGGGCGCCAACGAGGCGCGTCATGTGCTGGAGATGACCGAAGACCTCGGCCACGTGCTGGCGATGGAGCTCTATACCGCGGCACAGGCACTGGAATACCGCCAGGACATGCTCAACGCAGCGCGCACGCTGGCGCTACGCGGCGATTGGCAGGCGCTGGCGTCGAAGATTAATGGTGCGCCGCGCGCCGATTCACCGCATTACCCGCGCTTTGAAGAGGAAGTGCGTGCCCTCATGGCCGCGCTGGCCTCGGCCGAGGACTTCCATGCGGGTGTATCGGTGCGTCAGGCGCTGGCGACCCTCCGCGAACACATCGCTTTCATGCAGCGCGATCGCGCGATGGACGGTGATGTGCGCGCCGTGTGCGAGCTGGTCGCCTCCGGCCGCCTGGTGTCGGCCGACACCTAAGTGCGCCCTTTGCGGGAAGCGCGGGCTTTTCGCGCCGCGCCTCCCCGCCGTTTCGTCGCGACATAGGCCTCATCGTCGTCGTCGTCTTCTTCGAGCAAGGTCGGGACGTCTGGGTCGTCGTCGTACCCCGCTGACATGAAGTCATCGACCAGACCCGCCCGTACGTTGGCGAGGTATTGGTAGAACTGCGCATCGTTCTTCAACCCGAGCTTGGCCATGGCCGTGCGCTTTTGCCGGCTGATGGTCTTGATGCTGCGCTCCATGAGGCGGCTGATGTCGATGAGCGACATCCCTTGCGCATACGCGCGCAGCACATCGAGCTCGCGCTGGGTTAGCGGATTCGACGTACCGCCTAGCCCATTTCCGTAATCCATGTCGCGAAGTGCGCGCCGCACCGCGGGGCTCAGGAACGTGCGCCCGATGTGGGCTGCATACACGGCGGTGGGCATGTCGCGCAGGCTCGCACGTTTGTCGAAAAGCGCCGACACGCCGAGATCGAGCATCAGACGCAGGGAGGGCAGGTTGCCCAACCGGGACATGACGACGATGCCGACGTCCGGGCGCATGTCGCGGATGCGGCGCACGAGCCCCACGCCATCGGGATGGCGGCCGTACGGCATGAACGGGTCGGCGACCAGGACCTCGCAGTCGGCCTCGGCCATGGTCTGGATGAGGGTGTCGGTATCGTTCACGCGGGCGACGACGTTAAAGCGATGCGTGTTGAGGGCGGCTTCGACGCCGGCGACGACGACTGGCTGGTCGTCGGCGATGACAACAGGGCTCGTCATGCGGGCGGCTCGTGGCTCCAGGGGATGTGCTGCCATCTTGGCGACCGCTAGCCCCGCGGTATATGGAACAAAAGCGCAATCTTCTGTCGGCGCTTTCCCCAAATAGTTGCCACTGTGTAGTTGCCAGCCTACAATGACCTATCGTATTAACGCATTAGTACATTATGAAGCGACGCTCCCTTGACCCTGAAACGCCGGCCGACTCGGCCGAAACCAGCCTCTGCGAGGCCCTGCTGGGGCTCTCATCGGTGGATGAGATGCGGGCGTTCCTGCACGACCTGTGCACCCCGGCTGAGCTCGAGGTCATGGTCGATCGGTGGCGCGTGGTGCCTTACCTGCTCGATGGGCGTTCCTACCGGGAGATCCACGAGCGCACAGCGGTCAGCATCACCACGATCGGGCGCGTCGCGCGCTACCTGAACCAGGGAGCGGGCGGCTACATGGCCGCCGCCGCCCGCCGGACCAAGGAACCCAGCGCATGAAGCCGCGTGACCGCCTGCGTATCGCCATGCAGAAATCCGGCCGCCTGACCGAGCCCGCGCAAGAGCTGCTGGCCCGCTGCGGCCTCAAATTCCGGCAGAGCCGCGACAAGCTGTTCTGCTTTGGCGAGGGCGAGCCTGTCGACCTGCTGCTGGTTCGCGACGACGACATCCCCGGACTGATCGCCGAGGGCGTCTGCGATCTCGGCATCGTCGGCCGCAATGTCCTGCGTGAATTCCAGCTCGCCAACCCGGAAGCGGGGACGGGCCTCGACGAGCTGCGTCCGCTGGGCTTCGGCAGCTGCCGCCTTTCCATCGCGATGCCGCAGGAAGAAGGCTACGACGATCCCTCGCAACTCAACGGCCAGCGTATCGCGACCTCATATCCCGGGTTGCTCGGCGACTGGCTGCGCACGCACAACGTCGATGCGAAAGTGGTGTATCTCGCCGGTTCGGTAGAGATCGCCCCTCGTCTCGGCACCGCCGATGCCATCTGCGATCTTGTCTCCAGTGGCGCCACCCTGGTCGCCAACCAGTTGCGCGAAGCGGCGGTCGTGGTGGAAAGCGAAGCCGTGCTTGCTGGCCACCGCGTGCTGCCCAGCGATGAGCGTGGCGAGATCGCCGAACTGCTGCTGCGTCGCCTGGATGGCGTGATCCAGGTGCGTGATTCGCGGCTGATCCTGATGCAGGCCTCGCGCGACGCGTTGCCTGCGATTACCCGGCTGCTGCCCGGCTTGCCGGTTCCCACGTTGACCGCGGTCGACGGCGCGCCCGACCAGGTGGTGCTGCAGGCCCTGTGCGCCGGCAGCGTGAGCTGGCGGCAACTGGAAGATATGAAGCGTGCCGGTGCGCGCGACATGCTGGTGCTGCCGGTGGAGAAGATGCTGGCATGAAGCGGATCGACTGGAACACCCTGGATGAGGCGGGCCGCGCCGCCGCGTTGGCCCGACCCGCACAGTCGCGCTCGCCGGCGCTGCGCCGTAGCGTGGAAGCGATCATCGCCGAGGTTCGCGCGCGCGGAGACGTGGCGCTGCGTGAACTGACCGCGCGCTACGACGGCGCGACGTTGAAAGCGCTCAACGTGACCGAGGAGGAGTTCGACGCCGCGGAAGCGCGCCTGGCCCCGGACCTCAAGGCGGCGGTGCGCGAAGCCGCCGAACGGATCGAACGGTTCCACCGTGCCGCGGCGCCCGTGGCGGTCAGCGTCGACACGGCGCCGGGCGTTCGCGTGGAGCGCGTGCTGCGGCCGATCCACCGCGTGGGCCTGTACGTGCCCGCCGGTGGCGCGCCGTTACCCTCTACCGCGATCATGCTGGGCGTCCCTGCCAGCATCGCCGGTTGCCAGGAGGTGGTGTTGTGCACCCCGGTGCAGGCGAATGGCCGCTGCGACGACGCGGTGTTGTTTGCCGCGCGAGCCACGGGTGTGCACACGGTCTTCAAGCTCGGCGGCGCGCAGGCGATCGCCGCGATGGCTTACGGCACCGCATCGATCCCGCGTTGCGACAAACTGTTTGGCCCAGGCAATGCGTGGGTCACCGAAGCCAAGCTGCAGGTCTCGGGTGACCCTGATGGTACGGCGATCGATATGCCGGCGGGGCCGTCGGAAGTCCTGGTGATCGCCGATGCCGCCGCGAACCCACGATTCATCGCCGCCGACCTGCTCTCGCAGGCCGAACACGGTCCGGATTCGCAGGTCTTGCTGGTGAGTCCTTCCGCTGCGCTGATCGACCAGGTGGCGCTCGACGTCGAGCGTCAGCGCCTTGAGCTACCGCGTGCCGAAGTGGCCGCCAGCGCGCTGGCCGAAAGCCGCCTTGTGCTCGTGAAAGACCTCGACCAGGCACTGGCGGTGAGCAATCGTTACGCCCCGGAGCACCTGATCATCCAGACCGCGCGTCCGCGCGACTTGCTCGATGGTGTCGAGTCCGCCGGCTCGGTCTTCCTTGGCGAATGGACGCCCGAATCGCTCGGCGACTACTGCAGCGGAAGCAACCACGTACTGCCCACCTATGGCTACGCGCGCAGCTATAGCGGCGTCTCCGTCGCCAGTTTCCAGAAGCAGGTGACCGTGCAGGAGGCGACCGCCGACGGCCTGCGTGCGATCGGCCCCTGCGCTGCGACGCTCGCCGCGGCGGAGCAGCTGGACGCTCATCGCCGCGCCGTGACCTTGCGCCTGGAGTCGATGGAGGATGCGCCATGAGCGTGCTGGATCTCGCCCGTGCCGACATCCTCGCACTTGCGCCGTACTCAAGCGCGCGGATGGAAGCCTCCGGTGGCACCGTGCTGCTCAACGCCAATGAATCCGCGCGCGCGCCGAGCATTCCCGGTGGGGATGGCCTGAATCGTTATCCCGATCCACAACCGCGCGGCCTCGTCGAGACCCTGGCCGACCTTTACGGCACAACACCCGATCGTGTGTTGGCCACGCGTGGCAGCGACGAAGCGATCGACCTGCTGACCCGCGCGTTTTGCCGTGCGGGTCAGGACGGCATCGTGATCTCACCGCCTACCTTCGGCATGTACGCGGTCTCGGCGCGGATCCAGGGCGCGGCGGTGGTAGAAGCACCGCTGGAGGCGGATGGCTCGCTCGATGCCGGGAAACTCCAGGCCGCGGTCACGGAAAGCACGAAGCTCGTCTACGTCTGCACACCGAACAACCCCACCGGTAACCTGGTGACGCTCGACACGCTGACACGCATCGCGGAGGCCTTGCAGGGCAGGGCGCTGCTGATCGTCGACGAGGCCTACGCCGAGTTCGCCGGTGCGCCCAGCGCGACCCAGCTTATCGATACCTATGACCATGTCGCTGTGTTGCGCACGCTATCAAAGGCATGGTCGCTCGCTGGTGCCCGTGTCGGAACCCTGGTCGCCCGCGCCGAGGTGATCGGTTTGTTGCGCCGGATCATCGCGCCGTATCCCTTGCCATCGCCTTGCGTGGATGCCGCGCTCGCCGCGCTGTCATACGCGGGCCAACGGGTGCAGCGCCACCACGTGCATGAACTGCTGAACGAGCGCGCGCGAATGACCACGGCCCTAGCCCGTTCGCCCGGCGTGCGCGAGGTGCTTCCCTCGCACGCCAACTTCCTCGCGGTGCGTTTCGACGATGCCGCTGGCACCTACAAACGGCTGCTCGCCGCCGGTGTGGTCGTGCGTGATATCACCCGGTATCCGGGTCTCGGCGATGCCTTGCGCATCACCGTCGGCACGGGTAACGAGAACGATCGTGTCCTCGCCGTGTTGCGCGCGGAGGCATCCGCATGAGCCGGAAGATCCTCTTCGTCGACCGCGACGGCTGCCTCATCGAAGAGCCGGCCGACCAGCAGATCGATAGCTACGAGAAGCTGGCGCTCGTGCCAGGCGTCGTGGCGGCGCTGCAACGCTTCGTGGGCGCTGGCTACGAGCTGGTCCTGGTCAGCAATCAGGATGGTCTGGGCACGCCGTCGTTCCCGCAGGAAGCGTTCGATGGCCCGCACGATCTGCTCCTGCGCATCCTTGCGTCGCAGGGCATCACCTTCCGTGAACAGCTGATTGACCGGACCTTTCCGCACGAACAGCGCGACACGCGCAAGCCAAACACCGGCCTGGCCCGGCATTGGCTTGCTGATGACAGTTGGAGCCGGGCGCAATCGGCCATGGTCGGTGATCGCGAGACGGATACCGCTTTCGCCGCGAACATGGGCGTGCGTGGTTACCGTGTCGGCGGGCAGGGGCTGGGCTGGGCCGAGGTGGCCCATGCCATACTCGATGCGCCGCGGGTCGCCGAGGTCACCCGAAAGACGAAGGAGACCGCCATCCACGTGCAGGTCGACCTGGACAGGGTGGCCGAGCCGGTCATCCACACCGGCCTGGGCTTCTTCGATCACATGCTGGAGCAGATCGGGAAGCACGGTGGCTTTGCGCTGAGCCTGCGCTGCGACGGCGACACGCATATCGACGAGCACCACACGATCGAGGATTGCGCGCTTGCGCTTGGCCAGGCCTTGCGCCTGGCGCTGGGCGACAAGCGAGGCATCGGCCGCTACGGCTTTGCGCTGCCGATGGACGAGAGCGCTGCGCGTGCCGAACTGGATCTTTCAGGTCGGCCGTACTTCGTGTTCGAAGGCACGTTCCCGCGCGAGCGCGTTGGCGATGTACCCACTGAACTCGTGCCGCACTTTTTCCGCTCGCTCTGCGAGACGCTGGGTGCGAACCTGCACCTGACCGTCCACGGTGAGAATGCCCACCACATGGTCGAAGGGTGTTTCAAAGTCGTGGCGCGTACCCTGCGCCAGGCCATACGTCGCGAGGGTGCGGAGCTGCCCAGTACCAAGGGAAGCCTGTGATGCGTGTCGTCCTGGTCGATGCCGGTGGCACCAACATCGGCTCCGTTCGCTATGCCTTGCAGCGGTTGGGCACGGATGCCGAGCTCACGGCGGATCCGGCGCGCATCCGCGCGGCCTCGCACGTCATTCTCCCAGGTGTGGGTGCGGCCGGCCCAGGTATGCGCCGCCTGCGCGAAGCGGGGCTTGTCGAGGTACTGCGTGGCCTGACCCAGCCCGTGCTCGGCGTATGCCTTGGCATGCAACTGCTCTGCGAGCGTTCCGAGGAAGGCGATACCGAATGCCTCGGCGTGGTGTCGGCGCGTGTTCGGCACATGCCCACGTCGCCGGGCTTACGCGTGCCGCACATGGGCTGGAATACGCTGCAAGTCAGTACCGACCATGCACTTACCGCAGGCCTGCGCGAGGGCGATACGGCGTACTTCGTGCACAGCTACGCGGTGCCGGTCGGCGATTACACCTTGGCGAGGAGTGAGCACGGCTCAACGTTCTCCGCCGTCGTTGCCAGCGGCAACTTCATGGGCATGCAGTTCCATCCCGAGCGCTCCGCCGGCGTGGGCGCGCAGCTCCTTCGGAATTTCCTTTCGCTATGACGCTACCTATTCCCGCCATCGACCTGCGCGACGGTAAGGTCGTGCGCCTGTTCAAAGGCGACTACGAACAGCAGACCACGTTCGCGTTCGATCCGGTGGGGCTCGCCCAGCGCTACGCCCAGGAGGGCGCCACGTGGCTGCATGTCGTCGACCTTGACGGTGCGCGCTCGGGCCATTTCGAAAACCTGCCCACGTTGATGGCGATCGCATCGGTGGCGGGGCTGGCCGTGCAGGCGGGCGGCGGCATCCGTGACGAGGACGGCGTGCGACGCTTGCTCGATGCCGGTGTGGCGCGCGTGGTCGTCGGCAGTATCGCCATCCGTGAGCCGGACTCCGTCGCGGCGTGGATCCGCCGTTATGGTCACGAGAAGATCGTGCTGGCCTTGGATACACGTCTCCGCGGCGGAGAGTGGCGTTTGCCAAGCGCGGGCTGGACAGCCGATGAGGATCGCACACTGGATGACCTGCTGCCGTTCTACGAAGCAGCGGGTGCGCGCCACCTGCTGTGCACCGATATCGACCGCGATGGCACGATGACCGGCCCGAATACGGCGCTCTATCGGCACGTTGCCGCCATCGCGCCGACCCTCGATGTGCAGGCCTCTGGCGGCGTGCGCTCGCTGCACGATGTGGCCGGTCTGGCCTTCCAGGGCGTCGCCGGGGTGATCCTCGGGCGCTCGCTGTTGCAGGGTGAATTCAGCATGGCCGAGGCATTGGCTGTCACGACGAAGGCAGGCGCCTCATGCTGAGCCGACGTATCATTCCGTGCCTTGACGTGCGCGATGGCCAGGTCGTGAAGGGCGTGCGTTTCCGTGACCACGTAGTGGTCGGCGAGATTGTTGAACTGGCCCTGCGCTACCGCGATGAAGGCGCCGACGAGCTCGTGTTTTATGACATCACCGCGAGCCCCGAGGGGCGTCGTGTCGATCGCGACTGGGTGGAACGCGTCGCCCGCGAGATCGATATTCCGTTCTGTGTCGCAGGCGGCATTCGTTCCGTCGAGGATGCGCGCGAGGTGCTACACGCCGGGGCGGACAAGATCTCGATCAATTCGCCCGCGCTCGAGCGGCCTGCACTCGTGGGTGAGATCGCCAAGGCGTTCGGTGTGCAATGCGTGGTCGTCGGCATCGATAGCCTGCGCGACGAGGATGGCGAATGGCGCGTGCGCCAGTACACCGGCGACCCTTCGCGCACGAAGGCCTTGCGCAAGCGCACGCTCGACTGGGTCCGTGAAGTGCAGGACCTCGGTGCGGGCGAGATCGTGCTCAACTGCATGGGAACGGATGGCGTGCGACGCGGCTATGACATCGAGCAATTGCGTGCCGCGCGCGAGCTGGCGCATGTGCCGCTGGTGGCTTCCGGTGGTGCAGGGACGCCTGCGCATTTCGCCGAGGTGTTCCATGACGCCGACGTGGATGCCGCACTGGCGGCCAGTGTGTTCCATTCTGGCGATATCGCCATTCCTGCCCTGAAACGCGAACTGCGCGCGCAGGGCATCGAGGTGCGTCTATGAATCCCGACTTCGCCAAGGGTGATGGCCTGGTGCCCGCGATCGTGCAGCACGCCCGCACGGGCGAGGTGTTGATGCTGGGTTACATGGATGAGGCGGCGCTGGCGAAGACCCGCGAGACGGGCCTCGTCACCTTCTTCAGCCGCAGCAAACAGCGCTTATGGACGAAGGGCGAGACCTCGGGCGATACGCTTTCCCTGGTCGACCTGAAGATTGATTGCGATGCGGATACGTTGCTGGTGCGTGCGTTGCCGGCGGGGCCGACCTGCCATACCGGTACGACGAGCTGCTTTGGTAATGACGTGGCGCCTTCGCTGGGCTTTCTTGCCGAACTCGATGCGCTGGTGGCATCACGCCAGGCCGAGCGGCCCGAAGGCAGCTACACGACGACGTTGTTCGAAGGCGGGATTCGTCGCATGGCGCAGAAGGTGGGCGAGGAGGGCGTGGAAACCGCGCTCGCCGCCGTGGCCCAGGATGACGATGCGCTGATCGGTGAGGCGGCCGACCTGGTGTTTCACCTGATGGTCGTGTTGCGTGCGCGTGGGCTGGGGTTCGAGCAGGTGGTCGCGAAGCTCGCTTCTCGGCACACGTAGAGCCTGCGCAGCGATGCCTTACAGAATCCCGAGAACCGCTTCCGGCGGCCGACCCACAGCCGCCTTCTTGCCGTTGATGAACACCGGCCGCTCAATGAGCTTCGGGTGTTCAACCATGTAAGCGATAAGCTCAGCGCGATGGTTACCGGCGGGCACGCCAGCGTAATCATCCTCACCCTTGCGCATCAGCTCGCGCGGCTCGAGGCCGAGCAGCTTCAGCACGCGGTCCAGTTCCGCCGCGGAAGGCGGCGCCTGCAGATACTCGACGATCGTGGGTTCGACGCCGTGCTGCCGGAGCAGCGCCAGCGTCTCCCGCGATTTTGAGCATCGCGGGTTATGCCATAGCGTGGGCGTGCTCAGAAGTTGCCGCCGCGGTTACCACCGCCGCCACTGCCGCCGCGATTGCCGCCGCGCGGACCACGGTTACCGCCGCCCTGGCCACCACGGCTGGCGCCGCCACCGCCACCGGGGCCGCGCGGGCCACGGTTGCCGCCTGCGCCGCCACTGTTGCCACCGCCGGACCCACGGTTACCACCGGAACGGCTCGGGCCGCCCTGGCCACCCGCAGCACGGTTGCCGCCGCCCTGGCCGCCGTAACCGCCACCACCCTGGCCGCCGCCGTAGGAACGGTTACCACCGCCCTGGCCGCTGCCCTGGGCGCGGTTGCCGCCACCCTGGCCGCCACCCGCGGCGCGGTTACCACCGCCCTGACCGCCAGCACGCGGGCCACGGCTACCGCCGCGGTTGCCCGGTGCGTTGCCAGCGACGTTGCCATTGGCATTGCCACCGCCACCGCCACCGGTGCGGCTATCGCCAGCGAACCAGGTGCGCATGGCGGGAAGTTCCTGACCCGGGGCTACACGGCGCGAGGAAGGCTTGCGCGGACCCGAGGCGCGATCCGGACGAGCGACGTTGCCGTTCACTTCACGACCGCCACCGCCGCCCTGGCCACCACGCCCGCCGCGGCCACCCTTGCCGCCACGGCCCGGGCTGTCGTCGCGCAGGCGATCGAAGGCGGTCAGTTCGCGCGCTTCGTCATGGCGTGCCGAGCTCCAGGCACCCGTGGTGCCCTTGTCCGGGCGGTATTCGGTCACGTGGCGCGGCGCGCGGCGCTGATGCACCACGGCGCTGAGGGTCAGCACCGCGTTCGGCGCACCCAGGCCAGCGCGCTCGCGCAGGGTCTTGATCGCCGTTTCATCGAGCGTTTCGCAATCGCCACGACGCAAAGCGCGCGGCAGTTCGACCGTGCCGTAGCGGATGCGCTTCAGGCGGCTCACCAGGAAACCCTGGGAATCCCACAGGCGGCGCACTTCGCGGTTACGGCCCTCGCGGATCGTCACGCGGAACCAGCTATGGCTGCCACCGCGGCTGATCACCGCGATTTCGTCGAAGCGGGCGGGGCCGTCTTCCAGCTCCACGCCGGCTTTCAGGCGCTCGATGATTTCATCGGGCACTTCGCCATGCACGCGGCACAGGTATTCACGTTCCAGGCCGCTCTTCGGGTGCATCAGCGCGTTGGCGAGTTCGCCATCGGTGGTGAGCAGGAGCAGGCCGGTGGTGTTGATATCGAGGCGGCCCACGGCGACCCAGCGCGCACCCTTCAGGCGCGGCAACTGTTCGAACACGGTGGGGCGGCCTTCAGTGTCTTCGCGGGTGGTCACCACGCCTTCCGGCTTGTGGTAGACCAGCACTTCGGCATCGCTGCGGTTATCGGTGGCGACGACGAACTGCTTGCCGTCGAGCACGACGCGATCGCCGGCATGGACACTGGCACCAATGCTGGCGACGGTGCCGTTGACCTCGACCTCACCAGCCTGGATGCGCTGTTCGAGCATCCGGCGCGAGCCGAGGCCGGCGTTGGCCAGCACCTTGTGCAGGCGTTCTTCAAGCTGCGCAGCCTCACCCACGGGGGTGTCATTGCGTTTCAGGCTAAGTACGTTACGTTGCGGCGCATTCATGCGCGTGACTCCTCGGAATTCTGCTCGGTGCCTTCGTCTTCGGCGGCACCGTCGGGGTTCTCTGCCTCGTCGGCAGTGTGGGAAGCCGCGGCGATGTCATCATCGCCGGCGGGCGGTTCGTTGGCGGGCTCGTCACCGTCGTCGCCTTCGACGCTGAGGTCGGGCAGGGCGGCACGGGCCGGTACGCCATCCGCATCGCCTTCGAGGCGTAGCTGCGGGTTGAGCTCTTCAAGGTCGCGGATCTCCGACAATGGCGGCAGGTTGTCCAGCGACTTGAGGTTGAAGTAATCCAGGAACATGCGGGTGGTGCCGAACAGGGCCGGGCGGCCCGGTACGTCGCGATAACCCACGACGCGGATCCATTCGCGTTCCTCGAGCGTCTTGATGATGTTCGAAGAGACCACCACGCCTCGGATCTGTTCGATCTCCGGGCGGGTGATCGGCTGGCGGTAAGCGATGAGTGCCAGCGTTTCCAGCAGGGCGCGGGAGTAGCGGCTGGGCTTTTCCGCCCACATCCGCGAGACCCAGCCATGCACCTCGCGCTTGACCTGGTAGCGCCAGCCGGAGGCGACTTCCAGCAGTTCCACGCCGCGGCCGTCGCAATCGGCGGCAAGCAGGTCGAGCGCCTGTTTCAGCTCGTCCGTGCCGACTTCCTCTTCCTCGCCGAAGATCGCCTTGAGCTGCACGATCGTCATCGGCTGGGTCGACGCCATGAGCGCCGCTTCCACGATGGGTTTGAGCTGTTCGGGTTGCATAGGCCTTGGGGTGTGCCGTGCCCTTGGGGCGCGGTTCGGTTCGTGCGCAGGAGCGGCCGCGGTCGCGGCACCCCTCGTTCGTGGCCCGGCTGGGCCTTAGGCGAGCGCTTCGTCGCGCGCGGCCTCCGTCTGTACCTTGGTCTTCAGGTAGATCGGACCCAGGGTTTCTTCCTGGATGATTTCGACGAGCATTTCCTTCGCGAGCTCGAGCATGGCCAGGAAGGTGACCACTACACCGAGCCGGCCTTCGCTGACGTCGAACAGCGTTTCAAACCGGTGGAACCCACCCGTGCCCAGCGAGCTGAGCAGGTCGCCCATGCGCTGGCGGACGCTGAGCGGTTCACGTTGGATCGCATGGTGCGTGAACAGATCGGCACGCTTCAGCACATCCTTGAGCGCGAGCAGCAACTCCTTCAGGTCCAGCGGGGGCGGGACGCGGACCACGTTGTGTTCGCCGACGAAGGCGTGCACTACGGTGGTATCGCGTTCCAGGCGCGGCAGCTCTTCGATATCCAGCGCCGCTTTCTTGAACCGTTCGTACTCCTGCAGGCGACGTACCAACTCAGCTCGCGGATCGTCCTCCAGGCCTTCCTCGGCCGGCGGGCGGGGCAACAGCAGCCTGGACTTGATCTCCGCCAGGATCGCGGCCATCAGCAGGTATTCCGCAGCGAGCTCCAGTCGCATGACCTCGCGCATCATGTCGATGTAATCCATGTACTGCCGGGTGATTTCGGCGACAGGGATGTCGAGGATGTCCAGGTTTTGCCTGCGGATCAGGTAAAGCAGCAGGTCCAGCGGGCCTTCAAACGATTCGAGGATGACTTCCAGCGCATCCGGCGGGATGTACAGATCCTGCGGCATCTGCAGCACGGCTTGCCCGCGCACCAGTGCGAGAGGCATTTCCTGCTGCTGGGGAACGCCGGCAAAGGCATTCCGCGTTTGTTCGACCACCTGGACTTCGGTTGTCTCGTTAGTCATCGGCACACGTCAGAGGGGCCGCATTCAAGCGGCCAGGAACGCAAGCAACAAATCGATGCCGTCCGGCGGCTACACCGCCACCTTGCGGGGCATGCCGCGCATCGTCGCCGACGAGCGGAAGGCATGGCCGCTGAACGCCCCAGGAGGGTCATCGTCTGTGAGATATCGCCGGGAACATAGACCACCGCCGGCCTTTACCACAGGCCGGGAGGGCGGTACGCCCGAATAAGTTCACCCGATTGACATACAGGGTATAGCGTGTGCCGTCGCAAGTCCAGCGGCGGCCCCTCTGTTGGGCCTGCTGTTACGGCAAAATACAGCCTATGCCCCTCGACCCGCGCGCCATCATCCATGTCGACATGGACGCCTTCTATGCGTCCGTGGAGGAGCTGGACGACCCCTCGCTGGTTGGCAAGCCGGTGATCATTGGCGGCCTGGGGCGGCGCGGGGTGGTCTCCACGGCCAATTATGAGGCACGCAAGTACGGCGTGCGCTCGGCGATGCCCACCTCGGAAGCCCGCCGGCGTTGCCCCCAGGCGGTCTATATCCACCCCAGGCACGATCGTTATGCGGCCATCTCGGCCGTGGTCTTCGAGGTGTTCGCCGAGGTAACCCCCATGATCGAAGGCCTGTCGCTCGACGAGGCTTTCCTCGATGTGACCGCGAGCCTGCGTCTTTTCTCATCGATCGAGGCCATCGGTCTTAAGGTGAAAGAGACGATCCGCGAGCGCACCGGGCTGAACGCGTCGGTCGGCATGGCGCATAACAAGCTGTTGGCCAAGCTCGGCAGCGAACTCTCCAAGCCCAACGGCTTCCTGTTTATCCGACCGGATGAGGTCCAGGGATACTTGGACCCCCTGCCGATCGGCCGGATGTGGACCGTGGGGAAGGTCGCGGAAGAGGCCTTGCACAAGGTCGGTATCCGGACCATCGGCGACCTCCTGCGTGCGGATGCATGGCGGCTCAACAAAGCCGTGGGCGAACGGCACGCGGCCATGCTGCGCACGCTGTGCCTGGGCGAGGACCAGCGCCCGGTGGTCACGGATGCACCCGAGATATCTATTGGCTCCGAATGGACCTTCGACATCGATGTGGAGGACCTGGCGATCGCCGAGGCCTGGCTCCTGCGCCAGTGCGAGCGGGTAGGGGCCCGGGCCCGCGGGCGCGAGGTCAAGGCACGCACGGTGTCGGTGAAGTTGCGCGAGCCACCCTTCGTCACCCACAGCCGGCAGGCACAATTGCCCGTTCCCGGCAACGCTACCCCGGATATCTATGCGGTGGCACGGCGCTTGCTAAATGTCTGGTGGCAACAGCATCCGCGACCCCGGTTACGGCTGCTCGGTGTCACGCTATCGGGCTTTGATGCGCGGCAGGGCGATGAACAACAGGACATGTTCGCCGCGCCCGTCGAGGAAAAACGCTCCGATGGCGTGCAGGACCGCATCAACGAGCGCTTCGGAGCCGGGGCGCTAGTGAGGGCGGGCGTGCTAAAAACGCGCGGACGAAAATGACCCGACTGCGCTAATGTGTCCGTTTGTGACACGGAAGGTAAGTTTCGTGGGGTGCGGTCATGCCGACCGTGATAGTTAACCGCCGGCAGGCAGGATGGGTGGAACAGCTGATGGCTGACAAGGAAGGCCCGAACGTGCGCTATCGCCACGCAAGGATGAAAGTTCAGACAGCGGTGCTCTTGAGCCGCGGTGGCGAAGCACACTCGACCGACCTGGTGGACATTTCGGCCACCGGCGCCTTGCTGCGCCGCCCCGCTGGCTGGCGTGGCGAAAATGGCCAGACCTGGATCCTGGACATGGTGTTCGGCCATGACCTGCATATCAACATGGAGGCACGCGTCGTGCGCGTGGGTGCCCGGCAGATCGGGATGGAATATTCACTGATACCCGAGGATAAGCAGGCTCCGCTGTGGGAGTTGCTCGGGGGGTATGCCGATACCCTTGAAACCTGGGTGGACGAATAGTTGTAGGAGCCGACCCTGTGGGCGACGCTGTTCGCGCAAGAGCAACAGGGCCTGCGCGGTGAGGCGAAAGATGGCGCGCGCAAGCGCGCTCCTACAAAGCCTGTAGGAGCGCGCTTGCGCGCGATGCTTCCGTATCAGGCCTGCTTGGCCTTGTGCTTGGCGCGGTCTTCGTCGCGCAGTTCGCGGCGGAGGATCTTGCCCACGTTGGTCTTGGGCAGGGAATCGCGGAACTCGATCTGCTTGGGGCGCTTGTAGCCCGTGAGTTTCTCGCGACAGAACTCGCGCAGCGCGTCTTCCGTCAGCGACGGATCCTTACGCACCACGAAGATCTTCACGACCTCGCCCGAGTGCTCGTCATCAATGCCCACCGCAGCCACTTCGGCCACGCCAGGATGGCTCATGACGATATCTTCGATCTCGTTCGGGTACACGTTGAAGCCCGAGACCAGGATCATGTCCTTCTTGCGATCCACGATGTACAGGTAGCCGCTGGCATCCATCTTCGCGATGTCGCCGGTGCGCAGCCAGCCGTTGGCATCGAGCACCTTGGCCGTTTCGTCCGGGCGGTTCCAGTAGCCCTTCATCACCTGCGGGCCCTTGATGCAGAGCTCGCCCACTTCGCCGATCGGCAACACGGTGCCATCGTCGGACCAGATCTGCACATAGGTCGAAGGAATGGGCAGGCCGATCGAGCCGTTGTATTCCTTGATATCCAGCGGGTTGATGCACGCGGCCGGCGAGGTTTCGGTCAGGCCGTAGGCCTCGGCCAGGGTCACGCCCGTGGTCTTCTTCCAGCGCTCGGCCACCGTGCGCTGCACGGCCATGCCGCCACCGAGCGAAAGGTGCAGGCGCGAGAAATCCAGTTCGGCGAAACCCGGGGTATTCAGCAGGCCGTTGAATAGCGTGTTGACGCCGGTGATCGCCGTGAACTTCTCCTTCGAGAGTTCCTTGACGAAGCCCTTCATGTCGCGCGGGTTGGTGATCAGCAGGTTCATCGCACCCATGCGGGTGAAGACCAGGCCGTTCGCCGTGAGCGAGAAGATGTGGTACAGCGGCAGGGCCGTGACGATGATTTCCTCGCCCGCGGTGGCCGCCCCACTGATCCACGCATCCGCCTGCAGCATGTTCGCGATCATGTTGCGGTGGGTGAGCATGGCGCCCTTCGCCACGCCGGTCGTGCCGCCGGTGTATTGCAGGAAGGCGATATCGTCGTGCTCCACGTCGACCTGGGGCAGGGGGTGCGCCTTGCCACGCGAGATCGCGTCGTTGAAGCGGGTTTCCTTAGGCAGCTTGAACGCGGGCACTTCCTTGCGGAGGTGCTTCACCACGAAGTTGATGATGCTGCCCTTGGGGAAGCCGACCAGGTCGCCGACCGCCGTGGTGACGACATGCTGGACCCGTGTGCCGGGCAGGGCTTCTTGCACGGTGTGCGCGAAGTTATCCAGCACGACCAGCGCCTTGGCGCCGGAATCCTCAAGCTGGTGGTGCAGCTCGCGGGTGGTGTAGAGCGGGTTGGTGTTGACCACCGTGAGGCCAAGGCGCAGGGCGCCGAACAGGACCACCGGGTACTGCAGCAGGTTCGGCAGCATGATCGCCAGGCGGTCGCCCTTCTTCAGGCCGAGTTCGCCTGAGAGGAAGCCGGCGAAGGCGGCGGAGAGCTGGTCGATCTCGCCGTAGGTCAGTACCTTGCCGAAGTTCTTGTACGCTGGCCGCCCACGAAATTTCTGAAAAGATTCCTCGAAGACCGCCGCAACGGAGCGGTACGCGTTGACATCGATGTCGGCGGGTACGCCGGCCGGATAGTGGGCAAGCCACGGGCGCTCGTTGCTCATGTACGGGACGGACTCCTGGATTTGTGACGCTCGCACGGCGGGCGCGTCGTGCGAGCGGGAGGATTGGAGCATACGCGCGCGTATAGCGGCAAGCCGCATCGCAGCGAGACACAAAAAGGGAAAAACATGCAGCGACGTACGATGTGGGTCACCTTACTCCTGATCGCGCTCGCCGTGCTCGGGGGCTGCCATCGCACCCCGGATGACGAGCAGGTGCGCAAGGCGATTTCCGCTGCGGCGGCTGGCGCCGAGGCGGGCAGCGGCGGCGATACCGTGGCCGGGATGTCGGAGGATTTCGACGGGAACTCGGGGCAACTCAACAAGCGCGACCTGGCCAACCTGGTGCGTGTATTCGCGCTGCGCGGGCAGAAGGTGCATGTGTTGCTTGGGCCGGTGTCGGTCGAGACCCGCGGGGAGCGGAAGGTGGCGACGTTTACGGTCACGCTTGCCGCGGGCGCGGGCGTGTTGCCGGATAACGCGGGTGCGTATGAGGTGGAGACCGGCTGGCGCAAGGATGGCAGCGTATGGCACTGCTTCACCGCCAGTTGGAAACGCGCGCTCTAACGCTCTTTGGTAGGAGCGCGCTTGCGCGCGATGGCTCTTGCCGCAAGACCGGTCGCGCGCAAGCGCGCTCCTACAGGGGATCTGCGAAAAAAAAGGCCCGGTTTCCCGGGCCTTTTCCGTTACGCCGCCTTGGCGAGCTGGCGGAGTACGTACTGCAGGATGCCGCCGTGGCGGAAGAACTCGCGCTCCTTCGGGGTCAGCAGGAGCACCTTCACGTTGAATTCCTTGGCCGAACCGTCCGGACGCACGGCCTTCACCGTGGCCGTCTTCGACTCGCCGCCGTTGAGGCCGGTGATGTCGAACACTTCATCGCCCTTCAGGCCGAGCGTCTGCGCATTCTCGCCATCCTGGAACTGGCAGGGCAGGACGCCCATGCCGACCAGGTTGGAGCGGTGGATGCGCTCGAAGCTCTCGGTGATCACAGCCTTCACGCCGAGCAGCAGGGTGCCCTTGGCCGCCCAGTCACGCGACGAACCGGTACCGTATTCCTTACCGGCCAGCACGACCAGCGGGGTGCCGCTGGCCTTGTACTTCATGGCGGCATCGTAGATGGCCATCTGTTCGCCGGTCGGGATGTACTTGGTGTAGCCACCCTCGACGCCGTCGAGCATCAGGTTCTTGATGCGGATGTTGGCGAACGTGCCACGGACCATGACGTCATCGTTGCCGCGACGCGAACCGTAGGAGTTGAAGTCCTTCGGCTCCACGCCCTTTTCGATCAGGAAACGGCCCGCCGGGCTGTCCTTCTTGATCGAACCGGCCGGCGAGATGTGGTCGGTGGTAATCGAGTCACCGAAGATGCCCATGGCGCGCGCGCCGTGGATGTCTTCGATCGTGCCGGCTTCCGCGGACATGCCGTCGAAGTAGGGCGGGTTCTTGATGTAGGTCGAATCGTCCCAGGCGTAGGTCTGGCCATCCGGCGAGGCGATCTGGTTCCAGCGGCTGTCGCCCTTGAAGACGTCGGCGTAGCTGGCCTTGAACATCTCGGGGCTGATGGCGCCGGCGATGAGGTCGGAGATTTCCTGGTTGCTCGGCCAGATGTCCTTCAGGTACACCGGCTGGCCATCGCTGCCCGTGCCGAGCGCATCCTTGGTCAGGTCAATGTTGAGCGTGCCGGCCAGGGCGTAGGCGACCACCAGCGGCGGCGAGGCCAGGTAGTTCATCTTCACTTCCGGATGCACGCGGCCTTCGAAGTTACGGTTGCCCGAGAGCACCGATGCCACGGCCAGGTCGCCTTCGGCGATGCCCTTGCTGATTTCAGCCGGCAGCGGACCGGAGTTACCGATACAGGTGGTGCAGCCGTAGCCGACCACGTAGAAGTTCACCTTTTCGAGCTCTTTGAGCAGGCCGGTCTTCTTCAGGTATTCGGTCACGACGAGCGAGCCTGGGCCAAGCGAGGGCTTCACCCACGGCTTGCTGGTCAGGCCACGCGCGGCGGCCTTCTTCGCCACCAGGCCGGCGGCGAGCATGACAGCCGGGTTCGAGGTGTTGGTGCACGAGGTGATCGCCGCGATCACGACCGAGCCATCGTTGATGCGGAAGTTCTGGCCATCCTTGTGGACGAGCACGCCCTCTTCATTGATGCCGTTCGCTTCGTTGCCGATAGCCGTGCCACCGCCTTCATTGCTGAAGCGCGAGGTGTCGCCGTTCTTGGTCTTGCGGTTGGCGGTGAGCGGGCCGACCACGTCGAGGAAGCTCTGCTTCACACCTTCGAGCAGCACGCGATCCTGCGGGCGCTTCGGGCCTGCCAGCGACGGCTTGACGTCGGCCATGTCGAGCTCGAGCACGGTGGTGAACTCGGCTTCGGCCGTGTTCGCGTCGTGCCACAGGCCCTGGGCCTTGGCGTAGGTTTCCACCAGGGCGATCTGACCCTCATCGCGGCCCGAGAGGCGCATGTAGTTCAGTGCTTCCTGGTCGATCGGGAAGATGCCGCAGGTGGCACCGTATTCCGGGGCCATGTTGGCGATGGTGGCGCGATCGGCCAGCGGCAGGTTCTGCAGGCCGTTGCCGAAGAACTCGACGAACTTGCCGACGACGCCGAGCTTGCGCAGCATCTGGGTCACGGTGAGCACGAGATCGGTGGCCGTCACGCCCTCCGGCAGCTTGCCGGTGAGGCGGAAGCCGACGACCTGCGGGATCAGCATGGACGACGGCTGGCCAAGCATGGCAGCTTCGGCTTCGATACCGCCTACGCCCCAGCCCAGCACGCCGATGCCGTTGATCATGGTGGTGTGCGAGTCGGTACCGAACACGGTATCCGGGTAGGCGAACGACACACCATCCACTTCATTGGTGAACACCACGCGGGCCAGGTTCTCGAGGTTCACCTGGTGCACGATGCCGGTGCGCGGCGGCACGACCTTGAAGTTGTTGAAGGCCTTCTGGCCCCAGCGCAGGAACGAGTAACGCTCCTGGTTGCGCTCGAATTCGATTTCGACGTTCTGCTCAAGCGCGTTGGCCGAACCGAACGCGTCCACCTGCACCGAGTGGTCGATGACCAGTTCGGCCGGGACCAGCGGGTTGATCCGGTCCGGGTTGCCACCGAGCTTCTTCACGGCATCACGCATGGCGGCCAGGTCGACCACGCAGGGCACGCCGGTGAAATCCTGCAGGACCACGCGGGCCGGCATGAAGGAGATCTCGGTATCGGGCTCGGCCTTGGCGTCCCACTTGGCGACGGCTTCGATTTCCTTCGAAGTCACGTTCACGCCATCTTCCTGGCGGAGCAGGTTCTCCAGCAGGATCTTCATCGAGTAGGGCAGGCGCTTCAGGTCGAACTGCTGACCCAGCTTGGCCAGGCTGGCGATCTTGTGGCTCTTGCCGTTGACGACGATGGTGTCTGCGACTGAGAACGAGTCTTTCATGCTGTACTCCTGGCGTGGCGTGCTTTAGCTGGGGAGGCCTGGCGGCCCTGTGCGGGGGCTGCCAAAGCGTCGATTATCGCGCAGTCTGCGGTTCGTATGCGACCGCCGTGAGACCTTGGGTCCGCTACAATGCCCGGTCCGTGGCTCACGCCGCGCGAAATCTGGCGGCAAAAGGATGAGGGTGGCGGCGGATGGGCGCAAACGCATTTGATGGCACGCAGCGTTCGATGATTTCGATGGCCCTGTCATCGGTCTCCCTGCGCGACCTCGCCCTGGTCCAGGCCGTGGCCCGTGAAGGCAGCTTCAACAGCGCCGCCCGCGCCATGTACATCAGTGCCTCGGGGCTTTCCCACCAGGTGCAGAAGGTGGAGCAGGCGCTGGGTATGCCCCTGTTCGAACGGGGTGGCCGCCGGGTCGTGCCGACCTCTGCCGGTCAGCGTCTGTTGGGATACATCGAGGGCGTGCTGGCCGCCGCGGAACACCTCGAGCACGCGGCGCGTGCCGGTGATGTGGCTTTTGGTGGTGAGTTGCGCCTCGGTGTGCCATCCACGCTGGGGCCCTACCTGTTACCGCACGTGATCGAACCCTTTCCGCAGCGGTTCCCGGGGGCTCGGCTTACCATTTCCGAAGGTAAACCGCGCGGCCTCCTGCGCCGGCTGGCCGAAGGCGAACTCGACGCGGTGCTGGCGCCGCCGAGCGCCACCGCCACCGGGCTGGATTCCACCGCCCTGTTCTTCGAGCCGTACGAATTGATGCTACACAAGGGTCACCCGCTGGCCGGCCGTGTCGAAGTGGCACTGACCGAATTGGATGCGTCCGACGCGACCCTGATGGCGGAAAGTCACGGCAACGGGGTATCCGACCTCGGCATGCCCGGGGCCGCCCGTCCGGAACGCATCCAGGATCTTTCGATTGAAAGCCTGGCCACCCTGGTGGCCTTGCGTGGCGGCTACACCCTGGTCCCGATCCTGGCCCACGACCGCCTGCGGTCGATCCCAAACGTAGTCCTGGCCGGGGTCGCCGGCGCGCGGCCCGGCCGGCACATCGCCCTGTACTGGCGCAGCGCTACACCGTGGCGCGATGACCTCGTGGGCTTCGCCGAACTCCTCCGCGCCCTGGCCACCACTATCCCCGGCCTCGACGCCGCGACCCCCGTGTAGGAGCGCGCTTGCGCGCGATTCAAGGTTGCGGCAAGCACTCGTCGCGCGCAAGCGCGCTCCTACACAGTGCTTAGAAGCCGTTGTCGAGGGTGGAGCCGGTCAGCAGGCCGCGGGCGAGCATCGCGGTCTTTTTGGTCTGGAACAGCATGTGCCACTGGCGGCCGCCGAGCTGATGCCAGAGCACCGCGGAGCGTACCGAGGCCAGCAACGAAGCGCGCACGCGGTCCACGTTCGCCTTCTGCTGCAGATGGGTCGGGTTGCCGGTCACCATGACGCGCGGCTTCAGCGTCGAAAGGGTGGTGGCGTAGAGCTCGGCAAGACGTGCGGCAACGTTCGGGTGTGTCAGTCCGAAATGCTCAACCTGACGCTGTGCCGCGACGATGCCTTCATGGAGGCGATCGAGCAGGGCACGGTTGCGCGACAGCGAGCGTTCCAGGCGCAACACGGTGACGCCCATGCGCATAACCGCGACATCGCGCGTCTGTTCTTCGAACTGGTTCACCAGCGTGCGCAGGCCACTGCGTACGCCCGCGACGCTGCCATACACGCCCGCTACGGAATCCGCGTCGATACGGAACACGCTGGCGAGACTGGCCTCGAACGCTACCTCATCGCAGCGGCCCTCGTTGGCCAGTTGCTGGGCCAGGGCAGCGCCCTGGAAGACGCCGGCCAGGGCTAAAACGCGCTCTTCATTCATAACGACGATCTTTATTTGTAGGAGCGCGCTTGCGCGCGATGGGGGCTGCCGGGGCGTGGGTCGCGCGCAAGCGCGCTCCTACAGGGGGAATAGGGTTCATTCGAGGCCACCGTACACGGCGTCCGTTGAGGCAATGATCGCCCCACCGAGGCATGCGTCGCCGTCGTAAAGCACCACGGATTGGCCGGGGGTGACGGCGCGCTGGGGTTCGTCAAAGCTGACGTGAAGCGTATCGCCACGCACCTCCACCGTGCAGGCCTGGTCGGCCTGGCGGTAGCGCGTCTTGGCAGTGCAACGGAACGAGAGGGCAGGCGGCTCGCCAGCCACCCAGGTCGCGTCGGTGGCGAACAGCCGGGTGGACTGCAGCCAGCGGTTCTCACCGCCCTGGGCCACGATCAGGGTATTAGCCGTCACATCCTTGCCTACGACGTACCAGGGCTCATTGGGCGCATCCGCCCGGCCGCCGATACCCAGGCCGTTGCGCTGGCCCAGCGTGTAATACATCACGCCCTGGTGCTCGCCCACCGTACGGCCCTCCGGATCCCGCATGGGGCCGGGCTTTGCCGGAATGTACTGGGACAGGAACGTGCGGAAATCGCGCTCGCCGATGAAGCAGATGCCGGTGGAATCCTTCTTTGCCGCCGTCGGCAGGTTGGCTTCGCGGGCCATCTCGCGCACCGCCGGCTTTTCGATCTCGCCGACCGGGAACAGGGTGGCCGAAAGCTGGCGTTGGCCCAGGGCGTGCAGGAAGTAGGTCTGGTCCTTGGCCGCGTCCACGGCGCGGAGCAGGCGGTAACGCCCCTTATGAAAATCGACGCGCGCATAGTGACCCGTCGCGATCTTCTCCGCGCCGAGGGCCTGGGCGTGATCCAGGAAGGTCTTGAACTTGATTTCGCGGTTGCACAGGACGTCCGGGTTGGGCGTACGGCCTGCGGCATACTCCGCAAGAAAATGCTGGAAGACCCCATCCCAGTACTCGCCAGCGAAGTTGCGGGCGTGGAAGGGGATGCCCAGCCGGCCGCAAACCGCCACGGCATCGCGGCGGTCGTCGTCGCTGGTGCAGGGGCCGGAGCGGTCATCCTCCTCCCAGTTCTGCATGAACATGCCTTCCACCTCGTGGCCGGCTTCCTTCAGCAGGATGGCGGCGACGGACGAGTCCACGCCGCCGGAGACGCCCAGGATGACTTTCACCGGCGGGCTCCCGGCAGCAGGCTGGCCACGGTGTCCAGCGGATAGCGTCGGCCATCCAGCCAGGCATCGATGGTGTCGAGGATCAGCGGGCTGCGCAGGCGCTGCCCCATGGCTTCGATCTCGTCGCGGCGCAGCCACAGGGCGCGGCGGATGCCGGTATCGAGCGGGCGGGCGGCGTCATGGGCGACCGAGCGGCCGCTGAAGGCGAAGCGGAGCACCTGTTCGCCATGTTCGTGGCTCAGCCACTGCCAGACGCCCAGGAAGTGCTCCAGCACGACGCTATGCCCGGTTTCTTCCAGCGCTTCGCGCACGGCCGCGGCCTGCAGGGTCTCACCCGGGTCCAGATGACCCGCGGGCTGGTTGTACGCCAGTTCGCCGAAGATCTCCTCTTCAACGATCAGGTAGCGGTCACCCTCCGCGATGACGCAGGCCACGGTCACACGGGGGCACCACACGTTTTCGGCCGGAGCGTCGGTCTGGGTCATCTGACGAATGGGTGGGGGTGGCTCTGGAAAAAGACATATTGTGCCATCACCTACGGAAATCGACCCCGTGGGGGCTCGAAATCCGGTGTATATAATCGAATCGCGTACCGAAGGTTCTTAATTAATGTCCCAGGAACACGAACACGATCAGGAAAACGAGCGCGGACACGGCCTGGCCATTGAAACCGCTCGTCCCGAGACGGCACGGCCGCCACTGTTCCAGGTCGTCTTGCTGAACGACGACTTCACGCCGATGGATTTTGTGATTGAGGTGTTGCGTAGCTTTTTTGGCATGGACCAGGAGCGAGCGGTGCAGGTGATGCTCCACGTCCACACCCGTGGCAAGGGTGTGTGCGGTGTGTTCACCCGCGAGGTGGCAGAAACCAAGGTGACCCAGGTCAACGAATACTCACGGTCTCATCAGCACCCGTTGTTGTGCACTATGGAAAAGATGTAAGCGGCGCCCCATTTCGTGTTCATGCGGCACTAACAAGGGCTAAGAACCCGCCGCCCACAGCTATCGGAGACGGTCCGTATGTTCAGCAAGGATCTCGAAGTCACCATTGGGCACTGCTATAAGCAGGCCCGGGAGCAGCGCCACGAGTTCATGACCGTGGAGCATCTCCTGCTCGCCCTCACGGAAAACACCTCCGCCCTGGCCGCCCTGCGCGCCTGCGGCGTCGATCTGCCCCGGCTGGCGGCCGATCTGCAGCGGATCATCGCCGAAACGGTACCGGTCCTTCCTGCCGGTGACGAGCGCGACACCCAGCCCACCCTGGGGTTCCAGCGTGTGCTGCAGCGCGCCGTGTACCACGTCCAGTCCTCGGGCCGGAAGGAAGTGACGGGCGCCAACGTTCTCGTCGCGATCTTCGGCGAGAAGGACAGCCACGCCGTGTATTTCCTGCACCAGCAGGAGATCACCCGCCTGGATGTCGTCAACTACATCTCGCATGGCATCGCCAAGATCAGCGACGAGTCCGCCGCGGCCCCCTCCAGCGCCGATCGCGATAGCGAGGACGGTGGCGAGGGCAAGGGCAACCCGCTCAGCGAGTACGCCTCCAACCTCAACGAACTGGCGGCCCAGGGCAAGATCGATCCCCTGATCGGCCGGCAGGATGAAGTGGAGCGCACCATCCAGGTGCTCTGCCGCCGCCGCAAGAACAACCCGCTCTATGTCGGCGAGGCCGGTGTGGGCAAGACCGCCCTGGCCGAGGGTCTGGCCAAGCGCATTGTCGAAGGCCAGGTGCCTGAGGTGCTGGAAGACTGCACCATCTGGTCGCTGGACCTTGGCGCCCTGGTCGCCGGCACCAAGTACCGCGGCGATTTCGAGAAGCGCCTCAAGGCAGTGATCAACCAGCTGAAGAAGCAACCGAACGCCATCCTCTTCATCGACGAGATCCACACCATCATCGGTGCGGGCTCGGCGTCGGGTGGCACCATGGATGCGTCGAACCTGATCAAGCCCATGCTGGCTTCGGGTGAGCTGCGCTGCATCGGTTCCACCACGTTCCAGGAATTCCGCGGCATCTTCGAGAAGGATCGCGCCCTGGCGCGCCGCTTCCAGAAGATTGACGTGGTCGAGCCCACCGTGGCCGATTCCATCGAGATCCTGAAGGGCCTGAAGACCCGCTTCGAAGAGCATCATTCGGTGGAATACACCCATGAAGCCCTGCGCGCGGCGGTGGACCTCTCGGTCAAGCACATCCCGGATCGCCTGCTCCCGGACAAGGCCATCGACGTGATCGATGAAGCGGGTGCTCGCCAGCGCCTGTTGCCGGAAGACGAGCGCACCGGCAAGGTCGATGTACCCGAGATCGAGTACATCGTGGCCAAGATGGCGCGCATCCCGGCCAAGCAGGTGTCGGCCTCGGATCGTGACGTGCTGCGTAACCTCGAGCGCAATCTGAAGATGGTCGTGTTCGGCCAGGATGGTGCGATTGAAGCGCTGGCCTCGTCGATCAAGATGGCCCGCTCGGGCCTGGGCGATCCATCCAAGCCGATCGGTAGCTTCCTCCTCGCCGGCCCCACGGGCGTTGGCAAGACGGAAGTGACCCGCCAGCTCGCCATGCAGCTCGGTATCGAGATGGTCCGCTTCGACATGTCCGAGTACATGGAAGCGCACTCGGTGTCGCGCCTGGTCGGTGCGCCCCCGGGTTACGTGGGCTTCGACCAGGGTGGCCTGCTCACCGAGCAGATCACCAAGCACCCGCACTGCGTGCTGCTGCTGGATGAAATCGAGAAGGCGCATCCGGATGTGTACAACATCCTGCTGCAGGTGATGGATCGCGGCGTGCTGACCGATACCAACGGTCGCGAGGCGAACTTCAAGAACGTCATCGTGATCATGACGACGAACGCTGGCGCCCAGTTGGCCTCGCGTCGCGGTATTGGCTTCGTGAAGCAGAACCATTCGCCGGATGCCATGGAGACCCTGCGTCGCATGTTCACGCCGGAGTTCCGTAACCGCCTCGACGCGATCATCCAGTTCAATGCGCTGGACTTCGATCACATCCTGCGCGTGGTCGACAAGTTCCTCATCGAACTCGAGGCGCAGTTGACCGAGAAGAAGGTCAGTGTCGATGTGACCCCGGAGGCCCGCCGCTGGTTGGCGGAGCACGGCTTCGATCCGCAGATGGGCGCCCGCCCGATGGCCCGCGTTATCCAGGACAAGGTCAAGCGTGCCCTGGCCGACGAGCTGCTGTTTGGCAAGCTGGCCGAAGGCGGCAAGGTCACCTTGTCGGTCGATGGCGACGAGCTGCACGTGGAAACCGAGTCGGCCGAGCCGGCCACGGCCGAAGCGTAAGCCGTACAAAAAACGGGCCGCCCCAGGGCGGCCCGTTTTTTGTAGGAGCGCGCTTGCGCGCGATGGGTCTTGCGGTACCCCCCCATCGCGCGCAAGCACGCTCCTACAGGAATCCAGGCAACAAAAAAGCCGCGGTCTCGTGCCGCGGCTTTTCTTTTACCGGTGAAGCAGCGCGGTGCGCGCTTACTTCATACGGTACGTGATGCGACCCTTGGTCAGGTCGTAGGGGGTCATCTCGACCTTCACCTTGTCACCAGTGAGGATACGGATGTAATGCTTGCGCATACGGCCGGAGATGTGGGCAGTAATGACATGCCCGTTCTCGAGCTGCACGCGGAACATGGTGTTGGGCAGGGTCTCCTGGACCGTGCCTTCCATTTCGATGACGTCGTCTTTTGCCATGTGT
>NZ_DASYCB010000078.1:0-14344 GCF_036500425.1 Luteibacter sp.
GGAACCTGTAGGAGCGCGCTTGCGCGCGATCGCGCGCAAGCGCGCTCCTACAAGGGCTCTATCGCATCAGGGCAGGCGGGCGCCGGTTTGTTGTTCGCTCAGTTCCCATAGCGCGTCCGCTGCGTCCGGGTCGATCGCATAGGGCCTTACGCCGTGCAGGTGGCGCAGGTCTTCCGCGGCGACGGTCGCGTCATCGAGTAGCGGCGCGATGTCGCTGTCTTCGAGGTACAGGCCGCCCTTGCCGTCGAGCATGGGGCTGGTGGCGGCCCACACGCTGGTCGCCGCACCCTGCGCCACGCTCTTCATGCCGCGCTCGATATCGACCACCGGCTTGCCTTCGTCGTCGATGGCGCCGAACTTGCGCAGGTCATCGACGCTCATGTAACGGGCGAGGTCGGTGACGATCGCGCCCGGGTGCAGCGAGAACGCGCGGATGCCGTCGGCCTTGCCGCGCTGGTCGACACCGATGGCGAAGAGGATGTTCGCGGTCTTCGACTGGCCGTAGCTGAGCCACGGATCGTAATCGCGGCGCTCGAAATGCGGGTCGTCGAACACGACCGGCGAATAGCGGTGGCCGCGCGACGACACCGACACCACGCGCGCGCCGTTCGCGCGGCGCAGCGCCGGCCACAAGCGTACGGCGAGCTGGTAGTGGCCCAGGTGGTTGGTCGCGAACTGCCTCTCGTAGCCGCGCGCGTTGCGTTCGAGCGGGCAGGCCATCACGCCCGCGTTGTTGATCAGCAGGTGCAGCGGCTCACCGCGATCGACCACCTGCTTCGCGAAGGCGTCTATGGAGGCCGGGTCGGCCAGGTCCATCGGCAGGATCTCGATGCCGGACTCGCCGTCGAGGGCCTTGCGCGCCTTCGCCATGTCGCGGGCCGGGACGATGACGCGGGCGCCCGCGTCGCGCAGGGCACGGGTGGTTTCGAGGCCGAGGCCGGCGTAGCCACCGGTGACCACGGCGTTCTTGCCGGTAAGGTCGTGCCCGGCGATGACGTCAGCCGCGGTGCTGGCGGCGCTGAATCCAGAGGGGATAGGGGACTGCATGGAGGGCTCCAGGGTGGGGTGCCCTATCAAAGTAAGGGCGCCCTCCCGGACGATGAATGCTTGAAAGTACGCCATGCATGCGCAATCGTACGGATATGAGCGACGACCCTATCACCGCTATCCTGCGCCTCGCCGAGTTCGAGTCGGTCCTCTCCGGCGGGTTTACCGCTGGCGGCGACTGGGCCGTGCGCTTCCCGCCGCCCGACAAGCTGAAGTTCTTCGCCGTGGCCCGCGGCTGCGTGGTCATGCGGATCGAAGGCGAGTCGCGCGATATCGTCCTCGGCGAGGGCGATGTGATCCTCCTCGCCGCGCCGCTGTCCTTCGTGCTCGCCAGCGATCCTGACCTCCCCGCACGCAGTGCCTACGATTTCGAATGGCACGGCGCCGAGCGCCTGGTCGCCTTCAACGAAGGCACCGAAACCCTGCAGATCGGTGGCCACGTTCGCGTACACCCGGCGTACGAACCCATGCTCCTCGCGGCGCTGCCACCGTGGATTTACATCAAGGGCGATACGCCGGAAGCGGCGACCATGCGCTGGCTGATCGACCAGATGGTGAAGGAAAGTGCCGGCGCGCTGCCTGGCGCCGGTCTTGCCCAGGCGCAACTCGCCCACCTGTTGTTCGTGCAGATCCTCCGCGCCCATATGGCCAGCGGCGACCTGCTTCCGCCTGGCTGGTTACGCGCCGTGGCGGATCCACGCCTGGCACCGGTGCTCAAGCGCGTGCATGCCGAACCCGGCCGCGACTGGCGTCTCGACGACATGGCGCGCCTCGCCGCGATGTCGCGCACGGTATTCGCCGAACACTTCCGCAAAGTCTCCGGCTCCGCACCACTCACCTACCTCACCGAATGGCGCATGCGGCTCGCCTGCCAGGCACTTCAGCGAGGCAGCGTGCCCGTAGCGACACTCGCCCGCGATCTCGGCTACGGCTCGGAAAGCGCCTTCAGCCATGCGTTCAAACGTGTGGTCGGCGTATCGCCGGCGCGCTATGGCTTGCCCAAAGGCACACCGCTCGTCGCGTGACGCCTCCACCTGCGGTTGGGCATACTCGGCCCCGACAACCCACCGGGCAAGGAAAGAGGGGCATGGTGAACGAGAACAAGATCTGGGTAGGCCGTAACGGTGAGCGTTTCGGGCCCTATGACGAAGCCACGCTGCGCGCGTGGATCACGGAAGGGAAGGTCGAAGCCACGGCCATGGGCTGGCGCGAGGGCATGGCCGACTGGCAGCCGTTGCACGTGATCCTGGGCATCGTCGTGCCGCCGCCCATGACCGGCGCGCCGCCGATGGGGATGCCCGCCGGTGTGCTGCATAACGAGCTCCCGCCGCCGCCCGACCTGCACTGGGGCATCCTCTTCGTGGTGGACCTTTTTGCCGGCGGCCTCCTTGGGCTGGTCTGGCAGTTCTTCCAGGCCTCGTGGGTCAAGAAGATCGATCCCTCGAGCCGGGCTACGCTGTGGCTGGTGATCTCGCTCTGCCTGCTGCCGGTCACATGGTTCCTGATGATGGGTATGGTCCTGAATCAGTCCACCAGCGAGCGCCCGGATATCGGCGCGATCGCAGGCGCCATGTCTTACTTCAGCATCGCTTTCCTGCTGGGGCTCGCGGCGGTGGTGATCCGCTACGTCGCCTACTTCTCGATGGCGCGTTCCATGCGCGAAAAGCTGCCGGCGTATGGCCTGGTCCCCGAGATCAGTGGCGTGACCCTGTTCTTCTTCACCCACTACTACCTGCAGGGGCAGATGAGCTGGGTGGCACGCTGGCGGACCACCGGCCAGGTAACGCCCCCGGCACCGAAGGGTGTTTTCTGGATCCTGCTCGCGGCCTGGTTCGGCTTCGTGCTGCTGCTTCTGCTGCTCTTTTCGCTGGTGATGTTCGGCACCATGCATCACTGACCGGCCCACTAAAGGCCCCGCCTGGCGGGGCCAAACCGGCCAGGCCGCGTATCCGCACCTGGCCGCGAAAGCCCTGTGCAAGGCCGTCCGGCCACGATTCCGGCTACAATCCCGCTTTGCGTTTCGGGAAATAGCCATGACCCCCCAACGAGATCCCCGCGGATGAGTGACGGCACCCTGTTCGTGGTGGCCGCCCCCTCGGGTGCGGGCAAGTCCACGCTGGTCAATGCGCTGCTCGAGCGCGAACCGCAGATCTCCTTGTCTATCTCGCACACCACGCGCCCGCCGCGCGTAGGCGAACAGTACGGCCGCCACTACTTCTTCGTGGAGCGGCCGGATTTCGAGCGCGAGATCGTCGATGGCATCTTCCTTGAGCATGCCGAGGTGCATGGCAACCTCTACGGCACCTCGCGGACGGTAGTGCAGGAAAAGCTCACCAGCGGCGTCGACGTGCTGCTCGAGATCGACTGGCAGGGCGCCCGCCAGGTCCGCAAGGGCAAGTCGGATTGCGTCAGCGTGTTCATCCTGCCGCCGTCACGCGTGGAACTTGAGCGCCGTTTGCGCGGTCGAGGTTCAGATGCCGCCGACGTCATCGAACGCCGCCTGTTCAACTCCCGCGAGGAAATCGCGCACGCCCACGAGTTCGACTACATCATCGTCAACGATCGCTTCGAGGATGCGTTGGCCGATCTGCAGTCGATCGTCCGTGCCGTCCGTCTCCGCGCGAAGTGGGCTGCGAAACGCCACGAGGCCCTGATCGAGGAACTGCTCGCCCCATGACCGACGACGCTATCGTCCGCGTACGCGGCCTCACCACGGTGCTCAATGGCAAGACCATTTTCGACGCGATGGATCTCGACATCCCGCGCGGCAAGGTCACCGCCATCATGGGTCCCAGCGGTACCGGCAAGACCACCCTGCTCAAGCACATCACCGGGCAGATGCGCGGCGATGCCGGCACGGTGGAAGTCGATGGGCAGAACGTGCCGCAGCTCTCGCGCGAAAAGCTCTTCGAGCTGCGTGAGCGCATCGGTTACCTGTTCCAGAACTCCGCGCTGCTCACCGATTTCGATGTGTTCGAGAACGTGGCCTTCCCGCTACGCCAGCACACGAAGCTGCCGGAAGAGCTCATCCGCAACATCGTGCTGAACAAACTGCAGGCGGTCGGTCTGCGTGGCGCTGCCCGACTGATGCCCACGGAACTCTCCGGCGGCATGGCCCGTCGCGTGGCGCTGGCCCGCGCGATCGTGTTCGATCCTGCGCTCATCCTCTACGACGAGCCCTTCGTTGGCCTGGATCCGATCGCGCTGAACCAGGTGCTGCTGCTCATCCGCACGCTTAACGAAACGCTGGGCATCACCAGCATCCTCGTGGCGCACGAACTGGCCGCGGTGCAGCAGGTGGCCGACCACGTATTCCTCATCGCCAACGGCAAGGTCGTCGCCCAGGGCGCGCCGCGTGAACTGGTCAACGATGGCTCGCCGTGGACGGCGCAGTTTTTCGGTGGCCAGGCCGATGGCCCCGTTCCGTTCCAGTACCCGGCCGGCGATTACGCCTCGGCGCTGGGCTTTCCCGGAGGCAAGGCATGACGACCAGGGAAGATAACGTCGTGGTCCGCAGCCTGGCGCAGATCGGCGCCAGTGGCCTGTTCCTGCTCACGATCCTTGCTGCGATCCCGCGCAGCCTGAAGCACGGCCGCGAGACCCTGCGGCAGATCTGGTTCGTGGGCGCCATGAGCCTCACCATCGTCATGACCTGCGGCCTGTTCGTCGGCATGGTGCTCGGCCTGCAGTTGTATGACGTGCTGTCGATCTTCGGTGGCACCTCGGCGACGGGCACGGTGGTGGCGATCGCCATCTACCGCGAACTCGGCCCGGTCGTCACGGCGCTGCTGTTCGCCGGCCGTGCGGGCACCTCGATCACCGCCGAGATCGGCCTCATGCGCGCCACCGACCAGCTCGATGCGATGGAGATGATGGCGGTGGATCCCATTGCCTACGTGGTCGCGCCGCGCTTCCTCGCCGGTGTCATCGCACTGCCGTTGCTGGGCGTCGTGTTCTGCGCCATGGGTGTCTTCGGCGGCCACCTGGTCGGCGTGACCTGGCTCGGCATCGATAACGGTACCTTCTGGTCCAACATGACCGCCGCGGTGGATGTCCACAAAGACATCATCAACGGCGTCCTGCTCAAGTCGTTTGCCTTCGGCATCGTGGTCTCGCTGATCGCGGTGTTCCAGGGCTACACCACGCCGCCCACCAGCGAAGGCGTCGCGTACGCCACGACGCGCACGGTGGTCGCCTCGTCCATTGCCATCCTGGCGCTGGACTTCGTCCTTACCTCGTTCCTGATCTGAAGGCACGGAGGCCCGCCATGAACGCAACCCTTTTCGCATCTACCTCGAGGATCGTGCCGTGACCCAGAGACGTTCCTATGCCGTCGGCACCGGCCTGTTCATCGTGCTTGGTTTCGCCGCACTGGCCTATCTCGCCACCCAGACCACCTCGGTCGCCAACCAGCACGGCGGCTCCACGTACGACGTGGAAACCCGCTTCGCCAACGTCGGCCAGCTGAAGGTGCGCGCCCCGGTCAAGGTCGCTGGCGTCCGCGTCGGTTCCGTCTCGGCGATCGAGCTGGTGCCGGGCAAGGAGGAGGCCAAGGTGACCCTGGCGATCGACAACGCCCGGAAGGACATCCCGGATGACTCCGTGGCCACGATCTACACCAGCGGCCTGCTCGGCGACCAATACATCGGCCTGCAGTTCGGTCATTCGAAGAACCCGGTGAAGGAGGGCGGTGAACTCGCCTTCACCCGCCCGGCCCAGCAGCTGGAAGAAATGCTCGGCAAGTTCTTCGGCGGCGGCAGCGCCCCGGATCGCCTGGGTGGAACCTTCCACGTCACGGGCGATTTCACCAATATCGGTGGCCTGCAGGCCGGCGCCGCGGTGAAGATGGCCGGCGTGCCGATCGGCAGCGTCGAGTCGGTGGTGGTGAAACCGGGTGCGGTCGAAGCCACGGTGACCCTTGCGATCGACAAACGCTACTCCCAGATACCTGATGACTCGGCCGCTGCGGTGTTCACAAGCGGTTTGATCGGTAGCCAGTATGTTGCGATCCAGCCAGGCGGGTCGCCGGAGTTCCTGGCGGATGGCGATCAGCTCGTGCTGACCCAGTCCGCGCTCCAACTGGAAGACCTGATCGGCAAGTTCCTCGTGAACGGCTCGCCGAGCTCAAACAATGGCAACGCCCCGGGCAATGGCCAGGGCGGCGCCCAACCCGACAACGCCGGCAAGAAGTAAGCCGGGCCAGGAGATACCGCATGTTGCGTCAGCTTTCCCTCGCTATTGCCCTTGCCGTCGGCACGGTCGCGGCCGCCCCTGTGTTCGCCCAGGCCGCGGCTCCCGCCGGGGCTACCCAGGGCCAGTCGCCCCAGCAGGTGGTCCAGCAGATTTCCGATGACCTGTCCCGGGCTATCGAAGGTCACCAGGCCGAGCTGAAGAACGACAAGGAGAAGCTGATCGCCGTTATCGACGACACTTTCCTGCCGCACTTCGACATCGATTACGCCTCGATCCTGGTGCTGGGCCAGAACGCCAACAAGGCGACGCCGCAGCAGCGCGAGCGCTTTGCCAAGGCGTTCTATAACTCGATCACCCACCGTTATGCCGAGGGTCTGCTCAACTACACCCGCGGCAAGGTGAAGGTCATGCCGTTCACGGGTGACCTGAACAACAAGCGCACCGTGGTCCGTACCCAGGTCATGCTGGACGACGGCAAGTCGGTCTCGGTCGACTATGCGTTCCGCAAGAGCGCGAGTGGCGACTGGAAAGCGTACGACGTGATCATCGAGGGCATCTCGTACATCACCAACTATCGCAACCAGGTCGATGCCGAGATCAAGAAGGAAGGCCTGGACAAGCTGACGGCCGATCTCGAGCAGAAGGGCGCTGGCGCCATCGACGAGATGAAGCAGGACACCGGCGGTAGCCAGGCGGGCGGCGCCAAGTGACCCAGCCGGGCACGTACCAACTGGTCGAAGCGCCGGGGGCCCTCGCGGTCTCCGGCGCACTGACGTTCGCCACGGCCGTCTCGGCCCTGGCAGCCGGCCGTGCTGCGCTCGAGCGCGGCAAACCGGCCACGCTGGACCTGGCCGGTGTGACGCAGGCCGATAGCGCCGGCCTGGCCACGGTACTGGCCCTGCTGGCGCACGCCGCCCAGAAGGGCAGCGCGATGAAGGTGGCGAACGCCCCGGTAGGCCTCGAGGCCCTGGCCCGCGTCTCCGGCGTAAGCACCCTCATTGACATGTAGGAGCGCGCTTGCGCGCGATGCTCCCGCCCAACGAAACCGGCCACGTCGCCGGTTTTTTTGTGCCGCCCGAGAGGGCTCGCCTTCGGCTTCGCGCTTGGTCGAATCGGTTCATTCGCTGGCGCGAATGCGTGTGTTGAGCGGCGTTCGCCGCCTGGTGCCTGATGAGTCGAGGACGCGCCGGGTGGTCAGGCCCGTGGGGCCGCCAGTCGCGGACCTTCGGACCGGGCCGTAGCTCCTCTTCGCGAAAACCGTGACACCAGGCGGCCCTCCGCTCATGTCGGCCCCACGGACCTGCCCACCCGGTAACCAGCCATGAGGTTCGTGACCCAAGAGCCTGTGCGTTCAGCGGCTCGCCTGTAGGAGCGCGCTTGCGCGCGATAGGCTCACGGAGCGGTGATGCGGTAAGCCATTTTCTCGCGCGAGCGTGGATCAGCGTGCTGTGGCAATGACCTTATCCACAACCACCAGGAACGACTTCAACGCGAACGTTCCGGTCTCTATGGCGTGTGCCCTGGCGCATGGTCGCTGCATGCGACACGGCATCAGCGCTTCGTCGGCTGATCGCGCGCGAGCGCGCTCCTACAGGGAGCCAGGCTGCGGCATACCGGCTTGTGCGACACGCAACGGGGCCTGCCCGCCCCCGATGCCCTCACCCATCCAGTCTAAGGCGGCGCAAGCCGCTCACCCATGCATTCGCGCCAGCGAATGAACCGATCACAAGGCGCGGTGTACCGAACAATCTCGGTGATGCGCGGAGAGTCAAAAAAAAGCCGCCCTAAGGCGGCTTTTTTCAGGATCAATCCGGGTTCTGCCCGTTCTGCTTCTCCCAGGAGTGCTGCTCCTTAAGCAGCTCATCCGGGTCGAAATCCTTGCTGTCGCCCACGCCCTGCATCTTCTCGATCACATCATCCGGCGGGTTGCCGTCGTAGATCTGATAGAGACGCTGCTGGCGGTACGCATCACGCATGAACACATACGGATCGTAGGCCGACGCCAGGAAGCTCTCCGCATCGATCGCGCGAGCGCGCAGCGTCACCAGGTACAGCACCGACGGCACGTAGTACTGGCCGCTGTGGAAATCGTGGTTACGCGACAGGTAGCTCAACGGATCGAAGAAATAGCTATCCACCGGCAGGCGCCAGACATCGCGGACCGTGGTCGGGCCGACGAAGGGGAGCACAAGGTACTCGCCCTCAGGCACGCCCCAACGGGCCAGGGTCACGCCGAAATCGCTGTCGTACAGCGGCATTCCCAGCATGCTCGCCGGATCCTTGAAGCCCAGGAAACCGATGCCCAGGTTCACGACGAAGCGGCCCGTCGTGACCGCCGCCTGGCCCGGACGGCCCTGCAGCAGCTGGTTACCGATAGTGATCGGCAGGCGGATATTCGTATAGAAATCGCTCACCGCCGTGCGGACGCCCGGGGTGGTGACATTGCGGTAGCCGACGGCAACCGGCCGGATGAAGGTCTTGTCGAGCTTGTCGTTGAACGCGTAAACCTTGCGGTTCACCTGCTCGTTCGGGTCATCCGTGCGCGGCGGGGCTATGTGGCAGGCCGCCAGGAGCGCCACGGCCACCAGGCCAAAGGCGTGGCGGGCCAGACGCTTAAAGCTGTTCTTGGGGTCCATCGGGGTGACTCTGGGGGTGGGGCGATACTTTAGTGTACCGCTTGGTTTTATTATTTGCACTAACGCCCGTCCTTCCTGGCCAGAACCCGACATGATACCCCTCCCCCGATGGACAGCCAACGGGCCGGGCCGCTAAACTGCACGGTCATAAGTGTCTTTGTTGTCAAGGATTTGAAATGGCCCGTATTACTGTCGAAGACTGCCTCGAGGTAGTCGACAACCGCTTTGAGCTCGTGCTCATGGCGACCAAGCGCGCTCGCCAGCTTGCCAGGGGCGCCGAACCCACGATCGATCCGAACAGCGATAAGCCGACGGTGGTGGCACTGCGCGAAATCGCAGAGAGGACCGTCAGTAACGAGATGATCGACACCATCGACGAGGCCGCCAAGGCGCGTGCCGAGCGTGAAGCCCTCGAGTGGGCCGCCGCGGACGTGGACGATGACCTCTCGAAGGGCGGAGATGACTGATGACGTCGGGTCACTGTCGACCCTGCGTTCATCGATCCACTGCGCACCTTGTTGAAGCGCGGCTGTTGAAGCCGCGCGCGGGAGGCCGTGTCGCCTGATACCAGGCGCGAGGCATTCCCATGGAAGTCGTTCCCGCCAAAAAACTGACCGACGTCTCCGACGACACGCCCGTGCCTGCTTATGTGCAGGCGCTGGAAGAACGCGTGGGCGCGTACCTGCCCAAAGAGCAGGTCATGCGGATTCGTCGCGCGTTCCTCGTTGGCGCACTCGCGCACGATGGGCAGACGCGTAAATCCGGTGAGCCGTACATCACGCACCCGGTCGCGGTCGCGCAGGTGCTGGCCGAGCTTGGCCTGGATGCCGAGACGATCATCGCGGCGATCCTCCACGATACGCTTGAGGACACCCAGCTCAGCCGCGAAGAACTCGCCGGCGCGTTTGGCGAGACCGTGGCCGAGCTGGTCGATGGTGTCACCAAGCTCGACAAGATGCGCTTTTCCAGCCGTGCCGAAGCGGATGCGGAGAGCTTTCGGAAAATGCTGCTGGCGATGGCGCGTGATCTACGCGTCATCCTGATCAAGCTTTCCGACCGCCTGCATAACATGCGTACGCTGGGGGCGAAGGATGGTTCATCGCGCCGCCGTATCGCGCGCGAAACGCTCGAGATCTATGCGCCGATCGCGCAGCGGCTGGGCATGAACAAGTTCAAGGCCGAGCTGCAGGATCTTGGTTTCAAGGCCTTATACCCCGATCGCCACCGTATCATCGGCGAGCGCATCCGCGCCGCCCTGGGTAATCGCCGCGAAGCCATGGCGAAGATCGAGATGGCGCTCGAAGGCCGCCTCGCCGCCGACAAGATCCCTGGCCGCGCGGTCAGCCGGATCAAGAGTCCGTGGAGCATCTATTCGAAGATGCGCAACGAGCACAAGTCGTTCGCGCAGCTCATGGATGTCTACGGTTTTCGCGTCGTCACCGATTCCGCGATGCATTGCTACATGGCGCTGGGTGCGGTGCACGGTCTGTACAAGCCGGTCGATGCACGCTTCAAGGATTTCATCGCCATTCCCAAGGGCAATGGCTACCAGTCACTGCATACCGTGCTGCTTGGCCCGTTCGGCGCACCGATCGAAATCCAGATCCGTACCTCGGAGATGGAATCGGTCGCGGAGCGCGGCGTGGCGGCGCACTGGGCGTACAAGACTGACTCCGGTCCGGCTAACAACGCGCAGCTGCGCGCGCGCGAGTGGATCTCGGCGCTGGCCGATAGCCAGGCCAGCACGCCGTCGGCCGCCGAGTTCCTCGAGAACGTCAAGATCGACCTGTTCCCGGACGAGGTCTACCTGTTTACCCCGCGCGGCGACATTTTCTCGCTGCCGCGCAATGCCACCGCGCTCGATTTCGCCTACGCCGTGCATACCGACGTGGGTGACCACGCTGTCGCGGCGCGTGTCGACAAGAAGCTGGTGCCACTGCGCACGCGCCTGATTTCCGGCCAGGTCGTGGAAATCATCACCGCGCCGTCGGCCGTACCGAACCCGGCGTGGCTCGAGGCCGTCGTCACCGGTAAGGCGCGCACCGCGATCCGCCAGTACCTGAAGCATCTTCAGCACGAGGATGCCGTCGATTTCGGCCACCGTATGCTCGATCGTGCGCTGGACGCGCGTGGGCTCAGTCTTGATGCGATCCCGCCGGCCGTACTCGATCGCTTCCTTGACGAAGCCAAGTTCAAGCGCCTCGAAGAGCTGCTTTCCGAAATCGCGCTGGGCAATCGCTATGCCGATCAGGTCGCGACCCAGTTGCTCAATGTCATGGGGCCGCAGGAATCGCATCCGCAGGCAGTCACCGAGCATGCCGTGGAGAAGATCCGCATCAGCGGGGCCGAGCGTGGCGTGCTCAGCTTTGGTAACTGCTGCCACCCGTTGCCGGGTGACGAGATCGTGGGTTTCCTCTCGTCGGGCAAGGGCATCGTCGTGCACCGCGTGGAATGCCCGAACGTAGCGGAATTCCGCAAGACGCCCGAGCGTATCGTGGCGATCGAATGGGATCGCGACGTCACCGGCGATTACCGTGCCGAACTGCGTATCGAGGTGCTTAACCGCCCAGGCGTGCTCGCCACAGTCGCCGCCGCGATCGCGGACGCGGGCTCGAATATCGAGAACGTCGAGTACATCGAGCGCGACAGCACGGCCGCCACGCTGCTCTTCGCCATCGAGGTGAAGGGCCGCAAGCACCTGGCTGACGTGATGCGCCGCGTCCGCCGCACCGGCGTGGTCAGCGGCGTCTACCGCCACCCCCTCTGATACCGATCGTTGGCTTTTCGCGCGCAAGCGCGCTCCTATAAACGCCGCCTTGGGGCCGGTACACTCCGGGTAATCATGTAGGGAGTGTTTGTATGACCCGCAGCATCATCGCCACCGACAAGGCCCCGGCGGCCATTGGTCCGTATTCGCAGGCCGTGCGCGCCGGCAACACCGTGTACTTCTCGGGCCAGATCCCGCTCGACCCTGCCACGGGCAGTCTCGTCGAGGGCGATATCACCGCCCAGACGCGCCGCGTGTTCGACAACCTCGTCGCCGTGGCCGAAGCCGCCGGTGGCAAGCTCGCCGATATCGTCCGCGTCGGCATCTATGTCACCGACCTCGGCAACTTCGCGGCCGTGAACGCCGTGATGGCCGAATACTTCCAGCAGCCGTACCCGGCGCGTTCCACGATCGAAGTGTCGGGCCTGCCCAAGGGTGCCCAGGTCGAAGTGGACGCGATCCTCGTCCTGCCGTAAGCGCGAGTTCGCAGCCATTCCCGTGGCCCGTAGCGCCAGTACACCCCCTGCCGCGCCCATGGCGGAGCCGGGCCGCGCGCCGCTGACCACGCTCGGCGGCGTGGGGCCCGCACTTGCGGAAACGCTTGGCAAGCTGGGCCTGCGTGAAGTGCAGGACCTTTGGTTCCACCTGCCGTTGCGTTATGAAGACCGCACCACGGTCGTGTCGATCGGCGACCTGCGGCCCGGCAGCCATGTGCAGGTCGAAGGTACCGTCGACTTTGTCGAACGCGGCTTCCGCTTTCGACCGCAGTTGAAAATCATCATCAGCGATGACTCCGGTCGCGCGCTGTTGTTGCGCTTCTTCCACTTCCGCAAATCGCAGGTAGACCAGCTGCAGAAAGGCACGCGCCTGCTCTGCTTCGGTGAAGTACGTCAGGGGCCGCAAGGCCTGGAGATGGTGCATCCGCAATACCAGCGCATCGAGAGCGATGAGGCGGTTGTCGTCGACGAGCGCCTGACGCCGGTGTATCCGACCACGGAAGGCCTGGGCCCGCGTCGTCTGGCCAGCGTCATCGCAAAAGCCTTGCACCACCTGCCGGGCGATGACCGGCTGGAACTGATCCCTGACGAAGTGGGGCGCCCACTCGGCCTTACCTCGCTGCGCGATGCGCTGCTGTATGTGCACCGGCCACCGCCCGATGTCGACCTGCGCCAGTTGGAAGAGGGTGGCCATCCGGCGCAAAAGCGCCTTGCCTTCGAAGAATTGCTGACCCAGCACCTTACCCTGCGGCGCATGCGCGCCGCCGTGAAAAAACGCAAGGCGCCGGCGTTGAAGAGCGCGGGTACGCTGCGTGAGCAGATGCTTGCGTCGTTGCCATTCGCACTCACCAAGGCACAGACCCGCGTCGCTGGCGAGGTCGGGCGCGATCTTTCCCGCGCCCACCCCATGCTGCGCCTGGTGCAGGGCGATGTCGGTAGCGGCAAGACCGTGGTCGCCGCGCTGGCCGCACTCACGGCCGTGGAGGCGGGCTATCAAGTGGCGCTGGTGGCACCGACCGAGCTACTGGCCGAACAGCACCTGCGCAACTTCCGCGCGTGGCTCGAGCCACTCGGCCTGCATGTGGAGTGGCTGGCGGGCAAGGTGCAGGGCAGGGCACGCAAAAGTGCACTCGCGCACGCCGCCGAGGGCACGGCGCATGTCGTGGTCGGCACGCATGCGCTGATGCAGGAGGGCGTCGCTTTCCAGAAGCTCGGCCTCGTCATCATCGATGAGCAGCATCGTTTCGGCGTCCATCAACGCCTCGCGCTGCGCGACAAGGGCGCCAGCGGCGAGCTCATTCCGCACCAGCTCGTGCTTACAGCCACGCCGATCCCGCGGACGCTGGCCATGAGCGCGTATGCCGATCTCGATGTGTCGTCCATCGATGAACTGCCCCCGGGCCGCACGCCGGTGCAGACCGTGGCGATCTCCAACGAGCGCCGTTACGACGTCATGGAACGAATCCACGGTGCATGCATGGAGGGGCGTCAGGTCTACTGGGTGTGCACGCTGATCGAAGAAAACGAGCAGATGAACGCGCAGGCCGCCGAGGTGGCCCACGCCGAGCTCGTGGCCGGTTTGCCGGACCTCAAGGTCGCGCTGATCCACGGCCGCATGAAGCCGAAGGAAAAGCAGGCGGTCATGGATGCGTTCAAGGCGGGCGAGATCGCCGTGCTCGTCGCCACGACCGTGATCGAAGTGGGCGTGGATGTACCCAACGCCAGCCTCATGGTGATCGAGAACAGCGAGCGTTTGGGGTTGGCCCAGCTGCACCAGTTACGCGGCCGCGTCGGTCGCGGTTCCATCGCTTCGACCTGCGTGTTGCTGTACCAGACGCCGCTGTCGCGGCTGGCGAGGGAGCGGCTGCAGGTGATGCGCGAGACGAATGATGGCTTTCGCATCGCGGAGAAGGACCTGGAGTTGCGCGGTCCTGGCGAGGTGCTCGGCACCCGGCAGACCGGCCAGCTGCAGTTCCGCATCGCCGACCTGACACGCGATGCGCACCTCATGCCCGATGTGCAGCGCGTCGCCGAAGCGATGATGCGCGACCACGCCGCCCGTTGCGAACGTCTCATCGCCCGCTGGGTAGGCGACGCCGCCCGCTACGTCGACGCTTAAAGGGCGACACCTTTCGCGGAAGCCCTGTAGGAGCGCGCTTGCGCGCGATGGGGGTTGCCGCGAGCACCCATCGCGCGCAAGCGCG
>NZ_DASYCB010000079.1:0-22812 GCF_036500425.1 Luteibacter sp.
CGCGCTTGCGCGCGATGGGAGTTGCCGCGAGCACCCATCGCGCGCAAGCGCGCTCCTACAACGGCAGGGGTCAGTAGTTCACCTGCAACTGCACGCGCACCAGCTTGCCGTTCACCATGGGATACGGCGCCGCGCTCACATCCGTGCGGCGCATGTTGGCGAACGCCACGGCCAGTTCCACTGCGCTGTTCGGCTGCCACTCCACACCGGCCTCCAGTTCATCCACGCTCATCTTCGGCGCGTTCGTATCGAACTTGGCCGCACCGCGGTACGTCTGCCACTTCGTATACGGCATTAACGAACCGTACTCGCTATCAAACTTGTACATCACCTGCGCATACCCGCCGCGTAGCGACTTCGTGCGGATGATCCGGCGAGCCACATCAAGCTCTGGGCCCTTACCCACGGTCCACTCCGCCTGGAAACCGAACGGCTGCGGGAAGTAGACGATGTGTGCGGCCACGCGGCGATCCACCGAGCCTTCTTCCGGCGCTTCCACGCGCGGGGTAAACGTCGCGCCGTTGATGGTGGCCGAGCCGGTGGAAACCACGTAGCGGCCTGTATAGGCATCCGCACCCACTTCGAGGTACTGGCCATTGGCGAACTTGAACGGATACGAGAAGTGCACCACGGTGTGCAGCTGGTCATTACGATCCGGGCGGTTGGCGCCCTGCCCGTTGTACACACCAATGCCGAACATGCCGTAGTCGCCCGAGCCCTTCAGACCCGACTTCTGCAGGTAGCTAAAGCGCTCCTTTACTTCGGTCGGCGACCAGTAAGCGAATACACCGAGATCGCGCTCATCACGGACGGCTGAGTTCAGCGCATCCGCGCGGTCCAGTGCAAGGCGGTTCTGGCTGGACTGCAGGTCTTCCCAACCATAAGGAATCTTCGACTGACCGGCACGGATACGCCAGGTCTTTTCCTTGTCGAGCCAGAGGTCGGCGTACGCATCACGCAACTGCGCAAAGTTGGTCGTGCTTGAGCCGGTCGGGGTGCTCGCGAGATCCGGCTGGATGTAGATCGACATCTTGTCGGACACATCGCCACTGATCACCACACGGGCGCGGCGGATGCCAAAGCCCTGGTCACGGCCGATGAAGCGATCGCCCGGCGATTTCAGGTCCTTGGCGCCATCATCCAGGCCCTGGTTGTAGCGCATCTGCACGTAGCCACGGATCCCGATCTTGTCGTACCAGGCCTTGGCGGTAGACGAACCCGACTTGGCGGATGCGACGGCGGTGGAGGTCGCAGCGACACTGGCAGGTGCCGTCGCGGTGGTCGAAGCCCCTGGCGCGGCGACCACCGCGCCTGCCACGGGCGCCACCTCATCCGTAGCCTGCACGAACTTGCCCAGACGCTGCCGGCCCGGGCCGGGCTCCGCAAAGAGTTGCCGGGTCGTCGTATCCACGTACAGCTCGATCGCGGCCTGCGGGGCGCCCTCGGCGGCCGCGGTACCGCACATCGTCCAGAAGGCGGCGGCCAGGGGAAGTCTCTTCATGGGAAAGCTGCTCCGAATGGTTTGAGAAAATACTCAAACGTCGGCGATACCGACGTCTTCTGTCGGCAACGTGTTCGCGAGCCGAACGGAGCGGCACGTTAGCGGGGGCTCATTTCACTTCCGTGACATCGCGTAAAAAGGCATGAAAACATCGCCAGAACATGCGTGTTACGTAAAAGCAACACTTCCGTCATGACCACGTCACGGGGGATAATTTGCGAAGCTCGGCCCTCGCCAGGGGTTTTGGCACCGTACGTCGGTTCGTACGTTGGCGAGGTCCGGTTTCCATCCCAGTACCCCCACCAGGCGGAAAAAACATCATGTCCCTTGCACGCACGCGCCGCATGCCGCGTCGCCTCGCCATTGCCCTGAGCATCGCCACCGTCCTTTCGGCCGGTTCCGCGTTCGCCCAGGACACCGCGCAGGCCACCCCGCCCGCCAACAAGCAGAAGACCGCCACGCTCGAAACGGTCACCGTGACCGCTGAAAAGCGCACGGAAGACCTGCAGAAGGTACCTATCTCGATGACCGTGGTGACGGCCGAGAAGCTCGAATCCTTCGGCCAGGCCGGCGATGGCGTGCTGCAGCTCGCCTCGCGCGCACCCAGCGTGTACGCCGAGACCTCGTACGGGCGTGAGTTCCCTCGCTTCTACATCCGCGGCCTCGGCAACAGCGACTTCGACCTCAACGCGTCGCAGCCGGTGTCGATGGTTTACGACGACATCGTGCAGGAAAACCCGATCCTGAAAGGCTTCCCGCTGTTCGATCTGGAGCAGGTCGAAGTGCTGCGTGGCCCGCAGGGCACCCTGTTCGGTCGTAACTCGCCGGCCGGCGTGATCAAGTTCGAATCGCGCAAGCCGACCCAGGAAACCGAGGGCTATGCCCGCGTCTCCTACGGTTCGTACGGCACCGCCAACGCGGAAGCCGCACTCGGCGGTAAGCTCTCCAGCAGCTGGTCGGGCCGCATCTCCGCGCTTGCCCAGCACCGCGATGGCTGGATCGATAACGACTACAAGGGCAAGAAGGACGACCTGGGCGGCTACAACGACCGCGCCGTGCGCCTGCAGGCCCTGTACAAGGCCACCGACGCGTTCGATGCACTGATCAACGTGCACGCCCGCTGGCTCGATGGCAGCGCCATGGTCAACCGCGCCGATTCGATCACCCTGGGCAGCAACCAGTTCGTGCCGGGCTTCGATCGTGATTCGGTCTCGCAGGATGGCAACAACAAGCAGCACCTGTTCACCTGGGGCAGCAACCTGCACCTGAACTGGCACTTCGGCGACCTCAACTTCACGTCCATCACGGGCCTGGAACGCGCCACCACCTACAGCCTGGGCGATGTCGATGGCGGCTACGATGCCTCCGAGACCCCGGCCAAGCCGAGCTATACCAACCGCACCACCCCGTTCTACTCGGAAACCGCTGACGCGCTGCCGAAGGATCGCCAGATCACCCAGGAATTCCGCCTGTCGAATGACACGTCGGAGCGCCTGAAGTGGCAGGTCGGCACGTACTACTTCGACGAAGACATCGCGATCACGAACTTCTCGTACGACACGCTCAACAACCACGTGCTCAACGGCTGGGTGGACCAGAGCCAGCGCACGAAGGCGTACGCGCTGTTCGGTTCGGCTGACTACAACGTCACCGATGACTTCGACGTCCGCGCTGGCGCCCGCTGGTCGCACGACAAGCGTGATTTCAAGGCGGAGCGCTTCCTTGGCTTCACCGGCCCGGTGGGCCCGTTGACCTCGGACCCGACTGACTCGCGCTGGAGCGGTGACCTGACCGGTACGTGGCAGCTGTCGAAGAACTCGAACGTCTATGGCCGCATCGCCAACGGCTTCCGCGCGCCCAGCGTGCAGGGTCGTATCAACTTCGCCAACAGCATTTCCACGGCGAAGCCCGAGACGATCACGTCGTATGAAATCGGCTACAAGTCGACCTCGGACGACAACAAGATCCGTTTCAATGCGGACGTGTACAAGTACAACATGCACAACCAGCAGCTGACCGCAGTGGGTGGTGCGACCAACGTGACGCAGCTGATCAACGCGAAGAAGACGGAAGGCTACGGCGCCGAGTTCGACCTCGAGGCCTACCTGACCCCGAACTTCTACATGACGGCCGGCGGCAGCTATAACCACACCGAACTGAAGGATCGTGACCTGGCCGTGGCGCCATGCGGCGGCGGCTGCACCGTGATCGATCCGCTGAACGCGTCGGGCAATGCGCTGATCAATGGCAACCCGCTGCCGAACGCACCGAAATGGATCGGCACCTGGACGGCCCGCTACGGCATCCCGTACGGCGAGAGCGGCGAGTTCTTCGTCTACACCGACTGGAACTACCGCAGCGATGTGAATTTCTTCCTGTACGACTCGGAAGAGTTCCAGAGCAAGCCGTTCCTGGAAGGTGGCGTGCGCGTGGGCTACAACTGGGACTTCGGCAAGCGTGAGGTGGCGCTGTATGGCCGCAACATCACGAACAAGAAGGTGATCACCGGCGGTATCGACTTCAACAACCGCACCGCCTTCGTGAATGACCCGCGGATCATTGGTGTTGAGTTCCGCGCTGAGCTGTAAGCGTCTTCGCTTCGTAGTTCAGGAAAAGGCCGCGAGTGATCGCGGCCTTTTTCTTTTCCAGGCGGGGCATCGCGCGCAAGCGCGCTCCTACACAGATCCCGAAGACCGCCGGCAAGGTTCCGGCAATGTGTCGTTTGCAACCATTTCCCGATTGGGCGCATCCGATGAGGTGCCCGGTTCGCTACCGCACCAGCACAGCCCAAAACCCGGCATAGGCCATAAGTCATATAGAAATTCAGAAGATTTCGATTGACGGCCGCTGATTAGGTGTTATAGTTCACTACAACACCGGTCACCCAGACCACTACTGGAGAGAGCACCATGAAGACCACGACCAACAGCCTGAACTACACCGCCCTGGCCGCCTCCTTCGCCATCGCCGTCGCCACCCTGGTGGGCTTCCACCACACCTCGTTCGCCGTCGCGCCGCTGTCTGAGATCAACGGCGCCCACGTCACCAATCTGGCCCCGATCGTCGTTTACGCCGACGCCGACACCAGCCTGGCCTCCCTGTAACCCCTGGCACTACGCAGCACATCATCGGAGTTGGAGTAACCCCATGAAAGCGCCGAACCTCATCGCCCTGACCGCTTCTATCCTGATCGCCGGCACCAGCGTGTTCGCCCTGCGCTCCTTCGATGATCGCGCTGCCGCCATAGTCGCCGCGCCGCACTTCGTCAACGGCATCCGTGTCGTCGACCTGCCCTCCATCGACGTGCGGCCCACCGACGCCGATGTGCGTGCGGCCGCCTTGCTGAGCGAGGCCACCCTGGATTCAGCAGCTGCCGCCCTGCGGCGTAGCGCGGAAGACCGCGCCGCCGCACTGATCAGCGCACAGCTCGCCATGCCCTACTATTCGTTTGGCAACGCATTGAGCCACACGGCCAAGGAATAACTACATGTCCATCACCTGGAACGACAGCGTCCCGATTTACCGCCAACTCCGCGAACGCGTAGTGGCGATGATCCTGGACGGCGCCTTAAGTGAAGGCGACCCGCTGCCGTCGGTGCGCCAGGTCGCGGGGGATTTCCAAATCAACCCGCTGACCGTTTCCAAGGCGTACCAGGAGCTGGTCGATGAACAACTGGTTGAGAAACGGAGGGGTCTTGGCATGTTTGTTATCGATGGAGCGCGTGAAGCGCTGCTCAAGAGTGAGAGGGAGCGCTTCCTGCGCGAAGAGTGGCCGGCCCTGTTCGCCCGCCTTCAGCGCATGGGCCTCGACCTGAAAACCCTAATGCGTGAAGCCCCTGGCTCCACGGAGGATCCGTCATGACAGCGGTCGTCACCGCCAATGGCCTGACCAAGCGCTTCAAGAACCAGGTCGCCCTGGATGGCGCCACGTTCCAGATCGAATCGGGCCGCATCGTCGGTCTGATCGGCCCCAACGGTGCCGGCAAGACGACCGCCCTCAAGGCGATCCTCGGCCTGACCACCTTCGACGGCCACCTGAGCGTGCTGGGCCTGGATCCGCGCAAGGATCGCGACAAGCTGATGGAACAGGTGTGCTTTATCGCCGATGTGGCGGTGCTGCCACGCTGGCTGAAGGTGCGCGACGCGGTGGACTTCGTCGCCAACACCCACCCCCGCTTCGACCGCGCCAAGTGCGATGCCTTCCTGGCCCGCACCAAGCTGCAGCCGGGGCAGAAGGTGAAGCAGCTTTCCAAGGGCATGATCGTGCAGCTGCACCTCGCGCTGGTGATGTCGATCGACGCGAAGCTGCTGGTGCTCGATGAGCCGACCCTGGGCCTGGATATCCTCTACCGCAAGCAGTTCTACCAGTCGTTGCTGGAAGACTACTTCGACGAGGAAAAGACCATCCTCATCACCACCCACCAGGTCGAAGAGATCGAGCACATCCTCACCGACCTGATGTTCATCCGCGATGGCAAGATCGTCCTCGATACCGATATGGATAGCCTGGGTGAGCGCTTCGCCGAAGTACTGGTCAGCTCGGAACTGGCGGCCGCGGCGCGGGAACTTAAGCCGCTGGATGAGCGGCAGGTCTTTGGCAAAAGCATCTTCCTCTTCGACAACGTCAGCCGCCCGCAGCTTGAAAGCCTGGGCGAGGTGCGGCGCCCGTCGATCGGCGACCTGTTCGTCGCCACCATGAAGGGTACCTACGCATGAAAAGCTTCTACTGGCTGGTGAAGCGCGAGTTCTGGGAGCACAAGGGTGGCTTCGTCACGGCACCCATCGTGGCCGGTATCGTCGCGCTGGTGCTTAACGTCATGCTGCTGATCACGGCTGAAGTGCTTGGCCGCCGCTGGGCAGGTGTTGGCAAGGGCGATAGCTTCCACACCAACTTCGATCGCGCCTTCGATGCCGACAACCTGGTCCAGGCCGGTGCCGTACTGGATATGACGTTGTACGGCGTGACCTTCCTGATCCTGGGGGTCATGGCCATCGTGGTGTTCTTCTACTGCCTCGGTGCCCTGTACGACGACCGCCGCGACCGCAGCATCCTGTTCTGGAAGTCGCTGCCGCTGTCGGATACGAACACAGTGCTGTCCAAGGCAGCGAGCGCGGTGATCGTGGCGCCGGCCATCGCGGTGGTCACCGGAGTCGTCGCCGGCCTGCTCCTGATGATCGTGGTCTCGATTTTCGCCACATTCCACGGTGTGCCGGCCTGGCGCCTGCTGATGGAAGCCCACCCGTTCCAGGTCGTATTCACCCTTCTGCTCCTGCTGCCGCTGTATGCGTTGTGGGCCCTGCCTACGCTGGGCTGGCTGATGCTCTGCTCTGCCTGGGCCCGCAGCAAGCCGTTCCTCTGGGCCATCGCTCTCCCGGTCGGCGCCGGCATCGTCGTCAGCTGGTTCGGCCTGATGGGCCTGTTCAATCGCGGTAGCAGTTGGTTCTGGACGAACGTGGTGGGTCGCGTGCTGGGTGGCCTGGTACCGGGTGGCTGGGTTGGCCAGACGACGTCACCCCTGGTCCTGCCGGGCCATGACGATCCGGCGGCGGTGCTGCAGAGCCTGAACCTGGCGTACCACTACAGCGCCCTGGCGAACCCCTCGACATGGATTGGCGCGGTGGCAGGCGTGGCGATGATCGCCGCTGCGATATGGTTCCGCCGCTGGCGCGACGATTCCTGATCGAACCCCATGCGACGGCCTCTTCGGAGGCCGTCGCTACAAGGAGAGGTGTGATGCTGCGATCGATGCTACTTACGGCCGCCATGGCTACCGCCTTCCCCGCCCTCGCTACCGATGATCCGGTGCCGGGCCTCATGAAAGCCGCTGACGTCCCGGGACTGGCCGTCGCCATGATTCGTAACGGCAAGGTCGTTTCCGTGAAGGCCTACGGTTACCGCGACACTGAAAAGAAGCTCCCGCTCACCACGGATACGGTGATGTACGCGGCCTCGCTTACCAAGGCCGCGTTCGCCTACGCGCTGATGGGCCTGGTCGACGACAAGCGTCTTGACCTCGATGCGAGCATTGCGACCGACCTGCCGAAACCGCTGCCCGAGTATCCGAAGTACGCCGACCTTGCGGGTGACCCGCGCTGGAAGACGCTCACCCCCGGCCTGCTGTTGAGTCACCGCTCCGGCTTCCCCAACTTCCGTTTCTGGCCACCTGGCAAGGATTACGACGACAAGGCGCCGCTGAAGTTCTACCAGGAACCTGGCACGAAGTACGGGTATTCCGGTGAAGGCATCAACCTGCTGCAATTCGTGATTGAGACCGGCAAGGGCATCGACGTGGACACGCTGATGCGTGATCGCCTGTTCAAGCCCTTCGGCATGACCCGCACCAGCATGACCTGGCGCGACGATTTCGCCGCGAACAACACCATCGGCTACGACATGGACGGCAAGGCCATCGAACACAAACAGCGCGGCTCCGTGCGCGCCGCCGGATCCATGGATACGACGATCCACGATTACGCCAACCTCGTGGCCGCCATGGTCCGTGGCGAGGGACTATCGAAGGCGACGCATGCCACCTGGCTCAAGCCGGTGGTGCGAATTCGCTCCGTCCAGCAGTTCCCCACCATGGGCGCCCCGGACACTAACGACAATGATTCGATTTCGCTGGGCTACGCCATGGGCGTGGGGACGTTCGATTCACCGCGCGGCCCAGCGTTTTTCAAGGGAGGCCACGATGACGGGACCAACAATGTCTTCGTATGCCTCGAGCGGTCGAAAGACTGCGTGTTGCTCATGAGCAACTCTAGCCATGCGGAGTCGATCTTCCCGACGTTGATCGAAGCCACGCTGGGGAGGACCTGTTTCCCGTGGTACTGGGAGGGTTACATCCCGTACGACCGACCTGAGTTGAAGGGCCAGCCGGTGGCACCGGATCAGCATCCAGCCTGCCCCGCGAAGTAGCGCCTACGCCATTTGGCCAATTGCGGCTGCCCCGCCGCGCACGTACAACCGAGCCTTCGTGGCGGGATGCCGCGATCGGGGGAATCGGGTGATCATCGGCGGGGAGATCCACCATGACCGATACATCGGGAGGTGCCGCACGTCCGGCGCCCGCGCCGCACGAGCAGGAAGCGCTTGCCGAGCGGCGGCGTAAGGCGAACGTCGCCGCGGGGGATCCCCTGATCGGCCTGGCGCTATCCGGCGGCGGGATCCGTAGCGCAACGTTCTGCCTGGGCGTGCTTCGCGCGCTCGCCGGCCATCGCCTGCTTCACCGCTTCGACTACCTATCCACGGTCTCCGGTGGCGGCTACGTGGGCTCAGCCTTCGGGCGGCTCTTCAACGCGTCGCCGACGGGGCAGGCTTCCGCCGTGGAAACCGGTGTGGCCCGCGACGACACCTCGTTCCTGTGGTGGCTGCGTAACAACGGCCGCTTCCTCGCCCCCGCCGGCACGAAGGACCTGATGCAGGCGTGGAGCAGCCATCTCCGCGGTTTCCTCGCGACCCAGATGGAGATCGCGGTACTCGCCGTGCTGCTCGCCTGTGTCGTGACGCTGCCACACCTTGCCTACGTGACCTGCGTTCCGTCCGATGCGGTGGCGCCGTTCGCTACCAGCATCTGGTGGTGGCTGCTGCCGCTCCCAGCGGCGGTGGCGGCCATCGCGTGTTACGGCTACTGGTTCCTCGGCCGCACGACGTTCGCCGGCGTGTTCACCGCGCTGATCACGGCCGCCGTCGCTGCCACGCTGGCCTGGCGCGCATGGAACGGATTGCACGACGTGGAACAGTACATGTGGTTCACCGCCGCGCTCCTTCTGGCGCCGGCGCCCATCGCATGGCTGGTGACCCGGGCGAGTGGGGCCATGCGGCCCGCCGATGCGAACCGCGTGCGCTACACCACGGCGTTCGCTGCTTGCCTGAAGGTCCTGGCCGTGGTCGCGGCACTGGGCGCGCTCGACATGGCGAGTTGGTATGTCCACGACAATTTTTCGCCCAGCGCGCAGGTGAATACGGGGTGGCGGCTGGCAACCACCGCCGGCATCGCCACCGCGGTGTTCGCCGTGGTGCGCGCACTGGCGCCCGCGGCGAATGCTTCCGGCAAGGCCGGCGCAAAACTGCCCTGGTTGATAATCGCCCAGGGTCTCGGGATTGTGATGCTGGCGATACTGGCGGTGTTCTGGACCACGGTGTTCCAGTTCCTCATATTCCCGGCGGACCAGCAGGGACTCGACTGGCTGCCGGCCGCGTGGTCGCGTTGGCTCGCGGCATTCGCGGTGGTCGTGTTGTACCTGGTCTTCAACGGCCGCGCGCTGGGTCAGCTCAATCAGTCGTCATTGCACTTCTTCTACCGCTCGCGACTGGCGCGCACCTATGTCGCGGTCGGTAACGGGCCCAGGCCCAATACGACGCGCGCCACGCGATTCCCGGCGGATGTACTGGCGACGAACACGAGGCCGATCACACAGGCGATCACCAAGGTCACCGAGCTGATGCCGGGCGATGACGTGGCGCTCGCCGAGTACACACCGCACCTGTTTGGCGGGCCTGTCCACCTGATCAACTGCTGCATCAACCAGACGGTGGACGACCGCACCGGCACTTACAATGCCGATCGGAAAGGCGTTTGCGTGACCGTGAGCGCCCTTGGCGTTGAAACCGGGACGCACGGACCCGAGTCACCGGCCGCGGGAACCCTGGCCGAAACGACCCTGGCGGAATGGGTGGCGATCTCCGGCGCGGCGGTGAGTTCCGGCATGGGCTCGAATACACGACCCGGCGTGGCCGCACTGCTGTTTCTCAGCGGCCTCCGGCTGGGCTACTGGCAGCGCAACCTCAACAACCCCAACCCTCCGCCATGGCGGCAGCGTGTCGTGCCGAAATACGGCGCCATGCTGCGCGAAATGTTCGCCCGTTTTCCCGGCCTGCGCAGCGCGTACTGGTACCTCACCGATGGCGGACACTTCGACAACACCGGCGTCTACCCCTTACTGAAGCGGGAGCTGCCGCTCATCGTGCTGGTCGATTGCGGCGCCGATCCGGACTATCGTTTCGCGGATGTGGAAAACCTGGTGCGCAAGGCGCGTATCGACTACGACGCGGGGATCGCCTTTGTCGACCCGGCTGGTCTGGCTACCATCCCAGGTGCACCCGCGTTTGGTACGCCGGATACCATTTCCGCGGACCCGGGCGCCGCGCACCTGATGCTCGCCCGCATCTGCTACGCGAGCGGTGCGCGCGGCACGCTGCTGGTCATCAAACCGCGCCTGCAGGAATGCATGGCGCTCGATGTCGCCGGCTATGCCGATCGCGATCCCACGTTCCCCCAACAAAGCACCGCCCAGCAATTCTTCAGCGAATCGCAATGGGAAAGTTACTGCCAGTTGGGACGCACGTTGGGCGACACCGTATCGCCGACGGTCCTGGACAATGCCATGACATGGGCGTGGGCCACGCCGGTCGTGGGAACGCAGTCGACGGGACTGTCGCCCACACCCGCGCCTGAAACTCGCCAGCGTGGCGCACGCGTCGCCACCACCGTCGGCACGTCGATCGGCGTCGGTGCTTTGTTAACGGCACTGATCGCGGGCTGGCAGACGCTGGATGATGAGCGCCAGCAGCAGGCCGCCCTCCGTGCGGCAGCGGTCACGCAGGCCACGAAGATCAGTGCCGAGGTCTACGACATCAGTGACAAACTGGCGCTTGACGCCCCGTTCGACTCGAGCCAGGGGAAACTGTTTGATCGCCTCGTGGCGGACCTCAGCTCCGTGGCGATGAGCGACGACCTGCGCCATCGCGTCGGTACGTTGCTCGATCCGTTGGCGCAGGCGTGCAAGCGCACGACGGATCCGGGCAACGCGGACCTGTGCGGCAACGCGCTTATGTCACTCAACAACCAGGTCGATCCGCCCGATAGTGACTGGACGATGGCGATGGCCAGTTACGATCGCTGGCGTGACCAGCCGCCGTCGGCGGCCCCGCAGGCTGACACCGCGGGTTCCGTCGAGTCAGGCGAAACACCGATGGCCGCCGCTGACGAAACACCGCCGGCGGCTCCGCCGCCTGCGCCCGAGGCCGCCCCTGCTCCACCGCCGCCCCCGCCGCCGCAGCCGGAAGCGACGCAAGTCGTGAATACCGATGCGCTGGCCCGGCGCGTGACGTCGGAATGCGCAGCACCCGGGCAGCCATTCACGCTGTACACGCAGGTCTACGATGAAAAGACCCGCGCACTAGCAAGCCCGGCGCTGGCAGATCTCCGCGGGCTCGGCGTGGTCGTGCCCGGTATTGAGAACGTCGCCGCGATGGCGGCAAAAAAGGGCCGCCCCACCCCGTACGAGTGGCGTACGGCGACGGTGCTCTATCCACCGGAGGGCGCCGCGTGTGCCGCGGCGCTGGTGAACTGGGCGAACGGCACCGTCGACGCATTGAGGAACGCGAAGGCACGTGCTGTGCCTATGCGCTCCGGCGTCGGCCGGCCCAACGTGCTGGAGCTCTGGCTGCCGCGGCGTTAGCCGCCCCGGCATGCGGGATCAGAAGCTCAGCTCCAGCCGCAGATGGCGCGCAGCGCCTTGTAAGAGCGCGCTTGCGCGCGATGTGCTTGCGGCAAGCCCCCATCGGGCGCAAGCGCGCTCCTACAGATCAGCCACCACCGCCGCCGCCACCGTGAATGCCGCCCTTGGTGAGTGCGGCCGGATCGAGAAGCTTCGCCAGCTCCGCCTTCGAAAGACCGGTGGTCTCCAGCGCCACCTCCATGATGGGCCGCTTTTCCTTGTAAGCCTGCTTGGCCGTGGCGGCACCCTTCTCGTAGCCGATCACCGGGTTCAGCGCGGTGACGAGGATCGGGTTCTTGTCGAGCGCTTCGCGGACGTGCTCTTCGTTGACCTTGAAGCCGGCGATGGCCTTGTCCGCAAGCAGCGTGGTGACATTGGCGAGGATCTCGATCGACTGCAGCAGGTTGTAGGCGATGACCGGCAGCATGACGTTGAGCTGGAAGTTACCCGATTGGCCGGCGATGGCGATGGTGGCATCGTTGCCGATGACCTGCGCGGCGACCATGGCTGCCGCTTCCGGAATCACCGGATTGACCTTGCCCGGCATGATCGACGAACCCGGCTGCAACGCGGGCAGTTCGATTTCACCAAGGCCGGCGAGCGGCCCGGAATTCATCCAGCGCAGGTCGTTGGCGATCTTCATCACGGCGACGGCAAGCGTGCGCAGCTGGCCGGAAAGTTCGACCGGTGCATCCTGCGCGGCCATGCCGGAGAAGTAGTTGTCAGAGGACTCGAACTTCACGCCGGTGATCTTGCCGAGTTCGGCGGCCACGGCCGGGCCGAACTTCGGATCGGCATTGATACCGGTACCTACGGCGCTGCCTCCTTGCGGCAAACGGCGGGTGCGCTTGAGCGTATCGCCGATGCGCTCTTCGGCATCGCGGATCTGCGCCGACCAGCCGGAGAGTTCCTGGCCAAAGGTGATCGGCATCGCATCCATCAGGTGGGTGCGGCCGGTTTTCACCACCTTCTTCAGCTCCTTCGCGCGGGTATCGATGGTCTTGCGCAGGAGCTTCAGGGCCGGGAGCAGCTTCTCGGTGGTGGCGAGGGTAGCGCTGACGAGGATCGCCGTCGGGATGACATCGTTCGAGCTCTGCCCCGCGTTGACGTGATCGTTCGGGTGGACCTTGGCGCCGGCAGCTTCGGCGAGGTGGGCGATCACCTCGTTGGCATTCATGTTGGAGCTGGTGCCCGAGCCGGTCTGGAACACATCGATCGGGAAGTGCTCATCGACCTCGCCCGCGGCGACCTTGTCGGCAGCGGCACGGATGGCCTTGGCCGTGGCCTTGTCGAGCTGGCCGAGCTTGACGTTGGCCTCGGCGGCCGCGGCCTTGACCAGGCCAAGCGCCCGGATGAATTCGCGCGGCATGGTCAGGCCGGAGACCGGGAAGTTATCCACGGCCCGCTGGGTCTGCGCCCCATAGAGGGCTTTGGCGGGCACCTTCAACTCGCCCATGCTGTCGCGTTCGGTACGAAAACGGGTCATTGCGGGGATCCAGATGATGGGAGCCCATTCACGATAGACCCTTTCCTGTTTATTCGTCACCGCGTCGCGGGCCTATCGCGCGCAAGCGCGCTCCTACACAAGACCTGCGCCGGCCCTGTAGGAGCGCGCTTGCGCGCGATGGCCCCGCCCCACCTTCCCCACGCCCGCCAACCGGCCGGCAGCCCGCCCACCCGGGTATAATCGCCGGCTGCCCCGTTTCTCGCTTCCAGGACCCCACCCATGTCCCACGCCACGCTGACCGCCCTTTCACCGCTGGATGGCCGCTACGCCTCCAAGTCGGGCGCCCTGCGCCCCATCTTCAGCGAGTTCGGCCTGATGCACCGCCGCGTGCACGTGGAGATCCACTGGTTGCTGGCCCTGGCCCGCCACCCGGGTATCGTCGAGCTGCCTGAGTTCCCGGCCGAGTCCGTCGCTCGCCTGGAAGCCATCGCCAACGATTTCTCCGTCGATGGCGGCGAGCGGATCAAGGCGATCGAGGCGACGACGAACCACGACGTCAAGGCGGTCGAGTACTTCATCAAGGAGCAGATCGGCAACGACCCGACCCTGGCCCAGGCCAAGGAGTTCGTCCACTTCGCCTGCACCAGCGAAGACATCAACAACCTCGCCTACTCGTTGATGCTGCGTGATGCGCGCGAAGACGTGCTGCTCCCGGCGATCGACCAGGTCATCGGCGTGCTGCGTACCAAGGCGCACGAATACGCGGAGCTCTCGCTGCTCTCGCGCACCCATGGCCAGACCGCCTCGCCCAGCACCATGGGCAAGGAACTCGCCAACGTCGTCGCGCGCCTGGAGCGCCAGCGCAAGCAGCTGGTCGCCATCGAGATCCCGGGCAAGATCAACGGTGCCGTCGGTAACTACAACGCGCACGTCATTTCCTACCCGGCGGTCGACTGGCCGGTGCTGGCCTCGGGCTTCGTCGAAGGCCTCGGCCTTACCTTCAACCCGTACACCACGCAGATCGAACCGCACGACGGCATCGCCGAGTTCGCCGATGTGCTCCGTCGCATCAACATCATCCTGATCGACCTGGCCCGCGACATCTGGGGCTACATCTCGCTGGGCTATTTCCGCCAGGCGCTGAAGGCGGGCGAAGTCGGTTCGTCGACCATGCCGCACAAGGTCAACCCGATCGACTTCGAAAATGCCGAAGGCAACTTCGGCCTCGCCAACGCCCTGCTCGGCCACTTCGCCGAGAAGCTGCCGATCAGCCGATGGCAGCGCGACCTCACCGACTCCACCGTGCTGCGCGCGCTCGGCACCGCCTTCGGCCATTCGCTGGTCGCGCTGGAATCGCTGCTCAAGGGCCTCGGCAAGCTCAACGTCAACGCCGAGCGCATCGCCGCCGACCTCGACAACAGCTGGGAAGTGCTGGCCGAAGCCGTGCAGACCGTCATGCGCCGCTACGGCCTGCCGGAACCGTACGAGCAGCTCAAGGCGCTCACCCGTGGCCAGGGCATCACCAAGGACTCGATGCGCACGTTCATTGACAGCCTCGACATGCCCGCCGACGCGAAGAAGGCGCTCGCCGAGCTGACCCCTGCGTCGTACATCGGCCTGGCCGACAAGCTCGCCAAGGCGATCTAACAGCCCCTGTAGGAGCGCGATTGCGCGCGATGGGTGCTTGCGGAAAGACCCATCGCGCGCAAGCGCGCTCCTACAGAACACATCGCTGCGACGCCTGGGGGCACACGCAGCAGGGTCCGGGCCGATTACAATCCCGCCCATGGCCATCAAGACCCCCACCCAAAAGCCCCTCCCCATCGAAGTCCGTGGTTCGGCTTCGCAGCCCCTTGGCATGAGCGCTACGCAATTCCTGCGCGATTACTGGCAGAAGCGCCCGCTGCTTATCCGCAATGCCTTCCCTGATTTCGAGGCGCCGATCGAGCCGAACGACCTGGCTGGCCTGGCCTGCGAGGAAGGCGTGCTGGCTCGCCTGATCATTCATGACGAGAAGCGCGACCGCTGGACGGTGAAGACCGGCCCGTTCAATGAGGCCGAATTCGGCAAAACCCCGAAGCGGGACTGGACTCTGCTCGTGCAGGACGTCGACAAGTGGGATGCCGATGTGGCCTCCCTGCTCGACACCTTCAGCTTCCTCCCGACCTGGCGCGTCGACGACATCATGATCTCGTACGCCGAGGACGGCGGCGGCGTGGGCGCTCATGTCGACCAGTACGACGTGTTCCTGCTGCAGGGCCTTGGCCAACGCCACTGGGCGATCAGCAACGATCCGGATGCTCCGCTTGAGTTCCGCGATGACGTGGAACTCAAGCAGCTGAAGACCTTCGAGCCGACCCACGAATGGCTGCTCGAGCCGGGCGACATGCTTTACCTGCCGCCCGGCGTGCCGCACGACGGCGTGGCCCTGGGTGATTGCATGACCCTCTCGCTGGGCATGCGTGCGCCCTCGCAGGCTGAACTCACCGGCGACCTGGCCGACTTCCTGGCCGAGCGCATGCCGGAAGAGCTGCGCTACACCGACCCGGACCTGGTTCCGGCCAAGCGCGCCGGCGAGATCGATACCGCCGCGCTGAATCGCCTGCGCCAGGCCCTGCCCTTCGCGGCGGCGCTGGATCGCGATCTTCTCGCGGACTGGTTCGGTCGTTTCATCACCCGTTACCGCAACGCCCAGGACGCTGCGCCCCCGCCGAAGGCCACCACCGCTGCGGCCCTGGACAAGGCGATTGAAGGCGGCTCGACTTTCGTCCGCCACCCGTTTGCCCGCCTGGCGTGGGTCCGCGGCAAGAAGGACGCCACGCTTTATGTCAGTGGCGCGGCCTACGAATGCCCGACCGATCTGGCCGAAGCGCTGTCCGGCGCACGCGAGGTCACCTTCGACAAGGCGCCGACCACCACCGCGAAGGCCGTACTGCTGGCCCTGGTCAACGACGGCCACCTCGGCATCCGCAAGGGCCGCCGCCGGTGACCGGCGGGGCGGACATGGCTCTCGTGGCGCAGGACCGGGCCGGTCTGGACGCCGCCCATGTCCGCCTCCTTACCGGCGCCCGCTACCGCGCGTCGATCTACCTGCCTGTGATGGACGCCGGTGTCCTGGAAAGTGACCCCGTTCTCACCGAGCTGCGCCGGCTGGCCACCAGCGGTCGCCCGGCCCGGATCCGGATCCTCACCCACGACGCGAACCGCGCCCACCGTGATGGGCACCGCCTGGTGGCGCTTGCCCAGCGCCTGCCCACCGCGGTCTCCATCCGGGTGCCCACCGACGAGACCCACCTCCGCTATGGGTCGGCCTTCACCACCGACGACACCAGTGCGTTTCTGTTCAGGCCCGTAGCCTCGCGTTTCGATGCCGAAGGATCGCTGGACGCCCCCGGCGAGACCTCGCGTTTGAACGCCTATTTTGACGAGGTATGGGAGCGTGCCGAGCCCGCCTGGGAGATAAGACCACTGGGTATTTGATATCTCAGTCATACGGCAAAAGCGTTGGCGCGGTGCAATCTCACAGGGCTATACTTAACGGATTCTTTGCCGCGGGCCGGCCTTCCCTTGCCCCCGCGACAGCCCGCCCTTTCCGTGTGTGCCGGTGGTGACGTGAGCGCAAATTTGATCCGCGAGTTTTCAGAATCTTCCCAACTCGCCGGCGGTAACGCCGATTATGTAGAGCAAGTCTACGAAGCCTGGCTAGCCGATTCCGGCAGTGTCCCGGCCGAATGGGATGCCTACTTCAAATCCTTCAAGGGCCGCGAGGCCGGCGACGTCGCCCATTCCGGCGCCATCGCACGCATCGAAGCCGCGCAGAAACAGCGCCGCGGCAACGGTACCGCTACCGTCGCCGCCCCGGCTGACAACGCCTACGCGCAGAAACAGGCCGGCGTTCTTCGCCTGCTAACGGCCTACCGCTCGCGCGGCCATCTCGCCGCCAAGCTCGATCCCCTCGGCCTGACCGCTCCCGACGTCGATGCCCCGGACCTCGGCCTCGCTTTCCATGGCCTGTCCGATGCCGACCTCAACACCGAGTTCGATTGCGGCACCTTCGCCGGTGGCGGCCAGCGCATGGCGCTCCGCGACCTGTGGGCGAAGCTGAAGGCGATCTACACCGGCACCGTCGGTGCCGAGTTCATGTACATCTCCGACTACGACCAGCGCAGCTGGATCTACTCGCGCCTGGAAAAGGCCGCGGGCAGCCCGGGCCTGCAGAAGGGAGAGAAGGTTCGCGTGCTCGAAGCGCTGACCGCAGCCGAAGGCCTCGAGCGCTACCTGCACACCAAGTACGTCGGCCAGAAGCGCTTCTCGCTCGAAGGCGGCGACAGCCTCATCCCGATGGTGGACGATATCGTCCGTGCCGCCGGCGATAACGGCATGAAGGAAATCATCATCGGCATGGCCCATCGCGGCCGCCTGAACGTCCTCGTCAACATCCTCGGCAAGGCGCCCTCGCAGCTCTTCAACGAGTTCGAAGGCAAGTTCGAGCACGACGATAGCCCGATGCACACGGGCGACGTGAAGTACCACCTGGGCTTCTCGGCCGATGTCAAAACCCCGAACGGTGGCGTGCACGTCGCGCTCGCGTTCAACCCGTCGCACCTGGAAATCGTGAACCCGGTGGTCGCAGGCTCGGTGCATGCGCGCCAGGGCCGTCGCGGCGATACCGCGCGCGAGAAGTCGCTGGCGCTGCTCATCCACGGCGATGCCGCGTTCGCGGGCCAGGGCGTCAACATGGAGCTCATGCAGATGTCGCAGGCCCGTGGCTTCGCCATCGGCGGCACCCTGCACCTGGTGGTCAACAACCAGGTCGGCTTCACCACGTCCAAGCGTGAAGATTCCCGCTCCACCCTGTACTGCACCGACCTCTCCAAGATGGTCAACGCGCCGGTGTTCCATGTGAACGGCGACGATCCGGAAGCCGTCGTCCAGGTCACCCGCCTGGCCTACGAATTCCGCAAGCAGTTCAAGAAGGACGTGGTCATCGATCTCGTCTGCTACCGCCGCCACGGCCACAACGAGGCCGACGAGCCGGCAGCGACGCAGCCGCTCATGTACCAGATCATCCGCAAGCGCCCGACCACGCGCGACCTGTATGCGCAGGCGCTCGTGAAGGACAGCACCATCGGTGCCGACGACGGCCAGAAGATGCTCGACGATTACCGTGGCCGCCTCGAAAAGGGCGCCTCGCTGATCTCGATCGACCCGAACCCGCAGCGCGATATCCCGGTCGACTGGAGCCGCTTCGTCGGCAAATCGCTGTCGATGGACGTCGATACCGGCGTGCCGCGCGAGAAGCTGGCCAAGGTGCTCGATACCATCCTGACGCTTCCGTCGAACGTCACCCTGCACGCCCGCGTCGCCAAGATCTACGACGACCGCCGCAAGATGGCGGCCGGCGAACTCCCGGGTGACTGGGGCTTTGCCGAGAACCTCGCCTACGCCACGCTGGTCGAGGAAGGCAACGACCTGCGCATCGTGGGCCAGGATGCCGGCCGCGGTACGTTCTTCCACCGCCACGCGGTGCTGCACGACCAGAACAGCGACGACACCTACATGCCGCTGGCCACCGTGCGCGAAGGCGCCCGCGTCGACGTGATCGATTCGCTGCTTTCCGAAGAAGCGGTCATGGCCTTCGAATATGGCGAAGCCACCACCTCGCCGGACCAGCTCACCATCTGGGAAGGCCAGTTCGGCGATTTCGCCAACGGCGCCCAGGTCGTGATCGACCAGTTCATCAGCTCGGGCGAAGCCAAGTGGGACCGCCTGTGCGGCCTCACCCTCCTCCTCCCGCATGGCCAGGAAGGCGCCGGCCCGGAGCACTCCTCTGCCCGCCTCGAGCGCTTCCTCCAGCTCTGCGCGCTCGACAACATGCAGGTCTGCGTGCCGACCACGCCGGCCCAGGCCTTCCACATGATCCGCCGCCAGCAGGTGCGCCCGGTGCGCAAGCCGCTGATCGTGATGACGCCGAAGTCGCTGCTGCGCCACAAGCTGGCCGTGTCCTCGCTGGATGAACTGGCCAACGGCAAGTTCCAGCTGGTCATCGGCGAGCACCGCGACCTGCAGGCCAAGAAGGTCAAGCGCGTGGTGCTCTGCTCGGGCAAGGTCTACTACGACCTGCTCGAAGAAGCCGACAAGAAGGGCATCACCGATGTCGCCATCGTGCGCGTCGAACAGCTGTATCCGTTCCCGCGCCCGGATGTCTCGGTCGAACTGGAAAAGTACCCTTCCGCCAAGGAAGTGGTGTGGTGCCAGGAAGAGCCGATGAACCAGGGCGCATGGTTCCAGATCCGCCACCACCTGCAGGCCAGCATCGGTCCGAAGCAGAGCTTGTCCTATGCCGGACGCTCGCGCTCGCCCTCGCCGGCCCCGGGCCATCTCAATACCTACCTCGCCGAACAGGCAGCCCTCGTCGAGCAAGCACTCGTCGCGCCTGTCGGCACCGATCACGCAGCGGAGTAAGGCAAGCATGTCCATCGAAGTCAAAGTCCCGGTCCTGCCCGAGTCGGTCTCCGACGCGCTCATCGCCACCTGGCACAAGAAGGCCGGCGAAGCCGTCAAGCGTGACGAAAACCTGCTGGACCTCGAAACCGACAAGGTCGTGCTCGAAGTCCCCTCGCCGGTCGACGGCGTGCTGAAGGAAATCAAGTTCGAGGAAGGCTCCACCGTCACCTCGAGCCAGGTCATTGCGGTAATCGAGGAAGGCGCCGCCGCTGCCGCGCCCGCCCCCGCCGCCGCCCCGGCTGCTGCCACCCCCGAAGCCCCCAAGGCTGAGAAGACCGACGCGCCGAAGGGCGTGGACGAGCTCTCGCCGGCCGGCCGCCGCGTCGCCGTGGAAGACAACATCGACCCGTCCAAGGTCGCCGGCACCGGCCGCGATGGCCGCGTGACCAAGGAAGACCTGGTCAACGCCGGCAAGGGCGGCAGCGCCCCGGTCGCCGCCGCGCCTGCGGCCCCGGCTGCCAAGCCGACCCCGGGTTCGCGTCCGGAAGAGCGCGTGCCGATGACCCGCATCCGCACCCGCATCGCCGAGCGCCTGATGCAGTCGAAGAACTCGATCGCGATGCTCACCTCGTTCAACGAAGTGAACCTCGCCGAGGTGGTGAAGCTGCGCAAGGCCCTGGGCGAGCAGTTCGAAAAGGCCAACGGCGTGAAGCTCGGCTTCATGAGCTTCTTCGTGAAGGCCGCCACGGAAGCGCTCAAGCGCTACCCGGTCATCAACGCTTCGGTCGATGGCTCGGACATCATCTACCACGGCTACCAGGACATCTCGATCGCCGTGTCGACCGAGAAGGGCCTCGTGACCCCGGTGCTGCGCGATGTGCAGGACATGTCGTTCGCCGACGTCGAGAAGGGCATCATCGGTTACGCCAAGAAGGCGCGTGACGGCAAGCTCGGCCTGGACGACCTCCAGGGCGGCACCTTCACCATCACCAACGGCGGCACCTTCGGCTCGCTGCTCTCCACGCCCATCGTGAACCCGCCGCAGAGCGCCATCCTGGGCATGCACACGATCAAGGAGCGCCCGATCGTCGAGAACGGCCAGGTCATCGCCGCGCCGATGATGTACATCGCCCTCTCCTACGACCATCGCATCATCGATGGCAAGGACGCGGTGCTGTTCCTGGTCGATATCAAGAACCAGCTGGAAAACCCGCAGCGGATGCTGCTCGGCCTCTGATGGCCGGTTAAACGCCAGATGTGAAGGCGGGAGTCGAAAGACTCCCGTTTTCATGTAGCGACCCCATATTGGGTGGTAGCTAACTACCGCCAGCAACATCCGGAGCAAGAGCTATGAGCGACAAGTTTGACGTCATCGTCATCGGTGCCGGCCCCGCGGGCTATGTGGCCGCGATCCGCGCCGCGCAGCTGGGCCTGAAGACCGCCGTGGTCGACGCCTTCGTCGGCAAGGATGGCAAGGCCGCCCTGGGCGGTACCTGCCTCAACGTCGGTTGCATCCCGTCCAAGGCGCTGCTGGATTCGTCCAAGCAGTTCCACAACCTGACGCACAACTTCAAGGATCACGGCATCACCGCCGAGAACCCGAAGATCGATATCGACACGTTCATCGGTCGCAAGGACAAGATCGTCAAGCAGTTCACCGGCGGCGTGACGATGCTGTTCAAGGCGAACAAGATCACGTCGTTCTTCGGCAAGGGCAAGCTGCTGAAGGGCAACAACGTCGAAGTCACCGGCAACGACGGCTCGGTGCAGACCATCTCGGCGACCAACGTCATCCTCGCTTCGGGCTCGGTGCCCATCGAGCTGCCGTTCGCCAAGTTCGACAACAAGCACATCATCGACAACGCCGGCGCGCTCGATCTGACCGCCGTGCCGAAGCGCATGGGCGTGATCGGCGCGGGCGTCATCGGCCTGGAGCTGGGCAGCGTGTGGAAGCGCCTCGGCGCTGAAGTCACCGTGCTCGAAGCCCTGCCGAAGTTCCTGCAGGTCGCCGACCAGGACATCGCCAAGATGGCCGCCCGCGAGTTCGCCAAGCAGGGCCTCGACATCAAGGTCAACGCCAAGGTCACGTCGGCCGAAGTGAAGGGCGATGAAGTCCACGTCGGCTACACCGACAAGGACGGCGCTGCGCAGTCGCTGGTCGTCGACAAGCTGCTGGTGGCCGTGGGCCGCCGCGCCTACACCGCCGGCCTGCTGGCCGACGACACGGGCGTGAAGCTCGATGAGCGCGGCCGCATCGTGATCGACGAGCACAACCACACCGGCGTCGATGGCGTCTGGGCGATCGGCGATGCCGTCCGCGGCCCGATGCTCGCCCACAAGGGTTCGGAAGAAGGCGTCATGGTGGCCGAGCTCATCGCCGGCAAGCCGGGCCACGTCAACCTCGATACCGTGCCCTGGGTCATTTACACCGAGCCGGAAATCGCCTGGGTCGGCAAGACCGAAGAGCAGCTCAAGGAAGAAGGCATCCCCTACAAGACGGGCGCCTTCCCCTTCGCTGCCAACGGCCGTGCTGTCGCCATGAACGAAGGCATCGGCCAGGTGAAGATGATCGCTCACGCCGAAACCGATCGCATCCTCGGCGTGCACATGGTCGGCCCGGTCGTCTCCGAGCTGATCCACGAGTGCGTCGTGGCGATGGAGTTCAAGGGTTCGTCGGAAGACCTGGCCCGCATCGTCCACGCCCACCCGGCACTGTCGGAAGTGGTGCACGAAGCGGCCCTCTCGGTCGACAAGCGCGCCATCCACAAGGGCAACTAAGCCCGCGTGAACAAAGCCCGCCCATGCGAGTAGCATGGGCGGGCTTTTTCGTTTCTGCGTTGCAGAACAGGGTGCCCTTGTAGGAGCGCGCTTGCGCGCGATGTGCTTGCCGCAAGATCCATCGCGCGCAAGCGCG
>NZ_DASYCB010000080.1:0-78681 GCF_036500425.1 Luteibacter sp.
GCGCGCTTGCGCGCGATGGATCTTGCCGCACCCCCATCGCGCGCAAGCGCGCTCCTACAAAGTGGCGAGATGAAAGGCTACGCGGAGCCTCGCTGGCGACGGACATACCCGGAACCGCGAAATCGTTGAAATGGACGCTCCTCAACCACGGAGCCACAACGATGCTTCGCACCACCCTAGCTGCACTGCTCCTCACTGCGTCGGCGTCCGCCTTCGCCGCCGTACCGTCGGTCGACCGTTACGTCGACGCCACCGACTGGCCCGCCAGTGAAGCCGGCATGGATCGCTTCTTCGAAGCCGAAGCCCGGCTCGTCGCCGGGTTCGACAAGGTCTGCGGCGACACCTTCTGTGAAGGCGACTACGCCAACCTCCGCCCACTACAACTGCGTTGCTCGGTCGATTCGACCAAGGGCACCCTCAAGCAGTGCCTGTGGACCTTCGCTGGAAGCCACGCCGCGATCAACGCAAAAACCGGCGCGGTGCAGGTCACCGCCAAGACCTTCAAGTGCAAACTCTTGCTCGCAAAGGACACGCCGGTGGAATCGCTCTACGAGCTCACCAAGGGTGAGGATCCACTCCACGCCAAGCTGCCCATGACCAACGTGTCCGTCTACGACGGCTTGCCGGGCTGCCTTAACTAAGCACACGGCACCCTGCCGATGGACAGGGTGCCGTGTGGGGGCTCGGCCCGTTGTGAAACGTCCCGGCGCCTGGATCAAACGGCTCGCCGCCAGACCTCTGGCGGCGATGTCGCGTGCGTGGTCTGCTCGCGCCACCCCAATGGAGCGACCCCATGAAAGCGATTGCCTTCTTTGCCGCCCTCGCGCTGGCTTCCGGCCCGGCCTTCGCCGCTGACGCCGCGAAGGCTGACATCCAGAAAATCGTCAGCCAGTTCCAGGAGACGTTGAAGACCCACGATGCGACGACCTTGCGTTCGTTGTTCATTCCTGAAGCCAGCTGGGTCGAAGCGCTCGGTGCCGAGAGCCTGAAGAAGGTAAAGGCGAAGAAGCCGGATGCCGGCCCTTACCATACGAGCACGCCGGGCAAATTCGCCGACTTCGTCGGATCCAGCAAGGACTCGCTCGAAGAGCGCTTCCACGATGTGCGCATCGAAACCGATGGTAATGTCGGTATCGTCTACTTCGATTTCGAGTTCCTCCTGGATGGCAAGATCCAGAATCGCGGCGCGGAAACCTGGCAGATGGTACGCACCGACGATGGCTGGAAGATCGCCGCCATGATTTACTCCTCGAACTTCTGAGGACCGGGCGAGGAAACCATGCGTGTAGACCGCAGCGTCTCGCTGTCGCCGGCCATGGCATGGGTAGCAGGGCTACCCATCCTGGGCTGCATGATGGTGATGAGCCTGCCGGCCCTTGCCGATGAGCGCGTGCTCGCGTTCAGGCTGTTCTATGCCGTGGCCTACCTTTTCTGGATCGTTCCGCTCGGCTGGCTTCAGCGCTGGCTATGGCGGCGCGGCGCGGGCTGGTGGGCCATGGCGGGTGTGTTGCTTCCGGTCACCTATGTCATGTCGGTGGCCAATGCCCTGCTCGCGCTGTACTTCATCGCCAGCGAGAAGATGCGGGCCCAGGTGGGTCCAGCGTGGGTCTTTGGCGGACTCGACGGCTGCTGGCTGGCGCTGATTGCGTTCTGTGGTTTCCAGGCGATCGCGTTGCACCGCGCGGCGCTTGCACTGGAGATCGAACGGGTTCGTGAAGCGGGCCAGGCGGCACGCGATGCGGAGCTGCGCGCCCTTCGCTACCAGTTGCAGCCGCATTTCCTGTTCAACACGCTTAACGCCATTTCCGCGCTGGTGACTGACGATCGTCCACGCGATGCCACACGGATGATCGCGCGCCTGGGCGATTTCCTTCGCACCACGCTTGAAGATGGGGCAGGGCATGAGCACACCGTGGCCGATGAAGTCGCCCTCACGTCTGCCTACCTTGATATAGAGATCGCCCGTCTCGGCGAACGGTTGCGCGTGGAGACCTTTACCGCGCCGGGAGCACTGGAGGCGCGCGTGCCTTACCTGCTGTTGCAACCGCTCGTGGAGAATGCCGTGCGCCACGGGATCGCGCCGCGCCCGGCACCCGGCACCATCACCATCCGCTTTGAGCGCGATGGGCGCGACCTGTGGGTTAGCGTGGCGAATGACATGGAGGGTACTTCCACGGGCGCGTCAGGTGTCGGGTTGGCCAACGTCCGCGCGCGCCTGGAAGCCCTGTATCCGGATAACCACCAGATCGTCGCCGGGCCGGAAGGTGGTCGCTGGGTTGTGCGGATCTCCCTACCCTGGAGCCTGGGCCAGGTTGGTATGGAGCCCGTGGCGTGATCCGCGTCGCCGTGATCGATGATGAGCCGCTGGCCCGCAGCGGCGTGATATCTCGGCTGAAGGCGGAGGCCGACGTGACCGTGGTCGAACAGTGCGCTGACGGCTACGGCCTTGCAGCCTTACGCAATGACCGCGTAGACCTCGTGATCGTCGATGTGCAGATGCCTGGGATGAGCGGGCTGGAAGGCCTGGCGGCCATTCCCCGCGATGAACGCCCGCTGGCGGTGTTCCTCACGGCCCACGATAGCTTCGCCGTGCGCGCCTTCGAACTTGAGGCGGTCGATTACCTGCTGAAACCGATCGACGATGAACGCTTTGGCGAGGCGCTGGAGCGCGTGCGCCGAAAACTGGGCCGTGATGCTCGCCCGGCGGCTGCCGAGCGCTTCGCTATCCGTATCGGTTCGCGCCTTGCGTTCGTCGACGTCGATGCAGTGACCTGGATCGAGGCCGACGGCGACTACGCCGCACTGCACGCGAACGGCCAGCGCCACCTCCTGCGTGAATCCCTGAACGAACTCTCGCGCAAGCTCGATCCGGCCCGATTCCTCCGCGTCCACCGTTCAGCGATCGTACGCATCGACCAGGTTGTCGAGCTACTGCCCCGGCCCAATCGCGACGCCGTGCTCCGCCTTCGCGACGGCACGACGCTCCGGGCCAGCCGCACCTACATCGATGCCCTGATGGCCGCCCTACACCACACCGCCACCGTGTAGGAGCGCGCTTGCGCGCGATGGATCTTGCGGCAACCCCATCGCGCGCAAGCGCGCTCCTACACGGTGGCGGTGGCCAGGGTCGCGGTGGCGACCCGGTCGCGGCCGGCGGCCTTGGCGGTATACATGGCCTCGTCGGCCTTCATCAACAGGCGGTCGAGGTCATAGCCGAATACCGTGCTGCTCGCGATACCAAAGCTCGCCGTGGCCCTGACGATCGTACGGTGTTCTTCGGACGGTGCGCCGATGGCGGCACGCATGCGTTCGGCGCATTCGCCGGCCCGAGCGGGCGACATATCGCGCAGGAGTACGGCGAATTCTTCACCGCCCAGACGCCCCATGACATCCTGGTCACGGAGATGGTCTCGGCACTCGGCTACGACACGTAGCAATACCCAGTCGCCCTCGGCGTGGCCGTAGGTGTCGTTGATCTGCTTGAAGTGGTCAAGATCGAACAGCACCAACGCAATCGATTCCCCCGTACGTGACCCCTCGACCAGGGCGGCCGTGCACTGGTCCACGAAGTGCTGGCGGTTGCTGATACCGGTGAGGCTGTCGTGACGCGCCATCTGCATGAAGCGCTTCTGCGACCGGCGGGTGCGGATGAGCCACAACGCGATGGCACCCGTGACGGTCAGCGATAGTAACAAGTAAAGGTGGATCGTCTCGCTATCGTGTCTATCCGCTTCGCGCTGCAGGTGCAGGATCTGATTCTGCTTGTCCAGCGCGTCCGTCTCCATGCGGCTCGCGGCGAGCTTCTGCCTCACGATCTGGTAAGCGAGCGCGCGTGCACTCACGTCGTCGAGCCGGCCCTTGTCTGCCTCGGCATGGCGTTCGAGCCATATCGTCGCTGCGCGCCAGTCACCGCGTTTCCGCGCCGCGAGGTAAGCGGTTTCCGTGGCGGAAACCAGTGGATCGGAGAACTCCCCGGCCACCGAGGCGCGGATAGCCGCATTCGCGAAGCGGTCGGCCATCGCCGTATTGCCCGTGTCGAGGTAGGCGCGGGCCAGCAGTGCGTCGAACTGTGCTGCCTGCATGGGCTGCGCGTCACGCAAGACGGAGGGGTAATAGTGCTCCAGTAGTGTAATCGCGGTGCGCGGTTGACCCTTGTGGATCGCGCTGTCCGCCACGTCAGCACGCAGCTGATTCGCCGAGAGGACCTCGCCCACGCGTTGACATTCGGCCACCCACTGCACGAAGCGTGAGTCGTCCGGATCGATGCGACCTCCGCGATACAGGGCATGCAGGCTCACGACGTTGCTCTTGCATGCGATCGAAGGCGTATCTGCGATCTCCACGGCGTGCGTGGCATAGTCCGCGGCCAGATCGTATTGGCCTGCCATCGTCAGCATCCGTGCCGCTTCGCCTAATGCCTGGTATCGCGCATGGGGATCATCGACCTGGGGCAGGGCCGCGACCATCTCATCGAGGCGAATGAAGGCCTCCTCGTAGCGATGGGCCGCACCGAGGATGTTGACCAGCGTGGCGGTTGCGCGGAGCCGCAGGACCTTGTCGTTCGATGTTTCGGCGATGCGTTCAAGCTGCGGCTTGGCCTGGGTGGGCTCGCCGGCGTAGGCCAGTTGCCAGGCCTCGAGATACGCCAGATGCATGCGCGGCGCGGCGGCCAGCTGTTCGCGCGAACGCGCGAGCCGGTCCAGCGTGGCCAGGAAAGCGGGATGGTCGGAGGTCTTCGTGGCGTCGGCAACCGCCAGCGTCGTTTCGGGGTTCTCGCCGATGCGCAGCTGAGCGCGGCTATCACCGGCATGCATGGCCAGTGTGAGAAGGCTGAGCACCGGCAGGCACCGGCGCAAAAAACGTAGCAACACGTCCGTGCGTGGCGACGCTCTTACGAGCGCGCGTGCCCCGGCACGGACGACAGGATTCCGATTGGCATGGTATCTCCCCCTCTGCGCTGGCAAGCCCCCCGGTCTGCCCAACGCACCTCGATCATAACGTGGCGCTACCGGCCCGGCGTGATGATCCACCGGCCTGGCGCCTCGCCCCCAAAACGCCATGAACCGGCCCGAAGGTCGCCGCATGCGTTCTTCACTCTCGCGCAAACCCATTAAGGAAAACCCCGATGACTCGCCTGCCCGGACTGGACACCCTGCGAGCCATCGCGATTGTGTGGGTCATGCTCTTCCACAGTTACCTTATCGGCGGCCTGGGCGAGAACTTTGGCGTTTTCGAACACGCCGGCTGGATGGGTGTGGACCTGTTTTTTGTACTCAGCGGTTTCCTCATTGGCTCGCAGGTATTCACGTCACTACGGGACAAAGGCTCGCTCGACTTTAGATCGTTCTATATGCGTCGGGCGTTCCGCATCTTGCCCGCCTTCCTCGTCGTGCTCGGCCTTTACGTGACGTGGCCGGCATGGCGCGAGACGCCGCTAATGCAGCCGGTGTGGCAGTTCCTGACCTTCACCTTCAACCTGCTCTATACGGACGGCGAGCGCTATGCGTTCTCGCATGCCTGGTCGCTGTGCGTGGAAGAGCACTTCTATCTCGTCTTCCCGCTGCTGGCCGTCTGGCTCGTGCGCTGGACCACGCCCCTGCGCTTCGTGGCACTGTGCGCGGCGGTCGTGGTGGGTGGCATGCTCCTGCGCGCCTGGTTGTGGGAGGCGTACTTCGGGCCGTCGGTCGCCGCCGGCCAGCCGGACTGGACCGCCTACCTGCATTACCTCTACTACCCCACGTATGCGCGACTCGACGGCCTGGTCGGTGGCATCGCGCTGGCCGCCTGCGCGGTATATCGCCCGACATGGATGGCTCGGCTCCGTCACCGCGGCGGCGTGGTCCTGGCCATATCGGCCGTGCTGCTGGGCTGCGCCATCGCCTTGTTCGACGATCACCGCACGGATTTCTGGCCCATCGTGCTCGGCTACCCCCTGGTGGCCGTCGCGATGGCCGGCTTCGTCGGCATGGCGGGTGGCGGCACGTGGCTGGCGCGGCTGCGGATCCCAGGTGCCGGCTGGCTCGCCCGCGCCTCGTACAGCCTGTACCTGAGCCACAAGGGCGCTTTCATGCTCACGGTGGCCGTACTGGGTGGCCATCTGGACAGCCATCCCTGGCTGCGCTTCCTGGCCCATGTCATCGGCGTCGTTCTGGTGGGTGCCACCCTCTACTACCTGGTCGAACGTCCCTTCCTGCGCTGGCGCGAGCGCCGTTCAGATACACTACGCGCACCCAGGGTGATCCAAGGCGCCAGCGCCGCGGATTGAAACGGGAATCCGGTGACCCGCAGGCCGCGTGCCTGCGCCATTCCGGAGCTGCCCCCGCAACGGTAGGCGAGTTGAAGGGCTGGCGAATGCCACTGTGCCGCGTGCGGCATGGGAAGGCGCCAGTCCTGCAGGTACACCCTGCGCTCGCGAGCCCGGAGACCGGCCCACGTGGTATCACCGGACAGGCGGAGGGCCCTGGTCGCGGGTGGCCCGACTCTGTTCGCCGTCGCTTGCTCCTTGCCCACGCATGTCCCTCGCAGCCAATGCCGCGCGGGTAGGCGCGGCCAGCAGGGAACTACAACGTGTCGTTTTATTCATCCCGCCTTGCGCTCGCTATCGCGTTCGCCGTGCTCGCCCCTGTCGTCGCGCATGCCAATGACGCTGCCTCGACCTCGACCTCCACCGACCTCGACAAGGTCGTGGTCACCGCCAGCCGCACCGAGCAGACGCTCAACCAGGTGCTCTCGGCCTCCACTGTGATCGACCGCGCCGATATCGAGCGCCTGCAGCCGCGCTCGCTGGCCGACCTGCTGCGTGCCACGCCGGGCGTATCCATCGCCAACAACGGCGGCCCCGGCAAGGCCACCTCGGTCTTCATGCGCGGCACCGAATCCGACCACGTGCTGGTCCTGGTCGATGGCGTGAAGATCGGCTCGGCCACCTCAGGTACCGCCGCGTTCCAGGACATTCCGGTCGACCAGATCGAGCGGATCGAAATCGTCCGTGGTCCGTATTCGAGCCTGTATGGCTCGGATGCACTCGGTGGCGTCATCCAGATCTTTACCCGTCACCCGCAGGGCGGTTTCGTGCCGAACTTCTCGGTGGGTGTGGGCAGCTGGTCCACGCTGCGCGGTTCCGCCGGGTTCGCAGGGCGGGGTACCAACGGCTGGTATTCGGTTGAAGCAAGCCACGACCAGACCCACGGTATCAACGCCTGCCGCGGCAAGCCGAGCCCGGGTGGTGGCGGTTGCTTTACGTATGAGCCGGATGCTGACGGTTACCGCAACAACGCGCTGTCGCTGAAGGGTGGCTGGCGCTTCGACGAGCAATGGGATGCCGACGCCAGCGCGACGCGCAGCGAAGGTCATAACTACTACGACGGTACCAGTAGCAATTCCGCGGAGTCGGCCACGCAGACCGTCGGCGGGCGCCTTCGCTACCGACCGTCACAGGACGCGTTGGTGACGTTGAATGTCGGCCGTAGCCTGGATCTATCCACGGACTACGAGAACGGCGTTTACGCCGACACGTTCAACACGCATCGCGACCTCGCGTCGTTGCAAGCGGATCTTGGCAAGGTCGGTGGTGCTTATGGTCTCGCCACGCTCGGCTTCGACTGGCAGCGTGACCGTGTGGTCGGCAGCACCGATTACTTCGTGGACGCGCGTCGCAACCACGCGCTGTTCGCGCAGTGGCAGCAGGAGTTCGGCGATAGCTCGATCCAGGGCAGCCTGCGCCGTGATGAAAACAGCCAGTTTGGCGGGAAGACCACGGGTAGCCTGCAGTACGGCTACGCGCTGACGAAGGAACTGCGCGTCACCGGCAGCTATGGCACCGCGTTCAAGGCGCCGACATTCAACGACTTGTACTACCCCGATTACGGCAACCCCGACCTGCAGCCGGAAACCTCGCGTAACTGGGAACTCGGCCTGCGCGGTACGCCGGGCTGGGGCAACTGGTCGTTGAATGCCTTTCAGAACCGGATCGATCACCTGATCGTGTTCGATTCCAGCCTGACCGGCCCGCTGTTCCCCTTCGGCGGCGCCAACAACATCGACCGTTCGCGCATCCGCGGCGTGGAACTGGCGGCGGATACGACGCTGGGTGACTGGCGCCTGGGTGGCAACGCCACGTGGTTGTCGCCGGAAGACGATAGCGACGACGCATCCCATGGCAACCTCTTGCCACGCCGTTCGCGGCGCACCGGTAATGTGGACCTCGATCGCTCGTTCGGTGCGTTCAGCGTCGGCGCCAGCGTGTTCGCCTCAGGTTACCGCTACGACGATGCCGCCAACCTGCACCGTCTGGGCGGCTACACGTTGACCGACCTGCGCATGGCCTATGCGCTCGATCCCGCATGGAACGTCGAACTGTCGGCGAAGAACATCTTCGATCGCCACTACGAGACCGCCCGTTACTTCAACCAGCCCGGCCGCAACTGGATGCTCACGTTGCGCTACCAGCCGCGTTCCTGATCCGCACCCCGGAGGAAATCCTGATGAAACCGCTTTCCCGTCCCGCGTTCGCTGCCATCGCCGCGCTGTTTGCGGTGATCATGATCGGTACCCGCTTCCATCACTTCGGCGACATGCTCCACCTACCTGATGCCTCGATGGCGTTGTTCTTCCTTGGCGGTATTTACTTGCGCAAACATCTCGCCTTTATCGGGTTTGTGGTGTTGTCCGTTCTGGTGGACTGGTACTCGGTGAGCTACGCCGGTGTGAGTGACTTCTGCATCACGGTGGCGTATTCCTTCATGCCGCTCGCGTACGCCGTGCTCTGGTACGGCGGCCGCTTGCTGGCGCCGCGCTACGATGGCTCGCTGCGGTCGTACGGTCTCGTGTTCCTCGGCATCGTGGCCTGCGCCACGCTGAGTTACGCCGTGTCGAATGGTGCGTTCTATTGGCTGGGCGGTCGTTACCCGAACCCGCATATGGCGGAATACCTTGCGCGCTTTATGCAGTGGGGGCCGCTGCTCGTTCGCGCGGCTGCGCTGTATGTGCTGGCGGCGGAGGCGGTGCATGCCGTGGCGGTCCGCTTCCTGCCGCGTCAAGGCAACAGCGGTACGTCGCACGCATGAGCGATAAACCTGCCTGGGGCGACATGGACGAAGCCTCGCGCTATCGCGACCGGGCCCAGCGCAAGAAGGAACTGGTGGACCGGCGCATCGCCCGGGCCACCATCGATCGTGGCGTGTTGGTGGTGAACACTGGCAACGGCAAGGGCAAGAGCTCGTCCGGCTTCGGCATGCTGGCGCGTTCGCTCGGCCACGGCTTCCGCTGTGGTGTCGTACAGTTCATCAAGGGCAGCTTCTCCACGGGGGAGGAGGCCTTCTTCCGCAGGTTCGAAGGTGATGAACTGGATTACCACGTGATGGGCGAAGGGTTTACCTGGGAAACCCGGGACCGGGAACGCGATATCGCCGCCGCCATGGCGGCGTGGGGCGTCGCCGAGCGCATGCTCGGCGATGACACCTACGATTACATCTTGCTGGATGAACTCAATATCGCCCTGGTGAAGGCATATATCCCGCTCGATCGGGTGATCACCGCGTTGCAGGCCCGTCCCGAGCGGCAGCACGTGGCGATCACCGGGCGTGGCGCTCCCGACGAGCTCGTCGCCATCGCCGATACGGTGACCGAGATGCGTGTGGTCAAGCATGCGTTCCAGGCGGGTATCAAAGCACAGAAGGGCATCGAACTGTGACCCGTCACTGTTCCGCATGGCTGGTGTCCGCGCCTGCCTCAGGGCAGGGCAAGACCAGTGTCACCGCCGCGCTCGCCCGGGCGCATGCGCGCCTCGGCAGGCGCGTGAGGGTTTTCAAGACCGGGCCGGATTTCCTCGACCCGATGATCCTCGCGCGCGCGAGCGGCTCGCCGGTCTATCAGCTGGATGCCTGGATGGGCGGCGAGCATGACGTCCGTGCGCAGCTTTACCAGGCGGCCGGCGAGGCCGACCTCATCCTTGTCGAAGGTGTGATGGGTTTGTTCGATGGTGCGCCATCGAGCGCCGATCTCGCCGCACGCTTCGGCCTGCCCGTGCTTGCGGTCATCGATGGTTCGGCGATGGCGCAGACCTTCGGTGCGCTGGCTCACGGTCTCGCGACGTACCGCAGCGACGTTACGGTGCAGGGCGTTTTCGCGAACCGCGTAGGCAGCGACTATCACGCCAAACTCCTACGCGAGAGCCTCCCGCCCTCCCTGGCATGGCACGGCACCTTGCCCCGCGACACTACCCCCTGTAGGAGCGCGCTTGCGCGCGATGGCTCCAGCGAAAGACCCATCTCGCTACCCGAACGCCACCTCGGCCTCGTATCGGCAGACGAACTCGAAGACCTCGACGCCCGCCTTGAGGCCCTGGCCGATGCTCTGGAAGCACGCTCCACGCTATCCCTGCCGCCTCCGGTCCCCTTCGCTCCCGCGACGATCGCAGCGCCCACGGTGTCGCTCGCCGGCCTACGCATCGCCATCGCCCGCGATGCCGCATTCGCCTTCCTCTATCCGGCGAACATCGATGTGCTGCGCGCTGCAGGCGCAAGCCTCACGTTCTTCTCGCCTCTCGCAGGCGATGCCTTGCCGCCCTGTGATGCCGTCTGGCTCCCCGGTGGCTATCCCGAACTGCACCTCGATACCCTGGCGGCGCGCGTCGATCTTCGCAATGCGCTGCGGGCGCATGTCGATGCCGGCCGCCCGTTGCTCGCGGAATGCGGCGGCTTGCTCTATGCGCTGGACCAGTTGGCCGATCGTGACGGCCACGCTGCACCCATGGCAGGCTTGCTGCGTGGAACCGCGATGGTGCAGCCACGTATGACCGCACTCGGCATGCAGGCCGTCGCGCTACCCGAGGGCGATCTTCGCGGGCACTCGTTCCACTACGCCCGCGCATCGATCGACGCGGAGCCGCTCACGCACGCGACCAATCCGAACGGTGGCCCGACGACCGAAGCCGTGTATCGGCGTGCGCGCATGACGGCGAGCTTCGTGCACCTCTATTTCCCCTCCCACCCCGACGCCGCGGCACGCCTGTTCCTGCCGTGAACATCGCGCTGGCCATGCTGCTTGCCATGGGCCTGGATGCCATGTTCGGGGAGCCGCGGCGATTTCATCCCCTGGTGGGCTACGGGCGTTATGCGGCGAAGATCGAACGCCACGCGCACGCCGATACACGGGGTGCCGGGGTACTGACATGGTGCCTTGCCGTGCTTGTGCCGCTGGCGGCCTTGCTGCTCGTGCGCGCGCTGCTTCCGGCATGGGCCGTCTTCGTCATCGATACGCTGGTGCTCTATGCCGCCATCGGCCGCCGTAGCCTCGGCGACCATGCGCGGCCGATTGCGGATGCTCTTGGCCGCGACGATCTGGCTGCCGCGCGTATCGCGGTTGGCTGGATGGTGAGTCGCGACACCGCGGCGCTCAGCGCTGCGCAGGTGGCCGGTGCGGCCACCGAATCCGTGCTGGAGAATGGGCATGACGCGGTGTTCGGTGCGCTGTTCTGGTTTGCGTTGCTCGGCGGGCCCGGCGCGCTGCTGTTCCGCCTCGCCAACACGCTGGACGCCATGTGGGGCTACCGCACGCCACGCTACCTGCGTTTCGGCTGGGCCGCCGCGCGCATCGATGACGTGCTTGGCTATGTACCTGCCAGGTTGACCGCACTGACCTACGCCGCGGTAGGCCACTTCGACAGTGCCGTGCGTTGCTGGCGCGCGCAAGGCCCGGGCTGGAAGAGCCCGAACGCCGGGCCCGTGATGGCGGCAGGGGCGGGCGCCTTGCGGGTCGCCCTGGGCGGGCCTGCGCCGTACCACGGTGAATGGCAGGATCGGCCGCCGTTGGGCGAAGGTGACGCGCCCGATGCCGCGACGATCCGTGCAGCGCTATGTCTCGTTGATCGTGGCGTCGTGGCGTGGCTGGTGGTCGCGTTGCTGATTGGCGTAGCTATCCATGCTTGAGCACGGCGGCCGCCTCGCCCGTGCCGCTGCGGCGTACGGCATACCTCGCGAGGCGTGGTTGGACCTGTCTACCGGCGTGAGCCCGCACTCGTGGCCGGTGCCGCCGGTACCCACCGAGGCATGGCATCGCCTACCGGAAGACGAGGATGACCTGCTCGACGCAGCACGCGCCTATTACGGCTGCGAGCATCTGCTACCGGTAGCAGGGACCCAGGCCGCGATCCAGGCCCTGCCGCGCTTGCGGCTGCGTTCGCGAGTGGGCGTGCTTTCACCGGGCTACGCGGAACATGCGTATGCGTGGCGCGAAGCCGGTCATGACGTGACGTTGTTGCCGATGCATGAACTCCTGGCGCGCGCAGACGAATTCGACGTCACCGTCTTCATCTCCCCCAACAACCCGACATCGGAGCGTGTCCCTGTAGGAGCGACCTTGGGCGCGACCGCACTTGGCGAAAACACCACACGGCCTGCTGTTCTTTGCCACGACCGGTCGCGCCCAAGGTCGCTCCTACAAGAGCAGCGGTGGGTGATCGTCGATGAGGCGTTTGGGGATACGTGGCCCGCGCTGTTCTTGCAGCCGCGCGAAGGTCTCATCCTGCTTCGTTCCGTGGGCAAATTCTTCGGATTGGCAGGTGCACGAGCCGGATTCGTCGCCGCATGGCCGGCCTTGCTCGACGCGCTTCAAGAACGGCTTGGCCCCTGGTCGCTATCGGGTCCCACGCGCTACGCAGTCACCCGTGCCCTGCGTGACACGACCTGGCAAGCCACGATGCGTGATCGCCTGCGCGGCGAGAGCGCGTCACTTGCCACTACGCTGGCTACCGCCGGCTTGCTGCCCACCGGAGGAACGGACCTGTTCCAGTACTGCCTGCATCCTGCCGCGGCTCGTCTCCACCATGCGCTTGCCCAGCGTGGCATCCTCGTCCGCCTCTTCACCGACCCGGCCGCCTTGCGCTTTGGCCTGCCACCCGACGCCGCTGGCCTGGCGCGGCTCGCGCAGGCCCTTACGGAGATCTCGCCATGACCGCCCGTGTGCTGATGGTGCAAGGATGCACCTCCGATGCCGGCAAGAGTACGGTCGTGGCCGCGTTGTGCCGATGGCTGCATCGCCGCGACGTACGCGTCGCACCGTTCAAACCGCAGAACATGGCGCTGAATGCCGCGGTCACCGTGGATGGTGGCGAGATCGGCCGCGCGCAGGCGGTGCAGGCGCAGGCCGCAGGTGTGCCGCCGCATACCGACTTCAACCCTGTGCTGCTCAAACCGAACAGCGATATCGGTGCACAGGTGATCGTGCATGGGCATCCGGTGGGGAATATGGATGCGGTGGGTTATCACGCCTATAAACGCGTCGCGATGGACGCGGTGCTCGCGTCGCACGCCCGTCTCGCAGAGACCTACGATGCCATCGTGGTGGAAGGGGCTGGCAGCCCCGCCGAGGTGAACCTGCGTGATCGCGACATCGCGAACATGGGCTACGCCGAGGCCGTGGATTGCCCGGTCATCCTCGTCGCGGATATCGACCGCGGCGGCGTGTTCGCCCATCTGGTAGGCACGTTGGCGGTCCTTTCGCAGAGTGAGCGCGACCGCATCGTGGGATTCGTGATCAACCGCTTCCGTGGTGACCTCACGTTGCTCCAGCCGGGTCTTGACTGGCTGGAGCGTGAAACGGGTAAGCCCGTGCTCGGCGTGCTGCCTTACCTGCACGGGCTGACCCTGGAGGCTGAGGATGCCTTGCCCCATTTGCGCGAGGCGCGAGCGGGGGCTCGCCTGCGCGTGGCTGTACCGGCCTTCCCGCGTATCAGCAACCACAACGATTTCGACGCGCTGCGCGCGCATCCTGAGGTGGATTGTTTCTTCGTGGGTCCCGGCGACGCGTTTCCCGCTTGTGATCTCATCGTACTGCCGGGCTCTAAATCGACTCGCGCCGACCTTGCATGGCTGCGTGAGCGCGGCTGGGACAAGGCGATCCTGCGTCACGTCCGCTACGGTGGGCATGTCATCGGCATTTGCGGTGGCTTCCAAATGCTTGGCTATGCCGTGCACGACCCCGAAGGCATCGAAGGCGAGCCCGGTTCTAGCGAAGGCCTTGGCCTGCTCGAGATGGAAACCGTGATGACAACGCAGAAGCAGCTACGCCGCGTCACCGGCACACTGGCAGACCACCAAACCCCCGTGACTGGCTACGAAATCCACTGCGGTATCTCCACCGGCCCCGCCTTGCAAAGTCCCCTCGCTACAGTGGTAGGAGCGACCTTGGGCGCGACCACCCCATGCGACCCGACCGTATTCCCTGCAACACACGGACCCAAAGATATCGCCCACAGGGTGGGCTCCTACGACGATGGGGCGATATCGTCGGATGGGCTTGTGATGGGTAGTTACCTGCACGGCTTGTTCGATCATCCTGAAGCCTTGGCGGCACTGCTGAGGCGGGTGGGTCTGCACGACGCCGCACCCCTCGACATCGATGCCTTGCGCGACGCCTCGATCGACCGCCTGGCGGACACCATCGACGCCCATATGGATACCCGCCGACTGGCCACCTGGTTTGGACTAAGCGAATGAGAACCCTGATCCTTGGTGGCGCGCGCTCGGGCAAGAGCGCGCTGGCGGAACGGCTGGCCAGCGACAGCCGCAAGGGCGTTATGTACATCGCCACCGCGCAAGCGCTGGATGGCGAGATGGCCGAACGGATCGCGCACCACCGTGCGCGTCGTCCGCAGGCATGGCTTTGCGTGGAAGAGCCGCTTGCGCTCGCCGCGACCCTGCGTGCGTACGCCGCTCCCGACCGACTGTTGCTCGTCGATTGCCTGACCCTGTGGCTATCTAACGCGTTGGGTATCGATGACGGCACGCATTTCGAAGCCGAGCGCACCGCGCTTCTGGATACCGTAAGCGGGTTGCAGCACGATCTCGTTATCGTCAGCAATGAAGTCGGCCTCGGCATCACGCCGTTGGGCGAACTCACGCGTCGCTTCGTCGATGAAGCCGGACGCCTGCATCAATCCCTTGCAGCCACCTGCGAACGCGTGGTGTTCGTGGCGGCCGGGCTACCCCTCGTGATGAAAGGAACCTTGCCATGAAGCATTGGATGTCGGTACCCAGCCGCGTACCCGACCATGCGGCTGCCGCCGCAGCAGCTGAACGCCAGGATACGTTGACCAAACCGCCGGGCTCGCTCGGCCGGCTCGAGGCGTTGGCGATCCAGCTGGCGTCGCTACAATCGCGCAAGCGTCCGCGTGTCGACAAGGTGCACATCGCGGTGTTTGCGGGTGATCATGGCGTCGCCGCTGAAGGCATCTCGGCATTCCCGCAGGCCGTGACCGGCGAAATGCTACGCAACTTCGCGAGTGGCGGCGCGGCCATCGCCGTGCTGGCACGCGAGCTTGGTGCCAACCTCGATGTGGTGAACCTCGGTACGGTCAACGATCCGGGCGAGATCGAAGGGGTGCGCCGTGAAGTGATCGCTTCGTCCACGGCGAACTTCCGCCACGTGCCTGCGATGGCCGACGACGAACTGGATGCCGCGCTCAATGCCGGCGTGCGCAGCGTCGCGCGTGCTTCGGCGGATGGCGCGGAGCTTTTTATTGGCGGCGACATGGGCATCGGCAACACCACGGCGGCGAGTGCGCTGGCATGTGCGTTGCTCGGCGAGAAACCGGAGATCCTGGCCGGCCCCGGTACCGGACTGGATAAGCAAGGCGTCGCACACAAGGTCGTCGTGATCGGTGACGCGCTGCGCACGCACGCCGGCGCCGATTCCGTGCGCGAAAAGTTGCGCTGCCTCGGTGGCTTTGAAATCGCCGCGCTCGTGGGTGCCTACGTCGCCGCGGCGCAGTGCGGCATGCCCGTGCTGGTCGATGGCTTCATCACCAGCACCGCTGCGCTCGCCGCCGTCGCGATGCGTCCAGACGCCCGCCCGTGGATGATCTTCGCCCACCGTTCCCATGAACGCGGCCATGGCCGCGTGCTCGACGCCCTGCAGGCCGAGCCACTGCTCGACCTGCACATGCGCCTTGGTGAGGCGAGTGGTGCCGCGGTCGCCGTGCCACTGCTGCGCATGGCCTGCACGCTGCACGGCTCGATGGCGACATTCGCCGAAGCCGGTGTCTCGGAAGCATGAGTATCGACTTGCTTCGCCATGGTGATACCGGGCAACGCAGCTACCGCGGCCAGCTCGATGATTCGCTGACCGAACTCGGTTGGGCGCAGTTGCGCGCGGCCGTGGAAGGGCAGGTATGGGATCGCATCGTGTCTTCGTCGATGGCCCGCTGCGCGCGCTTCGCCGAGGAACTGGCCGGCGCGCGCGGGCTGCCGCTGCGCCTCGATGCGCGTCTCGCCGAATATCATTTTGGTGACTGGCAGGGCGTACCCATCGAGACGCTGGCGGAAGAGCAGGGCGATGCGCTTGGCCGCTTCTGGTCCGATCCGGTGGCGAATCCGCCGCCGGGCGCCGAAACGTTCGACGCATTCCACGCGCGTCTCGCCGCGGGCATGGATCAGGCGGCTGGCGAGGCGCGGGATGCGCGCGTCCTCGTCATCACCCACGGTGGTGCCATTCGCCTGTTACGTTGCGCGGCGGAACACCGTCCCTTCGGCGACATGGCAGGCATCGACGTGCCGCACGCCTCGTTGCACGCCATCACCTGGAACACGTAATGCGCGGTCTGGCCATTGCCTTCGGCTTTCTCACCCGGCTTCCCATGCCCAAGGTGGCGTGGGACGTACAGGCGCAGGCCGCCTCGCTGAAGTGGTACCCGTTCGTCGGCCTCGTACTGGGCGCCATCTTCGTACTCGCGGCATGGTGCCTGCAGCACATGCCGTCGCTGCCCGCCGCCGCGGTGATGGTCGCACTCTGGGTCATCGTCACCGGCGCGCTCCACCTCGACGGCCTGGCCGACAGCGCCGACGCCTGGATCGGCGGCATGGGCGACCGCGAACGCACCCTGCAGATCATGAAAGACCCCCGCTGCGGCCCCGCCGGCGTGATGTCCCTGATCCTGGTCACTCTCCTCAAGTTCACGACGCTATCGGCTCTTGTAGGAGCGAGCTTGCTCGCGATCAACCGAAGCGCCCCCTTCCCCTGGCCCCTCATCCTCCCACCCCTGTTAGCCAGAGGCTCCCTGGTAGCCCTCTTCCTGACCACCCCCTACGTCCGCGAAAACGGCCTCGGCGCCCCCCTACGCGGCGCCCCCGCCCTCGGCTGCCGCATCGCCCTGATCCTGACGATCGCCACGCCCCTAGCCTTCGGCACCACCGGCCTCAAAGCACTAGCCGCCGCTCTTATCACCGGCTACCTCTGGCGCCGCGCCACGCTAAAACGCATCCACGGCTTCACCGGCGACACCGCCGGCGCCCTGGTAGAAATGACCGAAGCCGCCACCCTGCTAGCCCTGCTGTTGTAGGAGCGCGCTTGCGCGCGATGGGTCTTGCCGTGAGTACTACCCACCGCTCTCGGTACGCGATGGAATCAGTGTGGGAACTACCCGTACGCCTGCGAGTAAAGTTCATCGAGCGCATCGATGATTAGTTGTCCATCCGACTTCATGTTCTCAACAGGACGGCCGAGTAGACCCCTTGGCACAGAGACGACTTCAAGAGGCTGAAGAACGACCTCAGTTCCGTTGATCGTAAATTTAGGGTTGAACCGTTTGCTCTCAACGCGCCCGAACTCCTTTGCAAGGATCAATGGCGCAACGACACGTCGATCTGAGTTATCGAATACGGCCGACTGAATGACGACGACGAAAGGGATAACCCCTTTCAGCCTGCCAGGATTCGGGTGTACGTCGAATTGCGCCATCAGAGCGTCGAGAACTCATCTGCGAAGGAGCCGTGTTCCTGCACGAAGGTGTTCCAACCTTCGGCGGCGCGCTGAAGCTCGCGCCGGTTCTGTTCGAGGACACCCTTCTTTTCGGCCACGAAGGCCGCCAACAGGGCCTCGACCTGGGCAGAGAGATTCGGCGTCAGTTCGCGCGCCTGCGCGACCAGATCGACGTTAAGCGACAGGTTCAAGGCACGCTTCGGGGCGCACAGGTCGTAAATCGCGATGGCCATGGGGCGGCTCCGGGGACGGGTCGTAGGCGAAGTCTATGCGCATGCATGCGCATGAGCAAGCGCGTCCACAGAGCGCGGGACTTCCGCATACCGGCTCGTGCGCCACGCAACGAGACGTAGCACCCCGACAATGGGCAAAAAAAGGGGCGCCGTTGGGCGCCCTTTTTCTTCATTACGCGATGCAATCAGTACAGCGGGACGGTCGGGTCGACCTCGCGGGCCCATGCATCCATGCCGCCTTCGACGTTGAACAGGTTCGTGAAGCCGTGGGCAGCGAAGCGATCGGCGGCGGCGCGGCTGGAGATGCCGTGGTGGCAGATGAAGGCGATGGCAGTGTCCTTCGGCAGCGAGGCCAGGGCTTCGTAGCCTTCATCTTCGAGGATGCGCGCGCCAGCGAGCGGTGCGGCCATGGCGCGGCCGTGGGCCGGGCGGACGTCGACGAGAAGGATATCGCCAGCGGCCAGGCGATCCTTCAACTGGTGCACGGTGATCGAGGTGATCTCCACGGCGCCCGGGAACTTCAGGCTGAGGCCTTCGCCCTGCACGGTGCTGACCCAATCGATGACGATGCCCTTGGCGCGCTGGGCGCTGCCCGGATCGAAATGCACTTCGATACCGTTGGCGACCGTGACGATGTCGTGGTCGCCGGCCGGCGTAAGCTGGAAGCCGGCGCTGTGGTCCGGGCCGATCTCGAGGTGCAGCGCCATGCCCTGGGCATTGGCCATGCCACCGCGGATGGCTTCAGCGGCCTTCTCGGTGATGGTGATTTCCGGCGGCGTGCGGTCCGGGGCGCTACCGCCGAACATCGTGTAGAGCTCACCGCTGGTGTACATCTGGCGGATGATGTCGGAACCGCCAACGAGCTCACCCTTCACATACAACTGCGGAATGGTGGGCCACTGGCCATATTCCTTGATGCCCTCGCGGATCTCCGGGTCTTCCAGCACATTGACCGTGTGGTACGTCTCGACCACGTCGTTCAGCGTGTTGGTAGCCGCGGCGGAGAAGCCGCACATCGGCTGCTGGCGCGTACCCTTCATGAACAGCACGACGTCGTGCTGGGCGAGGAGGGCTTCGATGCGCTCGCGGGTGGGGGTATCAAGAGCCATGGAGAGGTTCACCGCAAAGGGAAAGGGGCCATTTTACCGGCATCCTTCGCAGATGGGCGCTATCAAAGTGAAATCAACCCACCAGGGACGGTTCCATCGAGGTGAGGTCGGAAAGGTCGTTGCGGCAGTCGGCCAGCGGGGCGAAGGCCAGCACCGCCTCCGGCGAGGGCAGGACCGTCTCACGGCTCGCGCGACCTAGCGGGGTGTAGCGCTCGGTCCAGTGGACCAGCTCCATCGCGCCGCTGAAGTCCTCGACCAGGGCGGTGCAATGCTCCACCCAGTCACCATCGTTCAGGTACAGGATCCCGTTGATCGGCCGCATATGGCCGAAATGGATGTGGCCGCAGATGTGCCCATCCAGCCCGCGCTCCGCCGCATCGGCTGCCACGCGCTGTTCGTAGCCGCGGATGTAGCTCATGGCCATGCCCACGTGCGATTTGATGATGATCGATAGCGGCACATAGGGCAGTTCCATCCGCCGACGCACCGAGTGCATGCGCCGGTTGGCCCAGCAGATCATCCGGTGCATCGCATCGCCGAGCACGGTAAGCCAGCGCTTGCCGATATGGTCGGGATCGAATTCGTCGCCGTGGCTGACCCGGTAGCGGCGGCCGTCCGCGCCTTCATGCAGGGCATCCAGCTCAACGCGGATGCCAGCGATGGTGGAGCCCGCCAGGCCGCGCATCTGGTAGTCGTGGTTGCCGGGGATGTAGATCACCTCCACCCCGCGGGCCGCCATGGCGATCAGCTCGGCAATGACGGCGCTATGGTCGGGGTGCCACCAGTGGCGCTTCGCGAGCGCTTCCAGGTCGACGATGTCGCCGACGAGGTAAAGCCGCTCGCAATCCACGCTGCGGAGGAAATCGAGGAGGTAAGCAGCCTTGCAGTCCGGCGTGCCGAGATGCACGTCGGAGATGAAGGCGCTGCGACAGGTGAGCTTGGCCATGGTGGCGATTCCGGGGTTTTCCCGGGTCACCAGTCTCGGGCCGTGCTGTAACCAGCGGATGGCGCTCGTGTTTCAGGGATGTTTCCGCGAAACGCCTCTGTAGGAGCGCGCTTGCGCGCGATCCGGGGTTATCGCAAGCACCCATCGCGCGCAAGCGCGCTTCTACAGTTCCGCGATGGCCGCTTTTGCTGCTGGCAGGATGGCTTCGGTCCACAAGGCATACTGCGCGGCTGAAGGGTGCAGGCCGTCGTCGACCAGCATGCCTTCCGTATCGCCAGCCCTGCGCGAGATGCCGGTGACATCGACCCAGCGGGCGAAGGCGCGGTGGGTTTCATCGTGGGCAATGGCATTGAATGCATCGATCTCGTGCGCGATGGCCGCACGGTCGCGTCCTTCGGCGAACCGGGTGACGCCCCAGTCCGGGATGGAAACGACGACGACGCGGCGCGCATCGCCGGCCAGGGAGATAGCGCGTTCAAGCAAGGCGAGGAACTGCTCACGGTATTCCGCTTGCGAGCGTCCGCGATACTGGTTATTCACGCCGATCAGCAGCGTCACTAGCCCGTACCCGGGTTTGAGTCCCGCAGCATCCATCGCGGCGGAAAGTTCGTCGGTGGTCCAGCCGGTGGTGGCAATGATGCGCGGCGCCTGCACGTCTACCTGGACGGCATGCAACCGTGCGACGAGTTGCATGGGCCAACGCCCCGCCTCGGGCACACCCTCGCCGATCGTGTACGAATCGCCCAGGGCGAGGAACGCCGGTGCCGGCATCAGGCGACCGCGCTCGCGGCAGGGCGGTCTTCCGCGGCCATGCGCGCGAGCACGCGATCCATGCGCGCGAATACCTCGGCCAGTTGCGCAGGTTCAGGCAGCAAGGTCAGGCGTAGGTGGCGGCTGGCGTGCAGGTTGAAGCTGGTACCGGGCACCACGAGCACTTCCTCTTCCTCGAGCAGGCGCAACGCGAACGCAGTGTCGTCGAAATGCGCGATCGCATCCGCGCGGATCCAGGGGAACGCGTAGATGGCACCCCCCGGTGCGACCACATCGAGGTACGGGCTGGCGGCGACGTTGTCGAGGATGATCCGGCGTGCCTCGTGCAGGCGGCCACCCGGTGCGGTGAGCTCGCCGATGGTGGGCTTGTCGAGCAGGGCGGGGCGCACGGCCCACTGCGCGGTGACGTTCGCGCACAGGCGCAATGCCGCCAGCAGCTGCAGCGCGTCGCGGTATTCGGCGACGCGTGCCTTGTTGCCCGAAAGGCTCATCCAGCCCACGCGATAACCGCAGGCGCGGTGCACCTTCGACAGGCCGCCGAAGCTGACGCACGGATGGTCGCCGGCGACCGCGGCCAGCGGCTGGAACGGCGTGCCGTCGTACAGGATCTCGTCGTAGATCTCGTCGCAGAGCAGCAGCAGGTTATGCCGGCGGGCGACCTCCACGATGCGTTCGAGCAAGGCTTTGGGATAGACCGCGCCGGTCGGGTTGTTCGGGTTGATCAGCACCAGGGCGCGCGTGCGCGGGCCGACCAGGGCATCGATCTCATCGGGATCGGGCAGGTGGTCGTTCTCCGCCAGGCAGCGGTAATAGCGCGGGCTGCCATCGTTGAGGATGGTGGCGGCACTCCACAGCGGGTAATCGGGGCTGGGCAACAACACTTCATCGCCGGGCTGCAGCAGCGCACGCAGCGAGATATCGATCAGCTCGCTGACGCCGTTGCCGATGAACACATGCTCGACATCCACGCCTTGCGCGCCACGGGCTAGCTGTTGCGCCACGATGGCTTCACGGGCCTCTTCCAGGCCTTGCTCGTGGCCGTAGGCTTCGCTATCACCCAAATGACCGGCAATGGCCTCGCGCAGGTGCGCCGGTGTAGTGAAGCCATAACGGCCAGGGTTGCCGATATTGAGCTTGATGATCGGCTTGCCGGCCGCTTCCATCTCGCGCGCACGCCGGGTGAGGGCGCCGCGGATTTCGTAGCGCACTTCCGCAAGGTGGGCGCTGGGCTTGATCGAGGACACGTTCTGCAACTTCCCGTGTGGCCCGCCAGGCCTGTTCCCAGCGGTCGTCACCCGATCCTAACAGCGTCAGGATGGCCCGGCGAGGCTGACTTCGGGCGTAGAGCGGGCATAATCGCGGCCATGACCGACCCTGAAGGCCTGGCGCGACTGCGCCATATCGGCTGGCGCGATAATGCGCTGCCCAACGACCCACGCCGCCTGGCGCGCGTGGTGGTGCAGCATCGTGCCGGCTACGAGGTGCACGACGGCGCCACGGCGTTCAACGCCCAGCCTGCCGGCCAGTTCCTCAAGCGCGGCCTGGACCCGGTCCTGCGCCCCGCCGTGGGCGACTTCGTCCTGCTTAGCCATGCGAGCCATCCGGTCATCGAGGAGATCCTCCCGCGCCGCTCCACGCTGACCCGCGCCGCCGCCGGCGAGCGCTACGAGCGCCAGGTGATCGCCGCGAACATTGACTACGTGCTGGTGCTGACGGGCCTGGACGGCGACTTCAATCCCTCGCGCATCGAGCGTTACCTGACCCTGGTCGAAGGTTCGGGCGCGAAATCGGTCGTACTGCTGAGCAAGGCCGATACCGGCGTTGACGTGGAGGCCTCCGTGGCCGCCTTGCGTGCGCGCTTGCCGGCCGATGCGGAAGTGCACGCGATCAACGGCAAGGATCCTTCGACCGTGGCCCTGCTGGCGCCGTACCTCGGCCCTGGCATGAGCGCGGTGCTGGTCGGTTCCTCGGGTGCGGGCAAATCGACACTCACCAATACGCTGCTGGGTGAGGAGCGGATGGCGACGAGCGCCGTGCGCTCACACGACAGCCGTGGCCGGCATACCACGACGCATCGCGCGCTGCTAAGCCTGCCCACCGGCGGCTGCCTCATCGACACGCCGGGCATGCGCGAGCTGAAGCTGACCGGCGAGGAAAACCTCGACCTCTTCGCCGATATCGAGGCGCTTGTCGCCCAGTGTCGCTTCACCAATTGCGGCCACGGCAAGGAACCCGGCTGCGCGGTGCAGGCCGCGCTCGAATCGGGGGAGCTCTCACCGCAGCGCTGGCGCAACTTCCTCAAGCTGCATGAAGAACGCGAAGAGCAGGCGGCGACGATGGAAGCGCGCCTGCGCCGCAAGACCGGGTCGAAACCCGGCGGTGGTAAGCCGCGTCGCGGCGGCTGGTCGCACGACGACGATTAGTACGTGACCGTGATGGTCACGATATCGCTGTAGGTGCCCGCGACGGCCGCGGCCTGGATCGGCACGCGCCCATAGACGGTCAGGGTTTGTTCCGCACCACTGCCGGTGCCGGTCATCGTGTCGGTGTTCAGCGCCGTGCCCCAGCGCAGGGTCCGCTGGGTATCGCGATAGAGTTCGTAGGTGACGAAACGCCCCCCGCCCGCCATGCGACGGACGCTGCCCGAGGCGTTCTGCCCGTTATCCAGACCGATCTGATAGGCCGCGCGGTTGGTGCAGGTGGCACGCACCAGCGAGGTCTGGTCGGTGTTACTCCGCAGCAGGCCCGGCACCGAGCCGAAGTTCAGGTCGGTCGCTGTCGCCAATGTGCATTTCGCGGCCACCGATGCCGTTACCGACGTCGACGGACCGGCCACGGTGGCGGCAGCGACGGTGCCGCCAGCCGTGCAACTGGTGGGGTAAGTGCCCAGGGCCAGCAGCGCTTCACTGTAGCTGTAAGTGACGGCGGTACCCGCCGTGCCCCCGACGATTGTGCCTGTGTACGAACCCGGCGACAGCGTGGATTGGCCTGCGGTCACCCGGCCGTATGCGGTGACGCTGCCGGTGACGGCGCTGCCGTTATTCAGCAGCGGCACGAACGCGGTCACCGTGAGTGGCGAGTAGGTGACGTTGTTCACCACCCCCCATATCGCCGTGCGGTTCGCGTCCTTGTACACGTTGTACTGCATGAGGTCGGTCAGCGGATCGACCAGGGTGCGCGGCGCGAGGTTACCCAGCGCATCCTGGCCCAGGCTTACGCACATCGTGATGTAGCTGCCGTAGAGGATGCCGAGGAAGCCGCTATAGGTGCAGCTGTAGTTGATCGTGGCGGTCGTATCGACCGCGGTGCCGGTCGGGTCCACCGCACCAAACGCCAGGTTGGTGATACTCGTGATGCCGCACGTGGTCGTGGCCTCGGCACGCGGTGCGGCAACGAGCGCCGCAAACGCCAGCAGGCATAGCGCGATCCATTTCATGGCGATGGCCTGCATGGAAGTGGACCAAGTTGCGGGAGATCGCGCGCGCTCGCGGGGTAGCTGAGCGTTGCTGTGCAACGCGAACCATCGGGCTTGGTGACCGTGAGCTGCGTGCTGCCCTTGAGGTTATCGAGATAGGCCTGGCCGTCATAGCCGACGATAGCCGGTTCGCCGCGACCGGTTTCCACGACGGATCCCAGCGGTAGCGGCGCACCTTCGCCATCGACGAGGATCGCCAGTGCCGCACGCACCCGCACCACGGGGAAGCGCACGATGACGCCCGAGCGATCCGCTGGCGCGACGACGCTATCCACACGCTGCACGCGCTCATCCGCTGGCAGGTCGATCGGATCGATAGCGAGGCGGTTGTCCTGCCAGGCATTCAGGCGCGAGACGAGCAGCAGGCCGCGACTATCGGTGACACCGGTGCGGCGATTTTCCAGGAGCACCGGAATATCCGGCGCACCTTCGGTGGACACGAGGGCAAACGCATCATCGATGCGTCGCGCCGCGAAGACGTGGCCGCCCATCAGCACCAGCGCGCCGTTCGCATCGGCGTAGGTATACGACGAAGGCCCGATCGTGCTGGCGCCGAGGGTCAGCTGGCCGTGGTTACCCAGCCAGCCGACCTCGCCGAGACCGCCACTGGCTTCGCCACTGCGGCCTTGCGCGTGCCAGCCAAAACCGCCATCGCCATCGATAGGACGGCTGGCGTCGATCGTGCCGAAGGTCTGGTCGCGATCACGCTGCGCCGATGCGGTGTACGTGGTGCGCTCGTCGAGCGCCCAGGTCACACCGAGGAAGAAGCTATGGTCGGCGCGTTCATCGAGGTTCTGGTTGAGGCTGGCGTTTACCGCGATGCCCCGGCGCAGGTTGCGCAGCACGAACAGGCCGGCGTAGCGGGTGACCGGCTGACCGGGGTAACGCAGGCGTATGTAGTTCGCGCCGAAACTCGATTCGCGCACGTTGAAACCGACCAGCGCCCGATCGCTGGCGCGCGGCGGTGGTGAGCCATAGCTCGACGCCACGTCACGGTAACGGTCGTTACTACGCAACGTATCGATCGAGAAGTTCATGAAGCGGCCACTCCATGAAAAGCCTGCGCCGTATTGCGCACCGCCGTTGCGCGAACCAGCATACGAGGCATTCAGCACGCCGGCACCGAAAGGATTCCACACCGCACCAAAGCCCGCCGTGCTGCGACTGGCGCCCCCTTCAGCGTGAGTTTCCAGGGTGAGGTGGTCGGTGACCCCGCGGCGCCACGTGCCGCTACCTACCGGATCGTCGCCATACGCGAAGGAGTCGAGCCCGTACGCCTCGCGCACGGTACCGAGCTCCACCGACCAGTCATCGAGGCCCGCGCGAAGGAGCTGCCGTGCCGCGTAAAAGGGGAAGGTCACGGTACTGGTACGACCCAGCGCATCGGTGAGGACGACCTGCGCCTGGCCGGCCTGGTCCACACCGGGTACCGCGGTCAGCTGGAAAGGACCCGGCGGCACCTTGCCCGTGTACTGGCGAATGCCGTCCACGTAAAGATCCACGGAGGAAGGCGCAGTGGCCTGGCCAAAGAACTGAGGCAATGGTGTCGTGACACGGTACGGCTGCAGGGCGAAATCGGTGCCGAGCGCCACGCCGCCAATGCGTGTCGCGCGGCTCCAGGAGGTGTAGCCGGTAAACGTATCGCCGATGGTCAGCACCGTGGAGCTTTCGGGGAACGACAGCCGCCACTGTGTATCCAGGCGCACGGTGTCGCCGCGCCACGTGCCACCGGCTTCCTGGTAACGGCGGGTCAGCGAGGTGTTGCTCAGCACGCCCTTGTCATCGCTGAAAGCGCGCAGCTCGGCGAGGCCGCTCACATTGCCCAGGCCGCCACCATGAGCCGCATAAACATCGTAATTCAGCAATAGGCCGGTACCACTCGTCGCCTTCGTGGCGTTGCGTTCCGGCTGGTTCAGGATGCGCCTTGGGAGGTCAAGCTGGCCGGTGGGCACGTCGATCGTGACCCGTTGCTGGCTCGCGTCATAGCCATAGCGCAAGCCATCGATTTCGCGCAGGCAACGCATCTCGTCGCCAGGTGGCAGCACGAGGCCCAGGCCACGCAGGTCAGCGGCATTCGCACACAACACCTGGCCGCGGCGGATGAAATGCATAAGGCGTTCGGTCGCGGTGCCGTTGAGCACCACTTCGAGATAGAGATCTTCACCGGACATGCTCACCCGTGGATCCATGCTGGGCGGCGGTATGGCATCGGTGGTGTGATCCAGCGCATGCACGGTGGCGGCCTTGAGCGCGAGGACGCTAGCGGCTGCCAGCATCCATGACCAGGGTCGACTCGCTCGCCTCACCGTTGATCCTCGCGCGTAATGCGCCGGCGCGGCGCGACTCCGGTGGCAGGGGCCAGCTCATGGTGCTACCGGGCAATGCATAGCCCACCAGGCCGGAGAGAAGAGGGGTGTCCTGGCCATCCTCGTGCTGGCTCACATCGGCGAGTTGCGCATGGCCCTTGCCGCTGTTGTGCACGAGGAGCACCATGCCGTCCCCCGATGCCTCGACGCTGGCTCGTAGCGTGGCGCTGACGGTGGGGTCGCCCGCCGGTGCGATGAACACGGGGACTGAATAGCGAAGCACGAACTTCAGGCCGCCCTTGTCAGCACCACCGACAGGTAGTTCATCGACGATGACGCGATAGGCGGCCTCGGTCCCATCCGATGGTGGCGCCACCTGGCGGATGATGCGTACCAGCTGGCGATCGCCCGGTGCGATCGTGACCATGGGTGGGCTTACCACGAGGTCACGCGTTGCTTCGAACACATCCTTGCCACCCGCCTGTGTCCAACGGAAGACGCGCACCTGTGCGTGCAAGGTGTCGGTACCTGTGTTGGTCAACCACAGGGCCTGCGCCTGTTCCGAAGCAGCCACACGCAAGCCGATCGGCGACACCTGCAGGCCACTGGCGACCGCCGTCGGCGCCCCGATCATCGCAAGACACGCGATAAGCGCAGCGAACCACGGCGTTCGCGGGCCAGTCATCAGTACGTGATGGTCGCGGTGATCACATCGGCATAGCTGCCGGCCGGGAAGTTGGTCGATGGCACGCGGCCGAAGACGGGCAAGGTCTGCACGCTACCGGTACCCGTACCGGCGAACACGTTGCCGCTGCCGCCGGTAGTGCTACCCCAGATATCGGCCGCCGTGCGGCCCGCGGCACGGTACAACTGGTACGGGACGAGCGATGTGCCATTGCTCATCTTCCGCGAGTTCGCATCGGTGCCGTTCTGGCCGTTATCCAGCGCGATCGTGTAGGGCGCACTCGGCGTGCAGTTCACATTGAGCGCGCCCTGGTTATCCACATTGGTGGTGGTCGAGGGCTGCGAGCCGAAGTTCACGTCGGTCGGTGCGGTGGTGCTGATATCGCACGCCGCCGTGATCGTGATGCGCACATTGAACGTGGTGGTCGCTGTCGCGGCGTGAGCCGTCCCGGCGACGAAAGCAAACGTGACTGCGGCGGCTAGGGCAAGGCTGCGAATCGTGGTCATGGGAGCTCTCCTGGCGTCCACCGTGAAGGTGTGTCGGCGCGACGTACTTCCGTCACGTGCAAGGTTCGGGACTGAGACGATCCTGGGAAGTGAAATCCCGCGTCTGCTGCCGGATCGGCCTACAGGTGCCGAAATGGCCTACGAAACTGTCAAGCGGGCTTGACTTTCGCCGAGCGGAAATCGGCAAAAAAGCCTGCCGCGACATATAGCTACGGCGGATATTCCACGCATCGTCTGACGTGCCGCGTCGCCTTTCGCCCGGGCGTGTCGGGATCCCGTCAGAAGGTGACATGCGTCACAAAACGGATATGTCAAGGATCCTTGACACGCGATCGTTCTGCGCGCAGGATGATGTCAAGCGTGCTTGACACGCTCCACGTCAACGAAAGGAGCTCGACCATGTCGTACCGTATCGTTTTCCGCGCCGCCGCCCTGCTGATGGCCGTTTGCGCTGCTTCCACCCTGCACGCTGCCACGCCCTCCACCGCCACCATGCAGGCGGCCCAGGCCGTCCAGGCTGGCACGTTGAGCATCGAGCGCCATGGCACCTCGGGCCGGCCGGTCATCCTGATCCCTGGTCTGGCGGTTGGCCCCTGGGTCTGGAAGGACACGATCACGGACCTGGAAAAGAACCACGTCGTTTACGCGGTGACCCTGGCCGGCTTCAACGGGACGCCCGCCCCCTCCGCCGACGGCAACTGGATGGACCGGGCTGATGCTTCACTGGCGGACTTTATCCAGAAGAACCATATCGAAAAGCCCATCCTCGTCGGCCACAGTCTTGGTGGCACCCTGGCCCTGCGTTTCGCCGGCCGCCACCCGGACCTGACCGGTGGCGTCGTCGCCGTGGATGGCCTGCCGATCTTTCCGGGCATGGAGCGGGTGAGCGCCGAGCAGCGCACCGCGATCGCGGCCCAGCTAAAGGCGAAGACGGAGGCTGCGACGCCGGCGGAATTCGAGGCACAGCAGCTCGCGTACATGCAGAAGATCGGCACGCTGGATCCGGCGACGGCCACCCGCGTGGCGCCGCTCAACGCCCGTAGCGACCAGAAGGCCGTCGCGCGTTACATGGCCGAAGATGCCGGGGCTGATTTCCGGCCTGAGCTGAAGGCGGCGAAAGCGCCGATCCTGGAGATCACGGCGTTCGCGGAACAGGATGCGCAGATGGGTCCGGTGAAGATCACCCAGGAACAGAAGGTGGCGTACTACAGCGCGCTGCTGGCCGACGCACCGAACGCGAAGGTGATCGCGCTCGCGCCCTCGCGCCACTATGTCATGCTCGATCAGCCGGCCGCTTTCGGCAAGGCGCTCAACGCGTTCATCGAGGCCCACTGACATGGCGATGCGTGCCGTCCACAAGCGCTACCTGCGCGAGTTCTTCCCAGCCATGGCCGGGTATGTGGTCATCCTGTTCGCCTCGCTGTTCTGGCTCAGGACATTGGATGGCACACTGGCCCGGGCTGCGGTCACCGTGCTGCCCGCCATTCCCATCGCGTTTGTCATCCGCGCTATGGTGCGGGTGATCCGTGACCAGGATGAACTGGAACGGCGCATCGACCTCGAGGCGATCGCGATAGCGGGTGGCATCGGCGTGTTCGGGTTCCTTACCTATGGCCTTTTGCTCAACGCAAAAGTGCTCCCGGATCCGACCGGGGCAGCCGTCGCGATCTGGGTGTTTCCGATCTTGATGGGACTGTTCGGCATCGCCAAGTGCAGCATGCGCTGGTACTACCGCAGCCATGAATAACCGAGTCCGCGAATTACGCACGGCACTGGGCTGGTCCCAGGCCGATCTGGGCGAACGCCTCGATGTATCGCGACAGACCGTGAACGCTATCGAGACGGGCAAGTACGATCCCAGCCTGCCACTGGCGTTCAAGATCGCCGGCGTGTTCTCGCTGTCCATCGAATCCATCTTCACGCCGGGAGCCTGAGGGAATGAAACGCGCACCCCGCATCGCCATCATCGTCGCGATTGTCACGGCAGCCTTTGCCGGCCGCCAGGTGATGCACCGCGGCCACACCGAGGCGACGCCTGCAACGAGCACGGCTGTCGCCGCCGATAGCACGCCGGCCGTTCCGCGTACCTGGCAGTTAGGCTCGCTCACCCTGCATCCGTGCGAACTGGGGCAGCCGCACTCGGGCCTATCCACGGCCGCGTGGTGCGCGCCGTTCCAGGTACCCGAGGACCGTGACCACCCCGAAGGACGCAAACTCGATATGCGGCTGGCCATCGTGCGCAGCAGCGCACAGGTGCCGGCGGGGGATCCGGTCGTGTTCCTGGCCGGTGGTCCAGGCCAGGCGGCGACGGAGACCTACGCCAGCGTGGCGCCGGCGATGGCCCTGGTGCTGGCGCACCGCAACGTCGTGCTGCTCGATCAGCGCGGCACCGGCGGCTCTCATCCGTTGAGCTGCCGCGACGGCGATGACCACGACGTACCGGGGGGATCGGAAGAAAGCAGCGGCGTCGATCTGGACGCCGTGCGCAAGGAGACGAAGCATTGCCTGGATAGCCTCTCAGCCCAGGCCGACGTGCGCTTCTACACCACGACCGATGCGGTGGCCGACCTGGAAGACCTGCGCAAGGCGCTGGGCTCGCCGAAGCTCAACGTGCTCGGCGTATCGTACGGAACGCGCGTCGCGCAGCAATACGCCATGCGCCATCCAGAGGCGATCCGCACGATCGCACTCGACGGTATCGCGCCGAACGCGCTGGTGCTGGGCGAGGATTTCGCCGTGAACCTCGATGCGGCGTTGAAGGCTCAGTTCACCCGCTGCGCCAACGATGAGGCGTGTCGCGCCCGCTTCGCCGACCCGTACCAGACGCTTTACCAGCTGCGCGACGCGCTGCGCGCCAACCCGCACAAAGTCACCTTCCGTGATCCGCAGACCTATGCCAGCACCCAGCGCGTGCTGAGCGAATACGTGCTGGCGACCGTGGTACGCATGTTCGCTTACTCACCCGAAACCGCCGCGCTGCTCCCGCTTTCGATCGACGCCGCTGCGCGGGGCGATGTCGGCCCCTTGCTGGGCCAGGCCAGGCTGCTGACCGGCGACCTGGGCGACACGATGGATGGCGGCATGCAGTACTCGGTGATCTGTTCGGAGGACGCCGACCTGCTTACCTCGCGCCCCCAGGACAAGGACACGATCCTCGGTGACAACATGATCGAGGCATTCCGTGCCGCGTGCTCGGTGTGGCCGCATGGCAAGCGCCCCGCGGATTTCCACCAGCCCCTGCAAAGCCAGGTGCCGGCGCTGCTCATGTCGGGCGAGTTCGATCCGGTGACACCCCCGCATTACGGCGACGAGGTGCTGAAGGGGCTGCCCAACGGCCGCCACTTCGTGCTGCAGGGCCAGGGTCATAACGTGGTGGCACGCGGCTGCATGCCCCGCCTGCTCGACCAGTTCATCGACAAGGCCGATGCGAAAGGGCTGGATGGGAAATGCCTCGAACGGCTTTCACCGGTCCCCGTGTTCGTCGGATTCAACGGAGCGACGCCATGATCGAAGTCAAGGACCTGCGCAAGGCGTTTGGCGCGGTGAAAGCCGTGGACGGCGTGAGCTTCACCGCGCGTGATGGCGAGATCACCGGTTTGCTAGGGCCCAACGGCGCCGGCAAGACCACCACCTTGCGCATGCTCTATACGCTGATGAAGCCGGATACGGGCCAGGTGTTGGTGGACGGCGTCGACCCTGCCGACGATCCCGTCGCCGTGCGCCGCCGCCTTGGCGTGCTGCCGGATGCGCGCGGGCTGTACAAGCGTCTTACCGCCTCGGAAAATATCACCTACTTCGGGCGCCTCCAGGGCATGAGCGAAACAGAGATCGCCCGGCGCCGCGAGGCGCTGATCGATGCGCTGGAAATGCGCGATATCGCCACGCGGCGCACGGAGGGCTTTTCGCAGGGGCAGCGGGTGAAGACGGCGATCGCCCGTGCACTGGTCCATGATCCGCGCAACGTCTTGCTCGATGAGCCGACCAATGGCCTGGACGTCATGGCCACGCGGGCCATGCGCCGCTTCATGCATCAGCTGAAAGCGGAAGGACGCTGCGTGTTGTTTTCCAGCCACATCATGCAGGAGGTCGCTGCGCTGTGCGATCGCATCGTGGTGATCGCGCACGGAACCGTCGTCGCCGACGATACGCCTTCGGCCTTGCTGGAAAAGACTGGCGAGACCAGCCTCGAAGAAGCCTTCGTAAAAATCATCGGTACCGACGAGGGCCTGGCCGCATGAACGCATTCACCGCTGTGTACTGGAAGGAAGTCCGCGAGAACCTGCGTGATCGCCGAACGCTTATCAATGCCCTGATTACTGGACCGCTGCTGGGACCCGTGCTGTTCATCATGCTGATGAACGTCATGGTGAATCGCGAGCTGGCGCGCGCGGACCAGCCGATCAACGTCCCCGTGATTGGCGCCGAGCTCGCGCCGAACTTCATCCGTGCGCTGAAAAGCGCAGGCATCGACGCCGGCGCGACCGTGACCGACCCCGAGCGTGCCGTCCACGATATGCGTGCGGACGTGGTGATCCGTATCGCGCCTGACTATGTCCAGGCCTGGAACAAGGGACAGTCCGTCCAGGTCGAGGTCATCTACGATTCCTCGCGCCGTGATGCGAACACCACGGTGGCGCGCGTCCGCGGTGTGGTCGAGAACTTCGCCCGCCGCGAAGGCGCCATGCGCCTCATCGCGCGTGGCCTCTCACCCTCGACCGCGTGGCCGGTGAACGTCGCCGACCGCGACCAGGCGACCTCGCAATCGCGCTCGGCGCTGATGTTCTCGTTCCTGCCGTACTTCTTCGTGCTTACCGTCTTCATGGGCGGCATGTACCTGGCGATCGACCTGACCGCGGGGGAGCGCGAGCGGCAGTCGCTGGAACCGTTGTTCGTGAATCCGGTGGCGCGCTGGAAGATCCTCGCAGGCAAGCTCGCTGCGATCTGTACGTTCTCGGTCATCAGCCTGTTGCTGAGCGTGGCGGCATTCTCGACTGCCCCGTGGTTCATTCCGACCGAGAAGCTGGGTATCGTGCTCGACCTGGGTCTCCGCTTCGGCGCTCAGGTGGTGTTGCTGATGCTCCCGCTCATACTCCTGCTCGCCGCGTTGCAATCGCTGGTATCTGCCTTCGCCAAAAGTTACCGGGAGGCGCAGACCTACCTGTCGATCCTGATGATCATCCCGATCCTGCCGAGCGCGTTGCTCTCGGTGATCCCGCTCAAGCCGGAGCCGTGGATGTACGCCGTACCCTTGCTGGGCCAGAACCTCGGCATCGTGCAGCTGCTCCGCGGCGATGGCATCACGGGGCAGGAGCTGGTGCTGTGCCTGGCAGGCGGTTTCGCCGCCGCGGCGCTGGCGGTGTGGGCGACGGCCCTGATGTACCGCTCCGAGCGCCTGGCCATCTCCGCTTAATCGCGCGCAAGCGCGCTCCTACATGAGACCTGCGCAGGCTCTTGTAGGAGCGCGCTTGCGCGCGATCCCCGGTCACCGCCAGCTCACATCTATACCAACCAGGAACGTCCGCCCCGGCGCGGGTTCGAAGTACCGCCCATTACCGTCATTGACGATCACCGAGCCAATCACATGCCGGCCGGTCAGGTTGTCCACACGGGCGAAGGTGTTGATGCGCCACGGACCGTCGTCGAACACATAGCCGCCGGACACCCCGAACAGTGCGTAGCCCGGCGCCACCGCCGTGCCGAGATCGTTGGCCGTCGTCGCACCCATGGCGTTCATATCGAAGCCGGCCTGCGCACCGGTCTCGCCGCCGTATTTCAACGCGGCGTACCCCATCGAACGCGGTACGCCGGGAATGCGAGTACCCGCACCGACCGGTGTATCCGGCGCTGCACAGCCAGCGGAGACGCAGGTAAGGAACGGCGTGCGGAAGCTGGCCTGGAGGTGCGTATACGAGACCAGTAGGTGTAGTTCGTTCGCCAGCGTGCCATCGAACGATGCCTCGATGCCCTGCCGGCGCGAGCGCGCGATGTTTTGATACGTGGTGCGCCCACCGACATTGGTCGCCACGGCCAGCTCGTCGTCGCTATCGGCGCGGAACAGGGCGATGCCACCTTTTATTTCGTCGGTGGGCTGCAGCTTGATGCCCACCTCGCTGTTGCGCGATTTCGACGGCTTAAGGTCGAAGGCCAGGCCAGCACCGCCGTCGGCGCGATAGCCGATCTCGGAGAAGGTCGGCGTTTCGAACCCTCGGCCCCAGTTGGCATACACGTGTGCCCACGGCGCGACACGCCACAGCACGCCGAAGACCGGCGTCGTCGCCGCATAGCCTTCCGCGCCACTATCGTCCGGGTTGCCTGGCACGATGTAGCGGTCGCTGGACTGGAAGTGCACATCGCTATGGCGCACGCCGCCCATCAGGGTCCATGCATCGGCGACCCGCCATGTTGCCTGGGCGTACTGGTCGAAATCGAACACGCGATCGATCTCATCGCGACGCAGGACCCCACGTACGCCTAACGTCGTGCCTACGAAGTTGTTGTAGCCCTCGCGGTGCTGGTGCTGGTTGTCATAGGCAACGCCTGCGGCCAGCTCGAAGGGTCTTCCCAGCACCTGGTCACGCCAGGTCCAGCGCGCGTCGCCACCACCATACGCATTGCCGAGGTCGACCACGCCGCCGGCGTTGCCGCGCTGCGAGTTCTGTGTCACTACAGGAATCGACAGGTACTGCGTGACCGTGCGCTGACCGTAGTAGGTCATGACGCGCACGCTGTTCGCAGCGTCGATCCGCTGATCGTAGATGAGGCCGGCCTGCTGCTGGTCGGCCGACTTCCGCGTGTTGAAGGTATCGGCGACCGTCGCGACCTGGCGTGGATCCGCATGGAACTGCGCCTTGGTCAGGCCGAGGGGATCCTGCGCGCCGGGGATATCGACCGCATTCAACACGAGGGTGAGCTTGCGGTCGTCGTCGATCTTCCAGCCCAGCTTCGCGTTGCCCGACTCGCGCCGCGCGGCGCTGTGGTCGCGATAGCCGCTGGTGCGGAAGTGACTAAGGTCCACGTTGTAGTCGACCGGGCCTTCCACGCCACGCGCATTCACCGAGGTGCGAAATACACCGTTGCTACCACCAGCAACGCCAAAGCGCAGCTCGGGCGGCTCGGTCCCGTCGGCGGTGAACAGCTGGATCACGCCGCCCGATGCATTGCCATACAACGCCGAGAACGGCCCGCGCAGTACTTCCACGCGCTCGGCCGAATCGAGATTGAAGTGGGTCACCTGGCCCTGGCCATCGGGCATCGTGGCTGGAATGCCATCGGTATACAGGCGGATGCCGCGGATCCCGAAGGTGGAGCGCGCACCGAACCCGCGGATCGAGATCTGGGTGTCCTGCGCGTAGTTCTGCCGATCGCGTGCGGTGACGCCCGGGATCGACTGCAGGCGCTCAGACAGGTTGACGTCGAGCGTGCCGTCCGGAGGCGTACGCACGCTGTCGATCGCCGCGGGAATGTCATAGGGCGACTGCGCGCTGCGGGTGGCCGTCACCACCACGGGTGCAAGCGGCTGGGCCTGTTGTGCGGCAGCCGAGGCGGCCAGCGCAAGCAGGATGGCGCCCGTGAGGAGGCGGGCCGTGGGGAGCTGCATGGGGATCATCCCTGTGGGGAGCCCCATGATGCTCGTCGATTCGTGAGGGTCGCCGCAAGACACACGTCGTGGTCGGTGTGCCGTGCTAGATTTCCTGCCCTGTCCCCCACGGTGGTAGCCGCCATGAAGAAACTCGTTCTCGCAGGTCTCCTTGGTCTTTCCCTCCCCGCCGCCAGCTTGGCGATGGACGCGGACCAGCCCGCGCAGGCCACCCCGCCGGCCAGCGCCAGCCAGGCCTCCGCTACCCAGCTCGATGCGGCGATCGCCGGCAAGTGGCGCGATCCGAAGAACACCGCGCGCGATCCGTACCGTCATCCGAAGGAAATGCTGACGTTCTTCGGCATCCGCCCGGACATGACCGTGATCGAGATCTGGCCGTCAGGCGGCTGGTTCACCGAGATCCTCGCTCCGTACCTCAATGCGCACGGCCACTACATCGGCCTGGTGCCGCCGGCGTCGAAGAGCAAGACCGCGCTCGAGAACAAGTTCAAGTTCGGTCCGCAGCAGTATTCGAACGCGAAGCTGGTGGAGTTCGACAACAAGCAGCCTACGCTCGGCCCGGATGGCTCGGCCGACATGGTGCTGACTTTCCGTAACGTGCATAACTGGGCCGAGGACGGCAGCGCCGAATCGATGTTCAAGGCCTTCTTCAAGGTGCTGAAGCCGGGTGGTGTGCTCGGTGTCGAAGATCACCGCGCGGACAAGGGCAAGACCCTCGACCAGGTGGTGAACAGCGGCTACCTGCCGACCGACTACGTGATCAAGCTCGCCACCGATGCCGGCTTCAGGCTGGATGGCCAGAGCGAAGTAAACGCTAACCCGAAGGACAACCACGACCACCCGAAGGGTGTGTGGACCCTGCCGCCCACGTATGACCTGGGCGCGACGGATAAGGCGAAGTACACGGCCATCGGCGAATCCGACCGCATGACCCTGCGTTTCGTGAAGCCCGCGAAGTAAGGTGCTGGTCGCCCTGAACAAACCCTTCGGGGTACTGTGCCAGTTCACCGACGAAGCCGGCCGGCGCACGCTGGCCGACTTCGTCACGCAGAAGGGTGTCTATGCCGCCGGGCGCCTTGACCACGATAGTGAAGGCCTGCTGCTGCTGACCGACGACGGGACGCTGCAGCACCGGCTCGCCGACCCGAAGCACAAGCAGCCGAAGACGTACGTGGTGATGGTCGAAGGCACGCCGACCGAGGAGGCCCTGGAGAGGTTGCGCCGGGGTGTCGTGTTGAACGACGGGCTGACGTTGCCTGCCGGTGCCGAGTTGATCGATGAGCCCGAGTGGCTGTGGTCGCGTGATCCGCCTGTCCGGTTTCGCAAGACGGTGCCGGATGCGTGGCTAAGGATTACGTTGAGGGAGGGGCGGAATCGCCAGGTGCGCAGGATGACGGCCGCCGTTGGCTTGCCGACGTTACGGCTGATTCGCGAGGCGATCGGCGATTACCGGTTGGATGGCCTCGCTTCGGGCGAGACGCGCGTCCTCGATGCTGATCGCGCGCAAGCGCGCTCCTACAAGGAGCCGCGCAGGTGACGTTGACCGAGGCCCTGTAGGAGCGCGCTTGCGCGCGATGCGTTCTCTACCACTCCGCGACCGACCCATCCGGGTGGCGCCAAAGCGGGTTACGCCAATCCTGCACCTCGCGGCTGCGCTCGATGATCAGCTCTTCGTTCACATCGATACCCAGGCCCGGGCCGGTGAACGGTTGGGCGTAGCCACCATCATCCAGCTTCAGCGCCTCCTTGTTGCGCACATAGTCGAGAACCTCGCCACCCTTGTTGTAGTGGATGCCCATGCTCTGTTCCTGCAACGTGGCGTTCCAGCTCACGAAGTCGACGTGCAGGCATGCGGCCAGCGCGATCGGGCCAAGCGGACAGTGCGGGGCGAAGGCGACATCGTAGGCTTCGGCCATGGCGGCGAGCTTGACGCACTCGGTGATACCACCGGCATGCGACAGATCCGGCTGGATGATCGAGATGCCACCGCGCTCAAGGACGCCCTTGAACTCAAAACGTGAATACATCCGTTCGCCGGCGGCGAGTGGGATGGAGGTCGACGCGGCGATACGCGGGTAGTACTCCGCCTGCTCGGCCAGCACCGGCTCCTCGATGAACAACGGCCGGAACGGCTCGAGCTCCTTGACCAGCACCTTCGCCATCGGCGCCGAGACGCGGCCGTGGAAATCCAGGCCGAACTCGATGGTCGTGCCGAACGCCTCACGGATTTCGGCGACCTTGGCCACCGCGGCATCCACCTGCTTGCTGGAAGCGATGATGCTCATCTCCTCGCAGCCATTCATCTTGAACGTATCGAAGCCGTGGGCAAGGCGTTCTTTCATCTGCGCGATGATGTCCGCGGGGCGATCGCCGCCGACCCAGCAGTAGGTCTTCATGCGGTCGCGGACACGGCCGCCAAGCAGTTCATAGACCGGCGCGTTGAGTGCCTTGCCCTTGATGTCCCAGAGCGCCTGGTCAATACCGGCCATGGCGCTCATGAATACGGCGCCACCCCGGTAGAAACCACCGCGGTACATCTGCTGCCAGATGTCGTTGATGCGCGATGGATCTTTGCCGATCACCATCTCGGAAAGCTCGTGCACGGCGGCTTCCACCGTCCGTGCGCGGCCCTCGACGACCGGTTCGCCCCAGCCGACCACGCCCTCATCGGTTTCCATTTTCAGGAACATCCAGCGGGGAGCGACGCGGTACGTGGTGATCTTGGTTACTTTCATGCTTTGACCGATTAGACCGAACGGTAGGCTTTGACGAACGCTTCGGCGCGCTCGCGCGTGCGCGATACCGGCTGGCCTGGCTTATACAGATCACTGCCCAGCCCGGCGCCGATACAACCCGCATCGAGGAATTGTCCTACATTTTCCGGCGTCACGCCGCCTACCGCCAAAAGAGGCACATCGGGGGGCAAAACGGCCCGGATCGCCTTGATGTAACTTGGTCCGTAAACGTTGGCCGGGAACAGCTTCAGCGACTGGGCGCCGGCCTTCAGGGCGGCAAAGGCCTCGCTAGGGGTGGTGAAGCCGATCGAGGTGTACATGTCGCGGGCGCGGCCCTGGCGGATCACATCCGGATCGGTATTCGGCGTCACCAGCAGGCGCCCGCCCAGGTCGGCGACGCGGTTGACGTCCTCGGGGGTCAGCACCGTGCCGGCGCCTACCAGGGCGCGGCTACCGGCCGTCTGGGCGGCCATCGGGATGCTGCGTTGCCAGTCCGGCGAGTTGAGCGGCACCTCGATGGCATCGAAGCCGGCTTCAATCAGCGCTTCGACATGGGCGACGATGTCATCCGGCGTGATGCCTCGCAGGATGGCGATGAGGGGGAGCGCGGTTGGCCAGGCCATGGGTTTACTCGTGGTAGAGCTGCGAACGGCCGCCATCGATGCGGATATCGGCAGCGTTGATGTAGCGGGCCTCGTCGGAGGCGAGGAACAGTGCTGTATAGGCGATCTCTTCCGGTTCGCCGATCCGCTTGTTCGGCAGGATCTCGGTCTGCTTGCGGCGCTCGGCCACCGGATCCGCTGCGGCGGCGAAGCCAGCCTCGGCGATTGCGGTCAGCACCAGGCCCGGCGAGATCGAGTTCACCCGGATGTTCTTCGCCGCGTACTCCAGCCCCAGCGCCTTGGTCAGGCCGATCAGGCCATGCTTGGCCACCGGGTAGGGAAAGCAGTGTGGGATGATCTTGTGACCGTGTACGGAGGCGATATTGATGATGCTGCCGTGGCCGACCTCGAGCATGCCGGGAAGCACAGCCTTCGCGCAGTTCCAGGCGCCCTTGAGGTCGACCTCGAAGCAACGCGTCCACTCATCATCGGTCAGCGACAGCGGCTCGTTGAAGACGTTGATGCCGGCATTGTTCACCAGTACATCGGGGGCGCCAAAGCGCTCCGTGGCCACGGCGACCATGCGCTGGATCGCGGCGGGGTCGGTGACATCGGCCTGGACCAGCATGGCGTGTTCGGTGTTGAGTTCGGCGAGGGTCTGGCGCGCCTGCGCGTTGTCCTCAAGCACGTTCAGTACGACCGAGGCGCCATGCGCGGCAAACAGCTTGGCCGTGGCGGCGCCGATACCCTGCGTGGCGCCGGTAATGATCGCTACCTTGCCGGCGAGCCGGGGGAGCGCGGTGGTGCGCGGATCGGGCTTGTTCGTGGTGCTCATGCGGAAACCTTAAGTCCGTAACGCGCCTCGGGGATGCCGTGGCCGCGTGGTGGCGTACCGATGAAGATGGCGCCGTTGATCGGCTCGTCTTCCAGTACGGCTTCGTCGATGTATTTGAACGCGGAAGTGATCACCATGCGATCCAGCGCGGGGCCGGCGAAGGTGACGCAGCTGGGCTGGCGGGCCGGGAGCTCGATGGTGGTGTCTATCGTGCCATCCGGCGCGTAGCGCACCACGCGGGAGGCACCCCATTCGGCATTCCACAGGAAGCCGTCGGCATCGATCGTCGAGCCATCCGGCTCCATGCCCTTGCGCAGTTCGGTGAATACGCGGATCCGGTCCACTTCACCACGGGCGGCATCGTAGTCGCATGCCATGATCTGCGCGGTAGGCGAATCGGTGTAATACATCGTGCCGCCATCGGGGCTGAAGCAGATGCTGTTGGTGATCGCGGCCTTGGGCAGTGCCAGGCGGTGCAGTCGGCGATCGTGGGTATAGCGCCAGAACGAGGCGATCTTCTCCGGCCCCTTCTCATTGAGGGTGCCAAACACGAGGTTGCCCGCACGGTCGCAGCGGCCATCGTTGGCGCGTGTGCCGGGAATATCTGGCTCGATATCCTCGAGCACCTCCAGCACGCCATCGCGGGTGTCGTAAAGCGCCACCTGCTTCTCCAGCGCGAGCAGAAGCACCCCCTTTTCCTGAGTGAGCGCGAAACAGCACACGCGTGCCGGCAGCTTCGCTTCACTGACATGCCCGGTGGCCGGGTCGTAGGCGTACAGGTGCGAGGTGGCGATATCGGTCCAGCGCACCACGTTGGCGAGGTCATCCCAGATCACGCCCTCGGCGTGGGCCTGGCGTTGCGGCGAAAGCGGTTTGAACGAATCGGTCATCAGCGGGACTGCCTGCGGTTCTTGAGCTGGTCGACGAGCACCGCGATCAGCAGGATCGCGCCGCGCACGAGGTACTGGTAGAAGGCGTCGATATTCATGAGGCTCATCGCATTTTGCACGGTGCCCATGATGAGGACGCCAACCAGCACCCCGCTGATGGTCGCGCGGCCGCCCATCAGGGAGACGCCGCCCAGCACGCAGGCCGAGATCACGTTCAGTTCGAAGCCTTCGCCCGCGTTGGGCTGGCCGCTGGTCATGCGCGAGGCCAGGATGATGCCGGCCAGCGCTGCGACTACGCCCTGGATCAGGAAGATCGCGATGCGGACGCGATCCACGGACACGCCCGCAAGGCGCGCCGCATCCGGATTACCGCCGATCGCGAGGGTGTTGCGGCCGTAGATCGTCTTGTTGAGCAACACGCCGAAGACCACGAAGCACGCCAGGGTGACCCAGACCGGCACCGGCAGGCCGAACAGTTCCAGCGCGCCCAGCGTGAAGAAGGCTTCGCTAGTGACGCCTACCGCCTGGCCTTGCGAGGTAATGAAGGCGAGGCCGCGAACGATCTCCATGGTCGCCAGGGTGGTGATCAGCGCATTGATCTTCAGCTTGGCGATGACCACGCCATTCACCGCGCCAATCAGCGCACCGGCGACGAGGCTGGCGGCTATGCCGATCACGACACTACCGGTGGCATTGGAGACGATCGCGCACATGACGCCGGCGAAGGCGACGGTCGAGCCGACCGACAGGTCGAAGTCCCGCGAGGCCAGGCAGAACATCATGGTGCACGCGACCATGCCGATCTGCGACACGGAGAGCGCGAGGCCGACCACGTTGTCCCAACTGAAGAAGTACTGCACCGTGAGGCTCAGCACGGCGAACAGCGCGATGAAGATCAGGATCAGGCTGTAATCATCCACGATCTGCCAGAGCAGGGCGCGGCGGCGGTCGGCCTGCGTCTCGCGGGCAGCGCCGATAGCGGCGGCGTTGGTCTCGGTCATGGCTTCAAACATTCCTCATGGGGGTGGCGCTGGCGCCTTCGGGCAGCGCGGCGGCGAGGACGTTTTCCTCGGTCGCCTCGCCACGGGTGAACTGGGCGGTGATCTGCCCCCGGCACATAGTGATCACGCGATCGGAAACGCCGAGCACTTCCGGCAATTCGCTGGAGATCATCACCACGGCCACGCCGCGCGCGGCCAGCTCGTACAACACGTTATAGATTTCGTTCTTGGCGCCGACGTCGATGCCGCGGGTCGGCTCATCGACGATCAGGACGCGCAAGTCTTTCTCCGCGAGCCAGCGCGAGAGCACCGCTTTCTGCTGGTTACCGCCGGAAAGCAGGCGGATCTCCTGGCGGCGGTGCGGCGTGCGGATGCGCAGGCGTTCGATAAAGCTATCGGCGACGCGTGCCTCGTTGCGGTCGTTGACGAACAGCCCCGCGGTAAGGTGGTTACGCCGTGCGCTGATGTTGATGTTCTCGGACACCGAGCGCACGCCGATGATGCCTTCTTCCTTGCGATCTTCCGGGCAGAAGACCAGGCCGTGGCGGATCGCGTCGCGAATATGGGAAGCCTTTACCGGCTGGCCGTCCACATGCACCTCGCCACCCGTGCGGCGATCGGCACCATAGACCACACGCATGACCTCCGATCGGCCTGCACCGACGAGGCCGAAGAAGCCAAGGATCTCGCCAGCCTTGACGTCGAAGCTCATCGGCTGCGGCACCGCGCGCCCGGTCACGCCCTTGACCGAAAGGCGGACCTGGCCCTGTTCGCGCGGCTTGTAGCCGAAGATATCGCTGATTTCGCGGCCGACCATGCGCTGCACGAGTTCGTCGCGGGTCACGCCTTCCAGGGTGTCGAAATCGGCGACCTTGCGACCGTCGCGGAAGATGGTTGCGGCATCGCACAGCTCGAAGATCTCATCCATACGATGCGAGATGTAGATCATGGCCTTGCCCTGCGCACGCAGGTCGTTCACCAGGCGAAAGAGTACCTCCGTTTCGCGGTGTGACAGCGAACTGGTCGGCTCATCCAGTGCGATAATCTTCGCATCGCGCAGGATCGCCTTGACGATCTCGACCATCTGCCGCTGGCCAATCGAAAGCGACTTCAGGCGGGCGCGCGGATCGAGATCGACACCGAGTGCATCGAGCCGTTCGCGTGTCCATTTGAGCGCCTGGCGCCGGTCGACCATGCCGAAGCGCGTGGGCAGGCGGCCGAGCAGGAGGTTCTCCATCACCGAGAGCTCGGGGACGTACTGCAGTTCCTGGTGGATCACGGCGACACCAGCGCCGATCGCGTCGGCCGCCGTGCGGAAACGCATCACCTCGCCATCGATCGCGACTTCGCCCTCGTCAGGGATGTACTCCCCGCCGAGGATTTTCATCATCGTGGACTTACCGGCGCCATTCTCCCCGAGCAAGCCGTGCACGCTACCGGCGCGCACGGCAAAGCCTACGTCACCGAGCGCGCGCACGCCGGGGAAGGTCTTCCCGATATGGCGAAATTCCAGGCGTGGCGCGATCGTAGCCATCAGAGACCCATTTCCTTACGCACTTCAGCCGCATTCGCTTTGGTGATCAGGCGGCCGGTGGTCAGCGTGAGCGCCGGTGGGGCCTTGTCGTTCTTGATCCACTCGTACATATCGATCGAGGTTTCATAGCCATGGCGCTTCGGGCTGATCAGTACGCTGCCGAAAAAGCCGGTGGCCTCGGCCTTGGCGAACTCGTTCAGGGCCGACTTGCTGCCGCCGATGCCGACGCCAATCATGTTCTCGGCTCGGAAGCCGCGGCCTTCCGCGGCGCGTACGGCGCCCAGCACGGCTTCGTCGTTCAGGCCGAACGCGATCCAGTGCTTGTACTTCGGGTTCTGGGTGATCGCGATGTTCGCGGCGTTGAAGGCGTTCTCGGTATCGGTTTTCGCTTCCGGCGCGTTGACGACATTCGCCTTGGGGAAGCCGGCGGCGGTGAGCGCGGTGACGGCGCCGTCGGTACGGTCCTTGGCGGTCGGGAGCTGGTCGTAGGCGATGCGCAGCGCACCGGTTTCTTCCGGCTTCCAGCCGCGCTTCTTCATCTCGTCGGCGATGGCCTGGCCGACCTGCTCGCCGATCTTGCTGGCGGAGATGCCCATGTGCGGCACCGCGTCGATCGGCTTGCCCGAGCCATCGACGAGGCGGTCGTCCACGGTCATCAGCTTGAGGTGGTTCATCTTCGCCTTGGCGACGATCGAGGGGCCGAGCTTCACGTCTGGCGTGCAGATGATGAAGCCCTGAGCGTGCTGGGATTTCAGGTTATCGATGGCGGTGAGGACCTGGCCGCCATCTGGCGCGCCGATCTTGACCAGGGTGAAACCCTTTTCCTTCGCGGCCTGCTCGGCGTACTTCCACTCATCCTGGAACCAGGGTTCTTCGGGCTGCTTCACGATGAAGCCAATCTTCACCGGATCATCGGCGGCGAACGCCGGGCTGGCGGTCAGCGCCAGGGCCAGCGCAAGGGCTTTGAACCCCAGGGCGATCTTGATGTTCATGCGTTCCCTCCTCGAGTATGTCGCTGATTAGCCGAGCAGACCGCGGCGGCGGGCGATGGTGATCGCACCGTATCCAGCCAGGTCGCGTTGCTCGTCGTCGCCCAGCACCGTGACGGTGCCGGAAAAGAAATCGTCGCCCTCCACCAGCCGGCCGATGGCCTCGCGCAGGATGGGCTTGCCGCTGATGACGAAGCGCGTGCCCGGGCTCATCCGGATCGCGCTGGAATTCTTGAGTGTAAGCAAGTCCGAGCCGAGCACCGCGCCAAGCAGGAAGTTGGCGCGCGCGTTCGCGTCGTACACCGCGAACTGATCGAGGATGCGCACGCTGAAGCAAGCGCGGCCGAGACCGATCTTGTTGGCGGATGCGGCGCCCGCGAGCAGCATCTCGGGATCGATGCGCTTGGCGAAGCCGTCCTTGAGCGAGCCGGCCAGGATGGTGTCGTGCGAGATGACGTGCAGAAGCTCGCCCGCCAGCGTGGTGACGCAGCCGTCGATGCGCTGCTGCGCGTCGATGCTCACGAATTTCGAGTGCGAGCCCGGCAGGACAATGACGGTCGGCTCGCTCAGGTTGAGTCGCTCGATCAGTGCGAAGGACTCGGTCTCCTCGCCGCGCATCATGTCCATGGCTTCGCAATTGTGCAGACCGATGTGGTCGACCTTGTTGCGCACGCCCGGCACGAACCAAATGGGCTGGTGCCAGACGTTTTCCACCAGCGACTCACGCATGGCCTTCGCCAGGTCGTCGATACCGGCGGTAACAGGGATATGAGGGATCTCGCAAAGGCCGACGTTCGACGTGATCATGCCGGAGGCCAGCACGCGGCCGATATCGTCGCGTTCGAGGTTCGCGTCGGCCAGCGCGGCGCCGATCGTTTCGCGCAGGGCGTCTTCGAGCTTGCGGGTGCTTCCCGTGATCGCCGTATCGCGGACGCCGACCTGGGTGGCGGCCTGTCCGATGGGCTGGCCGTCCCGCCACGCGGTGACCCGCGTGTTGGTGGTGCCGGTGTCGATGGTGAGGGTGTTCATCGAAGATCCGTTCGCTAGACCACCCGATTCTTGGCGTGGCCGGTCGAGACAGGCAAACTAGAAATTCTTCGGGCTTTCCCCAAATTTTTCTTGATGACCTCGCGATGAAGCGTTCGCTCCCCCTCAACGCCGTGCGTGTGTTCGAGCTTGCGGCGCAGCATTTGAGCTTCACCAGGGCCGGCGAAGAGTTGTCGCTCACGGCGGCTGCGGTCAGTGCTCAGGTCAAACTGTTGGAGTCGTATCTCGGGGTGCCGTTGTTTGTGCGAAGCAACAATAAGCTGACACTGACGGCGGCGGGCCAGAACTATTTCCCGCGCATACGGGATGCTTTTCGTGCGTTGCAGCATGCCACGGACCAGGTGATCGGTCAGCGAAACGCTTCGTTGCGGGTCGCGGTGCCTGCCACGTTTGGTACGAAGTGGCTCGTGCCGAGGCTTTTCCGGTTCTTCAGCCGGCACCCGGACATCGCCGTTGAGGTGGTCACCGATGGCGGCGATGCCGGCTGGGACCTGGCCATTGATGACCGGATCGGTGAGGGCATGGATCTGCTGGTGACCACGGGATACACGCCGGTTTGCGCGCCGCAGGTCGCCGAAGGTATCAGCGAGCCCGCCGACCTGTTCCAGCATCTGCTGCTCCACGAGCGGCCGGGGCGCCGCGCCGTGGCGATCGCCAGCTGGGACCAGTGGTTCGAACAGGTGGGCGTTGAGCCGGGCGCCATATCCCGTGAGATGGGCTTTGGTGATGGGACCATGATGTTGCAGGCCGCGATCGAGGGGCAGGGCGTGGCGTTGGCTCAGGATTTGTTGGTGGCTTATGACTTGGCCGCGGGACGACTCGATGCGCCGATAACTGTCGATGTTCCACTTCGGCACACCTACTACCTGGCAGTTGCTCGCGAGGCGGCATCGAGAGATGAAACGACCATCTTCCGCGACTGGCTCATCCTTGAGCTTGGCGGGACGCCCTGACCGTTGATGTGTCATGTCGGGAGCGTTGGCCACCTACCTCCCATTTGAGGCGGGCTTCAGCGACCCGAGGCCGCCATCGGATCGCCGCACTGTCCAGATCTTCAATTGAGCATGAGGGAATACCAACACGCATTGCGGTGGCCATGACTCCTCGGTCACCGGTCACGATAAGGTCGCACTCGTGAGTACGTGCAATGGCGACGATTTGACGATCGAGCTTGATTCTCTGCCACGGATCTTCGATGCCATCTTTCTTTCGGCCAAGGTAGAGCGCTGCCCGGTCGATCAGATGCATTTCAATCGCGGCTTCATAGTCGAATGAGCCAACCGTAACCCACGATTCGTCGCGAATTGTGTCCATCGAGATGACCTCGGAAAGCTCGGCCTTTACAAGGTACTCGGCAATGGCAGGCGCGGGGATGACGAGGTGCGACTGTGTTGCGCACAGGCGATCAATGAAGTGCTCGGCGCGCTCACGCGCCTCGGCGGGAGCGTCAGGACTCTTCCATGCTATGAGGAAGTTTGCGTCGACGAGCACGCGTTTTGGCGTGTCTTTCAAGCGCATCCTCTCCACTCCTTCCAGGTCGCCATAGGGTCGTCGAGCGAGTTCCATCCGTCAGCCGCGACTTGGGTGATGCGATCCAGAATCTCGGCGATATCGGTTGTCTTTAGCTTTACGAACGAGCGTGCGTAACAGACTCCGCGTTTCGGAAACCAGTACGATGTCCGGCGTTCCCATGGCCCATCGACGAGGACGCGAAGGCGTCCCATATTGAGATGCGGCCTGAGTTCCCGAATGAGATCTGCATTGTCGACACGCACGTCGATGAACCTGTTGCGGTAGTCGCGAAGACGAAGTCGCGCCCGGTTATCGTCACCGGTGAGGCCGACGACGACGCAGTCGACCTCCTTTGCGAGGCGGAGGTCGGGTATCTGGTGGGTATGAGGGTCGATGTCAGGATTGGCGACCATGGGTACCTCCAAATGCACGAAGGTCGTGCGACGAGAAGGATTGTCGCCTGCTATGAAATGGCTGGGGTGTACGTGGTCTGCCCGGCCTCATGCGGGGGAGTTCCGACTCGCGTGTAGGAGTTCGCCCTAGGGTCTGGCGTTGGCTCAAACGACAGTTCCGACCCTGTCGGGATCGGGCTGGTCGGACCGCTTAATGCTCGTCGTTGCGGAGATGCGAGCTGAGACTTTTCTGGCGATGCTCGCGGGCATCGCATTCGCGCTCGGCTTTCTTCCGGCGCCACCAGAGCACACCGACGACGATGACCGCGCCCGCGATGGCCAGCCACAGGCCGGCCTGGCCGCGGCGGATCCACATGGCCAGCCATTCGTGGTTATGCGCGCCCAGGTAGCCGAGATAGACCCAGAGCGGCACGCTGATCGCCGCCGCCATGCCATCGAGCAACAGGAAGCGGAGGAAGCCAACACGGTGGGTCGCGCCGGCGGTGATGAACACCGCGGTGCGCATGCCGGGCAGGAAGCGGGCCACGAACATGAGCCGGTTTCCGTACTTCTCGAACTTTTCCTGCACCTTGGCATAGCGCTCAGGCGTCAGCAGGCGGGCGACCAGGCGCCAGCGCATGATCCGGCCGCCAAAGTGGCGGCCGAGCAGGAACATGGTCGAGTCGCCCATCAGCACGCCAGCCATACCCACGCCAACCATGGTGTGGACGTCGCCATAACCCAGGCCAGTAATGATGCCGCCGGCCACGAGCGTGATGTCTTCGGGCAGGGGCAAACCCGCGCCGCACAGAATCAAGGCGAGGAAGACGGCCATGTAGCCGTTCCGCCCGAAGACGTCGACGAGGCTATTGAGCAATTCCATCAGGCTTTGGTGCGTCCGGTCAGGGCCGGGTCCTTCGAGGTACGAAGACCGGATGATCCCATGGATCGCATGACATCGCAGGTGCGCTGCATCATTCCGCGGCCGCCTTGCCCTGCGTGGCGTGGTCGGCGAGGAGAACGCGAAGCTCAGCCTTCTCCGTGTCATCCAGGCTGCCGATCCGCGCGCTGAGGGCCTCGCGGCGCTGGGTCACGGCCTGGCGTTGCATGCCCGACAGGGCGCCAAGGAACTCGGCGCGTTGCATATCTGCCTCGCCGATGATCTCGGCCTGCACCAGCTTTTGCAGCGACGCGTACTCAGGGCGATCCAGAAAGTACTCAATCAGCACCGCGGGACGGATATCCGGCCGGGAGCGGATCACATCGAGCAGTTCGGCCAGCAGGTGCACGCCCGGGCGATCCAGGCGCAGGAACGGGTAGGGTGGCTCTACTTCCAGGGCCAGCGCGGGCTGGGCCAGCAAAAGGGTGATCGCCGTACGCACCAGGCTGCGCTGGGTGCCGCCTTGCTGGGACGTACGGAGCGGCCGGTTGGGTGCCGCCTCAGGCTCGAAGGTCGCCCCCGCACCGGTCCGGCGCTTCAGTTCGTCGGCCATCAGGTCGCGGAAGGCGCCATCGGGCAATTTGGCGATCAGCGGGCGCGCACGCTCGGCCAGGCGGGCGCGGCCGTCCAGTCGGGTGACATCCACATCACGGGCCATTTCCTCGAAGAAGTATTCCGAGAGCGGCATCGATTCCTTCATCCGTTTCTCGAAGCCCTCCTTGCCCTCTTTGCGTACCAGGGTGTCCGGATCCTCGCCATCGGGCAGGAACAGGAAGTGCGCCTGGCGGCCGTCGCGCATGCGCGGCAGGATCGACTCCACGGCGCGCCAGGCGGCCTGTCGGCCGGCGCGGTCGCCATCGAAGCAAAAGTAGACGTCGGGTGCGGCGCGGAACAGCACCTCCGCGTGGTCGGGCGTCGTCGCCGTGCCCAGCGTCGCCACCGCGATGGGCAGCCCGGCCTGATGCAGGGCGATGACGTCCATATAGCCCTCGACCACCATGATCCGGGTGACGGTCTGGTTGGCCTGCTTCACCTGCCACAGGGCGAACAGCTCGCGGCCCTTGTGGAACAGTGGCGTCTCCGGCGAATTGAGGTACTTCGGGCCCTGGTCGGACGAGAGCACCCGGCCGCCGAAAGCGATCACGCGACCGCGGCGGTCGAGGATCGGAAACATGACCCGCTCGCGGAAGCGGTCGTAACGATTGCCACGCTCGTTGCTGGCGACCATGCCGGCATCGTTCAGCAGCTTGCGCCGGTTGTCGGTGGTGCCGAGTGCCTTCAACACGCCATCGAAGCCGGCCGGCGCCCAGCCGATGCGGAAGCGCTTGAGAATTTCCTCATCCAAGCCGCGCCTGTCGACGTAGGCCTTCGCCTCGTCGCTGCTGCCCAGCTCACGCTGGTAAAAGCTCGCCGCCTCGTCCAGCAAGGTATAGAGATCGCTGCGGTCTTCACGGGGCTTGTCGTCGCGGCCGCCCTCGTAGGGCACCTTCATGCCGACCGACTGCGCCAGTTCCTCGATCGCGTCGGGGAATTCCAGCCGGTCGTAGTCCATCAGGAACTTGATGGCGCTGCCGTGCGCGCCACAGCCAAAGCAGTGGAAGAACTGCTTGGCCGGGCTGACATAGAAGGAGGGCGAGCGCTCGTTATGGAACGGGCAGCAGGCCGTCCACTCCTTACCGGCCTTCTTCATGGGCACGCGCCGCTCGATCACGTCGACGATGTCGACGCGAGTCAGGAGCTCGTCGATGAAGTTGTCAGGAATTCGGCCGCGCATCAGTCGCCTAGGATGCCACGCAACCGCTTCCGGAAGGAGTCTTGCGCGTGGTCAGAAAGCCAGTTTGAACACGCCGATGACGGCCAGGATGGCGATCACGAACAGGATCAGGAAGATGGCGAAGCAGATCTTGGCGAGAGTGCCGGCAATCCCGGAGACCTTGCTGAAGCCGAGGCCGCCGGTGATCAGGGCGATGATGCCAAAGATGATCGCGTACTTAAGCATGGGGATTCCCTCCAAAAGAGCCGGAGGACGCTCCCCCTGCCGCGGCGGGAAGGATGAGGCGGGCCATGTGGGCCGTTTGTGAATCCCTGACACGGTAGGAGCGCGCTTGCGCGCGATGGGGCTTGCGGCCAGGTTCATCGCGCGCAAGCGCGCTCCTACAGGGAGCAGGGCTTTAGGTCAGCTTGGCTTTGACCTTGCCTGCCACGGCGCCCATATCGGCGCGGCCGGCGGCCTTTTCCTTGACCAGGGCGACGACCTTGCCCATGTCGCGGGCCGAGGTGGCGCCGGTTTCGGCCACGGCGGCGTCGATCAGGGCGTCCAGCTCACTGTCATTGAGCTTGGTCGGGAGGTAGGCGTCGATCACACCCATCTCGTAGCGCTCGATCTTGGCCAGGTCTTCGCGGCCGGCCTTTTCGAACTGGTCGAGCGAGTCGCGGCGCTGCTTCTGCATCTTCTCGAGGACCGCCAGGACCTGGGTGTCGTCGAGCTCGATGCGCTCATCGACCTCACGCTGCTTGATCTGGGCCTGGACCAGGCGGATCACGGCCAGCCGGTCCTTCTCGCCGCCCTTCATGGCAGCCTTCATGTCGTCAGTGATCTTTGCCTTAAGGCTCATCGCATTTCTCCAGAACGACGAAAAGCCGGCTCCACCTTTCGGCGGAGCCGGCTTGGGATTTCCGCCTGATTGCGGCGGCAGCGGGCGAACGCGCCAGCCGCGGGTCCAACACCGGCCCTACACAGGCCGGGTGGCAATCAGTACATGCGGGTCCGGCGGGTCGTGTCGCGAGACAGACGGCGCAGGTGGCGCTTCACGGCAGCAGCGCGCTTACGCTTACGCTCCTGGGTCGGCTTTTCGTAAAATTCGCGTTTGCGCGTTTCGGCCAGCACGCCAGCCTTTTCGCACGTACGCTTGAAGCGGCGGAGGGCAAGCTCAAACGGCTCATTCTCGCGGACTTTAACGCTCGGCATGGAAACTCCACTTGTTTAAACTGACCCGTCTACCCGGGTGAGCCGTGGATTATAACGTGATCGAAATGCAAATTTCAAAGCCTGTGTTAGGTGTCGAGACCTCCTGCGATGAAACCGGCGTGGCCCTGCTGCGCTGGGACCCGGAGAACCCGGGCCGCGGGCTGCTCTCCCATGCCCTTTTCAGCCAGATCGCCCTGCACGCCGAATACGGCGGCGTGGTGCCTGAACTGGCCAGCCGCGACCACGTCCGCAAGCTACTGCCCCTTGTGCGCCAAGCCCTGAAGGATGCCGGCCTCACCCCGGCCGACCTCGGCGGCGTGGCCTACACGGCCGGCCCTGGCCTGGTCGGGGCCCTGTTGGTGGGGGCCTCGGCGGCCCGCGCCATGGCCTGGGCCCTCGGCGTGCCGGCGATCGGAGTCCACCATATGGAAGGTCACCTGCTGGCGCCGCTGTTAGAGGACGACCCGCCGGAGCCGCCGTTCGTGGCCCTGTTGGTCTCGGGCGGCCACTCCATGCTGGTCGAGGTGAAGGCCATCGGCGAATACCGGATCCTGGGCGATACCCTGGATGACGCCGCGGGCGAGGCCTTCGACAAGACCGCCAAGATGATGGGCCTGCCGTATCCCGGCGGCCCGGCGCTGGCAAAGCTGGCCGAGCAGGGCGAGCCGGGCAAATTCCGTTTCTCGCGCCCGATGGTCGACAGACCCGGGCTGGATTTCAGCTTTTCCGGCCTGAAGACCCAGGTGCTGCTGGCCTGGCAGGCCTCCGATAAGTCGGACCAGACACGGGCCGATATCGCCCGCGGGTTCGAGGAGGCCATTGTCGACACCCTGGCGATCAAGTGTCGCCGCGCGCTGCAGGCCACCGGGGCGAAACGTCTCGTGATTGCCGGTGGCGTGGGCGCCAACAAGCGCCTGCGTACCCAACTGGCCGAGTCCGGTGCCGCCGATGGTTTCCGCGTCTACTTCCCCCGCCTGCAGTTCTGCACCGACAACGGCGCGATGATCGCCCTCGCCGGCGCCATCCGCCTCGCCGCTGGCCAGCACCAGGACGAAACCATCGCGGTGCACCCGCGCTGGAGCCTCGAGACGCTGCCACCTGCGGCTTAGTGCATTTTGTGTAGGAGCGCGCTTGCGCGCGATTCACGTGTTCGCGAGCACCCATCGCGTGCAAGCACGCTCCTACAACAGGTATGCGGGCATCGGGTACCCTTTAGGGCCCTTCTTCACTTTTCGGGCCCCATGGACATCGTCTTCATCGAGGACCTGCGCATCGACGCGGTCATCGGCATCTACGACTGGGAACGCCGGATCCGGCAGACCTTGTCGTTCGACCTGGAGATGGCGTTCGATAACCGCCGCCCGGCGGCGACCGACGACATCAACGACACCCTGAATTACAAGTCGATCTCGAAGCGCCTGCAGGCTTATGTGGAATCCTCCAGCTTCGGCCTGGTCGAGACCCTGGCCGAGCGCTGCGCCGAAATCGTGCGTGAGGAATTCGGTGTGTCGTGGGTGCGCCTTAAACTCTCCAAGCCAGGTGCCGTCCGCGGCGCCCGTGCCGTGGGTGTGCGCATTGAGCGCGGCACCCGGCCGGAATGATCTGCCTGGAGCGGTAAGCCTGCATGGATGAGATGTTCAACATCATTGAGATGAAGCGTGTCGGTGCGATCGCCGGGCTCTTCGTCGTGGCCTGGCTGATCGGCCTGCTTGGTCGCGTGTTCCTGCATCGTGTGGTGCGCGTCGCCACCCGGCACACCGCGTGGCGCTGGGATGATGCGCTGTACGAGTTCGGCGCCTTCCGCTGGCTGGCGCGCATGCTGCCGGCCATCGTCGTGTACTACGGCATCGCGTTATTCCTGGACGTAAAGGACGACGAAGGCTGGGCCGGCTTCATTCGCGACGTCGCCGTGTGCTGGATGATCGTGTGCGTCATCGCGGCGATCGGCCGCGCACTGATCGCTTTCGAGTCCTTGTATAGCGCGACGCCTGCGGGCAAGCGTTCGATCAAAGGTGTGGTGCAGCTGTTGCAACTGGTGTTGTGGATCGTAGCCGTGGTGGTCGTCATCACCCGTCTCACCCACCAGAACGTCGCGCTGCTGCTCTCGGGCATCGGCGCCATGTCCGCCGTGCTGCTGCTGGTGTTCAAGGACACGATTCTCGGCTTCGTCGCCGGTATCCAGCTGAGCACCAACGACATGCTGCGCGTCGGCGACTGGATTACGATGACCTCGGCAGGCGTGGATGGCGATGTCATCGATATCACCCTGCACACGGTGAAGGTGCGCAACTTCGATCGCACCATCGTCACCGTGCCGACCTGGCGGCTGATCTCCGAATCGTTCCAGAACTGGCGTGGCATGTCCGATTCGGGCGGCCGCCGGATCAAGCGGGAGCTCTTCGTCGATGCGGCGGGTGTGCGTTTCCTTGAAGAAGGCGAGCTCGAACGCTTCGCGAAGATCCACCTCCTCGCGGCTTACCTGAAGCAGAAGCGCGAAGATATCCGGCGTTGGAACGATGCACTGGGTGAACCTGGCAAGCTGCCTGCTAACCGTCGTCGCCAGACCAATATCGGTGCCTTTCGTGCTTACGCCGATGCCTATATCAAGGCGCACCCGGACGTGCACGACAAGATGACCCGTATGGTGCGCATGCGCGACCCCGGCTCGCAAGGTATACCACTCGAGGTGTACTGCTTCACGAACACCGTTGTCTGGCTGGAGTACGAACGAATCCAGGCCGACATTTTCGACCATCTCATCGCTATCCTGCCGGAGTTCGGGCTGCGTCCGTTCCAGCAGCCGTCGGGCGGGGATGTGCGCGAAGCGATTGGCGCGTTGCGCGATATTCCCGCGCTGGAGGATTGAATGGGTCGCGCTTACCTGAGCCTGGGTTCGAATATCGACGCGCCGCGCTGGCTCGCCGCGTGCGTGGCCGAGTTACGGGCGCGCTTCGGCCCGCTCGATGTCTCGCCGGTCTACCGTAGCGCCGCCGTCGGCTTCGATGGCCCCGATTTCTTCAACCTGGCCGTAGCGGTCGACAGCGACCTCGGGCCGGAGGCACTGAACGACTGGCTGCACGCCCTGGAAGATCGCCATGGGCGCGTGCGCGGGGGTGATCGCTATGCGAGTCGTACGCTCGATGTGGATATCGTGCTGTACGACGACCTGGTCATGAGCGGGGCAGGGAACCTCAAGCTCCCCCGCGGCGAACTCCGCCACGCCTTTGTCCTCAAACCCCTGGCCGATATCGCCCCTGATCTACGCCACCCGGTCACCGGCCAGACCATGGCCGACCTCTGGGCCGCCTTCCCCGCCGAGAAAGAACCCCTGGCCCTAGAACCCATGCCCTTGTAGGAGCGCGCTTGGGCGCGATGGGTGCTCGCGGCAGGTTCCATCGCGCGCAAGCGCGCTCCTACAGGAGTGGTCCGTTACCTCGAACGGAACGGTTTAAGGTGGCGCCCGCCCCGGGCGGAGTGCTAAAACACCGCCACAATCGCAAACCAAGGGGTTACAGGGGACATGGGCAAGTTCGCACGCAGTTGGGCGCTGATGAAATCCAGCGCCAACATCCTCCGCCAGGACAAGGAGCTGATGCTGTTCCCGCTGCTCGCGGGTCTCGCATCGCTCGTGGTCATCGCCTCATTCGCGTGGCCGGTCATTTCCCTGTACCAGGGCCACCGCACGGGTCTCGAAGAGGGCAGCCGCCACGTATCGCCGGTGTTCCTCGCCGTATCGTTCCTCTTCTACTTCGTGCAGTACGGCGTGGTGATCTTCTTCAACACCGCATTGGCTTCGGCGGCCTTCATCCGCCTCGATGGCGGCAACCCGACGCTCAACGATGGCCTGCGTTCGGCATGGAGCAAGCTCCCGTCCATCATCGGCTATGCGCTCATCTCGGCCACGGTGGGCATGATCCTGCGTGCCATCCAGGAGCGTGCCGGCTTCGTCGGTCGGATCGTCGCTGGCCTGCTGGGCGTGGGCTGGAGCGTCGCCACCTTCCTCGTCGTGCCCGTACTCGCGGCACAGAACGTCGGGCCGGTGGAAGCGCTGAAGGACAGCGCCTCGCTGGTGAAGCGCACCTGGGGTGAGAACATCATCGGCAACGCCGGTATTGGCCTTGCCGGCGGCATCCTCACCTTCTGCGTCATGTTGGTCAGCATCCTGCTGTTCGTCGGCGCGGCCGCTACGGGTTCCATCGCGTTGATGGTTGCCGTTGGCGTCGTCGCGGTCATTGCCGTCGTCGCGTTGAGCCTGTTCCAGAACGCCATGCATGGCGTCTACGCCGCCGCGCTCTACCGCTACGCCGAACACGGCGATCCGGGCGACGGCTTCGATCGCGCGTTGCTCGAAACCGCGTTCCGCCAGAAGAAGTAATGAAAAGGCCCGGCAGCGATGCCGGGCCTTTTTACGTTGTGGGATCGTCGTAGCGTGTATCGCGTGCAAGCACGCTCCTACAACAGCCGGGAAGCGCCAGCCTGCGAAGCCACCCTGTAGGAGCGTGCTTGCACGCGATCTGCGCCGAGGGCGCGGTCAGGTCGCCTCGCCGTGGACGCCGCTCAGATAGTCAACGCCCGCCCGCCATCCACACGAATCACCTGCCCCGTCGTGTAGTGCGCATCCAGCATCAACCACCGCACGGCTTCCGCGACATCATCAGGCTCGCCTTTGCGCGCAAGCGGCGTTTTCGCGATCAGGGCCTCGGCAGCTTCCTCAGGCTTCCCTGATTCCGGCCAGAGAATCGCTCCAGGCGCTACCGCATTCACTCGTACCTCTGGCGCAAGCTCTTTGGCCAGCGATTGGGTAAGCATCGCGAGCGCCGCCTTCGCCATCACGTAAACAGTGTGCCCCGCGAGCGGCCGCTCAGCGTAGATATCCACAATGTTGACGATGGCGCCTTTGCCTTCGCGCAAGGCAGGCGCGGCAGCCTGTGAGAGAAAGAACGGCGCGCGCGCATTGGCCGCGAACAGATCATCCCACTGCGCCTGCGTGGTCTGCCCAATCGGCGTGGGATAGAACGCCGAGGCGTTATTCACTAATCCATTCAAACGACCGAAGACGGTGAGCACATCACCAATGAGGTGATCGGGCGTTTCCGGGTTATCCAGTGCGCCCGAGAACAGCGCAACGCTTTCAGCGCGTATCGCATTCAGTTCACCAGCCAATGCCTCGGCTTCGTCGGCAGAACTCCGGTAGTGCAACGCGATGCTGCACCCCGCCGCATGCAAACGTCGGCAGATGACGGCACCGACGCGGCGCGCGCCGCCCGTGACGAGGACGACCGGTGACTGGTTCATGGCTGGCTCCCTTGGCAGTGCGCGGGCAGCTTGCCGGAAAGCGAGGCGCGCGTCACGTCGCGGAGGGGGATTTGTGGGTGGCTTTTCTGGCGGCGGGGCGGCGGGCGGTGGCTTTCTTCGTGGCCTTTTTTGCGGCGACCTTGGAGGCGGCTGCTTTTCGTGGGGCGGTTTTCTTCGCCGTTGCTTGCTTACGGGGAGGTGACTTCTTCCCCGCTTTGTTGGCCGCCGCCCTGGGCGGCGGATCGCGCGCAAGGCGCGCCCCTACAAGAGGCGTCGCGGGCTTGTCGGCCGTGGTGGTTGCATCGACCGACTTTGATTTTCTCGTGGGCTTTTCGGGGGTGTCATCGTCGTCGTCGATGTGGACTTCGCCGCTGAACAGGTCGATGGCGGTCTTCGCGACCTGGCCGGTGTCGTAGTAAGCGTAGGCGCCGACGCCGAGCGCGCCGACCACGGGCAGCCAGCGGGAGATGCCCTTGCCCACGGCGCGCTTGGTGACGCTGACGCCGATGCGACCGGCGAGACGCTGGAGGACGCTGGTGGCCGTGGTGCGGAAGACCAGGCGATCGCCGACGCGGATGGCGATGTCACGGAAGGCCTGAGCAGCGGTGTGCCGGAACAGGCACCAGAGCATCTGCTCGCGACCGAGCTTCGGCGTCTTCCCGTAGGCGGCGGCGATGTCGCTGACCAGCTGGCCCTGGATACGCCAGATGGCGACCAGTTCCGGAAGCACGGTGAGCCAGCCCAGCGGCCCGGGGGGCAGGGCGAGCGACCCGGCGGTGAGGGCGGCCTTGTTCGCGGCTGCGCTGGCCAGCCTGCGGCATTCCTCGTCGGCACCGCCCTTGCTGGCTTTGGGCACTTCGCTATCGGGGATACGGCTGACGAACTCGAGGATGGCCTTGGCCACCGGGCTCTCACCCCGGTCGATCCCCGAGCTCGGCACGATCTCTTTCGAGGTAGAGGCGGGGTCGCGTTTCGCCATGGTCGTCTCCGATGGAAGGTGGGAGAAGGGTGAAGGGTGGATCGTGAAGGCACCGCAAGCGCCTCCCCCGTGTGTAGGAGCGCGCTTGCGCGCGATAACGCTGGCCGCGATTCCCCATCGCGCGTAAGCGCGCTCCTACAAAGAGCCGTCCGCCCTGGCTGAAAGCCCGGTGAAAGGTACGGCCTTGAGACTAATGAAACATTATAACATTGCTGGCCACGTCCCCCATGAAGCCTGTTCGCCTAGCCCTTGCCATTGCCCTGGCCCTTTCGGCCACCCACGTTTTCGCAGACGACGCAGTTACTCCGCAAAAAGCTACGAACCTCGGCGAGGTGGATGTCACCGCCAGGCTCGATGAGGCGCGCAACAGCCTCTCGCCGGATACAGGCAGCAGCCAGTACGTGATGGACCGCCAGACGATCCAGGCGCTTCCGCTGGGTGACTCCACGCCGCTGAACCAGGTCATCCTGCAGGCGCCGGGCGTGGTCCAGGACAGCTACGGCCAGCTGCACGTGCGCGGCGACCACGCGAACCTGCAGTACCGCGTGAACGGTGTGGTGATTCCGGAGAGCATCGGTGGCTTCGGCCAGACGCTTGATGCGCGCATGATCGAGAACGTGAAGCTGCTCACCGGCGCGTTGCCGGCGCAGTACGGTGACCGCACCGCGGCGGTGGTGGATATCACCACGCGCAGCCAGAAGCAGGATGGCGTCGGCGGCAGCGTCGGCGTGACCGGTGGTCAGTTCGGTACGCTGAACCCGAACGCCACGCTGTTCGGCCGCGAAGGCAAATGGAGCTTCTTCCTGACGGCCAATTACCTTGAGAACGATGTTGGCATCGAGAACCCAACCTCGAGTCGCAAGGCGATCCATGACCACACCAACCAGGTGAAGACCTTCGGTGATGTGTCGTACCTGATCAACGACGACACGCGCCTGAGCTTCATGTTCGGCGCCACGAATAACCGCTTCGAGATCCCGAATAACCCGGGGCAGGACCCGCAGTTCGGTTACCTTGATGTCACCAACTTCGATTCCGCGCAGCTCAACGAGCGCCAGCAGGAAAAGACCCGTTTCGGCGTGTTGAGTCTGCAGGGCAAACTCGGTGATACCGCCTACCAGGTTTCGGCTGGCCAACGTTACAGCGGTCTCGACTTCACCCCGGACGACATCGGTGACCTGATGTTCAACGGCGTCGCTTCGGATGTGCGCCGGTCCAACCGCGCCGATACGCTGCAGGCCGATTTCTCCACCCCGCTGGGTGATAACCATACGTTGCGTTATGGCCTGTACGGCTCGTTCGAGCGCGCCAATGCGACGAACAATTCGCTGGTCTTCCCCACCGATGCCGATGGCAACCAGGCATCGACCACGCCGTTCAATATCCAGGATACGAGCCGGATCCTCGCCCGCACCTATGCGGCTTACCTGCAGGATGAGTGGAGCATCGGTTCGCAGTGGACGGTGAACTACGGCGTGCGTGCCGACAAGTTCAACGCGTTCAAGCCCGAGAGCCAGCTGAGCCCGCGCCTCGGCGTGGTCTACCAGCCGACCGACAGCACCACGATCCACGCGGGCTATTCGCGTTACTTCACCCCGCCGGCGACCGAGTCGATCACGCCGACCTCGATCGCGAAGTTCGTGGGGACCACGAACGAGCTGGCCGATAACGGCAATGACCTGCCGCTGGCCGAGCGTTCGAGCTACTACGATGTGGGCATCTCGCAGAAGTTCGGCGATGCCTGGACCGTGGGCCTCGATAGCTATCGCCGCAACGTGCAGCGCCTGCAGGATGAAGGGCAGTTCGGCGCGGCCGTGGTCTATTCCACGTTCAATTACGACCAGGGCAAGATCAAGGGCGACGAGCTGACCGTGAACTACGACGGTGGCGCGCTCACGGCGTACTTCAACTTCGCGTACAACCGTGCGGTCGGCAAGCGCGTGATCACCAGCCAGTACAACTTCGATCCGAATGACCTGGCGTACATCTACGACCATTTCATCCACCTTGATCACGACCAGAAGAACACGTCGTCGGGTGGCGTGAGCTACGCGTTCGACGAAGGCACGCGTGTCGGAGCGAACTACCTGTTCGGTTCGGGCCTGCGTAGTGACGGCATCGTCCCGAACGGCGACCACCTGCCGGCGTACTTCCAGCTCAACCTCAGCGTCTCGCAAGATCTTCACCTGACCCCGGTCGGTACGACCCATGCGCAGTTGGCCCTCATCAATGCGCTGGATCGTACCTACGAGATCCGCGACGGCTCGGGTATCGGCGTCGGCGCACCACAGTTCGGCCCGCGCCGAGGCGTCTTCCTGTCCCTCCAGCAGGATTTCTAACGACCCGCTGCTGTAGGAGCGCGCTTGCGCGCGATGGGAGCTTGCCGCAAGCTCCATCGCGCGCAAGCGCGCTCCTACGAGGGGTTTTGAGGGCTGGTATCCTAGGCCCATGAACGATCGCCTCCCCGAACCTGGCGCCGACGAGCGCGCCCACTCCGAACATCTCACCGGTCTCCTGCGTGAAGAGATCGCCGCGCAGGGCCCCATGCCCTTCTCGCGGTTCATGGAGCGCTGTCTGTATACGCCGGGTCTCGGCTACTACAGCGCCGGCAAAGCCAAGTTCGGTGCGGAAGGTGACTTCGTCACGGCACCCGAGCTCGGCACGCTGTTCGCGCGTTGCGTCGTGCGCGCCTTCGAACCCGTGCTCGCTTCACTCGGCCCCGACGCGGATTTCCTTGAGATCGGGGGTGGCAGCGGCGCGTTCGCCGAAGCCGCCCTGCGGGCCCTCGATATCGCCGGCAAGCTGCCGCGCCGCTACATGATCCTTGAGCCAAGCGCCGACCTGCGCGATCGCCAGCGCACGCGCCTGCACGCGAACCTGCCGCCCGAGCTGGCGACGCGTGCCGTGTGGCTGGACGCGCCGCTTGAAGATCCGTGGGATGGCGTGTTGTTCGCCAACGAAGTGATCGATGCGCTGCCAACCACGCGCTTCACCACGCGCGATGGCGAGGTATACGAGGAATACGTCGTGCTGGATGGCGAAGGCCGCTTCATGCGCACCGACCGCCCGGCCGATGTACTGGTGAATGGCGCCGTGCGTCACCTCGAGCGCGACCTGGGCCGGGAGTTCGAGGCGGGCTACCGCACCGAGGTACTCCCGCAGCTGCCGTACTGGATCCAGGCGGTGGCAGGCACGCTGCGCAAGGGTGCGATGATCTTCGCCGACTACGGCTACGTGCGTAGTGAGTTCTATAGGCCGGAGCGTACCGACGGTACGTTACGTGCGTTCTACCGCCACCGCGCGCATGGCGACGCATTCTTCCTTCCGGGATTGCAGGACCTCACCGCGTCGGTGGATTTCACCGCGTTGGCAGAAGCGGGGAATAGCGCGGGGTTCGGCGTGGCGGCATACATGCCGCAGGCGCAGTTCCTGATCGCCGCGGGCCTGCAGGAGTTCTTCGAGGAAGACTACCTCGCGCTCACCGACGAGGCCGTGCGTTACCGCCTCTCGCAGGAAGTGAAGAAGCTCACGCTGCCCGACCAGATGGGCGAGCGCTTCCAGGTGATGATGTTCGCGAAGGATATCGACGCGACAGCGCTGCCCGAAGGCGTGATGGCCGCAGATCAAGGCGCCCGCCTGTAGGAGCGCGCTTGCGCGCGATGGAGTATGCCGCAAGACCCATCGCGCGCGAGCGCGCTCCTACAGGGGTTTCGGTACCTGGGTGATCGCCTGGGCCTGGGCTTTTTTCATGGCCTCGCCGATCGCGGGGCCTTCCAGGCCCTGGTCGACGAATGGCTTTGCGGTGATGGCTGCCGCGGCGGCGCGGCAGGCGCGCAGGTAGTCGGCCTGTGGGTATGCATCCTCTTCATGATGCAGGCGCCCACGTTTGTCGGCCATGCACGCGAGCAGGAACGTTTCCAGCCGCTCGGGCCGGCGCAACGCCCCGAGCGATTCGAGTAAGCGTAGCACCGTGGTGGCCTTCAGCTCGAACGCCTGGTGTGCGCTGAGATGGTGTTTGCAGACCATCTCCGCCATGAAGGCATAGTCGACCGGCACCTTCAGTCGTGCGGACATCGCCTGCACCGGACCGATGCCACGCTGCTCATGCATGATGTGCCGAGGCAGCACATCCGTCGGCGTGAGGGCCTTGCCCAGGTCGTGGGTCAACGCGCAATAGCCCACCAGCGCATCGCCCGGCGCGAGTGTCGCGGCTGCGTGAAGCACCATCTCGATATGGATGCCGGTGTCGACCTCAGGGTGGAACTCCGGTCGCTGCGGTACGCCGTACAGCGCATCGACCTCGGGAAACAGGACGCGTAGCGCGCCGCATTCGCGCAGTACGCGCACGAACACCTCAGGCATCGGTTCGGCCAGCGCCTTGCGGGTCTCCGCCCATACGCGTTCGGGCACGAGATGATTGACCTCGCCGTCTTCAACCATGCGCCGCATCAACGCCATGGTTTCGTCGGCGACGCGGAAACCCAGGGGCGCATAGCGCGCCGCGAAGCGTGCCACACGCAGGACGCGCACGGGATCTTCCGCGAACGCGGTGGAGACATGCCGGAGCAAGCGCGCTTCGATATCGGCCACGCCGCCGTAGGGGTCCACGAGGCGGCCATCGTCATGCTGGGCGATGGCGTTGATCGTGAGGTCGCGACGCTCCAGGTCCTGTTCCACGGTCACCGTAGGCTCCGTGTGGAAGGCGAACCCGTGGTAGCCGCGCCCGGTCTTTCGTTCGGTGCGCGCCAGCGCGTACTCCTCCTTGCTATCGCCATGGAGGAAGACCGGGAAGTCCTTGCCGACGGCGCGGTATCCTGCCGCCAGCATGTCCTTGGGCGTGGCGCCGACCACCATCCAGTCGCGGTCGACGACGGGACGGCCGAGTAACTGGTCACGGACAGCGCCGCCGACGAGGTAGATCTCCATGGGTGCCTTGTGCTCGATGAATCAGGGGCGCCGGCGGCTGCGCGCCTCATCGAGGCGGCGCTGGCGCACGGAGGGACCCAGCAGGCGTGGAAGCCATGCCGAGAGTGATTGGGGCACGATACCGAGCCGTGCGAGGCCGTCAACCGTGCCGACCGAATCCGTGCGCAGGGTAAGGAAGTTATCCGGGGTGAATGGCTTGCCCGGCGCGTACTGGGCCAGCGCGGCCTGTAGCCGCCCCAGCGCATCCGGCATGGCCAGGACCCATCGGCGCCGCCCACGGGTGTCGCCGATCGCGCGGACGAGGTCCACCAGTGTCCACACCTCAGGACCGTACAGTTCGAAGATCTGTGACAGCGAGATCGATGGATGCGCCACGCAGCGCGTGATGGCTTCGACCACGTCGCCGACATAGACCGGCGTGATCTTTGCGTCGGGCCGGGGCAATGGCATGGCGGGAGCCACCCGGAGCAGGGCATCGAAACGGCTGACCAGGCCATCACCGGGTCCAAACAGCGTGCTGGGCTCGTAGATCGTCCAGTCGAGCGTCGAGCCCTTCACCAGCGCTTCCGCCTCGCCGCGCGTCCGCAGGTAATTCGATTCCCCCTGGCCCGCCTTCAACGAACTCATCTGATGCAGGCGGTGCACGCCCACGGCATGGCACGCGTCGATGACAGCGCGGGTCAGCTGCACGTGTACGCGGTCAAACGTGTTGCGGCCCCTCTCGTTGAGAATGCCCACCAGGTTGATCACTGTGTCTGCGCCTGCGAAATGTTTGCGCAGGACGGCCGGGTCATGGACGTCCGCCGTTGCCACGGTGACGTTGCGGCCGACGGTCGCGTGCCGCTGGGCCTGCCAGTTGCGCGAAAGCAGGAGCAGCGCATGGCCCTCCGCCGACAGCCGCGGTACCAGCGCGCTGCCGACGAAGCCGGTACCGCCTAGGATCACGATGCGCTGGGCGTTCATGCAGGCCTCCGGGTGAGGGTTAGCGTTGCGAGTCCTTCGGTTCATCGGCAGCCGGTGCCGACGAGGCCGCGGCGGGGGCGGGTTCAAGCACGGCCGGTGCAGACGGTGGCGCGGGCTTCGCCACCGCAGGCGCGGGACACGTCACCGGCTTGCGCATCGCGCCAGACGCCGGCAGTGAGTAAGGTGAGCCGATCCGCGTCATGCGCGTGCTGATCGGCAACGCATTGCCGTTGAGGCGCCAGTCGTAAATGACCGCGAAGGCCATGACGCGCGCCACGTATTCGCGGGTTTCCTTGTAGGGAATGCTGACCACGAACAGTTCAGGATCGAGCGTGCCGCGTGCATCGACCCACTGGTCCACCTTGTACGGGCCGGCGTTATACGCCGCGCTGGCAAGCCACGGCGCGCCGTTGAAGCGCTGCGCCATCTCCGAGAGGTAGCGCGTGCCGAGGATGATATTGGTTGTCGGCTCATACAGACTCTCGCCGCCGGACCAGCCCAGGCCGTTCTTTTTCGCCACGTTCGACGCGGTACCCGGTAGCAGCTGCATCAGCCCGCGGGCGTCGGCGCCCGAGCGCGCGTCGGTCATCCAGGCACTCTCCGCGCGGATGATCGCGTAAGCCCAGGGGGCTTCGATACCGGCCTGCGAGGCCTGTTCCACTACGCCATCCTGGCGCGCCAGCGGGAAGCGTTGCTCGTACAGGCGCAGGGCATCACCCGACGACAGGGCGAACACGGCGCGGTCGTACCAACCCTTGCGGAACGCGAGGTCGGCGGCAAGGCGTTGGGTCTCGGCATCGCGGCCGGCCAGCGCGGCCGTCCATTCGCGGCGCGCAATCTTCTGCAGGCCCACGGCATAGAGCTCGAACGCGCGATCGAGGGCCGGCTCGGCGAGCAGGGCGGCTTCACGCGATGTGTCCGTGGCCATGCTCGCCGGGCAGATCGCATAGCCACTGTTGATCTTGTCGGCGGCGAGGAAGCCGAAGTACGTAGCCTCCTGCGATACGGAGCGGAACAGCGCGGCGGCATCGGCCTGTCGCCCCAGGTGGGCGAGCACCACGGCGCGGAAATAACGCCACTCGCCATCGTCTTTCTGGGTCGTGCCAAGGGCATCCAGCGCCGCCAGCGCCGCGGCCCAGTCCTGCCGGGCCAGCGCGACGCGGACCCGCCATTCGCGAGTGGCATCGGTCTGTGCACCCGGGGGGAGGGCGGCAAGGCGTTCCAGGGCCGATTCGTCGAAATCGGTGGCGTGGAACAAGGCGATCGCGTTGGCGATGGCACCGCGCTGCTGCTCGGAAAGCGCGAAACGCGAGCCGAGCTGCGACCATGCGGTATCCGCGGCACTCGACTGTTTGCGAGCCAGGCGCTGCAAGGCGAGCGTCACCGCCTGGCGATGGCGCGGGGTGTCCGGCCACGTGGCCGCATCGCGCACCGCGGTGGCCGGATCATTCAGCGCTTGGGCGAGGTGCTGGCCCGCGGCCACGTCATCGCCCGCAAGCCACGGCGCCAGCGACGCGACCGTGCCGCCCTTGCCGGCATCCGCCGCGATATCGATACGCGACCAAAGCCGCTCATTCGTAAGCAGGCCCTGGTCGTGCGCCGCGGTGATGACCGGGTCGCAGCTGTTTGGCAGGCTCGCTTTGCGCCACAGATCGGCCAGGTCGGTGTCGTACACCAACGCTTCGCCACGCGAGAGCTTAGCCTGCAGGTTGAAGCAGGCCAGCGAATCGCCCAGTCCCGGCTGGTACATGGCGGTGAACGAAGCCCAGTCCTTGCGCCGCGCCAGCTCGCCGAGGAAATCCCGGCGCAGGTCGGCGGCCGGGATCATGCCGGGGTAACGGCGCAGGTAATCCTGTACGCGCACGCTATCCAGCGTGCGCAGGTCGTGTTCGAGCGCGGCTTGCTCGATGTACGGGTAGATCGAGTACGTCTCGAGTCCTTTGGCTTCGGCGCGCCAGGCATCGCCGCCCTGCTGCGAGGCGGTGGCATAGGCCTGCCTGAATTGCGTGCGCTGGGCATCGGTGCCTTCGGCCTGGGCCGCCAGGCTGGCGCCCAGGGTGCAGGCGGCGATGGCGAGGCCGGCCAGCCGGCGAATCACAGGGACCATCGGGATTCCTTCACGAAAACGTCCGTTCCATTGTAAGGGAACGCGGTGCGCAAGCTGGATGAACGGCAGAATGCGCCGGCCATCGCACGGCGGCTCCCCGGCAGCTAAGCTTGCCGGGATTTCCCGCGCCCCTCCTGGAACGGCATGCCGCCCCAAACCGCCCTTGCGCGATTCGCGCGCCCGCTTGCATGGATCGTCCTTATCGCTTCAGCGATATTTGGCGCCGGCTACTGGTACCTGCTTGGTCGCCCCGTCGCCTTGCCGGATTCGCCTACGGCGAAGATCGCCTGCGTGTCCTATGCACCGTTCCGCCTGAAAGGCGAGACGCCGTTCGATCCGCACGCGGTGATCCCTCCCGAGCGCATCGAGGCGGACCTGAAGGCGTTGTCGCAGCGGTTCGATTGTGTGCGCACGTACTCGATGAGCCAGGGACTGGGCGCAGTCCCCGACATCGCCGGGCGCTACGGCATGAAGGTGCTGATGGGCATCTGGCTGGGTCGCGACCCGGTGGCGAACGCGCGCGAAGTCGAGCTGGGTATCGCGGCGGCGAAGCGCGACCACGACAGCCTGCGCGGGATCATCGTGGGTAACGAAGTGATTCTCCGTGGAGAACTTTCGGAGAAAGCGCTTGCCACTTATATCGCGCAGGTCAACGCCGCGACCGATGTCCCGGTGACCTACGCGGATGTCTGGGAGTTCTGGGAAAAGCACCCGGACCTGGCGAAAGTGACCGATTACCTCACCATCCACATCCTTCCGTACTGGGAAGACGAGCCGGTGGCACCGGAGAAAGCGGTGCGGCATGTGGCGGATGTGTACCAGCACATGAAGCGGCAGTTCCCTGGCAAGCAGATCATGATCGGTGAAACCGGTTGGCCCAGCCAGGGTCGCACGCGCCGCGACGCGAGTGCGAGCCTGGTGAATGAAGCGCGTTACATCCGCGAGTTCCTCAATTACGCGGCCACGGTGGATATGCCCTACAACGTGATCGAAGCGTTTGATCAGCCGTGGAAGCGCGACCTTGAAGGCACCGTGGGGGGGTACTGGGGCATCTTCGATGTAGATGCACAGCCCAAATTCCCGATGATGGGCCCGGTCGTGGAAGAGCCCCGCTGGACCTGGGCTCTCGCTGCTGGTGGCGTGAGCGCGCTGTTGTTCCTGGTCGTCGGCGCAGTGCGCCGCCGCTGGCACGGTGTGCAGGGCTGGCTGGCGCTGGCACTGGCGGGCTTCGCCGCAGGCACTGCGCTCGCCGCGCATGCACGCCTGCTGCTGTTTTCATGCCGGAATACGCTGGAATGGACGACCGGCATCTTGATGGGGGCTGTCGCGCTGTTTACCGCGTTGTCGCTGGGGCGTGCGGTGGCCTCGCGCCTCGCCTCGCCGGTGAACCCGGCGGCGATCGCGCCGCGGGCGCTGGAGCGCCGGCGACTCGGTATCGCCTATTCGGATGTGTTCACACCCCAGCGCTTCTTCTGGATGTTCGTTCTTGCGCTGTACGCGATCCTCATGGTGTTCAACGGCCGTTACCGCGATTTCCCGATCGGCCTGTTCGCTTTGCCGTGCGTGGGCTTTCTTGCGCTCGCGCTGCTGCGCACGCGTGAGGATGTGCTCATGCCGTTGGTTGAAGAGCGCCTTCTCGCCATTCTCATCGCCGCGTTGGGCGTGGCGGTGGTGGTGCAGGAGCTAGGTGCGAACGCCGTGTCGTGGGGCTGGATGCTGCTGGGGTTCGCGCTGGCGTTGCCGGTGTTGAGCGCGTGGCGGCGGGCATCGCGCGTCTAGGCTTCCTGGATCGCGTGCAAGCACGCTCCTACAAAAGCGGGCTACTAAGCGGCGCGGTTGTAGGAGCGCGCTTGCGCGCGATTCACGCGGCGGCCAGTGCTACCTGCTGGCGATCCGATTGGATCCGCACCAGGCGTAGCACGCCGATCAGCAGCGCGAGCGCACCGCCTTCATAGCAGTACAGCTGCAATGCCAGTACACCGATGCACGCAGCCAGCGTGGCGATGCCCACGCTGCGCCACGCGACCGCCAGCAGCGCGGCGATGATCGCCGCGTAGCCATAGCCATACGACAGGAAGCCCTGCACCACCAGGTCGCGGGTGCCGCACCACCATAGGCGGCTGTCACCTTCGCAGGCATGCTGCATAGACGAAGGCTCGATGAACTGGTAGCGCAGCAAGGCGGCGCCTAGCGCGGCGAGGACGATGACAGCCCAGGGCAGGGCGGCGCGGAGGCTGGATTTCATGGTGCGTATTACCTCGATTGCGTCGCGCCGGCCGCGGCGGCCAGGCTGAGCGGCAGGCGGATCTCGGCGGCGAGCGGCAGATGATCGGAGAACGCGCGGGGCAATGTCCACGTGCGATCGAGCTGGATGTCGGTCGAGGTCAGGATATGGTCGAGCGCGCGACGCGGCTTCCAGCTGGGGAAGGTGGGCGTGAGGATCTTGGGTGGTTGCAGCGCGGTCTTGTCGAACAGCATGCGCATCTCCGGGCTGGACGGCTCGGTGTTGAGATCGCCCATGAGCACCGCATGCGGGTACGGTGCCAATAGCTCGGCGATGAAGGCGAGTTGGCCCAGCCTTGCGGCGGCGCCGAGCGAGAGGTGGGCGATCACGACCACGAGGCCTTCCGTGCCGTGGCCAAAACGCACGAACAGCGCGCCCCGGCCCTTGATCCGGCCCGGCAGCGGGTAATCGATGACTTCGCTCGGCTCGATACGGCTGAGCAGGCCATTCGCGGAATGCGCCACGCGAACCATGGGCCGGTTCGGCTGGTGGCTCCAGTACGGCATGCCGGCGGCTTCGGCGATATACCGGGTCTGGTTGAGAAACCCTGAGCGCAGGCTACCGGCATCGGCTTCCTGCAGGCCGACCACATCGAACTCATGCAGCAACTCGGCCAGCGAATCGAGGTTCGCGAGTTTCGAGGGGCCCGGCAGCACGGCGTTGACGCTGCGGGTGAAGTAATCGCTGTACCGCTGCACGCTGGCGCCGGCGAGGATGTTGCAGCTCAGGAGGCGTAAGGTGCGCGCGGAATCGGGCGTTGCGTTGGGGGCGCGGTTCATGGGGATGGGGGGTGCTCATGCGGCCACTGGGCCAGAGGATGCCCCCCGCCGCGTGAACGGGGGGCATCCGCCAGGGGCGCTTACTTGCCGCCGTTGAGCTCGCGATTGACCAGGAACTTAGCCACGTCGTTGAGCTGGTCGAAGTCGGTGATGCGGTTGCTGCGGTACTTGCCGTTCACCACGATGGTCGGCGTGCCATCGATGCCCCAGCCCTGGAAAAGCTTCACATCGGCAAGGATCTGGTCACGCACCTCGGGGCTCTTGGCCACGGCAACGAACTTCGCTGCATCGACCGCGTAGTGCTGGTGATACCAGTCACCGAGTTCCTCGACGGTCGCCAGCGGGTAGTGGTCGGTGTGGATCGCCTTGAACAGCGCGGCGTGGGCTTCCGGCGAGACATTGAGCTTCTTCGCCGCGTAATACGCCTGGGCGTACGGCAGCCACGCATCATTGAAGGCAGCCGGCACGGCGTGGAAAGTCACGCCCTTCGGCAGTTCCTTCTGCAGCTTCTCGACATACGGCTCGTAGTGGGCGCAATGGATGCAGCCGTACGAGAACACCTCCACGACTTCCACCTTGTCCTTGGGGGCATAGCGCCCAGGTGCGCTGGTGGCGATGTACTCCTGGCCCTCGGTGAGCTTGCTCGCCGGGGCGGCTGCCGTGGTTGCGGCCGGCTCGGCGGCCGGTGCGCCGTTGCCGTTGCCGCCGGCGGAGCAGGCGGTGGCCAGGGCCAGGCCGAGGAACAGGAATGAAAGACGCTTGATCATCGATATCTCCGTATGAGGGACGCGGGTTATTTGCCCGCGGCCTCCTTGCTGATGAGCCACTGGACGAGTTCTACGGACTGGGCGTAGCCGCCGGCGCTGTTCGGGGTGAGGCGGTACTTGCCGTTCACCACGATGGTCGGCGTGCTATCGACCTCGTACGCGCGGATCAGTTCATCGGAGCGCTTCATCTTGGTGTTGATGGTGAAGGAGTTGGCCGTGGCGACGAACTCGTCGGGCTTCACGCCGAACTTCGCATAGAACTTCGCGACGTCGTCGATGGTCGGCCAGGCCGACTGCGCCTTGGGCTTGTTCGTCTGCAGGTCGATGATGCCCAGCTCGCCGCTCTTGAACACGGCATCGAACATCGCGTCGTGGCTCTGCTTGTCCACGCCGAACGCCAGCGCCGTGAGGTAGGCACGCTGCAGCAGTGGCCAGTTTTCGTCCGGGCGGAACGCGGCCGGGGTGTAGGTCATGACCGTGCCGCGCGGCAGGCTCTTGGCCATGTCATCGACCACGCCGTGGTACTGGAAGCAGGCCGGGCAGCCATACGAGAAAACCTCGGTCACTTCAATCTTGCCTGGGCTGCTGGTCGGCTGCACCGGGTCGATGCGGAAGTAATGCTTGCCTTCCACCCACTTGCCCTCGTCGACGAAGGGCTTGGGCGCCGGGCGCGTGTCACTGGCGTCATCGGCCGGGACTGGGGCCGGGGCAGCTGCTGCGGTGGTGGCCGCGGCTGCCGGAGCGCTGGCGGCGGGTGCCGTGCTGGCCGGTGCGGGGCTGGTCGGCGTGGCCGCGGCGGGCGCGGTGGTGGCCGGGGCCGGGGTGCTGGCCGGGGCGGCGTCGTTGTTACCGCCGCTGCAGGCGGCGAGGCCGATCAGGGCGGCGCAGAGGAGGGGCAGGCGCAGGCGCATCGTGGGTCCTTTTCTCGCGTTCTTAAAAGACAAACGGGCCCGCAGGCCCGTCCGATCTCTCCAACTTTACCGCCTTCAGGGGCTCGCCGGTGCGGTGGCCTGTGACGGATCGTTGGTATGCAGGCCTTCCAGGTAGCTGGCGACCGCCGCGATGTCCTTGTCATCGAGCTTCTGCGCGATGGGCATCATGATCTTCGTATGCGCATCGTCTGAAGGTGTGGTCGATTCCTTCCATGCCTTCAGGCGCGCCTCGACGTACTTGCTGTGCTGGCTGGTCAGGCGCGGATAGTGTGCGCCCGGGTTGCCCGCGCCATCCGGACCATGGCACGCCATGCAGGCCGGGATGCCACGCGCCGTATCGCCCTCGCGGTAGAGCGTCCCACCCTGCTCGACCAGCGCCTGGTCGGCCACGCCCGGCAAGGGCGTCTGGGTGGCGAAGTAGGCGCCGATGTCATGCATGTCCTGCTCGGACAGTGCCGAGGCGAAGCCCTGCATGATCGGATTCATCCGCTTGCCCGACTTGAAGTCGCCCAGCTGGGCGGCGATGTACTGCTCGCTCTGGCCGGCCAGTCGCGGGTTCGCAGGATCGGTGGAGTTGCCATCCATGCCGTGGCAGGCACCGCAGACCGCGGCCTTGCCCTGGCCGGCGGTGGCATCGCCGGGTTTAACCGCACCTTCGTGACCGGCGGCGGCAGCCACAGCCGGCGCGGCCGCCTGTGGCATGCCTGGCGTGGCCGGATCGGTGGCGGCATTGGCCCCTGGTTTAGCGGTGGTGGCCGCGGGGGCTGGCGTAGACGCCGGCTTGGCGGGACTTGCAGATTGAGCGGCTGCGGTGCTCATCAAGAGCATCGCAGTAATGGCAGCGGCGGCGTGCCGAAACGTCATGGGTTTCTCCACAGAGGGTTACTTCCGGACTGGGCGCGTTCCCTGCCGCGCTCAATCAATCGATTATGAATGTCCCGACAACACTCGGTCAAACGATGGCCCGCAGGCGGCGTGGCGCCACATCGCATACACTGCCGGGCCTCCGTGTTCGTTGCCCCATGGGCAAGCCAGGTCCCATGACGTCGAATATCCTCAATGGCGCGCGTTTTACCCTCGCCGCCAACGAAATCACCCAGCTGCCGTTCGATGAGGGCGCGGAAGTAGCGTTCGCCGGCCGTTCCAACGCGGGCAAATCCAGCGCACTCAACGCGTTGACCGGCCACAACGCGCTGGCGCGTACGTCGAAGACGCCGGGCCGCACGCAGCTGATGGTGGTGTTCGACCTGCCGCCGCTGAAACGCGAGGGCGAAGAGCCGCTGATGGCCCGCCTGGTCGACCTGCCCGGTTACGGCTACGCCAAGGTGCCCGAGGCCATGCGCGCGCACTGGCGTCGTGAGATCGATGCCTACCTGAAGATGCGCCGTAGCCTGCGCGGGATCGTACTGATCGTGGATATTCGCCACGAGCTGAAAGATTTCGACCGGATGATGATCGAGTTCTGCGCCGCCACGCAGCTGCCCTGCCACGTGCTGATGACCAAGGCGGACAAGGTCTCACGCGGCGAAGGCTCCAAAGCGCTGGAAGCCCTGCGCAAGCAGTTCCGGGAGAACAAGGTGCCCGGCACGGTGCAGATGTTCTCGTCGCTGGCGAAGACCGGCGTGGACGAGGCTCGGGCCCGGGTCATCGAGCTGCTGCACACCCCGCGCGCTCACGAGCTGTAGGAGCGCGCTTGCGCGCGATCAGGGTTACCGCAACACCTATCGCGCGCAAGCGCGCTTCTACAAGGGGCGGGCCGCTTAGCTGATGGCTTTCATGAACGCAGCGCAGAGGGCTTCCATGCCGCGCTGGTCGGCTTCATCGAAGCGGCCTGTGAGCGGGCTATCCACGTCCCATACGCCAAACAGGCTGCCATCGGCGCGGAACAGGGGGACCACGACTTCCGAGTTCGATGCCGCGTCGCAGGCGATATGGCCATCGAAGGCGTGCACGTCGTGCACCAGCTGGGTCTGGCCGGTCTGCGCGGCGGTACCGCAGACGCCGCGGCCCAGGGCGATCCGGATGCAGGCGGGCTTGCCCTGGAAGGGGCCGACGACCAGCTCGTCGCCATCGAACAGGTAGAAGCCGGCCCAGTTCAGGTCCGGCAACACGTCGTAGACCAGCGCGGCGACGTTGGCCGCGTTGGCGATCATGTTCGGCTCGCCATGCATCAGGCCCGTCGCCTGCTCCACCAGTTCGGCGTAGAGGGTGGCTTTGTCGTCAGTGGCGATAGCCCGGGCTTCGTACATGGCAGATCCTGCGTTCATCGGGGTGGCAAGCCGTGTATGGTGCCACGACCCCGCTTCCGCAAGGCATGCTTTCCCCATGGCGCGACACCTTTTCGTGGCCGGCACCGACACCGGTATCGGCAAGACCCACGGCGCCCAGGCGCTGGTCCACGCGTTCCGCCAGGTCGGGGAGCGCGTCGTCGGGATGAAGCCGGTGGCCAGCGGCTCGGCGCGAACGCGCGAGGGCCTGCGCAACCAGGATGCCCTGGACCTGCAGGCCGCCAGCGCCCCGACCCCGCCCTATGCTCTGGTGAACCCGCTGGCGCTGGAAGCAGCGGTATCTCCGCACCTGGCCGCGGCCCAGGAGGGCGCGGCGGTGACCTGGGAGCCGCTCGACGGAGCGTTCCAGGCACTCAGTGGTACCTACGACCGCGTGGTGGTCGAGGGCGTCGGCGGCTGGATGGTGCCGCTTTCCGAGACGATCTCCGCCGAGGAAATCCCGAAACGCTGGGGCTTGCCCGTGGTCTTGGTAGTAGGCATCCGCCTGGGTTGTATCAGCCATGCCCGCCTGACTGCGCGCGCCATCCAGGGCGATGGCTGCTTGCTGGCGGGCTGGATCGCGAACCTGGTGGAACCCGACATGCTGCTCCGCGACGAGAACGTCGAGACGCTGCGCCGCCTGCTCCCGGCCCCTTGCCTGGGCGTGCTGCCCTATCGGCTGGGCCCCTCGGAGGCCGCGATGCTGCTCGACCTCGATCCGCTCGGCTGACGGCCTCTTCACAGCCACAGACTTAAAGAATCAGCCATGACAACGTATTTTCTATCGGTAAAAGACATGGCGAAGGCCAGGGGCCCCGATCCGGAGCTCGCCTTCGAAGGCATTGGCCCGGAGAAGCTGGCCGCCGATATCGCCGGCGCGATGCGCAGCGACAGCCTGTTCCAGCGCTGGCGGGCAAAGCAACCGGAACCGGATGAGGTGGATCCGAGCCTGGGGGTGACCGATCCGGGTGCGTCAGCCTGGGGTGAGCTCGCCGCCGGCGATCGCCATGATGTGCAACTCACCACCAGCCTGCCCATGCGGATCGTGAAGCACCGCCTGAACCTCCTTATCGGCAACAGCTGGGAATTGCGCGATACCCGATAGCCGGGCGCTGCACCGCATCAATGTAGGAGCGCGCTTGCGCGCGATGGGTGCGCCGCAAGGCCCATCGCGCGCAAGCGCGCTCCTACACTCGTAGCCCTGACCTCCGGCGGTTGTGGGGTGGGCCCTCGCCGCACTAGAGTCCCCGCTTTCGCACACGCCAGGGGACCGCCTGTCCATGAAGGTACGCACGCTCGTGATCGCCACATCGATCGCCCTCACCACCGCCTGCTCGTCCTCTAACGACGCCGACAAGGCGGCCGCTCCAGCCCCGGCGCCGGCCAGCACCGCGCCAACGCCGGCCGCTACGGCCACTGCTGCCCACGAGAACCCGTTGCTCACCGCGAGCACGCTGCCCTTCCAGGCCCCGCCGTTCGACAAGATCACCGATGCCGATTTCCAGCCGGCGATCGAAGAAGGCATGAAGCAGGAGCTGGCGGAGGTGAACGCCATCGCCGACTCGGCCGAGGAACCGACCTTCGACAACACCATCGTCGCGCTGGAAAAGAGCGGCGTGCTGCTCGATCGCGCGCAGAAGATCTTCGGCGCGCTTACCGGCGCGAACACCAACGACACCTTGCAGAAGGTGGAAGAGGATGAGGCACCCAAGCTCGCCGCGCACAGCGATGCGATCTACCTCAACGACAAGCTCTTCAAGCGCATCGAAACGCTCTACAACAAGCGCGATGCACTGAACCTCGATCCGGAATCGAAGCGCCTGCTCGAAGTGAAGTACCAGGATTTCGTGCATGCCGGCGCCAAACTCGCCGAAGCGGACAAGACCCGCCTGAAGGAGATCAACAAGGAAGAGTCGACGCTCAGCACGCAGTTCACCAACAAGTTGCTCGCCGCGACCAAGGCAGCCGCACTGGTGGTTGAAGACAAGAAAGCCCTGGATGGCCTTTCCGAGGCAGACATCGCTGCTGCCGCGGACACCGCGAAGAGCCGCGGCCTGGATGGCAAGTACGTCTTCCCGCTGCAGAACACCACGCAGCAGCCGGAACTGCAGTCGATGAACGACCGCGATACCCGCGAGAAGTTTTTCAAGGCCTCGTGGGATCGTGCCGAGCACAACGACGCCAACGACACGCGTGACACCGCATCGCGCATCGCGCAGCTGCGCGCCGAGCGCGCCAAGCTGCTGGGCTTCAAGAACTACGCCGCGTGGCAGCTCGACGACCAGATGGCAAAGACGCCGGAAGCCGCCGAGAAGTTCATGGAGCGCCTGGTGCCGGCCGCGGTCGCACGCGCCAAGTCCGAGTCGAAGGACATCCAGGACGTGATCGACCAGGAGAAGGGCGGCTTCCAGGTACAGGCCTGGGATTGGGACCACTACGCCGAGAAGGTGCGCAAGGCCAAGTACGACCTCGACGAATCGCAGGTCCGCCCGTACTTCGAGCTGGATAACGTGCTGCAGAACGGTGTGTTCTACGCGGCCACCCAGCTCTACGGCATCACCTTCAAGGAGCGCAAGGATATTCCGGTGTACACGCCGGACGTCCGGGTGTTCGAAGTGTTCGACAAGGATGGCACCTCGATGGCGCTGTTCTACTGCGATTACTTCAAGCGCGACAACAAGAACGGCGGCGCCTGGATGGACAACCTGGTCGGCCAGTCGCACCTGATGGGCACCAAGCCCGTCGTGTTCAACGTGGCCAACTTCACCAAGCCTGCCGCCGGCCAGCCCGCGCTGCTGTCGTGGGATGACGTGACCACCATGTTCCACGAGTTCGGCCATGCGCTGCATGGCATGTTCTCGAACGTGAAGTACCCGTCGTTGTCGGGCGCGAACACCGCGCGTGACTTCGTCGAGTTCCCCTCGCAGTTCAACGAGCAGTGGGCGTCTGATCCGAAGGTCTTTGCTAACTTCGCCAAGAACTATAAGACCGGCGAGCCGATGCCGGCCGAGTTGGTGGCGAAGATCAAGAAGGCTTCCAGCTTCAACCAGGGCTACGCGATGAGCGAGCTCATCTCGGCCGCGCTGCTCGATATGCAGTGGCACATGCTTCCGGCCGATGCGCCGAAGCAGGATGTCGATAAGTTCGAAGCCGATGCGCTGAAGAAGGTCGGCTTCACCATGGTCCAGGTGCCGCCGCGCTACCGCTCAAGCTATTTCCAGCACATCTGGGGTAACGGCTACGCTGCGGGCTACTACGCGTACCTGTGGACGCAGATGCTTGATTCGGATGCGTTCGAACGGTTCAAGGAACATGGTGGCCTGACCCGCGCCAACGGCGACATCTTCCGCGACAAGATCCTCTCGCGCGGCAACACCGTTGAGCTGGGCAAGCTCTATCACGACTTCCGCGGCAAGGAGCCGAGCATCGAGCCGATGCTTAAGGATCGCGGACTAAAGCAATAATTGGTCGGCGTACCTTGAGTCGACCCCGGTGGTTGGATACGCGTTCCTCCACCGGGGTCGTCGCGAACTAATTAGCCGAAGATAACCTCGTTGATAGCAATGTTCAGGGGATCGATTCTGCCTGCGCCGGCGAACACGACTTCGTCGTAGGGCCTCAACCCAATCTCTTCGTCGATGACAATCAGATAATCGCCCACCAATCCGGGTGCTTCCCATTCCTGTATGACAACATCTGAACCCAGCGTCCAGATGCGTATGCCATCAGTTGGGGTGCGGTTTCTCAGGACAATCGCCAGTCGTTTGTGCTGGGCGCCATATTCCGATAATTGAACGGAATTGCCTTTGTGCGACACAGGCGAGAGTGATTTGCCCGGAAGGTCTTGTATCGTGACGATGTTTGCCACCGTGTACAGCGTAAGGAATACGTTTGGAAAGCCCTTTAGTGGTCTTCCTCCGGTGAGCAGCTCCTCGCCAGCGTCGTACGCATTGAAATTGATCGCCGTTGCATGTGGGCGCTTTTCCCGGTGCTTGGCGGCGTGCCGCAGCGGGCGCATGGTTGCCCTCGTAATTAGATTGCTCATTTGCCTTTCCTTTTTGGCCAGTCATTGTCACGGACGTAGGGCCGTGACCCCTTGCGGGGCGTCTCGCTAAACGTCCCCGGTACGTTGTATCGTTGCTCAGGTCGCTTAACGATCACGGTTCCAGCGTGATTCGCTCGATGCACAGCGTACCGCCGCGCCATACGATGCCTTGAAGCTCGTTGAGCTCGGTTGCTTCGTAAGGCAAGTCTGTCCAGAAGCCCCTATCTTCCGGCGCCCGTGCTTCTGGCTGCCTTCCGTACGCGGCATGCCACGCTTCCTTGAACGTGCCATGCGTGAGGAAACCCACGTGCGCATCCGCCCCGAGGTTGCCGATGCCGAGCCGGCAACTCACCTTTCCATAGGCATGCCGAAACAGGATCAGGCACTCGTTGTGGTGCCCTTTTATCCCGGTAAGGTACGCATGCGCATCGTCCCTTGTCCGGCTCACGAGCAGGCCGGTTTTGCCGGTGACGAGGACAAGTTCTTCGAAGATCTCGACGGCGTTGGCAGGCACGCTATGGAAGCGTGCCCTCGCGAAATCGACGGTGGCTCCGTGGGAGCCAAGGCGCCGCTGATCGATGTGGCCGAGGATCTCAGGATGATCCGCCAGCTGGCGCAGGCCTGGCTTTGGCTTAGGCCTGCTGGCGATCGACGGGGAATCGTATTTCAGGGATGCGTGCGCGGTACCGGGCGACATCATGTCGCTGTCCTCCAGGGCGGATGGACGTCGGGTACCGGCCGACGTTAGGTCGTACGAGAATCCATGCTCAGGTAACGTCAGGCAATATCACTTTCGTTGTAGTCCCGGCAGAATGTTCCCGCCCGTCGGGACGAGGTCGCGCGCCGTGAACTCCTTGTCGTTGCCGTCCCAGGATCTCAGGTCGAGATAGTGCGTCCCGCCCGGCATCAAGCCGAATACATCGTGCTCAACCCATTCTTCGGTGCCGCCGGTCAGCATGATCGTGGGCAAGGATGGCGCGGCAATCCCCACGCCGAGATGCAAGAGCATGTAACCCCAGCGCCTCACGCTGGCTACCAGTGCCGCCTTTTCGCTTGCGCGATCGTCCTGGGGAACGAATTGCGTGTCGATGTGGGCATGCCGCCACGCCGTTGATGCTACCGGCGCGTAGTGGCCGATGACGAAGGGATCGAGGTTGTACCGAAGCTCGTTCCACGCACCGTTGATCCAGTACTGGAACCTCTCGTCGGACGATAGGACCTCGGAAATCATGGGGTTCGGGACGACAACACCTTCTTGCCCGAACAGGAAGATCAACCGGTGGTCTGCGTCTTTGTAGTCTGGCTTCTGTAGAAGCCGTTTGGCAAGTTCGATGGCCTTCGCCGGGTATGACTTGTGGGGCTCGAGGGGCTCGATGTCGTGCACCAGATTGCACCGCCACCCGCCGCTACTACCTTGCCACGCCGTCAAACTTGCGTTGAGGAAGCTCGCATACAGGCTTGCCTCGTGCTCGAGGATGATCTCTTCCATTGGGTTGAGAAGGATAGGCAGGGGAGCCCAATGGATGCCGCCAGAGCGAAAGCCCCAGTCGCGCGTGAATACGCGTGAGCCATAAGTTCGCATGGCAATGATTCTCCTTCGGAGAGCTGGAGGCTTCAAACCTACGCCGCGCACAGTTCCACCACCATCGGCACAAAAAAAGCCGTGCTCCTTTCAGAGCACGGCCTTGTCATCGCAACTGCCGAATCGACTTAGCGATTCACTCGCCGATCGTCAGCAACGAAGCGTTACCGCCCGCCGCCGTGGTGTTGATCGTGAGTGTGCGCTCACCCGCGAAGCGGAGCAGGTAGTGCGGGCCGCCGGCCTTCGGGCCGGTGCCGCTGAGGCCTTCGCCGCCGAACGGCTGCACGCCGACGACCGCACCGATCTGGTTGCGGTTGACGTAGCAGTTACCGACCTTCGCACGCGACGAGATGTACTCGATGGTGTCGTCGATGCGGCTGTGGATGCCGAGCGTGAGACCGAAGCCGGTGTCGTTGATCTGCTCGACCACCTTGGCCAGGTCGGAACCCTTCCAGCGGATGACGTGCAGCACCGGGCCGAAGATTTCGCGCGTCAGCGTTTCCAGCGACGGGATCTCGTAGGCGCGCGGGGCGAAGAACGTGCCGTTCGCCGTGCCTTCCGGCAGGGCCACTTCGCCAATCTTCTTCGCTTCGCGATCCATGCGGGCCGCGTGGTCGACGAGGATCTGGCGAGCGTCTTCATCGATCACCGGGCCCACGTCGGTCGAGAGCAGGCCGGGGTCGCCGACCTTCAGCTCGGCCATGGCGCCGGCGAGCATGCCGATCACTTTGTCCGCGATATCTTCCTGCACAAACAGGATGCGCGCGGCCGAGCAACGCTGGCCGGCCGACTGGAACGCGGAGTTGATCACGTCCTTGACGATCTGCTCGGGCAGGGCCGAGGAGTCGGCGATCATCGCGTTCTGGCCGCCGGTCTCGGCGATCAGGGCGGCGATCGGGGCGTTACGGGCGGCGAGGGCGCGGTTGAT
>NZ_DASYCB010000081.1:0-147262 GCF_036500425.1 Luteibacter sp.
GCGATGGGGCTTGCGGCAAGCCCCATCGCGCGCCAGCGCGCTCCTACAGGGGCGTGGGAAATGGCGTTGTGGCGCCGTTTGCCTGTTATGTGAACGGGATGCCGGGCAGCCCGGCGCTGGAATATGCCGGGCGCGGTTGCCGGCGGCCGCGATCTGTTACACTTTGTCGCGCCCCGGCCTCTTGTAAGGCTTTGCCTACACGAAGCTTTTGGGCGCAGGGGAAACCTCCGCCACATGGGCGGGAACACCAAAATGCAAGATCACGACCTTCGTCGCCCCGGCGGCGCTGCCCAGCTCTTGTCCCGTGTGGACAGCCAGGCGCGCACGGTGGGCTGAAATGGACTTACCGAGCTTATGAGCGCGATCCCAGCCGAAACCTTCACCCAAGACGACATCCTGGCTCGCCTGCGGACCGTCCTGCATGAGACGTTCGAGATCGATCCGGCGAAGGTCACCCCTGAAGCCAACCTGTTCTCTGACCTGGAACTGGACAGTATCGACGCGATCGATCTCGCCATCCAGGTGCAGGACATGACCGGTACCCGCATCAAGCCCGAAGACTTCAAGAGCGTGCGCACCGTGGGCGACGTGGTCGCTACCGTGCAGCAGCTCGTCGCGCGCTGAGGCGGCATGCTGGGCCCGGCCGGACCGCGCGATACCGCGGAACGTCGTTTTGCGCCTTGCGCGGTCGTGCCCATCTACAACCACGGCCGCACGATCGAAGCCACCGCCAATGCCCTGGCCGCTCACGGCCTGCCCGTGCTGATCGTGGACGATGGCTCCCATGAAGATACCCGCCGCATACTGGACAGCCTGGTCGCCGGGCGCGACGACCTGTGCCTGATCCGGCTGGCGCGCAATGGTGGAAAAGGCGCCGCCTTGTCCGCCGGCTTCCGGGCGGCGCATGAGGCGGGCTACACGCACGTCCTGCAAATCGATGCCGATGGCCAGCACGACACAGCGGACGTGCCGCGTTTCCTCGCCGAAGCGGAGGCCGCGCCGGACGCGATGGTGTGTGGCAGCCCCATCTACGACGCATCCATCCCGAAGGGTCGGCTCTATGGCCGCTACCTGACGCACGCCTGCGTCTGGCTGGAAACACTCTCCTTCGACATCCAGGATTCGATGCTGGGGTACCGCCTGTACCCGCTGGGCGCGACGCACGAAGAAATGTCCCGCAAGCCCTTCCCTCCCCGGATGGATTTCGACACGGAGATTGCCGTTCGCCTGTATTGGCGCGGCGTCCCCGTGCGCAACGTGGCCACACGGGTGATCTACCCCGAAAATGGCCTCTCCCATTTCCGCATGTGGCGTGACAACGCCCGCATCACGGCCATGCATACTCGCCTGCTGCTGGGCATGCTGCCGCGCGCGCCGCGCCTGCTCCTTCGCAAGCTCACACGGAAACCCGACTGATGCGCCGACTGCTCGCCCTGTTCGCTTCGCTTTGTGTCGCCACGCTCACGCAGGCCCAGGCGGTTCCGCCGTCGGTGGATGACATCCTCGCGCACCTGGGTAAGCACCAGCAGGTCCGCGCCGAATTCACCCAGAGCCGCGAGAACCCGGACCTTGCCGAGCCGCAGGTGAGCAAGGGCGACCTGCTCTTCGTGGTGAGCAAGGGCATGGTCTGGCACACCCGCGAGCCGTTCGAGGACACCCTGGTGCTCACCTCGGGCGACGCACGCCGACTCAACGCGCAAGGCAAGCTGGAGCGCGTGCGTGATGGCAACCGTGGCGTCAGCCAGGTCTCCGGCATGCTGCAGGGCATGCTCGCCGGTAAGGTCGATGAAGCCGCCCGCCAGTTCACGATCACCGCGGAAGGCAGCATCGATAGCTGGACGCTGCACTTCGTGCCGAAACAGGCACGCGTCGCCAAGGTCCTCGCCGGCATCACGCTGAAAGGCGATGCCTTCCTCGAAGGCATTGACGTCAACCTCGCCAGCGGTGAGAAGACCGCCATCACGTTCGCCAACACGCGCGATGCGGGTGAGCTCACCGCGCAGGAAGCCCAGGTTCTCGGCGTCAAATGAAACTATCGCCGACCACGCTCCGCGCGGCCGTATTCGCCGCGGTGTCGCTGCTGGTGTGCGCGCTCGGCGCATGGCTCCTGTTTGGCCGCGGTGCGTCGCCGTTGCAAACCGACCTGCTGGCGATGTTGCCGGCCACCGAGCGCAATGCGCTGGCGGAAGATGCCGTGGAGCGGCTCGCCCGCGCCAGTGGCGACCGCATGATCCTGCTTGTCGGCAACAAGGATGACGAGGCGGCGAAAGACGCCGCGCGTGACCTCGGCGCCGCGCTGGGCAAGGACAAGGTGTTCGCGCATGTACTCGCGGAATTGCCGCCGTTTGACATGGAGCAGCTGGTCGATCCGTTCCTGCCCTACCGTTTCCACTTGCTCACCGCCGACGACCGCGCAGCCCTGGCGGCGCCGGGTTTCAACGCCACGGACGTGCTAAAACGCCGACTCAACGAGCCGTTCGGTGCCACGATCGGGCCGAAGCTCGGCGACGATCCGTTTGGATGGATGCAGCACTGGCTGGATCGCCAGCCGTGGAACCGAGCCACGCTGGTACCCGAGGATGATCTGCTCACCGCGCACCGCGACGATGGCAGCTACGTACTGGTGGTCGCTACGCTGGATGGATCGTCGTATGACGACGGTGTGCAGCGCCGTGCGATGGGTGCACTCGAAAACGCTGAGCGCGATGTCACGGCGAAACACCCGGGCACGCGCATCCTGCGTACTGGTGCGATTTTTTACGCGGCGGCTGCCCGCGCTGGCGCGGAGCGCGATACCCACGTCGTAGGGATCACCTCGACCATCGGCATCGCGATCCTGCTGCTGTTCGTGTTCCGCGCGATGCGGCCCTTGCTCATCGCCTTCCTCTCCACCGCGCTGGGCGTGGTTGGTGCCGTGGTCGCCACGATCCTCGTGTTTGGCCAGTTGCACCTGCTGACCCTGGTCTTTGGCGCTGCCCTGCTTGGCGAGGCGGTGGATTATTCCATCCAGTACCTGTGTGCCCGCGCGAATGCCGGCGCCGCGTGGGAGCCGATGCGTGGCGTGCGTCAGGTCCGCCCCGCGCTGTTGCTCGCCCTCGCTACATCGCTGCTTGGCTACGCGCTGCTCGCCCTGGTGCCGTTCCCTGCCCTGCGCCAGATGGCGGTGTTCGCGATCGCGGGCATGGCGGTTGCCTGCGCCAGTGTGTTCTGGCTGCTGCCTGTCTTCCTGCACAAGCCCGCCCACGCACCGCTGGCGCCGTCGTTTGTGCGGCTCGCCCTCACCTGGCAGCGGGCCGCTTCGGGGCGTCGCGCGCTGATTGCCATCGGCGTGCTCGTGCTGCTCGCGATCCCGGGCTGGGCAAAGCTCGGCCATGACGATGACATCCACCTGCTGATTTCTCCGCCGCCGTCACTGGATGCGCAAACCAACCAGATCCGAGATATCGCCGGTTTTGGTGGTGGCACCCAGTTCTGGCTGGTGGAAGGCCACGACGCTGAGGATGTGCTCCAGCACGAGGAAGCACTGACTGATCGGCTGCAGAAGGAAGGCATCGCCTGGACCGGCATGACCGGCATGCTGCCCTCGCAGAAACGCCAGTCCGAAAACCTCGCCGCCGTGACCCGCCTCTTCTGTAGGAGCGCGCCTGCGCGCGATGGGTCTTGCGGTGACCTCGATCGCGCACAAGCGCGCTCCTACATGACTGCCGCGGGGTTCAAGGACACCACGGCCGAGAACTTCGTGGCCGCGTTCCCGGGCAAGGTCTTCACGCTCGACGACTGGAAGCGCATCCCTGCCTACATGCCGTTCCAGTACCTGTGGATGGATAAGGGCAGCATCGTGGTGCCGCAGGGTGACGTTGATGTCGCGCACATGCGGGCGATGACCGAGGGCCTGCCCGGCGTCTCGGTGATCGACAAGCCGGCCAGTATTTCCGTGCTGTTTGGTGAGTACCGCAGCTTTGCGAGCCTGTGGCTTGGAGCCGCCATGCTGCTGGTGGGGCTCGCCTTCGCGTGGCGCTATGGTCTGCGTGGCGCGTGGCGCGTCCTGATGCCGCCGCTGGCAGGTATCGTTCTCTGCGTCGCGGCGCTGGGCTACCTCGGCCAGCCGCTGACCCTGTTCCACCTGATGGCCCTGATGCTTGTGCTCGGCGTCGGCGCGAACTACGCCGTGTTCCTGCGCGAGGGAGAACCCCACGCCGCGCACATCCCCGGCGCCGCCTACGCCGGTGTGCTGCTTTCCGCTGTCACCGCCCTGCTTTCCTTCGGGCTGCTCGCCCTGAGCTCGATGCCCGCCCTGCAACATTTCGGCCTCACGCTATTGCTAGGCATTGGCTTCACCGCCCTGCTGGCCCCGGTGAGCGCCCCCGCACCTGTGAAGAAGCACGCATGAACACCACGGCACACGCCACGGGAGGTCGCGCGATGAAACGCGTCGTCGTCACCGGCTTCGGCGGCATCACGCCGCTAGGCAACGATTGGGCCACGATCGAGCCGCGCCTGCGCGAGTACCGCAATGCGGTTCGGCGCATGGGGGAATGGGACTATTTCGATGCGTTGAACGGCCGCCTCGGTGTTCCGGTGGATGACTTTGCACCTCCTTCGCACTGGTCGCGTAAGCAAATGCGCTCCATGGGCCGGGTGTCCTTGCTTGCCACCGCCGCCAGCGAACGCGCCCTGGCCGACGCTGGGCTGCTCGATGACGATCGCATTCGCGACGGCCGCATGGGTGTCGCCTACGGTTCCTCCGGCGGCAGTATCGAACCCGCGCGTACCGTAGGCCGCATGCTTGAGACCGGCTCAATGCAAGGCGTCACCGCGACCAGCTACATTCAGATGATGGCGCACACGACCGCGGTGAACGTCGGCGTGTTCTTCGAACTGAAGGGTCGTGTCATCACCACGTCCAGCGCGTGTACCTCAGGTAGCCAGGCGATCGGTTACGGCTATGAAGCCATCCAGCAGGGCAAGCAGCAGCTGATGCTCTGCGGTGGCGCCGAGGAGCTCTCCGGCCCAGGCGCGGCGGTGTTCGATACGCTGTTCGCCACCAGTACCCGCAACGACACTCCGGGTCTTACCCCGCGCCCCTTCGATGGCGCGCGTGATGGCCTTGTCGTCGGCGAAGGCGCGGTAACCCTCGTGCTCGAGGAATACGAGCATGCCGTAGCCCGTGGTGCGCGGATCTACGCGGAAGTGGTGGGCTTTGGCACCAACGCCGATGGGGCGCATATCACCCAGCCCACGCGCGAAACCATGGCTGCCGCCATGCGCATGGCGCTCGCGGACGCCTCGCTGGCGCCCTCAGCGATCGGGTATGTGAGCGCCCATGGTACCGCGACCGATCGTGGCGACGTGGCCGAAAGCCATGCCACGCACGACGTGATGGGCGGCAACCTGCCGATCAGCTCGATGAAAAGCTACGTGGGCCACACACTGGGTGCCTGCGGCGCGCTCGAATCGTGGTGGGCCATCGAGATGATGCGGGGCGGCTGGTTCGCACCGACGATCAACCTGGAAACCCCCGCCGCGGAATGCGCCGCGCTGGATTACATCACCGGCGAAGGCCGCGAGATCCGTACCAGCTACGTGATGAATAACAATTTCGCATTCGGCGGCATCAATACATCGCTGATCTTCAAGGCTCACGCCTGATGCGACGCGTCGTCGTTACCGGCATGGGCGCGGTGTCCTGCCTGGGACCCGGTCGCGCGTCGCTGTTCGATGGCCTGCGTGAAGGCCGCGATGGTTTTCGCGACATGCCTGGCTATGCCGAACTCGGCATGCGCTGCCGCACCGCCGCACCGGTAGACCTCGGTGGCCTTGAGCCGCCGCCGCGCAAACTGCGCCGGTATCTCCCCGAGGCCGGTGAATACGCATGGCACGCTACGCGCGAGGCGTTGGCCGAGGCTGGCCTTGACGAAGCACGCGTGCGCGAACGCGACGTCGGCCTGCTCATGGGCGCGTCGGCCGCCTTCTCCGAGTATGAGGCTGGCCTCATCATGCTCCAGGCCAAGGGTTACTCGCGCGTTTCGCCGTTCAGTCTCCCGAGGACCATGGGTAGTGCCGTGGCGGCCAGCCTGATCCACGCGTTTGGCTTCGGGGGGCGGGGCTTCGCGGTGAGTTCCGCATGCACCAGTGGCACGCACGCGATCGGCCAGGCCATGGAATTGATCCAGCTTGGACGCCAGGACATCGTGGTGTGCGGCGGCGCGGAAGAGCTTCACGACAAGGCCTCCCTGTGTTTTGACGTGATGCATGCCCTGACGGCTACGAGTGTCCCCGGCGAACGGGTATCCACGCCGTATGCGGCGGATCGCGATGGCATCGTGTTGGGCGGCGGCGCCGGCGTGCTGGTGCTGGAATCGCTGGAACACGCGCAGGCGCGCGGTGCGACGATCCTTGCCGAGATGGCGGGTTATGGCGCTGCATCCGATCCACAAGGCATGATCAGCCCGCACAGCGAGGGCATGGCCGAAGCCATGCACCAGGCGATCGACCTGGCCGGGGTGATCCCGGATTACGTGAACACCCATGCCTGCGCCACCCTGGATGGTGATATCGCCGAGTGGGAGGCGCTGCGCCGCGTGTTCAGCGAACGCGGCCATCCTGTCCCATGGATGTCATCGATCAAGGGGCAGATCGGCCACGCCCCGGCGGCTTCGGGGGCGCTGGATGCGATCGCTTGCATCGGCATGATCGAACACGGCGTCCTGCTCGCAGGCGCCCCGCCGCGCCAGCTCGACGAAGCCTTCGCTGAGGCGCCCCTGCTGGACAGTGATCGCGAAGCACGGGTCGACGCCGTGCTTTCAAACACCTTCGGTTTCGGCGGCAGCTGCGCGGCGCTGGTCATCCGGCGCTACCATGAGCCCGACCACGCCCAGGCCTAGCCCATGGATCTTGTAGCCGACACGACGAAACGCCGCGCCGACGCCTGGGCTTGCCGGTTCGTATTCACCGCGCTCTCGTTTGCCTTCTTCGGCCTGGGTGGCTTGTTCTTGCGCGCGTTCGTCCTGCCGGTCGTGATGCACTGGCCCGCACCGTTGGACGTACGCCGCCGCCGTGCGCGCCGCACGGTGGGCAAGGCATTCTGGCTACATTCGCAGTTCATGGCCCGCACCGGGGTGCTCAACTATCGCTTCGAGGGGCTCGAGCGGCTGGGCCGTCCCGGCCAGATGATCGTGGCCAACCACCCCTCGCTTATCGATGTCGTGTTCCTGATCGGCCACGTTCCCGATGCCAACTGCATCGTGAAACACAGTCTCTGGAAGAACCCGTTCATGCGCGGACCGGTGCGGGTCGCGCAGTACATAAGCAACGACGGCAGCGCCGACATGCTGGATCGCGCGGCCGACGTGCTGCGAGGCGGCCAGACGCTGATCGTGTTTCCCGAAGGCACACGCACGACGCCCGGCCAGCCGCCCGTATTTCATCGCGGCGCTTCTGCCATCGCGGTGCGCGGGGCGACCGTGATCACACCGGTATTTATCACGGTCGTACCGACGACGCTGACGAAGGCCGAGCCGTGGTACCGGGTGCCGCATCGCCGCGTGCAGATGCACTTTCGCGTGGGCGAGGATATCGACGTGGCGGCATTCCGCCAGGATGCGCCAGCACCCATCGCGTCGAGGCGTATCAACGAACACCTTCACCAGCTCTATGCGCGGGAGCTTCGCGCATGATCACACACGGGCATACGAAAGGTTCATCGAAGCTCGCCAACCTGGTACTGGTTGTCGTCGGCCTGCTCTATCCGTTTATCGTGTACTTCGGCGGCGACCGCGTGTCTCCCCCTGTGTTCGGACTGATCCTCGGTGCGCTGTGGCTGATCCGCGCGCCGGCGCTGATCCACCAGCCAGGTGGCAAATGGATGCTTGGCGCCACGCTCACCTATTGCGCGGTGCTTGCGTTCGGCGGGCACGAACAACTGCTTCGCTGGTATCCGAGCCTGGTCTGCGCGCTGCTGCTCACCGCTTTTGCAATCAGCCTCGTGTTCGGCCCACCGATCATCGAACGCATCGCCCGGATGATGGAACCCAACCTCCCCACGGAGGCCGTGGCCTATACACGCAAGGTCACGTGGGTCTGGGCGGGCTTCTTCGCGATCAATGGCACGTGTTCGGCGTTACTTGCCGCCTGGGGACCGCTGTCGTGGTGGACCTTCTACAACGGCGTGCTCGCCTATGCAGCCATGGCCCTGCTCTTCGCCGTGGAATGGCTTTACCGCCAGCGGATGCGCAGGCGCCTCCGCGCCACGCCCATGCACAGCGCGGCCGATCGCCTGGCCTCACATCCATGGGTTGCCGGCGCGGCAGGCGGCACGGCGGGCCACCAGGCGCCCGGCATGGTCGTGGCACTGACGGCCTCTGGCCGCATCGCACTAGCCCGGCATGGCCGCGCGGGGCTCGTGGGCGAACTGGGGCAGCACGCCGCGGGGGACGACCCCTTGGCCACGCCCATGGTCTGGCGCTTCGTCGACGCGCTACCCGAAGCCGCACGCATCGACCTGCTGTTGCAAGCACCGTTGCCGCGTATCGCCCGCGTGGTCGCTGAACGCACCGATGGCGAAGTGCACGTACTCGCACTCGCCCTGCCATTCGACCTTGCCTGCTTCGTTGACCACTTCCCGGCCGCACCGGTCTTGCCCGGGGTCCTGCAGATTGCATGGGCTCTTGAGTTCGCCTCATCGCGCTTTGGCACGCCGACGACCTGCCGCGGCATGGATCAACTGAAATTCCAGCGGCTGTTGCGCCCAGGCGACCGCGTCGACCTGACCCTCCGCTATGACGCCGAGCGCGGCCGCCTGCATTTCACCTACCGCGTGGGCGATGCGATCTGCTCATCCGCGCACCTGCGCATGCATGCCGCACCGGGAGTGATCGATGCGCGGTAAGGGTGTACTCGTCGCCGAAGTCGACATACAGGTGCCGTTCTTCGACGTCGATTCGCTCGAGGTCGTGTGGCACGGTCACTATGTCAAGTACCTCGAAGTCGCCCGCTGTGCCCTGCTCGACGACATGGGCCACAACTACGTGCGGATGAAGGAAACCGGCTTCGCCTGGCCGATCATCGACCTGCAGTTGCGTTATGCGCGTGCTGCCCGTTTCGGCCAGGCCCTGCGCGTTCGCGCGGAACTGGTGGAATGGGAGAACCGGCTGAAGATCCATTACACGATCATGGATGCCGCCAGCGGTGAACGACTGACCCGCGCCAGCACGATCCAGGTCGCTGTGCGCCTTACCGATGGCGAGATGCAACTGGTGTCGCCGGGTATTTTCATCGCCGATGTCGAAAGGCGGCTTGCCCGCGGAGCCGCTCCATGACGCTTTGGACCATCGACCAACTGCTGCCGCATGCCGGGCGCATGGTCTGGCTCGACCGCCTGGTGGAATGGGATGCGGAACGGGTCGTCTGCGAGCGCACCGTGCGCGCTGGGGATCTGGAGGTCACCGCCGATGGCTTACCCGCGTGGGCGGGTATTGAACTGATGGCTCAAGCCGTGGCCGCATGGAACGGGTGCCAGGTGCTTTCCGTCGGAAACCCGGTGCGCCCCGGCTTCCTGCTCGGTACGCGGGCATACCGTGCGGATGCCGATGCCTTTCCTGTGGGCAGCCTGTTGCGCGTGGAGGCAGTGCGCACGTTCCACGACGATGACGGCATGGCCTCCTTTGCATGCCGCATCACCACGCCGGGTGCCCAGGCTGAAGCGCGGCTCACCGTGTTCAGCCCGACCGATCCGGCGCCTTATCTCGATCCACGTAATACCACCCTCGATCCCAACGGAAATACCGCATGACCGACACGATCCTCGTCACCGGCTCCAGCCGCGGCATTGGCCGCGCCATCGCGCTGAACCTGGCGGACGCCGGCCATGACATCGTGGTGCATTGCCGTTCGCGCCGTGAAGAGGCCGAAGCTGTACAGGCCGAGATCGTCGCAAAAGGCAGGCAAGCGCGGGTGCTCCAGTTCGACGTGGCCGATCGCGCCGCCACCGCCGCCGCGCTGGAAGCCGACGTGACCGCGCATGGCGCGTACTACGGCGTGGTCTGCAATGCGGGACTCACGCGGGATGGCGCCTTCCCGGGCCTGACCTCGGAAGACTGGGACCAGGTGCTGCGCACCAACCTGGACGGGTTCTACAACGTGTTGCATCCGCTGGTGATGCCGATGATCCGCCGCCGGGCACCGGGGCGCATCGTGTGCATCACCTCCGTGTCCGGCCTCATCGGCAACCGCGGGCAGGTGAATTACAGCGCATCGAAGGCAGGTGTTATCGGCGCGGCCAAAGCGCTCGCAGTGGAGCTTGCCAAGCGCAAGATCACCGTGAACTGCGTGGCGCCTGGGCTGATCGATACCGACATGCTCGACCCGGAGGTACCGGTCGAGCAGATCCTGAAGGTGATCCCCATGGAACGCAGCGGCACGCCGGAAGAAGTCGCCTCGGCAGTGCGCTTCCTCGTCAGCCCCGAAGCGAGCTACATCACCCGCCAGGTTTTAGCGGTGAATGGCGGGCTTTGCTAGTTCGTCGCGAACGGGAATCGCGCGCAAGCGCGCTCCTACAGGAGCCGCGGCCACATGGTAGGAGCGCGCTTGCGCGCGATTAGCCAACAAAGCGAAGACGCGGTAGCGGTAATCTAACCCCATGCCTACCCTACGCCACCTCGCCGAATCCGACCGCTTCGCGGATGTCTTCCGCGTATTCATCGCGCTGGCTGGCATCACGGCGTGGTGCACCTGGCACGGCCCGGCGGACGCCATCGTGCCGGCGCTGCTCGGCGCCATCGCCTGCGCACTCGCCGAAACCGATGACGCCTGGCGCGGCCGGCTTCGTGGCCTGGTAGTGACGCTGGTCTGCTTCGCGCTCGCCGCCGGCGCGGTGAAGGCCACCATCGGCACGCCCCTCCTGTTTGGCATGTTGCTGCCGGTCGGCACCTTCCTGCTGGTGATGCTGGGCGCGGCCAGTGGCCGCTACGCCACGATCGCGACGGCCACCTTGATCCTCGCCGTGTACACCATGATCGCCTCCGATGCCGCGGGTGGCATGGGGATCGATGATTCGCTCGCGCTCATCGTCGGCGCGGCTTGGTACGGCGTGCTTTCGATGCTATGGAGCGCGCTGGCACCGCAAAGGGCCTTGAGGCACGCACTGGCACGGCTTTTCGAATCGCTCGCCACACTGATCGATGCGAAAGCGGCTCAGTTCGAACCCGTCCATGGGTTGGACCATGATGCGCTGGCGTTAGCGTTCTCGCGGCGCAACCAGGTGACCGTACAGGCGCTGACTGAAGCCCGGGTCGCGCTGATCGACCGGATCGGGCGCCGCCAGCCGCGCGGGCGTGCCGCGTCACGCCTGGCCATGTTTTTCGTGGCGCAGGACATCCACGAACGGATTAGCTCATCGCATTACCCTTACGACGAGCTCACCACGGCGCTCTACCACAGTGACCTCATGTTCCGGTTCGGCCGGCTATTGCGCTTGCAGGCGCAGGCCTGTCGCGAACGTGCCGATGCGGTTCGCCGGAACGCGCCGCTGAGCTCGATCGCGTTGCCAAGGGCCGCGCTGGACGATGTGCGCCAGGCGCTCGCGTTCCACCAGCGAACCCAGCCTGCGGATGAAGCCCTGGACGACGCGCTGGTGGCGCTGCTGAAGAATCTGGCGAGCTTGCAAGACCTGATCGAAGACGAAGGCAGCCTGCGCGAGGGCAACGACATCGCTCTGCAGGGCAATGAGCCGTCAACAGTTGCCGATGCGATGCGCCGCGTGCGACTGCGCCTGAACCGGCGCTCGATGCATTTCCGCCATGCCATGCGCCTGTCGATCGGGATGCTCGGCGGCTACCTGATCATGCTCGCGCTGCATCCGCTACACGGCTACTGGATCCTCCTGACCACCCTGTTCGTCTGCCAACCGGGCTATGGCGCGACGCGGCGACGATTCATCCAACGCATCGTGGGCACGACCGCGGGCCTGGTCGCCGGGTGGGCACTGCTCCGGGCGCTGCCCGGCGGCGACTGGCGGCTTCTCGTGATGGTCGCCACGGGCGCGGCCTTTTTCGCCTTCCGCTTGCGTCGTTACGCACTGGCGACGGGCGCCATCACGTTGTTTGTCCTTCTGTGTTTCGACCGCGTCGGCGCCGGCTATGACGCGATCGGACCGCGTCTGCTGGACACGTTGCTTGGCGCCGCCGTCGCAGCCGTGGTGATCCGCTACGTCCTGCCTGACTGGCGCGTACGCCGGCTGGACGATCTGGTCGCGAATGCCCTGCTCGCGTATGGCCGGTACCTGGAGCGGATCGCTGCCCAATATGCCACCGGCCGCATCGATGACCTGCCCTACCGCATCGCCCGGCGCGACGCCCATGCCGCGCAGGCACTGGTGGCGGGTAACGTGGCCGAACTGCTCGGCGAACCCGGCCACCCGCCGGCGCAGGGCGAGCGCGCGCTACGCCTGCTCACGGCGCTCCAGGCCGGGCTCTCGCACCTTTCCACCCTGGGCACCCACCGCGAAGCGCTGGCTGCCAGCGATGCGGCGGCCGTTGGCGCAACGGCCAGCAAGGTCGCCGTCGCCTTTGCCGCCCTGGCCGAGCACCTCCATGCGAATACGCCGGCGCCCTCACTGAGCCCCCCGGAAGGTGCGGCGGGCGGCCCGCCGCCAGGGTTCGCTGGCAGCGGCGCCCGCCGCCTGGTGGATCGCCAATGCCTGCTCCTGCTCCGCGTGCACGACCGTCTCGCCAACATCGCGCAAGGTTGATTGCTGCGACGCGCCGTGGCTCGGGGGCGGCAAAACGCTAGCATGGCGAGGTTTTCCCCGCCTTTTCTTCCCGGAGTTGCACCCATGCGTCCGTTTTCCCTTGGCGAAGACCTCGACCTCCTGCGCGCCACCGTTCGCGCGTTCGCTGAAAAGGAGATCGCGCCCCGAGCCGATCGCATTGACCGCGAGAACCACTTCCCGGAAGACCTTTGGGCCAAGCTCGGCGAGATGGGTTTGCTGGGCATCACCATTCCGGGCGAGTACGGCGGCTCCGAACTGGGCTTCCTTGCCCACATGGTGGCCATGGAAGAAATCTCCCGCGCATCTGCCTCCGTGGGCCTGTCGTATGGCGCGCACTCCAACCTTTGCGTGCAGAACATCTACCACAACGGCACCGACGAGCAGCGCCGCAAGTATCTGCCCAAGCTCGCCAGCGGTGAGTGGATTGGTGCCCTCGCGATGAGCGAACCCGGCGCGGGTTCCGACGTGGTCGGCTCGATGAGCTGCAAGGCGGAGCTGGTGGGCGATACCTGGGTCGCCAACGGTTCCAAGATGTGGATCACCAACGGCCCCGACGCCGACGTGCTGCTGGTCTACATGCGCACCGCACCGCGTGCCGCGGGCAGCCGCTGCATGACGGCCTTCATCGTCGAGAAGGGCATGAAGGGCTTCAGCACCGCGCAGAAGCTCGACAAGCTGGGTATGCGCGGTTCGAACACGTGCGAACTGGTGTTCGAAAACTGCGAGATTCCCGCCGAAAACATCGTGGGTGAAGTGAACGAAGGTGTCCGTGTGCTGATGAGCGGCCTGGACACCGAGCGCCTTGTGCTCACGGGCGGCCCGATCGGCATCATGCAGGCCGCCGTGGATCTGGTGTTGCCGTATGTACGCGAGCGCAAGCAGTTTAATGCGCCCATCGGCACGTTCGGCCTCATGCAGGGCAAGGTCGCCGATATGTACACGGCACTGCAGTCGTCTCGCGGCTTCGCCTACATGGTGGCCCAGCAGTTCGATAACGGCGTCAAGTCACGCATCGATCCGGCCGCCTGCCTGTTGAACGCGTCCACGAATGCGGTGATGGTGGCGCTCGAGGCGATCCAGTCGCTCGGCGGTAACGGGTACATCAACGAGTTCCCCGCAGGGCGTTTGCTTCGCGATGCAAAGCTGTACGAGATCGGCGCGGGCACTAACGAAATCCGCCGCATGCTCATCGGCCGCGAGTTGTTCCACGGTAAGTTCTGACCGATCGCGCGCCAGCGCGCTCCTACCTATCTCGTGTAGGAGCGCGCTTGCGCGCGATGCTCTTACCAGGCCACCTTAATGCTGGCCGTGGCCGACCGCGAATGGTCGCGATCGGCGAAACGCTGATCCACGCCGAACGCCAGCTGCGTGCGCGCGCCGACGTCCATCCCGGCATTAAACCCCAGCGTCGCCGCCTGCCGCGACAAGCCAATACCGTTCACCGGCGCCCACTCGGCCAGGCCGGTATAGCGCGCTGAGAACACCTCGCCACGCGTGGCGAATGCGTTCTGCCAGCCCAGCTTCATGTCCATACGGAATTTGCCGTACGAGGTCAGCCACGAGCTGCCTGCGCGCAGGCCGAAGCCCGCCTGCCAACGTGACGTCGTATGCCCATCGGCGGCCAGGCCGAAACCATCGCCACCGAGCTCCTGGAAGCCGTCGCGGCGGATGCTGGCGTACTGCACATCGGCGTAAGGCGTGAAATCGAATGCACCGAGGTGCGTGCGGTAGCCAACTTCGCCATAGGCGACGTTGTAGCGGCCGCTGTAATCACCGCCGGTGAACGCCCCGCCCGTGTCGCCGAACCGAAGCAGGCGCTGCGTATCTCCACGATAGCTGCCGAAGCCGAGGCGACCCACCCCGTACCAGTGAGCACCCTGTGAGCCCGCGTAGAGCGAACCCTCGGTCGCACGGTTACGCTGACGGTCGTAGTTTCCCGAGAGCTGGCCGTTGCTGCGCATCTGCGCCACGGTGAGGCCGACGAAGCCATTATTGCCCAGGCGCACGTCGCTACCGACCATGTTCCCGCCGATGTTGAAGCCGACGTTGCCAAATCCACCCCGGCTCAGGCCGCCCTGCGAATCGAGCGACTGCATCCATGCGCCTCCCTTGCCAAAGCTGTCCAGATGCGAGACCAGCGCATCGTTACCGGCATCGATACCCGCCAGCGTCACAGCCGTACCCGCGGCATAGAGCTGCCCGGAAAGTGATTCCAGGGACGCCTGCGCGCTCCGCGTATCACGCGACTGCTGGATACCGCCTGCCGCGATGATCATCGAGGTATCGACGCTGCCTGCGGACGCGGCGCCCGGCTTCACGCTCTGGGTGATCTGCGACATCGCCCCATCGACCCGTTGCGCCGACGACTGCGCGGCCAGCGACTGCGACATGCTCGTGCCGGCGACCTGGGTCATGCTAAGCGTCGTGCTGTCGAGCCAGACTTCGGTGGGCGCGTAGTGCAACGTGGTCGAAACAAACACGCCGTTGGCCAGGGTCGTCGTAGCGAACTGACCGGTGATGCTACTGGCGGTCAGCACTTGCTGGTGGCTCGTGCCAACATAGTTTGGCACCGCGCCAGCGACGTAGAAATCGCCGGCAAGCAATGCACTGCCGCTGACAATCAGAGGAGCGCCGAGGAGCTGGGATAGCCGGCCACTCGCACTCTGGTTGAAGTTGCCGACGATATGTATCGATGCGATATCGCCAGACAGCGTACCCGCATTGGACAGAGCCCCCTTCACGTCACCGCGCAGCATGGCCGTGCCACCGGCCTGGACTGCGAGCGCACCGGGAATGTCGTGCATCGCCTGCAAGGTGGCGCCCGCCCCCACGTTGGTGGCGCCGGAATAGCTATTGGTCCCTGCGAGCGTGAGTTGACCCGCGCCGACGACCTGCAAGCCGCCGACCCCGCTGATGTCATTGCTGAAAACCGGCGAAGCATTGTTCACGTTGGCGACGAAATCGCCCCAGTCGAAACGCCCGGGCCCCAGCACCGCGCGGCCAACGTTCAGGCGACCGTAGCCGAAGATGGCATCCGGGCCGGGATCGCCAAGGTCGTCGGCCGTGCCGAGGATGATCTGGCGCACCGCGTTGTAGTCCATGGACGGAAAGGCGCTGTGCACGACGGCAGCCGCGCCGGATACCTGCGGTGCCGCCAGTGAGGTTCCTTCCCAGATCTGGTACGAAATCTTCGAGGTCGTCGAGTCCGCGGACGCAACCACCACGTCACCCGGCGCAGCGAGACAATAGGCTTGCGCAATGCCGCAGCGGTTGGAATACGTATCGATCTGCGTGGGGTTATTGCTATCCAATGCCACCACGGTCAGCCAGCCCTTCGTGACATCCGGCGCCCGGAACGGTAGCGCGGCGATGTCTGAAGGATTGGCCTTGCCATCGTTACCCGCGGCAAAGACAAACAGATGGGAGCCATCCGCCGCGAAGGGCGCATAAGCATCGTGGAAGCTCTTCGTCGCCGCCGCGTCGGTGGCATCCCAGTACACGCCACCCCATGAATTGTTGAGGATGCGCGCGCCGCGCGCGACGACGTCGCCATTGACCGTACCCAGCGGGTCGGCCGTCGTGGCCTTGTTGCCCTGGCCCGAACCATCGTCGGTCGGTGCCTTATCATTGATGATGCGCGCCGAGACGATGCTGGCCTGCGGCGCTACGCCGCCAGCGAAGCTGCCAAACGGTATGCCGGCGGCGATTTCCGCGACGGCGGTGCCGTGGCCGACCACATCATCGATGGCCGTGTTATTCGTCGTCGGATCGACGTAAACGAGGTTGGCGGTCACCCGGCCAGACAGTGCCGGGTGCAGGTGGGTCACGCCGGTATCGATGACACCGATGGTTTCGCCCTGGCCGTTGAAACCCGCCGTGTGGGCGGCCCGGACATTCGTGGAGGCGAGTTGGGCATCCAGCGGCGGCTGCGGCGTCGAAGGAGGCTGCGTGGGGGTCGTGGGCGGCGCAATGACCGTACCGCCGCCGCTGCTCTTCCCACCGCCACCGCCACCGCAGGCCGCCAGTCCCAAGCTCACGCATACGGCCAGCGCAAGGTCGCGCTGGCGCAGGATATTCCTACCCATCTTCAGTTTTCCCCAGATTCGACGTCAATGTCGCGCCACCGCCCCTTGCTCCGGCGCCCTGCCAAATGTTGGCACAAAAGGCTGCGAATCGTCTGTGACGGATGCGGCACTGCGCATTGCCCACTCCGGGGCGGCGCTGCGATACTCGGTAGGTTTCCGTCCCCTAAGGGCGGCCATCAGAAGTTCCACGGAGTCCCCATGTCCGACATCGTCATCGCGGGTGCCAAGCGCACCGCCATTGGTTCCTTCCTCGGCCAGTTCACCGGCGTGCCTACGCCGGAGCTCGGCTCCATCGCCATCAAGGCTGCCCTGGAGCAGTCGGGCGTCGCCGCGGCGGATGTCAGCGAGGTGATCATGGGCTGCGTGCTGCCTGCGAACCTGGGCCAGGCCCCGGCGCGCCAGGCTTCGCTGAAGGCCGGCCTGCCGACGTCGGCGGGCTGCACCACGATCAACAAGGTGTGCGGTTCCGGCATGAAAGCCATCATGCTCGCCCACGACCTGATCAAGGCGGGTTCCGCATCGGTCGTCGTCGCCGGCGGCATGGAATCGATGACCAACGCCCCGCACATGGTCAATGCACGCACGGGTATCCGCTACGGTGACGGCCAACTGGTCGACCACATGGCATGGGATGGCCTGACCAATCCTTATGACGGCCAGTCAATGGGCGTGTTCGGCGAGAAATGCGCGGACAAGTATCACTTCACCCGCGAAGAACAGGATGCCTACGCCATCGCCTCGGTGGAACGTGCGAAGGCTGCGCAAGCGGCGGGCGCATTCGCTGGCGAGATCGTCCCGGTGACGGTGCAGGGCCGCAAGGGTCCGCAGGACTTCGTCGACGATGAGCAGCCCGGTCGCTCCGACACCGCCAAGATCCCGACCCTGCGCGCGGCGTTCCGCAAGGAAAACGGCACGATTACCGCTGCCAGCTCGTCGAGCATCTCCGATGGCGCCGCCGCGCTCGTGCTGATGTCGTCCGACGATGCCAAGGCGAAGGGCGCCAAGCCGCTGGCCCGCGTGGTGGCGCATGCCACCCATTCGCAGGAGCCGGAATGGTTTACCACCGCCCCGGTCGGCGCGATCCAGAAACTGCTCGACAAAGCCGGCTGGAAGGTCGAAGACGTGGATCTGTTCGAGATCAACGAAGCGTTTGCCGTGGTGCCCATGGCGGTGATGCGTGAGCTTGGCGTAGGCCACGACAAGCTCAACGTCAACGGCGGCGCCTGCGCCCTGGGTCATCCGATCGGTGCGAGCGGCGCACGTATTGTTGTGACTCTTCTCAATGCGTTGACGGTACGTGGGGCAAAAAGGGGTGTCGCCTCGCTTTGCATCGGTGGCGGCGAAGCAACGGCGATCGCCATTGAACTGGTGTGAAGCCGACGTCGAGAAAAACGGGTCTTATTAGCACCAGCATCACGCGGTTTCCATAGGGTTTAATGCGCCCTGAAGAGGAAACCGACGATCGCTGGTGATGCCCAGACAACTGAGCTATTAATGTGCCCGCCTAACGGCATTCCACGGCTAAGGAGAACCACAATGAATTTTACGCGTACCCTACTCGCCTCCGGGCTCGTCGCGCTTCTGGCAGCTTGCAGCAACGGCGCGCAGGATTCCGCGCAGGATGCCCAGAAGTCGGCCTCCGACGCCCAGCAGCAGGCCGATAAGGCCCAACAGGCCGCCGACCAGTCGCAGAATGCTGCCACCACCCAGGCCGCCGACCAGGCCCAGCAGTCCGCTGACCAGGCCAAGGATGCTGCCGCCCAGGCGCAGAGCGCCGCTTCGGCTTCCACCGCCGGCGGCACGCCTGAAGCCGCCAAGGACGCCGCCTCCAACGCTGCTGACCAGGCCGATAAGTCGGCAGACCAGGCCAAGGACGCTGCGTCCAACGCCGATAGCGCCAAGGACGACAGCACCAAGAAGTAACCCGCACGGATTGCAACCCGGGAAAACGGCCACCCTCGCGGTGGCCGTTTTTTTTGGGAGCGCTGCCGCAGCGCAGCGTTTTCCATTCCGGCATGGCAGCTATCATGGTGGTTTGATCCGCTTGCAGACGGCCCGCCATGCCCATCCTCACGTCGCAGCTCGACACCCGCTCCCCGGAATTCCAGGCCGCCAGCTTGCGCCTTCGCGCGCTGACCGATGACCTGCGCGACACACTGAAGCGCACCGCCGAGGGCGGCGGTGCCAAGGCTCGCGAGAAGCACGTCGCGCGCGGCAAGCTGTTGCCGCGTGAACGCATTCGCGCACTACTCGATCCGGGCTCCCCTTTCCTTGAAATTGCCCCGCTCGCCGCTCACGGCATGTATGACGACGCCGCTCCGGCGGCGGGCGTCATCGCGGGCATTGGCCGCGTGATGGGCCAGGAAGTGGTGGTGCTCGCGAACGATGCCACGGTGAAAGGCGGCACCTATTTCCCGATGACCGTGAAGAAACATCTTCGTGCTCAGGAAGTGGCGATGGAGAACCGCTTGCCATGCATCTATCTCGTCGATTCGGGTGGTGCCTTCCTGCCCTTGCAGGACGAGGTATTCCCGGATCGCGAGCACTTCGGGCGCATCTTCTACAACCAGGCGCGCATGAGCGCCCAGGGTATTCCGCAGATCGCCGTGGTGATGGGCTCGTGCACGGCAGGCGGCGCTTACGTGCCCGCCATGAGCGACGAAACCATCATCGTGCGCGAGCAAGGCACGATCTTCCTTGGCGGGCCGCCGCTGGTGAAGGCCGCTACCGGTGAGATCGTCGATGCCGAGGCGCTGGGCGGCGCCGACGTGCATACGTCGATATCCGGTGTGGCTGATCATTTCGCCGAGAACGATGCGCATGCGCTCTCGATCGCTCGCGATATCGTCGGTTCGCTGAACCGCACGAAGAAGATGCCACTCGCCGTACGCCCACCCCTTGAGCCGCGCTTCAACGCGGATGAGCTCTACGGGGTGATTCCCGAAGATACCCGCCGCCCCTTCGACATTCGCGAAGTCATCGCGCGCATCGTTGACGATTCGGATTTCCACGAATTCAAGGCCCGTTATGGCAAGACGCTGGTCACGGGCTTCGCGCACATCCATGGCTACCCCGTAGGCATCATCGCCAACAACGGCATCCTGTTCGGCGAAAGCGCGCAAAAGGGCGCGCATTTCATCGAACTATGCAACCAGCGCAACGTACCCCTGGTCTTCCTGCAGAACATCACCGGCTTCATGGTCGGCAAGAAGTACGAGAACGCGGGTATCGCTAAGGACGGCGCGAAGATGGTGACCGCCGTCGCTTGCTCACACGTGCCCAAGTTCACGGTGGTCATCGGCGGCTCGTTCGGCGCGGGCAACTACGCCATGTGCGGGCGCGCCTACGGCGCCCGCTTCCTGTGGATGTGGCCTAACTCCCGGATCAGCGTGATGGGTGGCGAACAAGCCGCCTCGGTGCTGGCCACCGTGCGCCGCGACGGCATCGAAGCCGGTGGCGGGACCTGGAGCGCGGAAGAGGAAGAGGCGTTCAAGGCACCGGTTCGCGACCAGTACGAGCGGCAGGGCCACCCGTATTACGCCAGCGCGCGTCTCTGGGATGACGGCATCATTGATCCCGCCGATACACGCCAGGTCCTCGGGCTGGCCATCTCGGCCTCGATGAACGCGCCGATCGAACAAGGCCGTTTCGGCGTCTTCCGCATGTGACCCCTGTAGGAGCGCGCTTGCGCGTGATGGGTGTGCCGGCAAGCCCCATCGCGCGCAAGCGCGCTCCTACCGTTCGGGTCGTGATAACCTCGCCGGTCCATGTCCGATTCTTCCGATCGCGCGGCTCCCGAGATTTTCACGCCATCCGGCCTGAACCGGTTGGTGCGCGATCTGCTGGAAGACGCCCTGCCGATGGGCGTGTGGATTGAGGGCGAACTCTCCAATGTGGCTCGCCCTTCCTCCGGACACATCTACTTCACGCTCAAGGACGCGAATGCCCAGGTGCGTTGCGCCATGTTTCGCATGGCTGCCTCCCGGTTACGCTTCCGCCCCGTGGATGGCATGCACGTGCTCATGCGCGCCAAGGTCGGACTCTATGAAGCCCGCGGCGAGTTCCAGCTGGTGGCCGACCACATGGAGCCAGCCGGTGAAGGCGCCCTGCAGCGCGAGTTCGAGCAGCTAAAGGCACGTCTCGGCGCCGAAGGCCTGTTCGATAACGAACGCAAACGTCCCCTGCCCGCTTTCCCTCGCCGCATCGGGGTGATCACCTCCCCTTCAGGCGCGGCGATCCGTGACGTCCTGAGCGTCCTTGGACGTCGCCTGGGGCTCGCCGAGGTAGATGTACTCCCGGTCCCTGTGCAGGGCCGGGAAGCGCCGCCGGCGATCGCGGCGATGGTGAAGCGCGCCGCCATGAGTGGCCGCTACGACGTGCTCCTGGTAACCCGTGGAGGCGGCTCGCTGGAAGACCTGTGGGCCTTCAACGATGAACAGGTCGCGCGTGCTATCCACGCCAGCGAGGTGCCGGTGGTTTCGGCCGTGGGCCATGAGGTGGATTTCACCATCGCGGACTTCGTCGCTGACCTGCGCGCGGCAACACCCTCGGCGGCGGCTGAGCTGCTTGTACCGGATGGTGCCGATCTCTCGCGCAACCTCGATCGCCTGCGCCAGCGCATGGCCACCCTGGTCACGCGGAGACTCCAGTCCGTCGCGCAGCGCACAGACCACCTCCATGCACGCCTGAATTCCCAGCGCCCGCAGGCACGCCTAGCGCGGGACGCGCAGCGCCTCGATGCCTTGCGCCGTCGCCTGCACACGACGATGACCCAATCGAATGCCCTGCGCCAGGCCCGGCTGGGCAAGCTACAGGCGCGCCTTGGCGCCCAGCATCCGCGACAGCGCCTGGCTCCCGTGCAGCAACGTATCGCGGCGTTGCGCCAACGCCTCGCGATCAGCATGGCCCGGCGGATAGAGCGTGACCGCCTGCGTTTGCAGCAGCAAGGTCGTACCTTGCATGCAGTGAGCCCGCTGGCCACGCTGGAACGCGGCTACGCCATCGTCTTCGACCAACGCGACGCGATCGTCCGCCGCGCCGACGACGTAGCCGTGGGCGAGCGCGTCCGCGTGATGCTCGCCGAGGGCGACCTGCGCCTCGTGCGCGACGAGTAACTGGCGCCTGCGCGGCAAACCGCCTCACGACAACTGAACGCCTCTGGTTAGATCATGGGCGGCATTGCCGTAAACGAGGGCCCGGCCCATGCTCGACAAGAGCTACCCCTATTACCTCGCCAACAAGCCTGTAAAGGCGAAGGCGAAGCTGGATGTGATCGACAAGTACACGGGCAAGGTGGCCACCCGCGTGGCACTACCCGACGCAGCCGCGCTGGAAAAGGCCATCGAGGCGGCCACAGCCGCCACGGGCGCGATGAAAGCGTTCCGGCCCTGGCAGCGTCAGGCCGTCCTGGAACACTGCGTGGCGCGCTTCCGAGAGCGTAAGGACGAACTGGCTTTTGCCTTGTGCGTTGAAGCGGGCAAGCCGATCAACGATGCGCACGGCGAAGTCATCCGCCTGATCGAAACGTTCAAGATCGCCGCCGAGGAAGCGGTACGCATCAACGGCGAAACCATCAACCTCGAGATCTCCGAGCGTGCGAACGGCTACCAGGGGTTCACCCGCAAGGTGCCGCTAGGCCCCGTCGCCTTCATCACGCCCTTCAACTTTCCGCTGAATCTCGTCGCGCACAAGGTTGCCCCTGCCATCGCGGCGGGCTGTCCGTTCGTGTTGAAGCCTTCGGAGCGCACGCCGCTGGGCGCGCTGATCATCGGCGAGATCCTCGCGGAAACGGACCTGCCCAAGGGCGCGTTTTCGGTGCTCCCGCTCGATGGAAAGTCAGCCGCACCCCTCGTGACGGACCCGCGCTTGAAGCTCCTCTCCTTTACCGGCGGCCTCATCGGCTGGGACCTGAAGGCGCAGGCTGGCCATAAGAAGGTCACGCTGGAACTCGGCGGCAATGCCGCGTGCATCATCGACGCTGACCAGGGTGACCAGCTCGATGCGGTCGTCGATCGCCTGGTATTCGGGGCGTTTTACCAATCCGGGCAAAGTTGCATCAGTGTGCAGCGGATTCTCATCCACGATGATGTCTACGACGCACTCAAGCGCAAGCTCGTCGCCAAAGTAAAGCTGCTTAAGGCGGGCGATCCCAAGAAGAAAAGCACCTTCCTCGGCCCCATGATCGACGAAACGGCGGCGCAACGCCTTGAGGCATGGATCGGCGAAGCCAAGCGTGCGGGCGCCCGCCTGCTCTGTGGCGGCGGTCGCAAGGGCGCGATGCTCGAGGCGACGCTGCTGGAGAAAGTGCCACACGATGCGAAGCTCCAACGCATGGAGGCTTTCGGTCCCGTCGCCATCCTGGAACGCTTCATGACCTTTGACGAAGCGTTGGCCAAGGCAAACGATTCCGACTTTGGCCTGCAGGCGGGCGTCTTCACTAACGACCTGCGTCACGCCATGCATGCATGGGACACCCTGGAACAGGGCGGTGTGATCGTGAACGATGTACCGAGCTTCCGCGTGGACAACATGCCTTATGGTGGCGCGAAGGCATCTGGCATCGGACGCGAGGGTGTTCGTTATGCCATCGACGACATGAGTGAGATTCGCCTCATGGTGATGCGCGACATCTAACCCTTGGACTCCGCCGGCGCGAGACTCCCGATCAGGGTAGGAATCAGCTCGGACACCGTCGGATGGATCGGCACCGCCCACTGGTAGGTATCGATCGTCGCACCTGCGTTCATCATGTCGAGCACGCCATGGATGACTTCGTCGCCGCCGGTGCCTAGTACCGCGGCGCCGAGCACCTTACGCGTCTCCGCGTCCGCGACCATCGACATGAAGCCCCAGGTTTCGCCCTTTTCCACTGCACGCCCGACGCGGGTCATCGGGCGTTTCGCTACGAGCAGAGGACGACCGGACTGCCGTGCCTGCGCCTCGGTCAATCCAACCCGACCCAGCGGCGGGTCGACGTAAAGCCCATAGCCCAGAATCCGGTCGCTGACTTTACGGTCCGCGCCATCCAACAAGTTCGCGGCGACGATTTCGTAGTCGTTCCAGGCGGTATGGGTGAACGCACCCTTGCCGTTACAGTCGCCCATGGCCCAGACGCCTTCGGCCGTCGTCTTCAGGTGATCGTCGACCTGAATGCAACCACGGTCGTCGATCGCCACACCCGCCTTGTCCAGGCCCAGGTCGTCGGTATTGAGGATACGGCCCACGGCCAACAGGACATGCGAGCCCTCCACCATGGGCGCACCTTCCGTGCAGTCGACGCCAACGGTGACGTTGTTGCCGCGCTTACCCAAGGTAATGCAGCAAGCGTTGGTGCGCACTTCGATCCCTTCCGCCTCAAGGAAGCTGCGGATCTCCGCGGAGACATCTTCGTCTTCCTTGCCAATCAGGCGGGGCCCCATCTCGACGATGGTGACCTTCGAGCCGAAGCGACGGTACATCTGCGCAAATTCGAGGCCGATATAACTGCCGCCAACAACGATCAGGTGCTCCGGCAGGGTTTCCAGCGGAATGATGGTGCTGTTCGTCAGGTAGTCGACGTCGTCGATGCCTGGAAATTCCGGCACCCTGGCTCGACCGCCAACATTAAGGAATACCTGCGGCGCTTCGAGTGTCTCGCCATTGACCTCGATCTGGCGCGGCCCGGTGAAGCGCGCATGCCCACGAATAAGGGTGAGGCCCGGCATCGACGCCAGCCAGTCTTCGTTGCCTTTGCGCGAATCCTGGATCACCTTGCGAGCGCGTGCCGCCGCGGTCGGCAGTTCGAACTGCACCGGACCTGGGTCGATCGCGTAGCGCACGCCATATTCGTTGCCCCGCCGGGCGAGATGGGCGGCATAGGCGCTAGCCACCAGGGTCTTGGTCGGCTTGCAGCCAGTGTTCACGCATGTGCCGCCCACGAGGTGGCGTTCGATGATCGCCACCGTCTGTCCTGCGGCCGTCAGCCTGCCAGCCAGGGCGGGTCCGGCCTGGCCGGCCCCCACGATGATCGCGTCGAACGAACGGGACATGGTGGTGCTCCTGCTGCTAAGGCGATAGGGCGGCTCGACCCCTTTTGATACACGGCAAGGGGACCACTTGCTTGGAAGCGCGTGTCCCGGCGAGTGAACCGTGCGTAAGACTACAACGTGTAGGTGTTCTCTTAGGGAGCGACGCGACAAACGCCGCTACCTCCGAGATAACCGGCGTCCTAAAGTCGCTAACGCCACGGAATCGATCGGGTCGCTGGCTCTGATTCCGAATCGTCTTAGATATCCGACCCCATCGCTGCACGAAGGCACGCCAGATGAATCAACAAACACTCAAGCAGGGCAGCGATTCGTGCGAACGGTCAGTCCGGTTCGTTGACCGCGCGCCCCCTACCGGACAGGCTCAGAGCATGGATAATCGAATTCGCAACCTTGAAACCCACGCCGTCGAGACCCGTGATCGTCTCACTCGGATCGAGACCACGCTCGAGCACGTTGCTACCGTCGATGCCCTTGCCACGCACAGCGTAGAGCTGCGCAAGGAGATATCTGACTCGAAGTCTGAGCTGCGCAAGGAAATGGGCGACATGAAGTCCGAGCTGGTCAAGGCCATGGGCGATATGAACATCTCCCTGATCAAACACATGGAGAGCATTCGCTCGGATCTGATGAAATGGTTCGTCGCGGTGGCACTCGCGCTGGCTGCGCTCGCCTTTACAGCCGCGAAGTACGTCCCATAGCCGAGGCGAATGCCCGCTTCGCAAGACTGGTGACCCCGGCCCGATTCGAACGGGCGACCTTCCCCTTAGGAGGGGGACGCTCTATCCAGCTGAGCTACGGGGCCAACGGGGGCTAAGTCTAGCGTCTGTCCGCGCGCACGGCCAGAACGAGCGCTATACCTTGTAATACGCGCGGTACCAGTCGACGAACCTGGCGACGCCTTCCGACACGGGGACCTTCGGCCGGTAACCCAGCTGCTCGCGGAGGTCGGTCACATCGGCTTCGGTGTCGGGGACGTCGCCCGCCTGCAGCGGCAAGAGATTCATCACAGCCTCGCGGCCCAGACACTTCTCAAGCGTCTTGATGTAGGTCAGTAATTCGACCGGGTGTTCGTTGCCGATATTGAAGATGCGATACGGGGCCACGCCGCTGGTAGCAGGATCCGGCGCCAGCGCATCCCACGCCTCATCACGCGTTGCCGGGCTATCCAGCGCGAGCACCACGCCCTCGACGATATCGTCGACGTAGGTAAAGCTGCGCTTGTGGTGGCCGTGGTTGAACACATCAATCGGCTTGCCCTCGATGATGTTCTTCGTGAAGAGGAACAGGGCCATGTCGGGCCGGCCCCAGGGGCCGTATACGGTGAAGAAGCGGAGGCCCGTGCACGGAATGCCGTAGAGATGCGCATAGCTGTGCGCCATCTGCTCATTGGCCTTCTTCGTCGCGGCGTAGAGCGTGAGCGGGTGCTCCGTCGAACGGTGTTCCGAGAACGGCATGGCGCGATTGGCACCGTACACCGAACTGGTGGAGGCAAAGACCAGGTGCTGCACGTGGTGGTGCCGGCAGCCCTCGAGGATGTGCAGGAAACCGGTCACGTTGCTCGACACGTACACATGCGGGTTCTGGGCGGCGTAACGCACACCGGCTTGCGCCGCCAGGTGCACGACGCGCTCCGGTTTGTGCTCGGCAAACATCCGCTCCACCACCTCGCGATCGGCGAGGTCACCCGGGATGTGGGTGTAGCGCGGATGGTCCATGAAACGGGCCAGGCGGGCCTGTTTCAACGTGACATCGTAATAGTCGCTCATGCTATCGAAGCCGAAGACTTCGTCACCGCGCTCCAGCAATTTCATGGCGACATGGGAGCCGATGAATCCGGCCGTCCCCGTTACGAGTACTTTCATGGGTAAACGCCTTTGAATCCGCTGCGAACGGCCGTCCCGACGCACGGACCCTAAAATAACATCACAGCCGCCCGTCGACGGCTTCCTTAGGTAATATGCCTTTGATGTCATAGACCACGGCGCGTCCGTTGGCGAGGGCGCGGATCCCTGCCCCACCCATCTGGCGGAACTGGTCGTGGGCCACGGCTACGACGATCGCATCGTATTCACCGGCGGCAGGGGCCTCGGCGAGCACGGGCAAGCCATATTCGGCCATGCACTCCTCGGCGTTGGCCCATGGGTCGTACACGTCGACCCGCGCGCTGTAACCCTCGAACTCGCGCACGAGGTCGACGACACGGGTGTTGCGCAGGTCGGGGCAGTTTTCCTTGAAGGTCAGGCCCATGACCAGGATGCGGCTGCCGCGAATGGCGTGGCCTTTGCCGATCATCAGCTTGATGACCTCGCTGGCCACGTGGCTGCCCATCGCATCATTGATGCGGCGGCAGGCCAGCAGGATATCGGGGAAGTAACCGACCGACTGGGCCTTCTGGATGAGGTAGTAGGGATCCACACCGATGCAATGCCCACCGACCAGGCCGGGCTTAAAGGGCAGGAAGTTCCATTTGGTGCCTGCCGCGGCGAGGACATCGGTGGTATCGATGCCTAGCCGGTGGAAGATCAGGGCGAACTCGTTGATGAGCGCGATGTTGGCGTCACGCTGCGTGTTCTCGATGACCTTGGCCGCTTCAGCGACCTTCAGCGAGGGCGCCTTATGCGTCCCGGCGCGGATGATTCGCTTATACAACGCATCGACGAAGTCGGCTGTTTCGGGCGTGGAACCGGAGGTGATCTTGGGAATGGTGGTCAGGCGGCGTTCGTGATCACCGGGGTTGATCCGCTCGGGGCTGTAACCCACATGAAAATCCACGTTGAACGTGAATCTGGACGTGCGTTCAAGCGCCGGCACACAGATTTCTTCGGTGGCACCCGGATAGACCGTGGATTCGTAAATCACGATATCGCCACGCTTCAGTACCGTGCCGATAGCTTCACTGGCACGCACGAGCGGCCCGAAGTCGGGGCGTTTATGTTCATCGACCGGCGTGGGGACCGTCACGATATAGACATTGGCAGCGCCGATGTCGCCGAGCGCCGAGGTCACTTTCAGTTCGGTGGCTGAGCGGATGTCGTCCGCCGAGGTCTCCTGGGTGTGGTCATGCCCCTCACGCAGGGCAGCGATACGACCCGCATCGATGTCGTAACCCACCGTGGGCAGGATCTTGCCGAACTCCACCGCGAGGGGGAGGCCGACATAGCCCAGCCCGACGACGGCGATCCTTACATTAGTCATTGGTACGCCCGGCCCCGTGGCTCGGCCCAAAGGGCGCCAGATTACCTGCTCGCCCTTTGCTTTACGACATCACGGGGACTTAGCGGACGACCGAAAACCGCCGGGCGGGCATGGCAGGTACCCGGCTTGGCCGCTTCGCGTCACTGCCGAACGGGCGCCATACGCCATCGGCGCCTTCGATACCGATACTTGCATTACCGCCTTCAGCGGCGGCCCGGTTCACGGCGGCATGCAGGGCGGCATAGCGAGACTCGCACCGGGCGACGATTCGGCCATCGACCCTGACCGGCCAGCCGAGGTCATCTTCGGCGAAATAAGGCACCTCGTAGACGCGCGTCATGGAAAAACTCCAGTCTTTTCAATAGGCACAGTCAAATCATGCCCGCGTTCATGTCATTGCACGGTCGGCGCAAGAATCGGCGGCCTCCACGGTCTATCGACATCCGTCCCGCGCCGCACAACGGGAGGTGAAGGAGTCGTTTGCTAGAATCGCGGTTTTCACATGGGGTTCGGACGCCGTGTCCGGGCCTCGTCAAAGGAGTTCTCATGTCCGCCAAGATCCTCCAAGCGCTCGGCCTCAATGCGACCGAATCCGGCACCTACCTCGGCCGCGGCGAATGGGCCGCAACGAAGGATGCCGGGACACTGTCGCCGACCAACCCGGCCACGGGCGAGGTCATCGCCACGGTGAACGCCTCGAGCGCGGCGGATTACGAGACCATCGTCCGGCGCGCCCAGGAAGCCTTCGCCGTGTGGCGCACCACCCCGGCCCCACGCCGCGGCGAAGCCGTGCGCCTGTGCGGTGAGGCCCTGCGCAAGCACAAGGATGCGCTGGGCTCGCTGGTGGCACTGGAGATGGGCAAGATCAAGCCGGAAGGCGATGGCGAAGTCCAGGAGATGATCGACATCGCCGATTTCGCCGTGGGCCAGAGCCGCATGCTCTACGGCTACACCATGCACTCCGAGCGTCCGGGTCACCGCATGTACGAGCAGTGGCATCCGGTCGGCCTGGTCGGCATCGTCAGCGCGTTCAATTTCCCGGTGGCCGTATGGGCCTGGAACGCCTTCCTGGCCGCCATCTGCGGTGATATCTGCGTATGGAAGCCGTCGCCGAAGACGCCGCTCTCGGCGATCGCGACGATGAAGATCTGCAACGAGGCCCTGAAGGACGCCGGCTTCCCGGACCTGTTCTTCCTGTTCAACGACGCAGGCACCGATCTGGCCGAAAAGTTCGTCGACGATAAGCGCATCCCGCTGATCAGCTTCACCGGCTCGACCAAGGTGGGCCGCCAGGTCGGTGAGCGCGTAGCGCGCCGCATGGGCCGTAGCCTGCTCGAGCTGGGCGGTAACAACGCCATCATCCTCGACAAGTCGGCGGACCTGAAGCTGGCCATTCCCGCCATTGTGTTCGGCGCGGTCGGCACGGCTGGCCAGCGCTGCACCTCGACCCGCCGCGTGCTGGTGCACTCCTCGATTCACGATGCCGTGGTCGATACGCTGGTGAAGTCCTACGGGCAGGTGGAACAGAAGATCGGCGACCCCACCCTGGCGACCACCCTGATGGGCCCGCTGAACAGCCCCGAAGCCGTGAAGGCCTTCGAGGCGGCGATCGAAAAGGCGAAGGCCACGGGCGGTAACGTCCGCACCGGCGGCAAGGCCCTGGCCGACCGCAAGGGTAACTTCGTCCTGCCGACCATCATCACCGGCCTGAAGAACACCGACGAGGTGGTCCAGACCGAAACTTTCGCCCCCATCCTTTATGTGATGTCGTTCGACTCGCTCGATGAAGCCATCACCATGCAGAATGCGGTACCGCAGGGTCTTTCCTCGGCGATCTTCACGCAGGATCTGAAGGGCGCCGAACAGTATCTCTCCGCGGCCGGCTCTGATTGCGGTATCGCCAACGTGAATATCGGCACCTCGGGCGCCGAGATCGGTGGCGCCTTCGGTGGTGAGAAGGAAACCGGTGGCGGCCGCGAGTCGGGCTCGGATGCCTGGAAGGTGTACATGCGCCGCCAGACCAACACCATCAATTACTCTGACGCGCTGCCGCTGGCCCAGGGCATCAAGTTCGAGTTCTGACCCCTCCTGCGAGGCAACGCCATGGCCGACCTGCGCCCCACGGAACGCTTCTCTGACCGCGTCGCGGACTATGTCCGCTACCGGCCGGATTACCCGCAGGCGCTGGTCGACTGGCTGCACGGCCTGGGAGTGAACCACGACTGGGCCGTCGCGGATGTCGGCGCGGGCACCGGTATTTCGAGCAAGCTGTTCCTCGATGCCGGCCACCGCGTCACCGCCGTGGAACCCAATGCCGCCATGCGCGAAGCGGCAAGCCGCTGGCTTGGCGACGAGTCGCGCTTCCACGCCGTGGATGGAACCGCTGAAGCCACCGGCCTGGCGGATGGCTCGGCGGATCTGGTCACGGTGGCCCAGGCCTTTCATTGGTTCGACCCGGAGAAGGTGCGCACGGAGTTTCGCCGCATCGTTTCCTCACGTGGCCTGGTCGCCATTTTCTGGAACACCCGCCGACTGGTGGGCACGCCCTTCCTCGAGGGCTTTGAACGCCTTTTGCATGAATATGGCGTGGACTACGTAAGCGTCACCGAGCGCTACGCCGATGACGAAGCCATGGCCCGCTGGTTTGGCCACGGCTACCGCGGCATGGCCTCGTTCCCGCACGGGCAGAAGCTGGATTTCGATGCGCTGAAGGGCCGGCTCATGTCGTCCTCGTATGCGCCGAAGCCCGGCCACCCCAACCACGAGCCGCTGCTTGCCGCCCTCCGCTCGCTGTTCGATGCGACGCAGGACGAAGGCACGGTCGATTACGACTTCGATACCCGCATTTTCGCGGGCCGCCCGGACGCCTGATGTACGACCTGATCCGCCCGCTGCTGTTCCTGCTGGACGCCGAAACGGCGCACGGTCTTACCCTCTACGCCTCCGATGTCGCGCAGCGCAGCGGCCTGTCAGGCCTCGTCAACACACCGCCGGACGACCTGCCGGTGAATGTGTTCGGCATCGACTTCCCTAACCCGGTCGGTCTCGCGGCCGGCCTGGACAAGAACGGCGAACACCTCGATGGCCTGGCGGCGATGGGCTTCGGTTTCGTCGAGATCGGCACGGTGACGCCACGCCCGCAAGTGGGCAACGATAAACCACGCATGTTCCGCTTGCCTGAGCATGAAGCGGTGATCAACCGGCTCGGCTTCAACAACGGCGGCATCGATGCGCTGGTACGCAACGTGGAGAAAGCCAGTTTCCGCGGCGTGCTGGGTATCAACATCGGCAAGAACAAGGACACACCGAACGAGCGTGCCACCGAGGATTACCTGCTGTGCCTGGAGCGTGCCTATCCGCTCGCCAGTTACATCACCGTCAACATCTCCTCACCGAATACCCAGGGCCTGCGCGACCTGCAGGAAGAGGAAACGCTGCGTCGCTTCATCAGCACGCTGCGTGATGCGCAGGAACGTCTGGCCAGCCAGCACGGCAAGCGCAAACCCATGTTGCTGAAGATTGCGCCGGACCTTACCGATGCTGAACTCGATGCCATTGCCGAGGTGCTCCTCGCATCGGGTATGGATGGCGTGATCTGCACCAACACCACGATCGATCGCGACGCGGTCGCTGGCCATCGTTTTGCGCATGAAATGGGCGGCCTGTCAGGCAAGCCCGTGTTCGACAAGTCGACAACCGTGCTGCGCGGCATGGCGCAACGTCTCGCAGGCCGCATGCCGATCATCGGTGTGGGCGGCATCCTCGACGGCGACAACGCCGCCACGAAAATGGAAGCGGGCGCCTCGTTGGTGCAGCTGTACTCCGGCCTCGTCTATCGCGGTCCCAAACTGATCAACGAAGCGGTCGCGGAAATCCGCCGCCGCGGAATCCTCGCATGACCCTGAACAACGCGCCCGTCGACCTGGGCGGCTTCACCCTCACCTCGAATGCCCCGCTGGGCGGCCGTAATACGCTGCGCGTGGATGCCTGCGCGGCGCTGCTGGCCGAGGTACGCGACCCGATGAAGATCCCGGAGATCCTGGCCTACCCCGCAGTGAAAGGCGGCAAGGTGCTGGTCCTCGGTGAAGGTAGCAACATGCTGATCAAGGGCGATGTCGAGGGCACCGTACTCGCCATGGCTAATGCGGGCGTGGAAACATTCCAGCGCGATGACCGGGTGCTGATCCGTGTCGCGGCAGGCGAACGCTGGGACGATTTCGTCCGCTGGTCACTGGGCCAGGGCTACGCGGGTCTTGAGAATCTTATCCTTATCCCAGGCACTGTGGGCGCCGCGCCCATCCAGAACATCGGCGCGTATGGCGTCGAGGTCGCCGAGTTCATCGATACGGTCGAGGCCTACGACACGCACGTGGGTGAATTCGTCGTGCTGGACAAGGCAGCGTGCGCGTTCTCCTACCGCGACTCCAGCTTCAAGCAACAACCCGGTCGCTGGATCGTGGTCGCCGTGACCTTTGCGCTGCCACGCGAGCGTCCCTTGTCGCTCGACTACGCAGGTATCCGTGAGGAAGTGGAGAAGATGGGCATCACCCGGCCCACGCCGTACCACATCGCGGAAGCCGTGGTCCGCCTGCGCTCACGCAAGCTGCCCGACCCGGCGGTGATCGGTAACGCAGGCAGCTTCTTCAAGAACCCCGTCATCAACCAGGCCCAGGCCGACGCCCTCGTGCTCGCCCACCCCGGCCTGCCCGTATGGCCCCATGCCGGCGGCACAGCCAAGGTGTCGGCCGGCTGGTTGATCGAATCCGCCGGCTTCAAAGGTGAACGCGAGGGCGACGCCGGCATGTCCAATCGGCACGCGCTGGTCCTGGTGAACCATGGCAAGGCCACGGGCCCCCAGCTCTGGGCCTTCGCGCAGAAAGTGATAGCCGGGGTGCACGCAAAATTCGGTATCACCCTGGAGCCCGAACCCCTGGTCGTCTAACGACTGCCCCTTGCAGGAGCGCGCTTGCGCGCGACATTTTTTCGCGAAAGAGCTCAGACCCTGCGGCGGTGAGGCGAAAGATGTCGCGCGCAAGCGCGCTCCTACAAGGGGGCGGGTATGTCACGAGTGTGTCAAAGCACGGTCATATGCTCCCCGGGCGGCGTACCATCGAGGGCGTCGCAGGCCGCGACGAGGAATGACGATTGGATACGATGACCACCGCCACCGAACCGACCGCCACCGCCAAAGCGCCCGCCGCCAAGGCCCCGCCGGCGCCGGTGGACACCCCAGCCGTCGACCTCAACGACCCCTCGTTGTATCTGCATCGCGAACTGGCACAGCTCCAGTTCAACATCCGCGTGCTGGACCAGGCGCTGGATGAATCGAAGCCACTGATCGAACGACTCAAGTTTTTACTCATTTTCTCATCCAACATGGATGAGTTTTTTGAGATCCGCGTCGCCGGGCTGAAGCAACAGATCGCCTTCGACCATGAAGTCATCGGCGCCGACGGCATCCCGCCGCGTCGCGTGCTCGCCGAAATTTCTGAGATCGCGCACCGTCAGATCGAACGGCAGTACGCGATTCTCAATGAGAAGATTCTTCCTGCGCTGTCTGAACAGGGCATCCGCATCGTCCGCCGCAACCAGTGGTCGGCGAAACAGAAGTTGTGGGTCCGCCGCTACTTCCGCCACGAAGTGGCCCCACTGATCACGCCGATCGGCCTGGACCCCACCCATCCGTTCCCGCGTCTGGTCAACAAGAGTCTCAACTTCATCGTTCAGCTCGAAGGTACCGACGCATTCGGTCGCGATTCCGGCCTGGCGATCGTGCCGGCGCCACGCATCCTGCCGCGCATCATTCGCCTACCGCCGGAGGTGTGCGAAGACGGCGACAATTACGTGCTGCTTTCATCGATCATCCATGCCCACGCCGACGACCTGTTCCCGGGCATGCGTGTGCTCGGCTCCTACCAGTTCCGCCTGACACGCAACGCCGATCTGTCGATCGATCCGGAAGACATGGAAGACCTGGCGCGTACGCTGCGCGGCGAACTGTTCTCGCGCCGTTACGGCGATGCGGTACGCCTGGAAGTCGCAGACAACTGCCCGAAGCCACTGGTCGATTACCTGCTGAAGCAGTACGCGCTGGAAGCGGACTCGCTTTACGAGGTGAATGGCCCGGTGAACCTCGCGCGTCTGTTCGAGATGACCCTTAGGCCGGAATACGCTCGCCTGCAGTTTCCGCCCTTCGTTCCGGCGCTGCCAAAGGCGCTGGCGGATGCGGAAGACATGTTCGCGGTGATCGGCAAGCAGGACATCCTGCTTTACCACCCGTTCGAATCGTTCTCCCCGGTGGTCGATTTCCTTCGCCAGGCCGCTAAGGATCCGCAGGTCCTGACCATCAAGCAGACGTTGTACCGCAGCGGTGCCAACTCCGAAATCGTCGATGCGCTGGTGGAAGCCGCGCGCGCCGGCAAGGAAGTCACCGCCGTGGTGGAACTGCGGGCGCGCTTCGATGAAGAGTCCAACCTGAGCCTGGCCTCGCGCCTGCAGCAGGCAGGCGCCGTGGTCACCTATGGCGTGGTGGGCGTAAAAACGCATGCCAAGCTGGCCTACGTGCAACGCCGCGAGAACGGCAAGCTGGTGAGCTATGCACACCTCGGTACCGGCAACTACCACTCGGGTAATGCGCGCCTATATACCGATTACAGCCTGCTCACCTCGGATGAAGCACTGTGCGATGACGTACACAAGCTATTCCGCCTGCTCACTGGCATGGGCAAGGCGTTGAAGATGAAGCGCATGCTGTATGCGCCGTTCACGCTGAAAAAGACCCTGCTCGAATTGATCGCCCGCGAAGCCACCAACGCGCTGGCGGGCAAGAAGGCGGAGATCGTCTGCAAGCTCAACGCCATCACCGATCCGAAGATGATTCGCGCGCTATACCGCGCCAGCCAGGCCGGTGTGAAGATCGAATTGATCGTTCGTGGCATGTGCTGTCTTCGCGGCGGGGTGCCGGGGGTCTCGGACAATATCCGGGTGCGCTCGGTCGTCGGGCGCTTCCTGGAGCACAGCCGCGTCTATTGGTTCCATAACGACGGCGAGCCCGACCTCTACCTCGCCAGCGCCGACATGATGGAACGCAACCTTGACCGCCGCGTCGAGACCTGCTTCCCCATCGAAGGCAAGAAGCTACGCCAGCGGGTGCGCAAGGAGCTGGATCTCTACCTGGCCGATAACCATTCGGCCTGGCTGCAACAATCCGATGGCACCTATGTGCTGACCCAGCCCGCGGCCGGCGCGCCGGTCCGCGATGCCCAGGCCCAGCTGCTTGAGCGCTATGCCGGCATGGCGGTCACCCCGGCCTCATCCCCTAGGGCCTTCACCTAGCCCGAACGGCTGACAAGACACCCTTTCGGCAGCAGGGCACAATAACGGCGCTGTTGAGGGGAGACGGCGCTTTCTTTTGAATGCATCGGATCCGGGCTGCGTGCCATGGGCGCGCCGCGGTGTCTTCACAGGATTCGGGCATGGTCAAGCAGGGGCAGCGTGCATGGGTCGTCCGCCTGTTTCAGGTGGCAGCCTGCTGCGTCTTCTTCATGGCTGCCAGCCTGGCGCACGCCGACGACACGCTCACCGGTAACTGGCGTGAAGTCCGTCAGGATGACGAGCCCGCCAAGGTCCTCGCCGAGACCTGGACTACAACCCTGCCCACCTTCGACCCTGCGCGCATGCAGATCTTCCGCACGGGCGACTCCGGCATGTGGGTCATCCTCCGCCCCCTGCCGCCCTGGACGGGCGGAGCGCGTGTCCTGAGCATCCGTACGCCGGGGGCAGGCAAGGTGAGCCTGTACGACGCGCAGGGTGACAAGGCGACCACCTCACTGGACGACTTCGGCCCCCCGTTGCACGGCCATGGCCGGTTGATGTTCGCGATTCCGGACACGGTGCCGGCCTCGCACCCCTTGCTGCTGAAGTTCGAACCGACCGACCAGCCGCCCGGCGCGGTCACCATCAGCCTGGATCCCTGGGCGGATTTTCTGCGGGACGACGCCAACTGGCTGGTCTTCGCCACGGCCTGCTTCGCCATCATGCTCACCATGGCCCTGATGGCCCTGTGCTTCACGCTGATCCTGCGCGATATGACGTTCGGCTGGTACGCGGCTTACCTGGTCTGCTATGCGCTGATCCAGGGCCTGAAGTCGGGCTTTGTCTTCCATCCGCTGGAATGGCAGCTACTTGCCGGCCTTGGCGATTCGCTGGGCACCGCGGCCACCGCCCTATCGGTCTCGTTCGCCGCACTGTTCATGCTGCGCTTCTGCAAGGTCGATGAATACGTACCCTTGCTGCGCATACCCGTACTCGGTTTCGCCATCGGCATGCCGGTGATCGCCACGTGCCAGATGACGGGCGTAGCGTTGCTCGTCGGCACCGCGCACCTTCTGCTGCAGCCGTTGCTGCTGCTCGGCGCCCTGCTCCTGCTGGTGGCCGGCGCGGTGGCCGCCGCACGCGGGTCGCGCCATGCCTGGTTCTTCCTCGTCGGCTGGACACCGCTGCTGCTGTTGACCGCAGCGTGTGGTGCCCAGCTTCAGGGCATGTTCGCCGCCGCGCCGTGGCTACCGGACGCGGCCATCGCCATCGGCGCGTTCGAGGCGATCGTGTTATCGATCGGCTTGTCCGATCGCGCGCTCACGATCCGGCACGACCGTGACAAGGCGCGCCAACTGGCCGATGCCGATCCGCTCACCGGTGTCCTGAACCGTCGTGCGTGGACCGAAGGGGCATTGGCAACACTTGAGGAAGGCCTGGCACGCCCGGTGGCCCTCCTCTTCCTCGACCTGGATCACTTCAAGTCGCTGAACGATCGTCACGGCCACGCCGCCGGCGATCGCGCGCTGGTCGCCGTGGCAGGCGCCCTTCGTCACGAGCTGCGACCGAGCGACCTCCTGGGCCGCTACGGTGGCGAAGAATTCGTGGCGCTGCTGCAGGGTGCCGACCGCGAAAACGCGGTGCAGATCGCAACGCGCCTATGTCGCCGTGTCAGTCGCCTGGATGTGCACGTAGGGGGCAACGAGGCCCTCACCGTATCCATCGGCATCGCCATCCGCACTCCGGTAGATACCGTCCAGTCGCTGATCGAGCGTGCCGACCAGGCGATGTATGCCGCGAAGCTCGGCGGCCGGAACCGGGTGATCTGCTCAGGCCCGACCGGCCCGGCCCTGGTTCGCAGCAAAGCCTCAACCACCCTGTAGGAGCGCGCTTGCGCGCGATGGGGCTTGCGGCAAGTACCTATCGCGCGCAAGCGCGCTCCTACAGGGTTTAGGCGAAGTGGGCCGTGGCGGCGACGATGTCGTCGTCGCCGGGGAGCACGAGGAAAGCTGCGCCGGCTAGCGGCGTGAAGGTGTCAGTGCCGACCACGCGGTGGAGCGGTGTCGCGCCTAGGCCGGCTTCGACGATGGCGGTGATGACGCCCTCGCCAACCCCCGCGCTCTTGCGACCTTCATCGACCACGAGGATGCGCTTCGCACCCTTGGCCTGCGCCGCGATAAACGCATCGTTGAGCGGCACCAGCCAACGCACATCGACCACACGAACCTTCCAGCCCCGCTCGGCTTCGATCCGGCGAGCCGCACGCAGGCTCATCGGGATGCCATTGCCAAAGCTGAAGATCACCAGGTCATCCGCGCCCTCGTTGTAAACGCGCCCTTCGCCCAGCGGCATCGCCTCGCCCGGTGCGGGATAGGTGAACTGCCACTGGCCGTCGCCGGCTTCATAGAGATCCTTGGTCATGTAGAGCGCGATAGGTTCGAGGAACGCCGTAACGCGGCCGTCGACCTTCGCCAGCGCCGTCAACGTACGCAACATGGTGGCTGCGTCATCGCCGCGGCTGGGACAACCGACGACCAGGCCAGGGATGTCGCGCAGCGCGGTGATCGAATTATCGTTATGGAAGTGGCCACCGAAACCGCGCTGGTAACCCAGTGAAGCAACACGCATCACCATCGGATTGCGGTATTGATCGTTCGAGAAGAACTGCAACGACGCCGCTTCACCACGAATCTGATCGCACGCGTTGTGGAAATACGCGAGGTACTGGATCTCGGGCAGCGGCAGCATCCCCATGTTGGCGTAGCCCTGGGCCAGGCCCAGGATCATGGTTTCGTCCAGCAGCGTGTTGAAGACACGGCTATTGCGGAAGGCTTTGTGCAGGCCTTTCGTCACGGTATAGACGCCGCCCTTCTGCGCGACATCCTCGCCAAAAAGCAAGCTCTCCGGGTACTTCGCCATGACGTCGTGCAGCGCCTGGCCAATCTGGATGGCCATATGGCGCGGCGGTTGCTTTTCCGGCAGCTTATCCGCGCCGCCGAAGACTCGCTCGCGTTCGGCGGGATCGGCCGCACGCTCTGCCTCGGTACGCACGGCCGCCGGCGTATAGGGTGCCAGCGGCCGGATCACTTCGTCGAGGCGGGTGATCTTGGGTCGACGGTCCGCTTCCTCTGCCGCTTCGAAGCAGCGCTTGCGAATGCTGTCGTAGAGGCCAAGCAAGCTCTCGCGATCGTACAAGCCCGAGGCCAGCGCGATGGTCGCGCTACGCAGCAGCGGATCGGTCGCTTCCAGGGCGACCAGCTCTTCCACCGAACGCCATTCGATCTCGAAATCGGTACCGGCGTGGCCCATCACGCGCGTGGTGTTCAAATGCAGGAAGGTGGGGCGTCGCGTGCTGCGGCAATGCTCGACCGCACGTTGCACACCCGCGTACCCGCCGGCCAGGTCAAGACCATCCGCATAGAAATAGTCGAGGTTGGAGCGGCGCTCGAAGTTGCTGGCCACCCAGCCGCTCGGGGTCTTCACCGAAATGCCGATGCCGTTGTCTTCGCAAATGAACAGCACGGGCGCGGGGAGCTTCTGATAGGCCGTCCACGCCGCTGCGTTGAAGGCCGTCTGTGCCGTGGCGTGATTGGACGAGGCATCGCCAAACGAACACAGCGTGATCGAATCATCGGGGATCGGCAGCGCGTGGCGGATGCGCTTGCCCTGTTCGATCGCGATGGCGGTGCCTAGTGCCTTCGGAAGGTGCGAGGCGATGGTCGAGGTCTGCGGAAGCACCCACAACGGTTTGCTGCCCCACACTTTGTGCCTGCCACCCGACGCCGGATCTTCGCTGCTGGCCGCGAACGATAGCGCGGAATCCATCACCGGATCCATGCCGGGCAATTTGCGGAAGCGCTCGGCCATGAAGCCGCCGCTACGGTAATGCAGGAAGGCCGGATCGGTGTGGCGCGTTGCGCGGGCCACCATGGCATTGCCTTCGTGGCCGGACGAACCGATCGTGTAGAACACCTTGTTCTGTACGCGCAGCACGCGCGCCATCAAGTCGAGGTGGCGGCTGATCAGCTGTGATTCGAGCAGGTCGCGGAAGCCCTGCGCATCGAGCGTGCTGCCGGGCAATACCGGCTCATCGTCGCGCGGTGGGCGGGCGACATCGCCCCGCCAGAACTGTACGAACTCGACGAAGTTCTGGTCGACGATCTCGGCGCGGTTGAAGCCCTTGTGGCGGGCGGCAATGGTATGCGGGACGGACATGGTGTGCTCTGCGAGGGGGATCAGGCAGCCATCGGCGAGAACCCGGACTGGGCGCTTACGCGCTCCAGCCAGGCACCGATGCGCGGCCAGCGGGACAGGTCGAAGCCGCCTTCGGCGGCGCAATGCGTATAGGCGAATAGCGCGATATCGGCGATGCCGAACGCGCCACCGCTGAAGTAAGACGCGTGGGCGAGGTGATCTTCCATCACATCGAGCGCACGGGCGCCGCGCTCGACCAGGCCTGGTACTTCCGCCTGGCGTTCATGGCTGGCTGGCAGCCAGCGGCGGACGAAGCGTGCGACGGCGATACACGGCTCGTGGCTGTACTGCTCGAAGAAAAGCCATTGCAATGTGCGAGCGCGATCCCACGCATCTGCAGGCAGGTACGGCGTACCTTCAGCAAGGTAACAAAGGATGGCGTTCGATTCGGCGAGACGGCGGCCGTCGTCAAAGACCAGCAGGGGCACCTTGCCGTTCGGGTTGAGCGCCAGGAATTCAGGTGTGCGGGTGGCGCCTTGCGAGCTATCGGTATCGATCCAGCGATAGGGCCGGCCCAGCAGGTCGAGAAGCAACTGGACCTTGTAGCAATTACCCGACGTACGCAGGCCGTAGACGGTGGGCATGGCGGTAGTGCTCTGGCTCACATGACGCTCCGGCGGATAAGGAAATCAGCGGCGGCGCGCGAGCCACTGCTCGCGCGTCTGGCCCCACAGGTCGACCACGTCACCTTCAAATGGTGCGGGTAGCACGCCCGGACCAAGCAAGGTCGAGCCCAGTTTCTTCGCTACGCTGATCGAGGCGACGTTCTCTGGATTGATGGAATGGACCACCTCTTTCCAGCCGAGGTTCGCGAATGCCCAATCCATGGAAGCCGCAGCACCTTCCGTGGCGTAGCCCTTGCCCCAGGTCTCGCGCAGCAGGCCCCAACCGATCTCGTGGCCAGGCCAGCCTTCGGGTTCCCATGGGCCAAGCCGGCCCACCCAGCGGCCCGTGGCTCGCTCGATCACCGAGAACATCCCGAAGCCGAGCATGCTCCACGACCCTGCCATGGTCATGAAGTTGCGCCAAGCGATGGCCCGCGGCTGCGGACCACCGAGGAAGCGATTCACTTCCGGATCGGCCATGCACACGGCCCACGCATCGAAATCTTCCGGCGCGGTGGGCCGCAGGATCAGGCGATCGGTTTCAAGACGTGGACCCTGCATGGCGCCGGGATCAGAACGCATTGATGCCGGTGAGCTCACGGCCGACCACCAGCTGGTGCACCGTCTCGGTGCCTTCGTAGGTGATGACCGATTCCAGGTTCAGCGCATGGCGGATCGCGGAATGCTCGGTGGTGATACCGGCGCCGCCGAGGATGTCACGGCAATCGCGGGCAATGTCGAGCGCCATGCGCACGTTGTTCCACTTGGCCAGCGAGACCTGGGTGGGCTGCATGCGGCCAGCGTCCTTCAGGCGACCCAGCTGCAGCGACATCAGCTGTGCGCTGGTAATGCGGCGGGCCATGTCGGCCAGCTTCAGCTGCACGGCCTGGTTAGCGGCTAGCGGGCGCCCGAACAGGATGCGCTGCGCGGAGTAGTCGAGCACTTCCTTCAGGCAGGCCTGCGCGGCGCCGATCGGGCCCCAGGTGATGCCATAACGGGCCTGGGTCAGGCAGCCGAGCGGGCCCTTCAAGCCCTTCACATTGGGCAGGCGCGCGCTATCCGGCACCCGCACGTCATCGAAGAAGAGACCGGACGTGACCGAGGCACGCAGGCTCATCTTCTTGTGTACTTCCTGCGCCGCGAATCCCTTGGTGGTCGTCGGAACAATGAAACCCTGGATGCCGTCTTCGGTCTGCGCCCAGACGATGGCGATGTGCGCGAGATTGCCGTTGGTGATCCACATCTTGGCGCCGTTGATGACCCAGTCGCCGCCATCCCGGCGCGCGTTGGTCTTCATGTTGGCCGGATCGGAACCGCCGTGCGGTTCGGTCAGGCCGAAGCAGCCGATGACCTCACCTGCGGCCATGCGCGGCAGGTATTCACGCTTCTGATCTTCCGAGCCGTAGGCGAAGATCGGGTACATGCACAGCGAGCTCTGCACCGAGGCGAAGCTACGCAGGCCGGAATCGCCGCGCTCCAGCTCCTGGCAGATCAGGCCGTAGCTCACGCCGTTCATGCCGGCGCAGCCGTATTCCTCGGGCAGCGTGGCGCCCAACAGGCCCAGCGAGGCGATCTCGGGGACAAGCTCGGCGGGGAAGCGGGCCTGGTCGAAGGCATCGCCGATGATCGGCAGGACCTTTTCATCGACAAAGCGCCCAACGGCGTCCTGCACCATGCGCTCTTCTTCGGTGAGCAGCGAACGGATGTCGTACAGATCTAGCGGGTCGAGACGGTGGGCCATGCGGGGACTCGTAAGCGGCTGCCGGAAAGCCCACGATTGTAGACCCGTGCGAAGACCGGGTCATGCCGGCCCGCAGCAAACCGCCCCGCCTCCCTTGTAGGAGCGCGCCTGCGTGCGATAGCCCTTGCCCCGGGCCCCATCCCCCAAACCATGCGCCCGCGAAGGGTGTGCCCAGCCGTAATCGATTACATAATGGGCCCGCTACCCGCCACCAGGCCCTCCCCATGTTCAAGGGCGTCATCCTCGGCTTTGCCTGCTACGCCGCCTACGCGTGGAGCGATGCCTTCGTAAAATCACTGGAAGGCACCTTGCCGGCCTACGAGGCCGTGTTCTTCGGCGCGGTACTGGCCCTGGCCGCCCTGCCCTTTCTGAAGAAGCCTGGCGACCGCTGGAGCGAAGTGGTGATCTCGAAGCTGCCCGGGCTCTGGCTGCTCCGCGCCATGGCCGGCGCCATCGGCAATGTGACCGCCGTGATGGCTTTCACGGCCTTGCCTATGGCCGAGGCGTTCTGCCTCATCTTCCTGCTGCCGATCTTCGTCACGATCCTCTCCGTGATCTTTCTGCGTGAGCATGTGGGCTGGCGGCGCTGGTCGGCGGTGCTGGTCGGTTTCCTCGGCGTGCTTGTCGTGTTGCGCCCCGGGTTCCGTCACCTGGGCGTCGGCCATGTCGCGGCGATCATCTGCGGCATCACCGGCGCGCTCTCTATCATTGCCCTGCGCATGGCCGGCGCGACTGAAAAACGCATCACGCTGTACGGCGCAGGCGTGATCGGCCCGATGATCGCCGGCTTCATCATGATGCTGCCGCACTTCGTATGGCCTGACCTGCACCAGTGGTTCCTGGTCCTCGGCTACGGCTTGTTCGCGGCCGCCGGCGCCGTGCTGCTCATGCTCGCCACGCAACACGCGCCAGCGAATCGCGTGGCACCGACGCAGTACAGCCAGATGCTTTGGGCGATCCTGTTCGGCTACCTGATCTTCCACGACCACCTGGACTGGTGGATGCTCGTGGGCATCGTGCTGATTCTTGGCGCGGGCCTCTTCACCTTTGTGCGGGAAGAGAAGAAGACCGACTGGTGGCGGTGGACGAACATCGTCTGACGTCTCAATCAGCTTTCGACGACACCTGCGTCAGACATCGCTGATTTAACGGCGCAAGGCATCCGGGAACCATGACGACTCCATACTTAGGAGTTTGTCAACCTCAGGAATTGCTGACGCCGTGCGGCACATGGCCGGTGGCGACGACGCGGCGGGCGGATTCCACGTTGGCCGGGCTGTCGTCGAAGAAGATGTCGGCGCCGAAGGCGTCAAGGAACGGGCCTTTGTCGCGGCCTCCGAGGAACAGGGCTTCGTCGATGCGGACGCCCCAACGGCGGAGCGTGAGGATGACGCGCTTGTGCGCCGGTGCGGAGCGCGCGGTGACCAGCGCGGTGCGTATGGGCGAGGTTTCTGCCGGGAACGCGGCCTGGAGGCGGTGCAACGCTGAGAGGAAGCCGCGAAACGGTCCGCCGGAAAGCGGCTCGGCCCACAGGGCGGTTTCGTTCTCATGGAAGGCCTGGAGCCCCTGCTCGCGCGAGACGCGCTCGCCTTCGTCCCCGAAGATCACGGCATCGCCATCGAAGGCAACGCGGAGCTGCTCGGTGGAGCGCGGGGGCGCGACGGACGGAAGAATCGTCGCGGCCGCAACGCCGGCGCGCAATGCGCGGCCCACGTCTTCGGCGTTAGCCGAGAGGAACAGGTCAGCCTTGAACGGGGCGATGTAGTCGGAGGTCGGTGCACCACTGGTGAAGGCCGCGCGGGAGATGCCGAGACCGTAGTGCTGGATGGCATTGAAGATGCGCAGGCCCGTGTCGCCGGAATTGCGCGACAGGAGGATCACTTCGACGGCCGGGACATCGCCGGAGAGTTTGTTGAGGTCGAGGAGCTTCTGTACCAACGGGAAAGCCACACCAGGCTTCAGCAGCTCGTCTTCGTGTTCGATCTGGAACGCGCGGTAGGCGTCGAGGCCTTCGCGTTCAAACAGTTCGTGGCTATTGCCCATGTCGAAGAGCGCGCGCGAGGAGATAGCCACCACCAGGCGGTTGTCGCGCACGGATGCTTCGTCGTGGGCGTTGCTGGACGGGAGGTCCTCGGGGGCGTTCATGGGGCGATCCGTGGGGTGGGCACGCCTATCCTAGAACAGAAGTGTAGGAGCGCGCTTGCGCGCGATCGCACGCAAGCGCGCTCCTACGGGGCTACCCCGCGAATTGTTCGTCGAGGATGCGCTGCTGGAGGTTGTGTTCGGGGTCGAACAGGAGGCGCACGCCGTGGCGGCGCGATTGGCGGATGTCGACGGTGCGGACGTCGCGGACTTCATGGAAATCGGCGGTGGCGCTGATCGGGCGCTTGTTCGGGTCTTTGGTGTCGAAGCCGACCTTGGTCGTATGCGGCAGGATGGCGCCGCGCCAACGACGTGGGCGAAACGGGCTGATTGGCGTGAGCGCCAGCACGTTGGCATCCAGCGGCAGGATCGGGCCGTGGGCGGAAAGGTTGTAGGCAGTGGAGCCGGCAGGCGTGGCGACGAGGATGCCGTCACAGACCAGTTCGTCGAGCTTGACCTCACCGTTCAAGCGGACCTGCAGGTGGGCGGCCTGGTTACTCTGGCGCAGCAAGGCGCACTCATTGAACGCTAGCGCGCGGTGTTCGACGCCGTCGCAGCAGATGCTATGCATTTCCAGCGGGTGAAGCACCGCCGGGTGGGCACGCTCAATGCGTTCGACGAGGCCATCCGTCTCGTGCTTGTTCATGAGGAAACCCAGGCGGCCCAGTTTCATCCCGTAGAACGGAATGCCGAGCGTCCGGTGTGCGTGCAGCGTGCGCAGCATGAAGCCATCGCCGCCGAGGGACACGATGATCTCCGCGTTTCCGGGTTCGACGCCGCCATAGCGCTTGGTGAGCGCCGCGCGGGCACGCTGGGCGACTTCGGTTTCGCTGGCAACGAAGGCTAGGCGCATGGGTAGGCGTTTGAAGGACCAGCCCGGAGCTTAGCCCACGGCCCCAAAAAACTGTAGGAGAGCGCTTGCGCGCGACAGGCCGGAGCGAGACCTTTGCAGGATCTTGCTCCGGCTGATCGCGCGCAAGCGCGCTCCTACAGGGGCCGCACCGCCTTTGGGAGGGCGGCGCGCTTTGTTACACCGGGATCTGCGCGAGCTGGGCCAGGCGGCGGACGGCGACCGAGGCGATCGGGTAGTCGGCGTTCTGGGTCAGGATCTCGGCGAGCATGCTGCGGGTGTACTTCAGCGTGGCATCGTCGCGTTCCAGCCAGGCCTTCACCGGGCTCACGTCGGTGCGGTCGCCGGCGATGGCAAGCACCTGCAGGGCCAGGGCGCGGTGCTGGGCATTGAGCTCATCCAGCAGCGAACCACGGGCCTGGGCATGCCATGCCCCTTCGACCGGCAGGGCTTCGATCTGGCCGCGCAACCATTCCAGGTCGAGCGCTTCACCCAGTTCGTAGAACACCTTGGCGACCGTGGCGATGTCCTTGCCGCTCTGCTTCGACACTTCAACCATGTCGAGCGCCGAACGCAGCACCGAGACGCGCGCCAGACGCACGGCCAGGTCGGTAGGGATACCGAAGCCTTCCCACTTCTCCTGGCTCGCGGCGAAATCGCCACGACCGGTATCGGTTAGCGCATCGGGTAACGCCTTGCGCAACGTCGTCACTTCGGCGGCGTAGCGATCGACGTTGGCCGCGATATCCAGCGAACCGCCCGGGCGGTTGAGCAGCCAGCGGGTCAGGTGACGCAGCAGCGACCAGATCTGCAGGATCGCGTCGATCTGCGTGTCCTCGGCCACCTGGGGATCGCTATCCAGCGCCTCGAGCTCGGCCCACAGATCGCGTGCATCGAGGATCTCGCGTGCGGCCGTGTAGGCCTTGGCAATAGCGGCCGGGCCGTGGCCCGTATCCTCCTGCATGCGCATCATGAAGGTGGCGCCCATGCGGTTAATCGTCGAGTTCGTCACCGCGGTAGCGATGATCTCGCGCTTCAGGCGATGGCGCTGCATGTGCTCGGCGTACTTGTCGTGCAGAGGCACCGGGAAGTAACGGACCAGCTCACGCGAGAGGTACGGATCTTCCGGCACATCCGACTCCAGCAACTGCTGGAACAGGCGGATCTTGTCGTACGACAGCAGGACCGACAGTTCCGGACGGGTCAGGCCCTGCCCCTTGGCCTTGCGCTCGCTGAGCTCAACCTGGCTCGGCAGCGACTCCACCTGGCGATCGAGCAGGCCTTCCGCTTCAAGCGTCGTGATGAAGTGCGCCATGGAACCCAGGCGACGGACCGACTGGTGTTCCATCAGGGTGATTGCCTGATTCTGGCGGTAGTTGTCCCAAAGCACCAGGCGGCCGACTTCGTCGGTCATCTCGGCCAGCTGCTTGTTGCGGCCTTCGAAGGTTAACTCGCCACGCTGCACGGCATCGTTCAGCAGGATCTTGATGTTCACCTCGTGATCGGAGGTGTCCACGCCAGCGGAGTTGTCGATGAAGTCCGTGTTCATCAGCACGCCGGCCTGGGCGGCTTCGATGCGGCCCTTCTGGGTCATGCCCAGGTTGCCGCCCTCGCCAATGACCTTGCAACGCAGTTCATTGCCGTTGACGCGCAGGCCGTTGTTCGCGCGGTCACCCACGTCGGCATGCGTTTCGCTGGTGGCCTTGACGTAGGTACCGATACCGCCGTTCCACAGCAGGTCGACCGGCGCCTTGAGGATCGCCGAGAGCAGGTCGTTCGGCGCCATGTGCGTGGCTTCCGAGCGAATGCCCAGCACGGCCTTGGCCTCGGCAGACACCGGGATCGACTTGGCGCTGCGCGGATACACGCCGCCACCCGCCGAGATCAACGACTTCTCATAGTCGTCCCACGAAGAACGCGGCAGGGCGAACATACGCTGGCGCTCGACGAAGCTCTTCGCCGCATCCGGGTTCGGATCGAGGAAGATATGACGATGATCGAACGCGGCCAGCAGGCGGATGTGCTCGGAGAGCAGCATGCCGTTGCCGAACACGTCGCCGGACATGTCGCCGACGCCCACCGTGGTGAAATCCTGGGTCTGGCTATCACGACCCATCGCGCGGAAGTGGCGCTTGACCGACTCCCAGGCACCCTTGGCCGTGATACCCATGCCCTTGTGGTCGTAGCCGTTCGAACCACCCGACGCGAACGCATCATCCAGCCAGAAGCCGTGCTCGGTGGAGATCGCGTTGGCGATATCCGAGAACGTGGCCGTGCCCTTGTCGGCGGCGACGACCAGGTACGGGTCATCGTTGTCGTGACGAACGACATCGTGCGGCGGTACCACCTTCCCTTCGACGAGGTTATCGGTGATGTCGAGCAGGCCATTGATGAACATGCGATAGCACGCGATGCCCTCGGCCAGCTGTGCGTCGCGATCGCCCCCTACCGGAGGACGCTTCACGAAGAAGCCGCCCTTCGAGCCGACCGGCACGATGACCGTGTTCTTCACCATCTGCGCCTTCACCAGGCCCAGCACTTCCGTACGGAAATCCTCGCGGCGATCGGACCAGCGCAGGCCGCCGCGCGCGACGGAACCGAAACGCAGGTGGATGCCTTCCACGCGCGGGGCGTAGACGAAGATCTCGCGGAACGGAACCGGCTTAGCCAGCTCGGGCACCTTGTGCGAATCGAACTTGAAGGCGACGTACGCACGGAACGCGCCATCCCAGGCCTGGAAGAAGCTGGTCCGCAGCGTGGCATGCACCAGCGAGATGAAGCTGCGCAGGATGCGGTCTTCGTCGAGGCTGGAGACGTTGTCGAGCAGCGTATTGATCGCTTCCTCGACCGCGGCCGCCTGCTCTGCGCGCGGCAGGGCCAGCGCGGCGATGAGGTTGCCGATCAGGCCCGGATGCGCCGCCAGGGTCTCCTGGTCCATCAGCGCGTGCATCTCGTGTGAGAGCAGCTCTTCCGCACGCTTGCGCTGGTCGGCATTGAGGCTTTCACGGCGCGGATCGAAGCGCGCGTTGAACATCTCGATGATCAGACCGGCGATCGCCGGGTAACGATTCAGGGCATCTTCCATGTAGGCCTGGGAGAAGGCCACGCCGGTCTGCAGCAGGTACTTGCAGTAGCCGCGCAGGATAGCCACCTGGCGCCAGTTGAGCTTGGCACCGAGCACGAGGCGATTGAAGCCATCGTTCTCGGCATTGCCGCGCCAGATCTGCTCGAACGCATCCTCGAAAATCGTACCGACCTGCGAGACATCAAAGGCGAGGCGGCCAACCGGCTGCACTTCGAAATCCTGGATATAGAGCGCCGCGTCACCCAGCTTCACCTCGTACATGTGCTCGGTAAGCACACGCAGGCCAAGGTTTTCCAGCTGCGGCAGCACTTCGGAAAGCGCGATGTCCGAGCCAGAGCGGTAGACCTTGAAGCGCAGCTCTTCCGGACGATGCGGCGGGTGGTAGAACGACATGCTGATGGCGTCCGGGCCATCGAGGCTGGCGAGCGCGCGCACATCGGCGGCGGCCACGGCCGGCGACACTTCATCGACGTAGCCGGCCGGCAACGCCTTGCCGTAACGGTTGGCCAGGATGATGCCCTGCTGTTCGCCGGCCGTCGTGACCAACTGGTCGCGGAGCTCGTCGTACCAGTTACGGGCGATCGAGGCGATCTTTGCCTCGACGTCCGCGGCGTCGTACACCGGGTGGTCGCCGATGCGCGGGCGCACGACCACGTGCAGGCGTACCAACGCCGCTTCGCCCATGAGCACGGCCGAATCGACGTGTTCGCCATGGAACGCCTCGCGCAGCACGGCTTCGACGCGCTCGCGCACGTTGGTGTTGAAGCGGTCACGCGGGATATAGACCAGGCACGAGAAGAAGCGGCCGTAGCTGTCGCGGCGAATAAACAGGCGCGTGCGCGTCCGCTGGGCCAGATCGAGCAGGCCGGTCGCCAGCGCGAACAACTCGTCGGTGCTGCACTGGAACAGCTCATCACGCGGCAACGTATCCAGGATGTGGCGCAGCGCCTTACCCGAATGCGAATCGCGCTTCAGGCCCGAGCGGGTCATCACGGCTTCGCACTTCTCGCGCACCAGGGGAACCTGCTGCGGGTGGGCCATGTAAGCGTTGGACGAGAACAGGCCAAGGAAGCGCTGCTCAGCCACCGGGCGGCCCTTGCCATCGAACTTGAGGACGCCGATGTAATCCATGTAACCAGCGCGGTGCATCGGCGAGCGGGCGTTGGTCTTGGTCAGGATGATCGCATCGGTCGAGCCCGAGCGCGGCAGCTCGCTAGCTACCAGGGTGCGCAGTGAACGCGGCGCAAGGGAACGCTCCGCGCCACGCAGGATGCCCAGGCCAGAGCCTTCGACCGTGCGCAACACTTCATCGCCCGCATCGGCGGCCACCTCGTACTCACGGTAGCCCATGAAGGTGAAGTGGTTATCGGCTACCCAGCGCAGGAACTCGGAGGCTTCGCGGATTTCCTCGGCCGTGTAGGGCAGCGAACGCTTGTCGAGGTCCCCGGCCACGTCCTGCATCTTGCCGCGGATCGCTTTCCAGTCGGTGACCGCCTCGCGCACGTCGGCCAGCGCGGTTTCGACGTTGGCCTTGACGGTATCGAGCTCGGTGTCGTCGATCCGGTCGATCTCGAAGCGCATGACGGATTCGGCGTGGTCGCCAGCGCCCATGGCCTCGAGCTGGCCCGAGGCCGAGCGAGTCACAGGCACCACCGGGTGAATGATGGCGTGGATGTCGGCATGCGCCGCCGCCACCATCGATACGGTGTCGACCAGGAACGGCATGTCGTCGGTGACGACCTCAACCACGGCGCGGGTTCCGGAAACACCGGGGTTATATACGCGGACCTTGGCCTTGCCCGGCGTACGCTCGCGGGCAAAGGTCAGCAGGTCGGCGATCAGGGCGGCCCACCGGGCCTCGGTGTGCAGGGCGTGATCCGCCTGCGCCATGCGTTCAAAGAAGGCCTCGATAAAAAAGCGCGCCTCGTTCAGGCGCTCAGCGGGGAAGTCGAGTTTCTTGAGTTCATCGAAAACGAGCGTCTGGAACTGGCCGTTTTCGGCCGCGCGAATCGCATTCATGGGCAGATATCGATGTGGGGAAGTTGAGAAAACCGTAAAAGGATAGCTCTCGTACGTGTCATAGAGCCACACCATGAGTGCATGTGATTCAAGCGATTTTCACCGCAGCGCGGCAATTAATCGGTAACCGACAACGGAGTTCACTCCCTTGCCGCCTTGGCATGACATGTGCGTCGCAACAATTCGCACGCGAATGGCCGTCATGACCGTTGACGATGGTGAGGGGGAGATTCTAAACTGGACGGTATAGTCCAGCAGGTATAGGTAATGTCGAACCTGGATCACCGCCCCGCCTCAGACCGGCAGCAGCGGGTGCTTCAGGCGGCCTGTGCCCTGTTCCTGCGCGATGGTTACCGGGTCAGCATGGGCGCCGTGGCCCGTGAGGCCGGGGTATCCAAGCAGACGGTATACGCGCACTTCGAAAACAAGGACACCCTCTTCCACGCTGCCGTCGAACAACTGGTCTTACCTCTCCATGCGAGTCTCTCCCCGGAGCGCCGCGGGCTGGCTGCCACGCTGCTTGCCCTTGCCAAGGCGCACCAGACCCATGTGATGGACCAGGAGAATGTCGCGCTGGGGCGGATGCTTATCGCCGAGGCGCCCCGTTTCCCCGCGGCGGCGCGGACCTTCTTTCGTACCGCCATCGAAACGGTGGCCGCCCGTTTATCGGGTTGCATGGCCGAGGCGATGGAAAGCGGCGAGATGCGTCAGGAGGACCCGGATACGGCAGCAGAGCTGTTCCTGTCCATGTTGCACGGCCTGGAAGGCGATCGACGACTGTTTGGCCTGCGTGCAAGGGGACCTAAGGCACAGGATGACTGGGCCCGGCATGCGGTAACTGTATTTATGCACGCATACGACATCCTCCCGGGTGACCGGACGCGAACGAACAAGAAACCTGGAAAAGGAACGGAGTTCTCATGAAACCCCTGCCCCTGCGCACTACCCTGCTGGCCGCCGGCCTCGTTGCCGCCCTGGCTGCCTGCCACAAGCAGGAAGCCCCACAGGCTCCGCCCCCGCCGCAGGTGGGTGTCATCACGATCCAGCCGACCAGCGTGCCCCTGGTCCAGGATCAGGTCGGCCGCGTATCGGCCTTCCGTACCGCCGATGTCCGCGCCCGCGTACCCGGCATCCTGCTGAAGCGCCTTTACACTGAAGGCACCGACGTCAAGGAAGGCCAGTCGCTGTTCAAGATCGACCCGGCGCCGCTTCAGGCCGAACTCGATGCGCAGACCGCGAACCTTGCTTCGGCGAAGGCCACGGCGGTGAACAGCAAGGCCCAGGCGGATCGTGCTCGCGGCCTGATCGGCAAGAATTACGTCTCGCGCGCGGATCTCGATACGGCCGAGGCCACCGAGCGCACCGCGAACGCCGCGGTGAAGCAGGCGGAAGCCGCCGTGCAGTCAGCCCGGATCAATCTCGGCTTCACCGATGTCCGCTCGCCCATCAGCGGCCGCGCGGGCAAGCAACAGGTGACCGAAGGCGCCCTGGTGGGCCAGAGCGACACCACCCTGCTCACCCAGGTGGATGAGCTGGACAAGGTCTACATCAACTTCAGCATGTCCGTGTCCGATCTGGACACGCTGCGCAACGCCGCTGCCAACGGTGCTGCGACGCTGTCGGCCACCGACGAGTCGAAGGTTCGCATCCAGTTGCCTGACGGCTCGGACTTCGGCGAAGCCGGCCAGCTCGACTTCTCGTCGGCCACGGTCAACCCGCAGACGGGTACCACCGACCTGCGCGCGCTGCTGCCGAACGATAACCAGCGCCTGCTGCCAGGCCAGTACGTGACCGTGAAGGCCACCCTCGGTGAGCTGCATAACGTGTTCCTGGTCCCGCAGGTCGGCGTGCTTCGTGATGCCAACTCGGCCTATGTCCTGGTGGTGGGTACCGCCAAGGTGAAGGATCCGCAGTCGGGTGAAGAGAAGTCCGTGGAATCCGCAGCCGTCCGCCGCCCTGTGCAGACCGACCGTATCAGCGGCTCGAACTGGGTAGTGACGGGTGGCCTGCAGCCGGGTGACAAGATCATTGTCGAAGGCTTGCCCAAGGCTAAGGAAAACTCGCCGGTCAACGCGCAGCCTGCCCAGCAGCCGGCCGCCGCGGGCGCGGCACCGGCACAGGCGGGCTCCTCGGCCGCCCCTGCCGGCAAGCAGTAAGGGAGTTCCGTCATGCCGAGTTTCTTCATCGACCGCCCCATCTTCGCGTGGGTCGTGGCGATCCTGATCTGCCTGACCGGCACGATTTCCCTGTTGAACATGGGTATCGAGTCGTATCCGAACATCGCCCCCCCACAGGTCGTCGTTACGGCGAACTACCCGGGTGCGAGCGCGGATACGACCGAGTCCACCGTGACGCAGGTGATCGAGCAGCAGCTTACGGGTATCGACCACCTGCTTTACTTCAGCTCCTCGTCCAGCTCGTCGGGCCAGGCGACCGTCACGCTCACCTTCGATACCGGTACCGACCCTGACATCGCGCAGGTGCAGGTCCAGAACAAGGTGTCGCTGGCGACCCCGCGCCTGCCCTCGGAAGTGACCCAGCAGGGTGTCGTGGTGGCCAAGTCCAACCCCGACTTCCTGAGCTTCATCGCGCTGACCTCGTCCAACCCGGCGATCGACAGCAACCGCCTTACCGACATTGTGTCGTCGCAGGTGCTGGACCAGATCGCCCGTATCCCGGGCGTGGGCAGCACCCGCCAGCTCGGTGCCGAGTACGGCATGCGCGTGTGGCTGAACCCGGACAAGCTGCGCGGCTATGGCCTCTCGGCCACGGATCTGCAGAAGGCCCTGGCGACCCAGAACGTGCAGTTCGCGGCGGGCGCGATCGGTTCCGATCCGGCTGTCGACGGCACCGGCTTCAACGCCACCGTGTCTGCCGAGGGCCGTTTCACCACGCCCGAAGAGTTCTCCAACATCATCCTGCGCGCCAATAACGATGGCACCGTGGTGAAGCTGAAGGACGTGGCCCGCGTGGAACTGGGCCCGCAGAACTATGGTTTCGCCACCGAGTGGAATGGCATCCCGACGGGCGCCTTCGGCGTCCAGCTGCTCCCCGGCGCGAACGCGCTGGATGTGGCCAACGCGGTTCGCGCGAAAATGGCCGACCTGGCCAAGAGCTTCCCGGATGGCGTGACCTGGTTCGTACCGTACGACTCGACGAAGTTCGTGGTGATCTCGATCGAGGAAGTGGTCCACACGCTTGTCGAGGCAGTGATCCTCGTCTTCCTCGTGATGCTGCTGTTCCTGCAGAACTTCCGCGCCACGATCATTCCGACCCTGGTCATCCCGGTCGCTTTGCTCGGTACCTTCCTCGGCTTGTCGCCGCTGGGCTTCACGATCAACCAGCTGACCTTGTTCGGCATGGTGCTGGCCATCGGTATCGTGGTCGATGACGCGATCGTCGTGATCGAGAACGTCGAGCGCATCATGTCAGAGGAGAACCTCCCGCCGAAGGAAGCCACGCGCAAGGCGATGGGCCAGATCACCGGCGCCGTTATCGCGATCACCGTGGTGCTGGCGGCAGTGTTCATTCCCTCGGCACTGCAGCCGGGCGCCTCGGGCATCATCTACAAGCAGTTCGCGCTGACTATCGCCGTGTCGATGGGCTTCTCGGCCTTCCTCGCGCTTTCGTTCACCCCGGCGCTCTGCGCCACGATCCTCAAGAACGAGCACGGCCAGAAGAAGAACATCGTCTACCGCAAGTTCAACGAGGTCTTCGACTGGACGACGCACACCTACGCCGGCCACATCACCTCGGCCGTGCGTCACGCACCGCGCTGGATGGTGGTGTTCGTGCTGATCTCGGTGCTCTGCGGCTTCCTGTTCTCGCGCCTGCCCAGCAGCTTCGTCCCCGACGAAGACCAGGGCTATGCGCTCGCCATCGTGCAGCTCCCGCCTGGCGCCAGCATCGCGCGTACGCAGAAGGTGCAAAAGGACATGCGCGATATCCTCCTGAAGGATTCCGCGGTGGATGGCGTGTTCCAGATCTCCGGTTTCAGCTTCCTGGGCCAGGGCGAAAACGTCGGCATGAACTTCATCCGCCTGAAGGATTGGTCGGATCGTGATATCAAGGCGACCGACTTCATCGCACAGATGAACGGCAAGATGCAGGCGGTGCGCAATGCCACGATCTTCGTGGTGAACCTGCCCACCATCCGCGGCCTGTCGCAGTTCGGTGGTATCGACATGTACCTGCAGGCGCGTGCCGGCCAGTCGCGTACCGAACTGACCCAGGCGCGCAACCAGCTGCTCGGCGCCGCCTCGCAGGACAAGCGCCTGGTCGGCGTCCGCCCGAACACGCTGGAAGACTCCCCGACCCTGCAGGTCGGCGTCGATCGCACGCAGGCGCAGACCCTCGGCCTGTCAGTCAGCGATATCTACACCGCGATCCAGCTCACCCTGGCACCGGTGTACATCAACGACTTCCAGTACGGCGGCCGCGTGAAGCGCGTGATGCTGCAGGCCGATGCGCCCTACCGCATGGGCACCGATTCGTTCAACCACATCTTCACGCCAAGCACACTGGCCTCGTCGTCGACGTCCACGACGTCTGGGGTCTCCAGTGCCTCGACCACCACCGACAGCACGATGATCCCGCTGTCGAGCGTGGTGCATACGAAGTGGACGAACGTCTCGCCGAGCCTCACCCGCTACAACGGCTACTCAGCGGTGGAAATCGTGGGTAACCAGGCACCGGGTTATTCGACCGGCCAGGCCATGGGCATCGTCGAAGGCATCGTGAACGACAAGCTGCCGAAGGGCTTCGGCTATGACTGGACCGGCCAGTCCTACCAGGAAATCCTGGCGGGCAACTCGGCCACCATGCTCATGGTGCTGTCCATCGTCATCGTGTTCCTCTGCCTTGCCGCGCTGTACGAAAGCTGGTCCATCCCGGTCGCCGTGTTGCTGGTGGTCCCGCTCGGCATGCTGGGTACGGTGGTGTTCTCGCAGCTGCGTGGCCTGCCGAACGATATCTTCTTCAAGATCGGCCTGATCACCGTGATCGGCCTGGCCGCGAAGAACGCGATCCTGATCGTCGAGTTCGCGGTGGAACAGCAAGGCCACGGCAAGACGCTGAAGGAATCGGTCGTCGAAGCCTCCCGCCTGCGACTGCGCCCCATCCTGATGACGTCGATGGCGTTCATCCTGGGCGTGCTGCCGCTGGCAATCTCCACTGGCGCGGGCGCCAACTCCCGCCACGCGATCGGTACCGGCGTGATCGGCGGCATGTTGTTCGCCACGATCCTCGGCCTGCTGCTGATCCCGGTGTTCTACGTGATCGTGCGCCGCTTGCTGGGCGATAAGCTGGAGGAGGTATCGAAGACCATCCGTCACCACGGCGATGAAGGCGGCCATGATGGTCACGACGGCCCGCATGGCGGTGGCCCCCAGGGTGGTGGCAACCCACCGGTGAACACGGCGCCCCACGCACCGAACATCGGTGATGTAAGGGCTTTTGATTCGGATCCGCGACGCGGAACAGATCGGCCGTAAGCACCATCAGGTACGACAAAAAAGCCCGGCGAAAGCCGGGCTTTTTCTTTGGCCCGGTTGACATCCAGCCCTTACACCCCCAGCATGAAAAAACGATCTGGCCATCCAGACGTCTCACCGGGCCAACCACACGAGGCTTCCGTGACCCCGACCATGCAGCACGCCATCCATACGCCCTCCCTGCCGACCACCTCGCTGGTCGCGGCGTGTTGTCGCTGCTGTCGGGCCTAAGCCCCTAACGCACCGCTCCCTGTAGGAGCGCGCTTGCGCGCGATCGCCGGCACCCCACCGCCCGATCCCCCTCCCATTTCTACAAGCCATCGCCCCCACGGCGAGCTAGCGTCGTTCGCGTGTGTTTACGCGAATGGCGCCGCTTACCTGTCGCTCGACCACCAGGATCGCACCCCATGCATCACGCCCCGACCCGCTGCCTCACCCTACCCCTCCTGATCGCCACCGCGCTGGGCAGTCCCGTCGCATACGCCCAGGAGACGCCTCCGGATGCCCAAGGCAAGTCGCCCACCCAGCTTGAATCGGTGGTCGTTACCGGCACACGCTCGGTCAACCGCAGCCAGGAAAGCTCGCTTTCACCTATCGACATCGTGACGGCGAAAGACCTCCAATCCGCCGGCGACACCCAGCTTGCAGCCGTCCTGTCGCGGCTAGTGCCCTCGCTGAATTTTCCGCGCGCGCCCGGCAATGATGGATCAGGTATCGTGCGTCCCGCCGCCCTGCGTGGCCTTTCGCCGGACGAGACGCTGGTGCTGGTCAATGGCAAGCGCTGGCACACCACGGCCTTACTCAACCTGCAGGGCGCCCTGGGGCGCGGCTCGGCACCCGCCGACCTGAATTCGATTCCGATCTCGGCGATCGATCACATCGAAGTGCTGCGCGATGGCGCGTCCGCGCAGTACGGCTCTGACGCCATCGCCGGCGTGATCAACATCGTGCTCAAGGGTGCGGCGAAGCCTGGCAGCAATGAAGCGAGCCTTACGGCGGGCCGCTACAGCGCCGGTGATGGCAAGCAGTACCAGGGCGAGGCGAGCATCGGCGTACCGCTGGGCGGCGACAAGGGATGGGCGCGGCTAAGCGTGGTGCAAGGCCACGCTGATGCCACGAATCGCGGCGGCCTCGACTATCGCGATCCGACGTCACCGGTCTACGGCACGCGAACGCAACGCATCGGCGAGCCGGATATCAGCAATCATCAGGCGCTGCTCAACGTGCAGTATGCGTTGACGCCCCATGCGGATTTCTACGCGTTTGCCAGCACCAGCAGTCGCGAAGGTACATCGCCTGCCCTGTTCCGCGCTTACAACAGCGCGCGAAATGTGCCGTCGATTTACCCGAATGGCTTCCTGCCCCTCAATGATGTCCGGTCGATCGATAGCGCCCTGGTCGCCGGCATCCGCGGTACCACGACCAGTGGATGGCGTTGGGATATCAGCGGCAACTACGGCCGCGACCACGTCAGCATCGATCCGATCCACACATTGAACCGGGATCTCGGCGCGTCTAGCCCCACGAGCTTCAACGCAGGCCGCTTGATCGCCACGCAGAAGGCCTTTGATGTCGATATCGCCCGGGATCTTTCCGTTGGCTGGCTGGCAAATCCGGTCACGCTGGCTTTCGGCATCGAGTATCTCTACCAGCGCTACGGCATCGAAGCAGGTGATCCGGCTTCGTACTTCGGTACAGGCTCGCAGGGCTTCCCGGGGTTCACACCAGGCGATGCCGGTTACCACTCGCGCCACGATGTCGCTGAATACATCAGCCTTGAAAACCAGATCACCGACAAGCTGAGCGGATCACTCGCTGTGCGTCACGAAGACTACAGCGACTTTGGTAATACGACCTCGGGAACACTATCGGCACGCTACGACTTCACTGATACGTTCGCCCTGCGCGGCACAGCGGGAACAGGCTTCCGTGCCCCCTCGCTCGCGCAGCAGTTCTACACCACGACATCGACCAATGTGATTGGCGGGGTACCGACGCAGATCCGCAATTTCTCAGTGAGCGACCCCGTGGCGCGTGCCCTCGGCGCCGAGCCACTGAAGGCTGAGAAGTCGCACAACTACACGCTCGGCGCAACCTACCTCCCGGGCGCCTGGACCTTCTCACTCGATGTGTACCAGATCACCATCGGCGACCGCGTCGTACCTTCCGAGAACCTGGTGGGCGATGACGTACAGGCGTACCTGACCAGCCAGGGCTACGCGAACATCCAGGGCGGAAGCTACTTCACCAATGCGTTGAAGACGCGCACGCGAGGTGTCGACCTGAGCAGCGGCTATCGTCTCGACCTTGGCACGTCGGGCATCTGGCAATTCACGGCGGCGTACAACCGCAACCACACCTCCATCCTTTCGGTAGCGCCAAACCCGCCTCAGCTCGCACAGAACGGCCTGGAGCTTGTTCGCGTCGGCCACATCGCACAGGGCTACATCACCGATGGCGCACCGCGTGACAAGATCGCCCTCGGCAGCGATTACAGCCTGGGCAACTGGGCGTTCCACGGCACACTGACCCGCTACGGGCAATTCCGGCAGAACCAGGATCCGATCAGTAATCCCGGTTATGACCAGACCTTCCCCGCCCGCTGGTTGCTCGACCTCTCGGCCAACTACAACATCGATGGCTGGACCTTCACGGCGGGTGTCGACAACCTCACCAATGTGTACCCACAGAAATACAAGGCCGGTAGCGATGGTGCAGTGGGTGGCACCTGGCCGTACCCGGACTATTCACCGTTCGGTTATAGCGGCCGTTATCTCTACACGCGCGTCGCGTATCGGTGGTAGTTCACTGCGAACCCATCGCGCGCAAGCGCGCTCCTACACAAGACCTGCGCAGGCCGGTGTAGGAGCGCGCTTGCGCGCGACACCCTCCAAGGAAGATGAGCCCCAGCGCACACCAGGCCTTTTTTTGCGATCATCCGTCCCACGGGCACGGCTAGGGATCACTACAACCTGGAGGTAGTACATGCGCATCACGCTTTCCCATGCGATCGGCGGCTATGCGGCCGTGATGACCCTCGCGGTCATCTGGCTGGGCACCTCAGCGATGGCAGCACCTACGTCGCCCCCAGCGGCGGCAAGGTTTACGACGATCGATGTCCAGCGCATCAACGTGCGGGAGCCTGATGGCACCCTGCGCATGGTGGTATCGAACCACGCCTCCATGCCGGGCTACATTGTCGGCAAGAAGGAATTCGCGCATCCGAACCGGCCGGAGGCCGGCATGATCTTCTACAACAACGAAGGTATCGAAAACGGTGGCCTGGTTTTCGATGGTAAGAGCGCCGACGGCAAACCGATGAACAGCGGCAGCTTCACCTTCGATCGCTATCGGCAAGACCAGACGATCCAGATGGAGACGGTCGAAGATGGGGCAAAGCGGCACGCCGGCTTCTCGATTAATGATCGCTCGGACGAACCCTTGGATGTGGAAGCACTCCTGAAGCTCCGCAACCAGCCGCCATCGCCCGCTCTCAACGCCGCGGTTCTGAAAGCCGGCGGAACCATGTCACGCAGGGCATGGCTCGGCCGCTCTGACGATGGCAAGGCAGCACTTGTCCTGAGCGATCCGCAAGGACGCCCCCGGCTAACCCTTAGTGTTGCTGAAGATGGGACGCCGAGCGTCGACTTCCTTGATGCTGCTGGAAAGATCACTCGCACGTTGCGGAACTGAGTACATTCGCATCGTTGAGCGAGGCTGACATCGCGATTGGGCACCACCTACATGCGACTGAAGCGAACTCTGGCATAAACCAAATAGCGCTTCAAAGAAGATGGTTTTCCGTCTTCGGAGCGCTGTTTGCATGGCTGCATCGATCAACCAACGTTTACGTAGCGGCCACCTGTATGGCTACATGTGTCGTCGCACAAAGTGAACGTCCCATCATTTGAATGGGACGAAACTAAGTCCAGAAGAAACGAAGCCAAGCATGGCGTCACATTTGCGATCGCAACGCAGGTCTTAACAGACATGTGGGCCATGGAGGAACCCGATGATCGCCATGATGGCGAGCGTCGGCACTGCGCCATAGGTGCCGCAGACGACTTGACATTGTTTGTCGTTTTTACGTCGCGCGGCGATACCACACGCCTGATTTCAGCCCGAAAGGCCAACCGCCATGAACTCACCCGATACTGGAACAACCGTCTACTACACTCCTGATCCCGATGCACCGTTATCCCCGGAGGCGATCGCCGAACTGCGAGCCCTCAGGGATCGGCCCATCGATTTCAGTGATATACCGCCAAAGGTCATCGACGAAACCTGGTACAGGCCAAAATGGGCAATAGACATCGCGAGGCAGAAGGTAGCATCGGGAAGCGGTGACCCTGCTATTGAGCGTATGCTCAAAGCATACGATGCTGGCTTCCGCACAGCACTGCCCATTGGCTAAACGCGTGTAAGTCGCCAATCAGAGCGAAAAAGCCCGGCACATGGCCGGGCTTTTTATCGTTTCAGCGAGACTACGCTTAGCGCAACCCCGTCTCCGCACGCGCAATCACCAGACGCTGGATCTCACTCGTACCCTCATAGATCTCCGTGATCTTCGCATCGCGGAAATACCGCTCCAGCGGCATTTCCTTCGAATAGCCCATGCCACCGTGGATCTGCACGGCCTGGTGGGTGATCCACATCGCGGCTTCCGATGCGACCAGCTTGGCCATGGAAGCCTCAGTGCCGAAGCGGCCGCCGGTCTTCTCGACCTGGCCCTTGGTCCACGCAGCACGCAGAGTCAGCAGCAGGGCCGAATCCAGCTTGCACTTCATGTCGGCGATCTTCGCCTGGGTCATCTGGAACGTACCGATCGGCGTACCGAAGGCCTTGCGGTCGCGCGACCACTGCAGGGTCGCTTCATACGCCGCGCGGGCAATGCCGACGGCCTGTGAGGCGATACCAATGCGGCCAGCATCCAGGACGCCCATGGCGATACCGAAGCCCTTGCCCTCGGCACCCAACAGGTCTTCCGCCGGGCAGATGTAGTCGTGGAACTCGATCTCGCAGGTCGCCGAGGCGCGGATGCCGAGCTTCGGTTCGATCTTGCCGGCCAGGAAGCCCGGGCGCTTGGTGTCGATGATGAAGGCGGACACGCCCTTCGCACCGATCCCCGGTGTGGTCACGGCGAACAACACGATGTAGCGCGCCACGGGGCCGGAGGTGATCCAGCTCTTCTTGCCGTTGATGACCCAGTCGCCATCGGCATTCTTCACCGCACGGGTGTGCATGTTCGAGGCGTCCGAACCCGACTGCGGCTCGGTGAGCGCGTAAGCACCGATAGCCTCGCCCGAGGCGATGGCGCGCACGTACTTCTGCTTCTGCTCTTCAGTACCGCTCTTCAGGATGCCGTTGCAGAACAGCGAGTTGTTGACCGACATGATCGTAGAGGTGGCGGCATCGGCTGCGGCGATCTCGACCATGGCCAGCACGTAGGCCACCGGATCCATGCCCGCGCCACCGTATTCCTCCGGCACCTCGATACCCATCAGGCCCAGCTGGCCCATTTCCTGGATGTTTTCGAGCGGGAATTCACCCTTGGCATCGAGTTCGGCGGCCACCGGTGCGATGCGCTTCTGGGCGAAATCGCGGGCGATGGACTGGATGGCAAGCTGGTCTTCGGTAAAGCGGAAATCCATGGGGTATACCTCGGGCCGACGGGCGGCTCGGCTAGTCTTTGGGGAAAGCGATCCGCCCATTCTAACGGTCGTTCGAGTCTTTGCCGCCCTGCACCGCAACATACCAACTTGACGTTGGCGGCCTTGGGCCCCATCCTTAGTATCTCTGTATCGCGATAAAAGGATGTGGGATGGATCTGTCGACCGCCTCGACGGTGTTGCGGCTGTTGGCCGACCCCACGCGCGTGCGCCTGCTCGCCTTGCTCGATCGCGAAGAATTGACCGTCGCCGAGCTGGCCTCCGTGCTCCACCTGGCCCAGCCGCGCGTTTCTACTCACCTGGCCAAGCTCAAGGAAGCCGAGCTGGTACGCGACCGGCGTGCCGGCGTGTCGGCCTATTATCGGGCCAACGCAGAGGCGGATCCCACCCTGGCGGCCCTGGTCGCGTCCTTGCGCGACACCCTGAGCGACGCCCTGCTCCGTGAGGACGCCGAGCGCCTTCCGGCCGTGCTTGCCCAGCGCGCGAGCACGGAAGGCTGGGCGGATACCGTGGCTGGCGACATGGAGCGCCACTACTCACCCGGGCGCACCTGGGAGACCCTGGCGCGTTCCCTGCTGCAGCTCCTTGGCACCGGGGATGTGCTCGACATTGCCTCGGGCGATGGTGTCACCGCCGAATTGCTGGCCCCGCACGCACATTCCATCCTGTGCATCGACAGTTCCGAACGGGTGGTCGAAGCCGCCCGCCAACGCCTGGCCACGTTCCCGAATGTCGAGGTACGCCAGGGCGACATGCACCAACTCGACCTGGGCAAGCGTCGCTTTGATCTTGTCCTGATGATGCATGCCCTCACCTACGCCGAGCGGCCGGGTGAGGTGTTCCGCGAGGTCGCCGGCTTGCTGAAGCCCAGCGGCCGCGTGCTCGCCGTCACCCTTGGCGAGCACGACCACCGCGCGGTCGTCGAACCGTTCGATCACCGCAACCTCGGCTTCAGCCGCGACGGCCTCACCGCCATGGCGCGCGACGCCGGGCTGGACGTCGTCAGCTGCGACCGCCTGAGCCGGGAACGCCGTGCCCCGCATTTCGAAGTCATCAGCCTGCTCGCACGCAAGGCCTGAGGAAACCTCCCATGAGCAACCTGCCCTGGCTCCACCCCGACCGCGTCGCCCTCATCGAGAAGGGCCTCGCCGAGCGCATCATGATCCTGGACGGCGGCATGGGCACCATGCTGCAGAACCATAAGCTCGACGAAAGTGGCTACCGCGGCGAACGCTTCGCCGGCGGCAACGATAGCGCGCACGACCACGGCCACGACCATCCGGGCGAGTGCGACCTGAAGGGGAATAACGACCTCTTGTTGCTCACCCAGCCGGAGATCATCCAGGGTGTGCACCGCGCCTACCTGGAAGCGGGTGCGGATTTCATCGAGACAAACACCTTCAACGCGACGCGCGTCAGCCAGGCCGATTACCACCTCGAGCACCTCGTGCCCGAGCTGAACCGGGAAGGCGCGCGCCTGGCGCGGGAAGTGTGCGATGCCATGACGATGCAAACGCCGGACAAGCCGCGCTTCGTCATTGGCGTCATCGGCCCCACCAGCCGCACCGCGTCGATCTCCCCTGACGTCAACGACCCCGGTTTTCGCAACGTCACGTTCGAAGAGCTCAAGGCCAACTACGTCGAAGCGGCCCGCGCGCTGATCGAAGGCGGCGCGGACACGATCATGGTCGAGACCATCTTCGATACGCTGAACGCCAAGGCGGCGTTGTTCGCCCTTGCCGAACTGTTCGAAGAGCTCGGTGCCCGCGTACCCGTGATGATCTCGGGCACGATCACCGACCGTTCGGGCCGGACCTTGTCGGGCCAGACCGCGGAAGCGTTCTTCTATTCGGTCGAGCACATCCAGCCGCTTTCCGTCGGCCTGAACTGCGCGCTTGGCGCGGAAGACCTGCGGCCACATGTGGCCATGCTCGCCCGTATCGCCAACGCCGCCGTCAGTACCCACCCCAACGCTGGCCTGCCCAACGCGTTCGGCGAGTACGACGAATCGCCCGAGAGCATGGCCGCTACGATCCGCGACTTCGCCGCCGACGGCTTGATCAACATCGTGGGTGGCTGTTGTGGCACCACGCCCGCGCATATCGCAGCCATCGCCGCTGTCGTGGCGCCGTATGCGCCGCGCGCCCCCAAGAGCACTGCTGAAGCCGCATGAGCATTCGTTACACCCGCCTCTCCGGCCTGGAGCCGCTGGTCCTTACGCCGGACCTGAACTTCATCAATGTCGGTGAACGTACCAACGTCACCGGCTCCGCGCAGTTCCGCAAGCTGATCAAGGAAGGCCGCTACGAAGAGGCCGTGGACGTCGCCCGTCAGCAGGTGGAGAACGGCGCCCAGATCATCGACATCAACATGGACGAGGGCCTGATCGACTCCGAAGCCGCGATGACGCGCTTCGTGAACCTGATCTCTTCGGAGCCCGATATCGCCCGGGTGCCGATCATGGTCGACTCCTCGAAGTGGAGCGTCATCGAGGCCGGCCTGCGCTGCATGCAGGGCAAGGGCATCGTCAACTCCATCTCGATGAAGGAGGGCGAAGCGCTGTTCCTGGAGCATGCACGCAAAGTGCGCCAGTACGGCGCTGCCGTGGTCGTCATGGCCTTTGATGAAGCGGGTCAGGCTGACACAAAGGAACGCAAGGTCGAGATCTGTTCGCGCGCCTTCGAACTGCTCGTCGATGAACACGGCTTCCCGCCCGAGGACATCATTTTTGATCCCAACATCTTCGCCATCGCCACCGGCATCGAAGAGCACAACAACTACGCCGTCGATTTCATCGAGGCTACCCGAGAGCTGAAGAAGCGCTTCCCGTCGTCACATATCTCCGGTGGTGTCTCCAACGTCTCCTTCTCGTTCCGCGGCAATAACCCGGTGCGCGAAGCGATCCACTCCGTGTTCCTGTTCCACGCCATCGCGGCGGGCATGGACATGGGTATCGTCAACGCCGGTGGCCTGGAGATTTATGACGACCTCCCGGAAGAACTGCGCGAGCGGGTCGAAGACGTCGTCCTGAATCGCCGGCCCGATGCGACCGAGCGCTTGCTGGACATCGCAGACAAGTACAAGGGTGGCAAGGGCGCGGTTGTCGTTGAATCCGCCGCCTGGCGCGATAAAAGCGTGACGGATCGCCTCAGCCACGCACTGGTCCACGGTATCGACCAGTACGTGGTGGAAGACACCGAAGAAGCTCGCCAGCTTTCCACTCGCCCCCTCGATGTCATCGAGGGCCCGCTGATGGCCGGCATGAATGTCGTCGGCGACCTGTTTGGTGCCGGCAAGATGTTCCTACCCCAGGTCGTGAAGTCCGCGCGTGTGATGAAGAAGGCGGTGGCCCACCTCATCCCTTTCATCGAAGAAGAGAAAAAACGCTCGGGCGAAGCCGTGCGCAGCAATGGCAAGATCGTGCTGGCCACGGTCAAGGGCGATGTTCACGATATCGGCAAGAACATCGTCGGCGTGGTCCTGCAATGCAATAACTTCGAGGTGATCGACCTCGGCGTGATGGTGTCGACGCAGAAGATCCTCGATACGGCGCGCGCCGAAAATGCCGACATCATCGGCCTCTCCGGCCTGATCACGCCCTCGCTGGAAGAAATGAGCCAGGTCGCGCGCGAAATGCAGCGCCAGGAGTTCCAGGTACCGCTTCTCATCGGTGGTGCCACCACCTCGCGCGCGCATACGGCGCTGCGCATCGAGCCGCACTACAAGTCGCCCACTGTGTGGGTGAAAGATGCCTCGCGTGCGGTTGGCGTGGCGCAGTCGCTGGTCAGCAAGGACCTCATCGACGAGTTCATGGCCAAGGTACGCTCGGAGTACGCCGAGGTGCGTGAACGTCACCGCGGTCGCGGCACCGGCAAGACGCTGGTCGCGCTGGGCAAGGCGCGCGAACAGCGTTTCAAGGGGGATTGGGCGGCCTATACCCCACCCGTGCCGCATAAGCCGGGCATTACGGTGTTCGAGGATTACGACCTGGCCGAGTTGCGCCAGTACATCGACTGGTCGCCCTTCTTCAATGCGTGGGAGCTGGCGGGCAAGTTCCCGGCGATCCTCACCGACGACGTCGTCGGCACGCAGGCGACGGAGTTATACAACGACGCCCAGGCGATGCTGGACAAAGTCGTCGCGGAAAAGTGGCTTACCGCCAAGGGTGTGATCGGCTTCTGGCCGGCCGCCCAGGCCGGTGACGATATCGAGCTGTATGACGCCGCCGGGACGGGCAAACGCAAGCCCGTGGCCGTGCTGCATCATCTGCGCCAGCAGGTGGATAAGCCGGTCGAGCGGCCTGATTTCTGCCTGTCGGATTTTGTGGCGCCGAAAGAAAGCGGCGTGGTGGATTGGGTCGGCGGCTTTGCTGTCACCGCGGGCATCGGCATCGATGCGTACGTAGCTCGGTTCGCTGAGACCCATGATGACTACTCAGCCATCGTTCTCAAGGCCCTCGCCGACCGCCTGGCCGAAGCCTTCGCCGAGCGTATGCACGAGCGCGTGCGCAAGGAGTTCTGGGGCTATGAGCCGGAGGAAGCGCTGGATAACGAAGCGCTGATCGCCGAGTCCTACCGCGGCATCCGCCCTGCCCCCGGCTACCCGGCCTGCCCCGAACACACCGAGAAGCGCACGCTGTTCGCGTTGCTCGACGCCACGAAGCACACCACGGTGGAACTCACGGAGGGCATGGCTATGTACCCCACGGCGGCCGTCTCCGGCTGGTACTTCTCGCACCCCGATAGCCAGTACTTCGTCGTCGGCCGCCTGACCCGCGAACAGGTCGATGACTACGCCAAACGCAAAGGCTGGGATCGCCGCGAAGCCGAACGCTGGCTAGCCACCAACCTCGATTACGACCCGGACTGAACCTGGGGCCTTGAACCTGTAGGAGCGCGCTCGCGCGCGATGGGTGCTTGCCGTAGGCCCCATCGCGCGCAAGCGCGCTCCTACAAAAAGAGCGGATCAGGTTTCTTCGGGGCCGCCGGGTTTGACGGTTTCGTTCTTGTCCTTGTTCTTCAGGTGCGAAAACACGTTGTAGAACGACACCAGCATCGGGAAGGCGGTCTGGATGATGCCGACCGAGTCGTTCTTGCCCCAGATGAAGTAGGCCAGGGTCAGCACGCTGCCGAAGACCGACAGGTACCAGAACGACATGGGCACCGTGACCCGCTTGTTCTTCTTCGTGGCATAGAACTGGACGAACCAGCGCGCCGTGAAGAGCAAGGTGCCCAGCAGGCCGATGATCTTCCAGGGCGTGAGCGTAATCAGGCTGAGTTGGGCGAGGGCTTCGTGCATGGCGGGGTCCTGGGGCGTGCGTCTGCCGATTCTAAGGCGTGGCGCCTTGCTGGGGGCTTAGGGGAAGGCCGGGCAAAAAAAACCCGGCGCGAGGCCGGGTTCTGAAAGCAATTCGATGGTGGGCGGTACAAGGATCGAACTTGTGACACCTGCCGTGTGAAGGCAGTGCTCTACCGCTGAGCTAACCGCCCATCGAGCCGCGCATTTTACGGGTACGGCGGTGGCTAGTCAACGCCTCCTCAGCTAGCCACGCACGTGGTGCTGGTAGACAGCTTGTAGGACGTGATCGAGCCCGACTGCCCGAGCGCCAGCCTGCCGCCCGGGCTCTCGTTATTGTTGGTGCCAAGACCGCTGGTCTGGCCTGGCGTGCGCCCGCATACGGTGAAATTCATGGTCGGCCGGGTGCCATTGGATTCAGGCTGGCCGATCTGCCCGAAGGTAAGCACGTTGGCATCGGTGGCCTGAATGGACACCCTGGCCTGCGCGGCCGTGTACCGCAGCAGGGTCAAAGTCGTGGATGTAGCGGTCATCACCTGGTTCGTGCCGCCGGCGGCGGCGTCATACGCATAGATGATGTAACCGGCATCGTAATCCTGGCCATTGGCACATATCAGCCCATCCGTGCTGCGGCACACGCTGACAAACTGGTGCCGGTTGGCGGCCTCGGCCCGCGCGAACTGCAAATCAGCGTTCATCGTGCTCATGGCGCCCGACACATAGCTTCGGCGCATGGTTCCGCGAAAGCTCGGCACCGCGACGGCCAACAGCACAGCCATCACAATCAGGGTGATCATCAATTCCACCAGGGTGAAGCCTGCGTGGTCGCGGCGCAAGGTGGTGCGAGGAGTGATCATGGCAGTCACCAGCATGCGCCGTTGGCCGTGGTCGAACCGCTTTGCGATTTGTTATTGCGAGAATCCAGGGTCAGGTTGCCACACGAATCCTTCAGCTGTACCGACTGGGCGGTAGCGGTGGCGATGTAGCCCGTTTTCACGTCGGCGGTACCCGCCAAAGGTGCCACGCTAAGCACGTAGTTACCGGAGGTCAAGGTTGCCGAACTCCACTTCAGGTCGCCCGTGACGCTGGCCGCATACGTGTTGTACGTGGAGTAGTAACGCTCCTGGGCCGTGGCCAGGCGAAGCAGCGCTTCCTGCGCCTCACCTCGCCGCGCGCGGTATCCGTAACGCAGGTAATTGGGCACGGCGATCATCGCGAGCACAGCGATCACCGCGATCACGATCATCAGCTCGATCAGGGTGAAACCACGCGTCCCGGCGGTACGACGCATGCGTAGCCGCCCGATATCAGTAAACATTGTTCAACTCCCTCCAGGAACGCCGGCGCCAGATCGCGTCACCGAAACTGAAAACACCGCCGGTGCTTGAATCCTTGTTGAGGATGTTCACGCCCGGGAGGCTGATATTGCCGCCGCCGATCGACGTGGCGGCCGGCAGGCCGCCCGTGACGGGCACGTTGGTCACACGCGCGCCCGCCTGGGAAAAACCGTTCGCGAAGCTGGCCGAGCCGACACTGACACCACTGGCAGCACCACCGGTCGCCGCATCCACAACCAGCACGGCACCCTTGCGCACAGGGGCGCAGGGATCGGTGCTGCCGGGGATCAGTGTGGTGACGATGGCGCGGCCGCTGTCGAACAACGCGGTGGCGTCCACCACTACGCGCTCACCCTTGTTGGTCTGCGCCGTGGACGTGCCGGTGTACAGGTCGAAGTACCAGCCACGTATCGCGTTGCCGCTAGCATCTTTGGCGGGCACCGGCCTGTTGGTCAATGCGCGGATGTTGTTCGACTCCGCCATGGTCTGCGCGACCAGCGCGCCACGGCCAATGATGGGGGTAAACGTGCTGGTGCCCGGGTCGCGGATACCGTAAACCGATTGGGTCTTAAGGGTGCCGCTCACCGAGTTGTCCGTCGCGCCAAGGTACTTGCCCGTGCCGAACAGCACGATGAAGTTGGACGAGGTCGGGTCGGCAAACAGGCGTGGCATCACCGTGATGGGCTGGTCGCCCGGTGCCGGATCGCCCGACGTGGCCGAGCTTGGGCGGTAGAGCAGATTCACTGCCCAATTGGACGGGTCCGAACTGGAGAGGTCAAAGCGCCACAGGTTGCCCTGCAGGTCGCCCGCGAAGGCCACATCGTCGATCTGGTCGTTGTTGTAGTCACCCAACACCGGAGACGACAGGCCATAGCTCACCACCGTGCCGGTTACGCCGGTCACTGTGGTCGGGGTCTTCAATTCCTTGATGACCGCACCGGTCTGCGCATCCAGCACGAACAGCGAGCTGGTGGTGTTCGCCGCCGCCGCATCCGTGCTCTTATCGGGGAAGTAGCCCGAGGGCACCAGGACCACCCACTTGCCATTGGACAGGCGGCCAATGTTCGGCTTGCCAAAGGTGTAGCCAAGATTGGCCCCACCGGTGGCGTCGCTATTGAACTCCCAGAGGACCTTGCTGTTCGGCGACGACTCGAGAGCCGTCGGGTCGGTCACATCCAGCGCGTAAACGCCGCGGCCGCCGAAGCGCAGGCCGCCCACCAGGATGGAATGCCAACCCTGGTTGCTGCCGGTGCTGAAAAACACGTCGCGCTCCACTGGCGTCGCGTCCACCGTCGGGGCATACGTGAAGCCGCTCTTTGGCGTCAGCGCAAACAACTTGCCCCACACGCTGCGCGGCACATAGGCCCAGCGCTCCGCGCCGGAGCCCGTGGCGCCCGTGGTGGCATCGAACGCATGCAGCATGCCGTCGTTGGCGCCCACGTAAAGCGTGGGTGCACGGTTATTGTTGTCGGATACAAACTGGGCGTAGCTGTATTTCAAGGCACCAGTGTCGTTAACGGCCATCTCCGGGGCCACGGTGCCGTCGGAATTATTGGGGAAGCTATCGCGGTAGCCACTGGCCGGATAGGCCACATAAACCGGCTGCGAATTCACGATGGCGCCCAGCGTCGACACCCGGCGACGATAGGTCGTGCCCTCCTTTGACGTGTCGCCACGCAGGTACTTGATCGTGGCGTCGCCATTGGTATCGGTGAAGTTGGCATCCACACCCTTCAGTGCCGAGCCAATCGCCGTCCAGGTGAACGCCACGCCGTTGCCACTGCCCGCCGCCGAGCTGGTGAGAATGATGCGGGTGTCACCTGCTTTTGCGCGCGCGGTCAGCTGATCGCCCGCGCTCCACAGATTGGTGGCACCCACGTTGCCCTGCACGTCTACCGGTCGCGCTACGAAAGAGCCCGACCAGCTGGAGCTGTCAAACCCGGTCAGGTAGGTCACCGAATTCCCGGTAAGCACCGAGCTGCTGAGCGCGCCGGCCACCGCTGAAGTGCTGCGCGCGATGATGCGGGTGAGCAGCTGGTTGAGCGCGCTGCTGAGCGCATCGGGGTCGCGGGCGCTGAAGTACTGGCCACGGCTGTTTACTGCGCCATGCCACGTATCGTCGATGTCGGTAAGGTTGCCGTTGTCGACGTTAGACGGTTTGGGCCACGCCTTGGTGCCGTCGCGCAGGGCGGCACTGTCGCCCGGGTAATCCAGCGAACCGTCAATGCCCAGTGTGATCATGTACTGCACCACGTGGGGCCACGTAGCCGGGTCGTTGGCCGGGTTGAAGTACAGCGATTTGGGCGGCACACCCGTGCCGTCCCAGGTCACAGCGACGCCGTTCTGGTCCGTGTAATCCACCCACGACGGCGGCACATCCAGCTTGGTCGTCCCGTCAGCCTTCTTGAAATCGGGACGCAGGTTGGTAGCCCAATAATTGAAACCGAGATCGCCCATGGTGCCGTAGTCGGTGCTTGGCACGTTCCAGAATATCTTCGATTCCGCATCCCCGTTCGCACCGCTGTACACGGTGCCGTCAGGCAACTTCAGAGAGTTCTGGGCCGTGGTCGCGGGCAAGCCGGGGTCACCACCATTCCAGTAGCCATCGGTGACTAGCAGGCTGTAGTTGAGGCGGCAGCTAAGTTCCATGCCTTTGCTGTCGTCGCCGATGTTGGGTTCCCAGTACGGGTTGGTATTATCTGTAACGCCCTGCCCGGACTTGAAGATTTCGCCCGCCCGATACACCGCCGTGCGCCCCGGCGTACCGCCGCTATTGATCACCTGGTAAAGCCACGTGAAGAAGTTGCTCCGCGCGGTACCGGCGAACGCATCAAACGTGGTCTTGCCCGCCTTCAGCATGTACTTGCTGTCGTTGAGGTTCTGGTAAACCACGCGAATGCTGCTACCGAGCGTGGAGAACACATTAGATATCGCCGACCGCGTCATCAGGTTACGCGTGCGGTAATACGAGTACCAGTTGGCGAAGTTCTGCTTCTGCTTCTTGGTTCCCGCACTCATCAGCGTGATAGCGCAGTTGGTTTCCGAGCCGACGGTGGGGCAGGTGTAGTAGAAGCCACCATCCTGATCGCCGGCCAGCTTGCTGCTGATGTTGTTACCGCCATACGCGTTGGCGACGACACCCGAGTTGGTGTACGTGTAGAAGCCCGTTCGGAACGCCGATGACAGGTCCACAGTGTTGGCCGTGCACGTACCCAATGTGGCGCAGATGCCGTCGCGTGGCGCACTGGTGTAGCTGTACTGGGTGAACCGCGTCTGCCCATCGGGCTGCAATGGCGGGGTGTAGACAATGTTCGGGTTGTAGTACTGCGAATTCGTGTTCGACGAGTAGTAGTACTTCTTGCCAGCGGTACTATCCAGCGTGTCGGGCAGGTTCGATGCACCCATCGAGCCGGAATCGTCGAAGGTCACCGCGATGTTCGGTGCCACACCCACGGTGAGGTCGGGCGGCGCCGCGCTGAGGTCCACGGTGTAATACGTCGTGGTCTGCGCGTGCAGCTGCGTGACAGGCGATGCCGAAAGGCACGCCAGCAGCGTAGCCAGAAGAGGTACCGAGCGGAGGGACTTGGTCAGGGTCATGTCAATCGGCCTTGGCCGCGAAAGTGGTCTCGAGCACGCGGATAGCATTCTCATTGTTGCCGGCACCGCGCGCAGTGATGCGATACACGTGGCGGTTGGTGCTGGTGTAACCCGTGCCCGTGGAGCCCGTCGCCCCGGATTCGTGCTGGACACCGGCGCCAGGCGGCAGTTCGGGTCCCAGGTCTTCGATCAGGTAATAGGGGTTGTGCGCGAGCTTGAACGTGTTGTCCGCACTGACCGCGGTGTAGTCCACATCGTCGAATGCCGTGGCGCCGTCTGTCACCCAACCGGTGGCCGTGCGGAATTTGGCTACGGCGGCAGTGGGATCCGGTGCATACACGTAGCAGTTGGATAACGTGCCGCTGCCACACTGCATGCGCGTGGTTATGTTGGAGCTGGCACGCCACAGGCGCCACTCCGCCCCGCGCAGGGCGGTCTCGGCACTCCATTCGGCCAACTGTGCGTTGCGCTGGCCACCGACCAGCTTCTGCTGCAGCAACGAGGTGGCAGAGGCAGTGATGGCGACGATGGTGATCAGCACAAGAAACAGCAGCGCCACAACCAGAACGACTCCGCGCTGCTGGCGCGCGGCGAAAGAGCGGCTGAAAACGTGGGTAGTCATAGCGGCGCCTCGCTCAGGGATTGTAGTTACGCATCATCACCAGAGTCCCGAACTGCCGACGCATCATCGGCACCGCGAAACCCTGATCGGTGGGCGAAATGCCACCGGTGCCGCGCGCATCGGGCGCCACGGGCGTGCTATTGCCTTCTGGGGAGTAGGCATACGCAAGATCTGGCCCGGTCAACGTGTATAGCGGCGACTGGCCATCCATCAACACGTTCACCTCCACCGTTTTCAGGGCACGCCACAGGCAACCCTGGTCGGTGGCGGAGGAACCCGGCGGCCCGTTGGGGCAGGTCAGCGTGGCCGATCCACTCGCACGCGAATCCACCTCCGCAGCGCTCAGGTAATGCATCAGGCCGCTGGCGTCTTCGACACCGTAGTTGAAGTCCAGCCGCTCCATGCCACGCACCAGTTCCTGGCACACGGGCGTTGCCGAGCTGTCGCAACGCATCAGCGCACCGGTCTTCACGCCGGTGGCGGTGCCGTCATCGCTGACTACCTGCAGGAAATAAGTGATGGTCTTGAAGTCAGTGCTCATGCGGAAGAAGCGCGGCGCGGATTGCGGGGCAAGGGCACGCGGCGCGGCGAAGTTGGCTGCCGTACCCACCGGCACGAAGTCCGGGTTGCCCGTGGTCTGGAACACCTGCGCCGTGGAGCAATCGGCCAGCATCATCTGCTCGTTGTTGGCCACGCCGGCCAGCGACGGCTCGCCCGTCTTGGGCACGATGTGTACGTGGTCGATGTCACCGTTGGCCTTGGGTACGACCTGGCTGTTGCCGCCGATGGCCCAGCCGCGGTTGGAGTCGAAGTAACGAAGCTGCAGCACCGACGCGCCGAATACGCGCGCGCCGACATCGGTACCCATCGCGGGTACACCCTGCGCCGCGGTGGGCGGGCTGGCGGGAGCACAGTCCGTCTTGGTGCAGGTGAAGCCGCGCATGTAGACGAACGAGGGCAGGTAGTACACGTCGGCCGGCGCGGTCGGGTACGGCGAGCCCCACGGCGTGGTGCTCATCGTCAGGTTCAGGTTCTTGCTCAGCACACGCGGCGTACGCAACGAATCCAGCGCAATACCGCTGGCCGAAGCGACCGTGGCGGTACCACCCGTGCTGCTGCAGTATTGCGCGCCGGCCATCTTCAGGTCTGCGGCGATGCGTGTAACCGCGTAGCGGCCCTGCTCTTGCAGGCGCGCGAGCTGGGTCTGTGCCTGGTTACTGGCGGAGGTGGACGAGAAGATGACCACGATGCCACCGGCCACCAACAGCCCGAGCACCAACGCCACCATCAGCTCCACCAGGGTGACGCCACGCTGGCGCGACAGAGAGCGGAACGCGGTCATGGTTCGAACTTCCAGGTAAAGGACTGCAGACTGTCGGCGGCCACCTTGTCGTCACCACCACCGGTGGCGAAGCCACGTTCTGCCCAGGTGATGGTCATTACGCAACTGCCGCTATAAGGCGGACGCATCTGGTAGACATCGCTCGGGTCGAACCCGGTGGCCTTGGTGCATTTGATGCTGCTCTTACCCACGGCAGGCAGGGAATCACGCAACTGCTGGCTCCACAGCTTCTTGTCGCGGTCGGCAATCTCGGAAGGCTTGCAGCCGGTCGCTGCATTGCAGGCACCAGGGGTGCCGGTCACCGGATAATTGTCGTCGTCATACGACCCGTTCCACAGGCCCCAGGGATTGGCCCGCATACGATCAGCCATGCCGTTGGCCAGGAAGGTGACCTGGGTGCGTACGTAGGCCATCTGATTAGCCTTGGAGGCCGTTACCATCAGCGCGCCGAGGCCAACCAGCCCCACTGTGAAGATAAGGACGGCCATCAGGACCTCGATCATAGACATGCCGCGCTGGATGCGCGGCAAGCGGATGCGAATCACGGCATGTTCCCCTGAACCTTTCGGACGACCTGACATTAGCCGCATGCCGCGCAAACGCTAGGGGAAAGCCGACAAGCGGACGGGTTTTACCGACAAGCGGTCTGGAGATTCGCCGACACCGCTCCGTAGCCAGCGGATAACACCACCGTCATGAGAGGCCGGCGAAAATACACAGGTCACGCAGGAGTGCTCGACCGTGCAAGCGCAATACGTCCACGCCGCCCATGAAGCTCTGTTCCGCATTGTCAGACACGGCCACCGCTGGCGCGCATTGCGGGGTGACGAAGAACTGGGTCGGTTCGACACGGCCGAAGATGCCGTGCATGGCCTGCGCAACTACCTACCAGGCAGCCGGCTGCCCAGGCGCCTGGCGGACTGGCGTTACCTTCCGGCAGGCGCCCTCGCTCACCTAGCGCCACCGACCCAATCGACCATGACTCGTCTGGCTAACGCAGCCTGAGGTTTCGACTCAGCCAGGCCGCCATTCGCGTGCCAGCATGGCGTAAATCACATCGTCCACCCATTCCCCACGGAAGAAGTAGCTCTCCACATGGCGGGCTTCCTCACGAAACCCGAGCGAGCGCAGCAGCGCGATGCTGGCGACATTGCGCGGATCCACGGAGCCGACGCTGCGTCGGTAGCCCCAATCACCGAAAGCCAGGTCGAGCATCGCCGCCATGGCTTCCCGTGCGTAGCCCCTACCCTGCTGGTCCGGGCGCAGCGAAACACCGAACTCGATCGCGTCATCGGTCGAGGCCGGAAAGTGAACCCCGAGATCGCCCACCAGTTCGCCGGTTACGCGGTCGCGCACGGCAAGCTGGCACCACGCATCCTTCGTTCCGAACGGCACGCGTTGCTGGCCGGCGATGAACGCCGTGGCCTCGGTGACGTTCGCTGGCTTCCAGCCCTGGTAACGAGCGACTGCATCGTCGCCACGGTAGGCGAACAGGCGGTCCGCATCGCCCGGCTCAAGCCGATCCAGGCGTAACCGTGCGGTATCGAACCTCGTGTCCTGTGTCGGCTGCATGGCTTTTCCGTTGATAAGTGACCGGCGCACCGCGCAACCTTTACGCATGCGTTACCCGGAAAGCGCCCTTGCCGGGCAGCGTTTTTACGCTTGTCGCCAAGATACTGGCGCTATCTCCCCAAGGGAACACATAGCGATGTCGATCCTCGTGATCACGGGCCCACGCGACGATGTGCGGGTTGCTCCAATGGCGGATGCGGCGATGTGCCGCTTATGGGAGCGCGCCCAGTCGGCGGGCGTGGATCTCCGCTGGAGGCCATGCCGGGACTTCGCCGACATGGGGAACTGTCTGCGCGAAAGTAACGATGCCGAGCTCGTGCTACTCGATGTCGATGCCGACATGGTGCCGGCCGAGCAGGTCCCGGAGTTGCGCGATGCGCTGGCCGCGCTGCCCGTGCCGTATATCGAAATCCACGATGACAGCCGGGAAACCGATGCTTCCGTGCTCGTGCCAGGGCATCCCTCGCTCGTCAGCGTTGTCGTGCCGGGTAATACGGTGGCGGGGTACGACATGGCGCTGTCGATCGGGTTGCGGTATCTGGCCCTTGGGATGCGTGAGGCGGCTTGAGCCGGCGTCGCGCGCAAGCGCGCTCCTACAGGGCAGCGGTTGTAGGAGCGCGCTTGCGCGCGATCATGCCGCGAGGGCAAAAAAAAACCCGCCTTGGCGGGTTTTTCCAGTGCTTCCGCGAGCGCGCGCCGGCAATCGGGGAAGTATCTGGTGCCGGAAATAGGAATCGAACCTACGACCTCATCATTACGAATGACGCGCTCTACCAACTGAGCTATTCCGGCGAGACGCGGAATTCTAGGGGACATAGCGCCCCTGCGCAAGCCTCAGGAGGCGAGACGGAGCTCCTTGGGCAGCGCGAAGGTGATGCTTTCGGCTTCGCCATCCAGCTCCCGCACTGCGCCCGCGCCCCAGGACTGCAGCTGGGCGATGACCTTCTTCACCAGCTCTTCCGGCGCGGATGCGCCCGCGGTGACGCCGATCCGGGCCTTGCCGTCGAGCCAGGCCTTATCGATGTGCTCGGCGCCGTCGATCAGGTAGGAGGGAACGCCCTGCTTTTCAGCCAGTTCCTTCAGGCGATTGGAGTTGGAGCTGTTGATCGAGCCGACCACCAGGACCAGGTCCACGGCTTCGGCGAGACGGCGCACCGCATCCTGGCGGTTCTGCGTGGCGTAGCAGATATCGTCCTTGCGCGGCCCTTCGATCGCGGAGAACTTCGCGCGCAGCGCGTTGATGATCGCAATCGTGTCATCGACCGAGAGCGTGGTCTGGGTGACGAAGGCGAGCTTGTCCGGCTGCACCGGCACCAGTTCCGCCACGTCTTCCACCGACTCCACCAGGTAGATGTTGCCGGGGTTGCCGCGGTTCCACTGGCCCATGGTGCCTTCGACTTCCGGGTGGCCGGCATGGCCGATCAGGATCACGTCGTGGCCGGCACGGCCCAGGCGGGCGACTTCCATATGCACCTTGGTCACCAGCGGGCAGGTGGCATCGAAGACGCGCAAGCCGCGGCGCTCCGCTTCCTCGCGCACGGCCTTGGGCACGCCGTGTGCACTGAAGATGACCGTGGAATCGTCGGGCACTTCATTCAGCTCTTCGACGAACACGGCGCCATCGCTGCGCAGGCGCTCGACAACGTAGCGGTTGTGCACCACTTCGTGGCGGACGTAGATCGGCGCGCCGTACGATTCGAGGGCGCGCTCCACGATCGCGATGGCGCGATCGACGCCAGCACAGAAGCCACGGGGGTTAGCGAGGAGGATATCCATGCGTGGGATTATCGCACGGGTTTGGGAGGGGCTGTGTCTTGGGTGAAGAGTATCGCGCGCAAGCGCGCTCCTACAGGGGCGACCCGTCAGAACGGGGTCAGGGCTTCTTGGCGGGGGATTGGAACAGGCTGAACAGGATCAGGCCTGCCGCACCCACGGAAATGGCGCAATCAGCGACGTTGAAGACCGGGAAGGGGTAGCTGCCGAGGAATACCTGAATGAAATCGGTGACCTTGGCGGCATATACGCGATCGATGAGATTGCCCAGCGCGCCTGCGATGATCATGGCCAGCGGCACCGAAGTGCGCCAGTCGCCACGCGGTGTCCGGGCGAGCCACACCGCCAGGACGCCGCTGATGCCCACGGCCAGCAGGGCAAAGAACCAACGCTGCCAGCCGGCGCTATCCGCGAGGAAGCTGAACGCGGCGCCTGTGTTGAAGGTCAATGTCCAGTACAGGAAACCGGGAATGACCGGGTGCGGCGTTTCCGCCGGCTGCAGCGCGACCAGGGCCCACCATTTGGTGAGCTGGTCGGCCACGATCAGGCCGAGGGTGAGCCAGAGCCAGGCAAGCGCGTTGGGGCGGGGGCGTTCAGTCATGCAGGAAACCGGTAGGTGGAAGTTGCCCCTTGTAGGAGCGCGCTTGCGTGCGATGCTCTTGGCAAGAGCTATCGCGCGCAAGCGCGCTCCTACAGGGGTTGCCGCTTAGAACCAGCGGCGGTTTTCGCCGGGGCCGGTCACGTTTTCGACGCAACGGGCGCAGGCTTCCGGGTGGGCCGGGTCGTGGCCCACATCCGGGCGGTGCTGCCAGCAACGGATGCACTTAGCCCAGTCGGTGACGGCCGCCGACACATACACCTCACCCTCTTCCAGCTCCACCTTCTCCGCCGTGGCCGGGCGGCCTTCGAGCGGCGCCAGGGAGACATCGGAGGTGATGAAGAAGAAACGCAGCTCGTCGGCGGATTCGGCCAGCGCCGATTGCGTCGCGATGTCGGCGTGCAGCACCAGCGTGGCATCGAGTGAGGCGCCAATCTGGCCGGCCTTGCGCATGCCCTCGAGCACGCGCGACCCGGTCTCACGGATCGCGAGCAGCTTGCTCCACCAGGCGCGCGTCTCCGCATCCTGGCGCACTTCGAGGTCTTCGTAGAACGTCTCGAACAGCACTGATTCGCTACGCGTACCCGGCATGTGCTGCCAGATTTCCTCGGCGGTGAAGCTCAGCATCGGCGCGATCCAGCGCACCATCGCTTCGACGATGCGGTACATCGCGCTCTGCGCGCTGCGTCGTCCGTGGCTCTCCGTCGGCATCGTGTACAGCCGATCCTTGGTGACGTCCAGGTACAGCGCACCCAACTCATTGGTGCAGAAGTTCTGCACGCGCTGGACGATCTCCGGGAAGTCGTATCGTTCGTACGCGGCGACGATCGCGGCCTGCGTATCGGCGGCCTGCTGCACAGCCCACTGGTCGAGCGGCAGGCAGGCTTCCGTGGCAAGCAGATCCTTGTCCGGATTGAAGCCATCGAGATTGCCGAGCAGGAAGCGTGCCGTGTTGCGGATACGGCGATAGGTATCCGCCACGCGCTTCAGGATTTCGTCCGACAGCGCCATTTCGTTGCGGTAATCGGTAGAGCAGATCCACAGGCGCAGGATGTCTGCACCAAGGGTCTTCATGATGTCCTGCGGGTCGATGCCGTTGCCCATGGACTTGGACATCTTCCGGCCCTGCGAATCTACGGTGAAGCCGTGGGTCAGCACGTGATCGTACGGGGCACGGCCGTGGATCGCCGCCGAAGTCAGCAGCGACGACTGGAACCAGCCGCGATGCTGGTCCGAGCCTTCCAGATACATGACCTTGTATTCGCTGGCATTGCCTGCCTGCAGTTCGGGGCGCTGGCCGACCACGGCGAAGTGACTCACGCCGGAATCGAACCACACATCGAGGACGTCGGTCACCTTCTCGTACTGGTCGGCGTCATCGCCGAGCAGCTCGCGCGGATCCAGCGTGAACCAGCTGTCGATGCCTTCGTGCGCGACCTTCTGCGCCACCTTCTCCATCAGCGGGACGGTATCCGGGTGCGGCTCGTGGGTGCTCTTGTCGACGAACAAGGTGATCGGCACACCCCAGGTACGCTGGCGCGAGATGCACCAGTCAGGACGACCTTCGACCATGCCGCGGATACGCTCTTCACCCCAGCCTGGCACCCAGCGCACGGACTTGATCGAGGTCAGCGCGGTATCGCGCAGCCCGGCCGTTTCCATGCCAATGAACCACTGCGGGGTCGCACGGAAGATCACCGGCTTCTTGTGGCGCCAGCAGTTCGGATAGCTGTGGGTGAGCTTGGCCGAGGCGAGCAACACGCCACGCGCCTGGAGCAGCTCGACGATGTCGTCGTTGGCCTTCCAGATATGCACGCCGGCAAACGAGGTATCACCCGCCAGCGGCACGTCGCTGCGGTACACGCCGCGACCATCCACGTAGTTGAGCGTGCCGATGCCATAGTGCTGGCCCACGGCAAAATCTTCCGCGCCATGGTCGGGCGCGGTGTGCACGGCACCGGTGCCGTCCTCGTCCGACACGTGGTCGCCGAGGATGACCGGCACGTGCTTGTCATAGAACGGGTGCTTCAGCTGCTGGTTTTCCAGCGCGGCGCCTTGCACGCGGCCGAGCACGTTGACGGCTTCGACGCCGTAACGAGCGAGGGCCTTTTCCGCGAGCGCCGCGGCGATGACCAGCAACACGCGCTTGCCACCGCGCGACGGGCCTTCGACCAGCGCGTACTCGAGCTCGCCGCCGAGCGACACCGCCTGGCTGGACGGCAACGTCCACGGCGTGGTGGTCCAGATCGGCACGGCGACGATCGCGTCACCGACCTCGACGCCGAACTCGGCGCCCATTTCCTTCGGATAGACGGCGTCGTACGCCACGTCCACCGCCGGCGAGGTCTTATCGCCGTATTCGATCTCCGCTTCGGCCAGCGCCGAACCGCAATCGAAACACCAGTACACCGGCTTGGCGCCGCGGACGACGTGGCCATTCGCCACGATGCGCGCCAGTGCGCGGATCATGTCGGCTTCGTAGGTGAAATCGAGCGTGCGGTACGGCTTCTCCCAATCACCGAGCACACCGAGGCGCTTGAAATCGGTGCGCTGCAGGTCGATCTGCGAGAGCGCGTACTCACGGCATTTCTGCCGGAACGCGGCCGCGTCGAGCTTGTCGCCCGCTTTACCGAACTTCTTCTCGATCGCGATTTCGATCGGCAGGCCGTGGCAATCCCAGCCCGGCACGTACGGTGCGCGGTAGCCGGCAATCAGCTTTGACTTGACGATGACATCCTTCAACACCTTGTTGACCGCATGGCCAAGGTGAATCGCGCCGTTCGCGTACGGCGGGCCGTCATGCAGCACAAACACCTTGTCGCGGTTGGCCGTCTTTTCCTGGATCTGCACATAGCGGCCCACCCGCTCCCACGTCGCCAGCCAGGTCGGCTCGCGCTTGGGCAGGTCGCCACGCATCGGGAATTCCGTCTGCGGCAGGTTGATGGTGTTCTTGTAATCCTGGGTCATCGCTGGCAACCGTGGTGTGTCATACGTCGGCAAGGATGGGGTTCATCCCCAGAGCCTGCCGGGCGTCCCGTTCGTCCTGGCGCATCTGCGCAACCAGGGCTTCCAGGCCGTCGAATTTTTCCTCATCCCTGAGCTTGCGGACAAACTCCACGCCGATGCGCTGGCCGTAGAGATCGCCTGAGAAGTCGAACAGGTGCGCTTCGAGCAGCGGCTCGAGCACCTCATTCACCGTCGGGCGGAAACCGAGGCTGGCCACGCCGGGCCAGCTGCACGGACCATCGCCCACGCCTATCCGCACGGCGAAGATGCCCTGGATGGGGCTCACGCGATCGCGCAGGTGCACGTTGGCGGTGGGATAACCCAGCTCGCGGCCGAGTTGCTTACCGTGCTCCACGTGGCCATCGATCACGAACGGCCGGCCGAGCAACACCGACGCATCGGCAAAGCGGCTTTCGGCGAGCAGCGTGCGTACCTTGGACGACGAGACGCGCTCGCCATCGACCAGCACGGCGGCCACCGCATGGGCGGTGAAGCCGAGCTCGGCACCCATCGCCTGGAGCAGCGCGAAATCGCCGCCGCGGCGGTGGCCGAAGCGGAAATCTTCACCGACCCACACTTCGCGGGCGGCAAGCCGGCCGACGATGACCTGGCGCACGAAATCCTCGGCGGACATCTTCGTCAGGGCTTCATCGAAGCGCAGCGAAAGCAGCTCGACGATGCCGGCGGCGGTCATGCCCTCGGCCTTCTCGCGGACGCCGGAAAGGCGCGGCACCGGCTCCTTCGAGAAGAAGGCGCGGGGCAGCGGATCGAACGTGATCACGGCGGGCGCCAGGCCCTTGTCCGCGGCGCGCTGGCGCACTTCGGAAAGGATCGCCTGATGGCCGAGGTGCAGGCCGTCGAAAGCGCCGATCGCGACCACGCTGCCCTGCGGTGTGAGGCACGGGCCCGCCACGTCGCGATGAAGTCGCAGCGTCATGCGCGGCCGCCTTGGGGTCGATGCGGAATTAAAGCCATCGGGCCAGTATAGCGGCCCCATTGCGCCGCACAATGCGCGACAACCCCTGTAGGAGCGCGCTTGCGCGCGACGGGGCTTGCGGCAACCCCGATCGCGCGCAAGCGCGCTCCTACAGGGCGGTTAGCGGGCGCGGAGTTCGGCTGGGCGGAAGCCCATGGCAAACAGCGCCGCCACGTACGAGCCGCCGCCGGCGCAGACCAGCACAGCCAGGCGCCCTACCCTCGTCCACTTCTCGACGCCACTCCACTCCGGCCAGAGATACAGGCCAGCCAGCAGCACCGCGGACATGACGGCACAGGCCACGGCCAGCCGCACCAGGTGGCGGGCCCAGCCCGGCTGGCGTTCATACACTCCCGCCTTGCCCAGCCAGCGCCAGAGCAGGCCCAGGTTGATATAGCTGGCGATGGCGCTAGCCACGCCCAGGGCCATGTGCAGGCCCGGAATGGTCGCGATCGCCTGCATCCAGGAACCCTCTTTCTGCGCCGGGGTGCCCCACAGGGTGACGAGCAACGCCAGGCACAGCACGTTCAGCACCATGTTCGAGACCAGCGAGGCGACGCCAGCGCGCACCGGGGTCCGGGTGTCCTTGCGTGAGTAAAAGGCCGGCAGCACCACCTTCACCATGGCGAAGGCCGGCAGGCCGAAGCTCAGGGCGGTGATCGAGAGCGAGGCCATCTTCGTATCGAACGCGGTAAACCGGCCGTTCTGGAAGATGGTAGCCACCAGCGGGAACGACAGGATCATCAGGGCGAACATGGCCGGCACCGCGATCAGCAGCGTGGTCCGCAGGCCCCAGTCCAGCGCACGCGAGAAGCCGTCCCGGTCGCTCGCCACGTGGTGACGCGAAAGCGATGGCAGGATCACCGTGCCCAGCGCGACGCCGAACACGCCCAGCGGCAGCTCGAGGAAGCGGTCGGCCTGGGACAGCCAGCTCTGCGAACCGGCGATCAGCAACGAGGCGATGATCGTATCCAGCAGCAGGTTGATCTGCGCGACCGAGGAGCCGAACAGGGTGGGCACCATCAGGCGCATGATCCGGCGCACATCCGGCGACCGCCAGCCCCAGCGCGGCAGGGTCAGCAGATCGAGCTGGCGCAGCGCAGGGAGCTGGAAGGCCAGTTGGAGTACGCCCGCCACCAGGATCGCCCAGCCCATGGCCATGATCGGCGTGTGCAGCATCGGCGCCAGCCACAGCGCGCCGGCGATCATGCACAGGTTGAGGATCACCGGCGTCAGCGCCGGCAGGCCGAAGCGGTGGAAGCTGTTCAATGCCCCGCCGCTCAAGGCGGTCAGCGATACGAACAGCAGGAACGGGAAGGTCAGGCGGAGCAGATCCACCGTGAGATCGAATTTCCCGGGCTCGTTCACCGCGCCGGGCGAGAACAACGTCGTCACCTGGGGCGCGAAGATGATGCCGATGGCCGTGACCAGCAGCAGCACGCCACCCAGCGTGCCCGCCGTCCGCGCCATCAAGTCCTTCAGGTCTCCGTGCGAGCGGGTTTCCTTGACCTCGGTGAACACCGGCACGAAGGCCGTGGAGAACGACCCCTCGGCGAACAGGCGGCGCATGAAGTTCGGGATGCGGAAGGCCACGAAAAACGCATCGGTGGCCGCGTTGGCACCGAACGAGTGGGCAATGGACATGTCACGGACCAGGCCGAGCACACGCGAAACCATGGTCATGCTGCTGAAGGACAGCATGCTGCGTAGGAGGCTGGGGGCTTTCATCCGTGCCTGGGGTTGCCGATAAACCGGTAGTTTGACAAAGCCGGCCGGCCGGGGGACAGTCCCCATTCTGGCTTTTCCCGGGCAACCCCGGGAGGACCGCCCGCACGGGCTTCCCGCGCGGAGGCTAACCTATTGACGCTGGCCCGTTTTGGCCGCACAATGGGCGTCTTTCTTAAAACCCACCGAACTCTGGAGCTTTACCTTGGCCAACATCAAGTCCGCGAAGAAGCGTGCGCGTCAGTCGGAGCAGCGCCGGCTGCGCAACGTCAGCGCGCGTTCCATGGTGCGCTCCGCACTGAAGAAGGTCGTCAAGGCGATCGACGCGAAGGATAAGGCAGCTGCGACCACGGCTTACGCCGTCGCCGTGCCGGTCATGGACCGCTACGCCGCCCGCGGCCTGATCCACAAGAACAAGGCTGCTCGCCATAAGAGCCGCCTGAACGCGAAGATCCGCGACCTGGCTTAAAGCCTGCGCGACATCGCTGTTCACAGAAAAGCCGGCGCAAGCCGGCTTTTTTGTTTGTTGCTGCGGTGCCTTGGGCGATCATCCGTCTACCCGACGATTTCCGCACACGGCAACACCTATGCCGGCGAGGGCCCGGGCCGCTGCAATCGCGTCGTCAGCATCGAGAGCAACATCCGCCGTGCCGAACGCTGCCATCATGGGGATACCGCGGCCTCTCAACAGGGCGAGGAAGACCGCAGGAAGACTCATTGCGGCTTATCCGGGACAACTTCGGTGAGCGAGTGAAACTCGCGCCGGATTTTTTACTAAGAAGCGTTCCTGGGACTCGCCTTGACCGCCGGAAGCTCAAGACCCGGGCAGCGACGACGAATCATGTCCATAAGCTCGCTGATATCGTCCGCGGCAAAGTGCTTTAGCGAAACATCTATGAAGGCGCTCGCTCCAGCCCGATCACGCCCGTAAATGGCAATACGGCGGAAGGGCCGCGAAGCGGTCAGCAGCGCACCAGGCTTTGTAACCTCCGTGGCGACACGCTCGATGTCTGCCCAGGCAATGCGCACTGTTTTGAGGCCACTGGCCCGCTGCACGATTTCACCGTCTGTCCAGCTAACACCGTAGCGCAGGCCCATCCATACCGGCACCAGGAAGAGAAGCCACATCCCGCCAATAGGTATGCATAACAACCAAGCGCGCTGACTAATCATGATGAACGACAAGAAAATAGTTACCGCGGACTGGATAATCACCTGGCCTACATAAGGCGCCACGATTCGACGGAGGTGGTGCACCCGTTCGCCATTAGCTGTTCGCATCAGCAGCCTTCATGGTCGCATACACTGGTTTTTGCGCCATCAATCGTTCCACCCACCACCGTTTTCCCGGCATCACCCACCTGGCTGCCAGCTATGCCCTTGGCGACCGTCCTGGCGGACATGTTGCTGGCGTTGCCGTTAGCAATGCGCGTCTTGACTGCCTGGGCAACAGCGGCCATGTTTCCGCGACCGGAAGTAATGCCAGCCACGCGCACAGTGCCAACTTTGCTTAGAAGGCCACCACTGACCGCGCCAACACCGACACTCACGGCCATACTTTTGACGTTGTAGTTTTTCTGAGCGCCGGTCGCCATGTCGGTACCTTGCTGAACAGAATTACTGACCAAGCCGACAGCGGCACCGCGAGCACTTGACGCAATGATCAGCGAAGCGCCACCCGTCTCGGGCATGTTCACGATACCCTCGCCCATCAGCGCACCTCCTGTGAAAGCACCTGCGGTGTCACCCCAACTCATCGAATGCCCGACTGCGACATCTTTAATGGCTTCAACGCCAACGCCAACGAGGCCGCCGACGAGAACACCCGCCAAATCATCAATTCCGAAAGCACGTCCGTCAGGGTCTACGTTATTGATCGGGTTATCGCCGGCGTAGGCATAACGTCCAAAGTTGAACGTGTCACCTGGCGTGGGATTGTTTGGATCAATGCTCAAGAACTGACCCAAGCCGGGATCGTAGTAGCGCGCCTGCATGTACACCAGCGATGTATCCGCATCATTTACGTGCCCGGTATAGCCGGGCTCGGTCGCCGGTACACCCATAGCGGGGCTTCCGTATGGCTTGTAGTCGAACGTCGCGGTGATATTTCCACCGCTGTCCGCTTCTGCCAAGGGTGTTCCCTGTGGATTGGTGTAATAGTAGGTCACCGTCCCAGCGTGTGCGGCTACTGGGACGGTGACCAGCACCATCATCAGGAAGATGCCGCGACAAACCCAGCGCATCTGTGCGCGATCCATTTCAAAAGACATTCCATACCCCTGTGAGCTGGCGGTCACCAGTCGCCGCCAAACTCTATGTTCGAGGCGACAACGTGTCAATCGGACGGGAGAGGGATCGAAAGGTGCTGCAGTATCGTAGGTCGCCTTCGTGCGGACGGTTTAATGTCGCGCGCCGGATGCTCGTCGCGAGCTTCAATTACGCGCGCTGGCGCGCTCTTTGATGACTCACTCGCAATTTCTTGCGCGTTGACGAGCAGCATTTTACCGCCCTAGTCTTGCTGCCGATTCCGGCACAGCCGGCGCACAAGGAACAGGGATTATGTCGCAGGTGCAATACACGCCCGAAACGGGTGTGAAGGGTCGCGCGCGCGTCGCGCGCGGGCTTCTGACGGCAGCCGCCGCCCTCCTCTCGCTCGCCACGGCGCACGCGCAGACCACGGTGACGCCCGAGGATGAGTACAAGAAGCTCATCAAGGTCAACGAGGACATCCAGCCGCTGGGGGATACGCCCTTCGGCGAGCAGATCAGCCTCTACGATGGCAGCATTTCGTTTCGCCAGGTCGACGTCACGGTGCCCGGCACGGGCCCGACGATCACGGTCGCGCGTACGTTCACCCTCCCCGCCTTTGGCGAACGTTCTGATCAGCAGAACCGCGCATTCGGTGAATGGGACATGGAGTTGCCGCAGATCGATACGGTCACGGCAAACCAGAACAACGTGCATGGCTGGGTGGTCGACGCCCTGACAAAGACGAACATCTGCACCAGCATCACCGTGCCACCCAGCGTCGCGCCACCCTCGGGCGATTCGTTGCGTACCGATTGGCTACCCGACACATGGTGGCAGGGCTACCAGCTCAAGATGCCAGGCGCCGGCAGCCAGGAATTGCTTTACCGCGATAGCGCAAATACACCGACCCCAGGCGTCGCCGGGCTGACCTACCCCATCATCACGAAGCAAAACTGGGTGGTAGGCTGTCTTGCGCAGGCAAACAATGTTCCCACCACACAGGCTTTCCTCGCGGTATCGCCGGATGGCACCAAGTACTGGCTGGATCATCTGTCGTATCGCTACATGTCGAGTATCGAGCGGCCGCTCGGCTCCTCGCCCATGTCGCTCGCCGCGAGCCCGTTCCACATCCTCGCAGCGAACAGCGATATCCTCCTCCGCCGCGAAGGCCGCATGCTGCCGACGCGCGTTGAAGACCGCTTCGGCAACTGGATCGCGTACACCTACAACGGTGACCTGGTCACCGACATCACCGCCAGCGATGGCCGCCATGTGACCTTCGCCTACCTGGCGGGTACGTCGCATGTCAGCACCGTCACCGTCCAGGGCGGCGCGGCTGGGCAGCGCACGTGGACCTACACCTACGTTCACTCGACCCAGTCCCTTGCCGACACGTTGACGCGCGTGGCGCAGCCCGATGGCTCCGCGTGGACGCTCGATATGGACGGCCTGAATACCGCCTGGGTAGACATGCGTAACACCCCAGGTTCGTGCGACGTGGCGGGTTCGCCTAACCTTAATCCGTCCTTCACCGGCCGCATGACCCATCCCTCAGGGCTGAGCGGATCCTTTACTGTGCAAGGCGTGCGGCGCGGCCGATCGTATGTCCCGCGGATCTGCGCGTACACGCCCAACCAGCCGGTCGTGCCAACCATGAGTGGTACCTGGGCCAATACGCCCAACGCCTCATGGAGCATGGCGCTCCAGACCCGCCAGCTATCCGGCGCCGGCATCACACCCATGACGTGGACGTACGCCTATTCACCTTCGAACGAAAGCTGGTCGCAGAACTGCGCCGGTGGTTGCGCTACCAGCGTATGGACCGCAGTCACCTACCCGGATGGTCACGCGGAGCGCAGCACGTTTAGTAACCGCTACGACTGGACGGAAAGCCAGCTGCAATCCGAAGAGATCTTCGACGGCGCCGTGGACTCCACCACGCGTCGCCGCCTGGTCCAGTACGGCTACGTCAATCCCGATCCAGCCGTGGACGGCCGCTCGGGCGCCTATACACGCCAGCCTGGCGCCACCTTCGTGCAGCGAGTCAATAAGGCACAGGTCAACCAGATTGCACCTCAGGCGACGCGGACTACCTATGATGGAAACGACGCGTTCACCTCGAACGTCACCGCCTTCGACAACTGGGCCCGGCCCAGTCAGGTGCAGCGCTATAACAACGCGGGATATAGCGTTCTTGATCGAACAACGTACCAGGATGACTACGCGCACTGGGTGCTCGGCCTGCCCCTGCAGTCCGATAACCTGACCACCGGCGAAACCGTAAGCCGCAATGTTTACGACGCGAACAGCCTGACGCTATCCGAGCGCTATCGTTTTGGCCGCAAGGTCATGGGTTATACCTTCAATGTACAGGGCCAGCTTGCCAGCTTTACGGATGGCAATGGACACACGACCTCGATTGGCAATTATGTATTCGGTATTCCAGGCCTGATCAGCTTCCCCGACGGGACGACGCAGTCCGTCGCCGTGGATGGCTTTGGTCAGATCGCGGGCATCGCCGACCAGACCGGTGCCGTCACCCACTACGGTTACGACGCGATTGGGCGTCTCGCGCGCATTGATTACCCGGCCGGCGACACGGTGGCGTGGGCGCCCAAGACGTTCCAGTACTCCTACATCGGCGCCGCGAGGGGCATCAACGGCGCCCACTGGGTCCGCAGCGACACGCAAGGCAACTGGAGCCACCGTACCGACTATGACGTGATGATGCGTCCGGTTGCGCTTGGCACCGCCGACCAGAACACCGGCGCTGGCTACGTGTCGTCGCGCATCGACTACGACTGGGCGGGCCGAAAGATATTCCAGTCCTACCCGGTCGACGGCGCACCCGATCTCAGCGGAATGTCACTGGGCGTCGTTACGCATTACGACGTTCTCGGACGGCCGGTGCAGCAGATCCAGCACACCGAGCTGGGTGACCTCTCCACGTCCACGACGTATCTCCAGGGCATCGGTCGCCAGGTACAAGATCCGAAGGGCTATGTCACGAACAGCTATTTTCAGGCCTTCGATGCACCGGCCTATGACAACGTCGTGCGCGTCGAAGCGCCCGAAAGTGTCGTGCAGACCATCCAGCGCGATAGCTATGGCAATCCGACATCGATCACGCAAGGCGGCCTCGGACAATCCGTCGCCAAGACCCTGACCTACGATAGCGAACACCGCCTGTGCCGCACGTGGGAGCCGGAATCGGGCAGCGAGATCATGACCTACGATGGCGCGGACAATATCGCCTGGAGTGCATCCGGTGCTTCGTTCAACGGTGCGGGCTGCGGTCAGGACCAGGTCACGGACGCGCTGAAGACCCAGCGTGGCTACGACGCCATGAACCGCGTCACGTCGGTCGTCTATCCGGCCGGCACTACTCCGAGCACCTTTACCTATGACCCGCGCGGCAACCCCGCGACGGCGACGGCGGACCTGGTCAGCTGGACCTTCGGCCGCAACCGTCTTGGCCTGCTGACCAGTGAAGTCCTGTCGATCGACGGATGGAGCTGGGGCCTTGGCTATGCCTACGACAACAAGGGCGCACTCAGCGCGGTGACCTACCCCAGCGGCGATACCGTGCCCTATACACCCAACGCCCTGATGCAGCCCACGCAGGCCGGCGGCTATGTCGGCGGTGTGGCGTACTTCCCGGATGGCGACGTGAAGTCGTACAGCCTGGGCAATGGCGCGATCTATACAGCCGACAAGAACGCCCGCAACCTGCTGAGCAACTTCACCTTCGGCAAGGGCGGCGCGCCGAATGTCAGCGAGGATTTCGCCTACGACGCCAATGGCAACGTCACCCAGATCACGGATGAAAGCGGCAGTACGCAGCGCACCAAGTCCATGGGCTACGACGGGCTGAACCGGCTCGTGTCGGCCACCGCCGGACAGCTTTGGGGTACGGAAAGCTACACCTACGACACGCTCAACAATATCCGCAGCCTGACCAATAGCAGTGGCACCAACACATACAACTACGATGGAAGCAATCTGCTGGCGTCGATCACCAACGGCGGCGCACAGGTTCACGCGTTCACCTACGACGCCCGCGGCAATACGGTACTCAAGGACGGCCAGACCCTGAACTTCGACCTGGCCAACCGCCTCACCTCGCTGCCAGGCAAGGGGACGTACACATATGACGCTGCCGGTCGCCGGGTAAAGAAGGTCACGCCCCAGGGAACAACCTATTACGCCTACAACGCTGCCGGCCAGTTGATGTGGGAGTACGACCCGACGAGCACCAACGGTACCCGTTACATCTACCTCGGCAAGAAGCTCGTTGCCAGCGAGAAGGCATCGACGTCCAAGGTCATCGGCAACATCGACGGCCTGTCCAGCGACAACAACAGTCTTCTCGGATGGGCGTGCTCAACGGGCCTGCCCCAGTCGATCGATGTGCATCTGTACGTCGGCGGTCCCGCCGGTACGGGGACGGGCTTGAGCGCGACCACCGCCAACCTGGCCAGCGAAGCAGGCGTACAGCAAGCCTGCCATGGGACAGGCACAGCGTATCGCTTCGCCATTCCACTCACTGAAGCAAACAAGGTGACGTACTACGGCCAGTCGCTCTTCGTCCACGGCATCTCGCCCGTGGGCGCCGCGAACGACCTCATCAACGGCTCGGGGAGCTTCGCCATGCCCCGCTCGGCCAATGCCCCACCGGCACCGGCACCGGCCTCGGCAACCCCCAATGCTGATAAATCCGCTGTCACCGTCGCCTGGACGGCAGCGGCGCGTGCGACACGTTACGAGGTCTCGCAGGTACACAACGGCGCATGGACCTCGCTTTATAGCGGCACGGCGCTCACGGCGGTTGCTTCCACGCTGGCCGACGGCCCGTACGTTTACGAAGCCCGCGCGTGTAACGACAGCGGCTGCAGCGTCTATGCCGAGACCGCACAGCTCAACCTTGCTCACATCCCGCCGACCATCGCATCCATCAGCGCACCGTCGAACTCGACGGGTAGTGTCCCGGTGAGCTGGAGTGCAGCGACGTTTGCCACGTCCTATCAGGTTGAACATACCTACGACGGCAACTGGTCGCAGATCTACAACGGCCCAGCGACATCCGCGACGTTTGCCGAGGGCCTGTCGGTCGGTTGGTTCTACCGTGTGCGTGCATGTAATGCGAACGGGTGCGGCGGCTATGCGACGAGCGGGGGCACGACGGTTCTGCTACCGCCATCACCGGCGCCATCACTTTCTGGTGGTGGCACCACGAATTCCGGCGCTTACGGCTTGAGCTGGAGTGGTTCGAACGGCGCCACTTCGTACAACCTCGTCGAAAGCGTCAATGGCGCGGCCTGGGCGGGCCTGCAGAATTCCTCCGCCCAGAGCTGGTCGATCGGTGACCGTGCCGACGGCACATATGCGTACATGGTGCAGGGTTGCAACGCGAGCGGCTGTACGGGGTGGAGTAACCAGGCAACGGTTCGCGTGGCACATATTCCCGCCGTGCCCTATCCGTTCATCAACCATACGAAAGTCATCAAGGTCGACACGTACACGATGTTCTGGGATGCCATCCCATACGCGACGAGCTACCAGGTCGTCCGCACCGACGACAACGCCGTCGTCTACAACGGCAGTGCGACGTCGTTCATCGTGGAACGCGGCCCCAATCTTCTCGAGATGCGTTTCAGCTACGCGGTGCGCGCATGCAGTACCAATGGCTGCTCTGCTAACTCGAGGATCCTTCACCAGTAACGATCGGCCTCCGGGGTACTCGGACATACTTCCGAGTACCCATAGCTCGTCAACAAGATACTGGTGGGAAAGCATGATCACGCGACACAAAAAACCGGCTTACGCCGGTTCTTTGTGTATGGATATGGCCCGCGTTGCAGGAGCGCGCTTGCGCGCGATCGAGGTTGCGGCGAGCACCCATCGAACGCGCCCGCCGAGTTTCGTGGTGAACTCATTCAAGTTGAAACAATCGAACGCAACTATCCTCTGAAATGAACGACAAGAAAGCACTCAAGCGCGCCCTCGTTGGGTCTCTCGGAATCCTCCTTCAGCCCCTCGGCTTTAAGGTGGTTGCATCGCAGCAGAGCTTCAGGCGTGCCACCCCTGATGGATGGCTCAGCCTGCATCTTGCTTTTGTCGATCACGACATGGACTTTGACGTTGTACTAAATGCGGCGGTCCGCTTCGACGAGGTCCAGGAGGGAATCCTGCCTGAGAGTGCAGAGCGACGGCACACAGCCACCATCGGCTGCGAGTACGGAAACCTCACCGGTCAAGGCCAGATTCGATGGAAGGTCGCTGACGCTCAAGATGTAGAACGGGTCGCTCAGGCGATTTTTGAGGCGTGCGCAGCGACGATGACCCCGTTTCTTGAACACTACTCCGACAAGCGGACTGTCCTCGAAGCACTTCGCCGCAACGATGCGACTAGCATCCTGATCTCACCGATTGATCAACGACGAGCTCGAATCGTTGCCTTTATGAACACCATGAATCTCTGAGCGGCGCGGATGACAGGACAGGAACAACCATCGCCTCCTCGCTGTACCTGGCTTCATGTCGTGTGTCGACTCGATGTTATCAGTGACTCACGATGGCTGGGTTTCACCAATCACTCCACGACGACCCATGCACCCTGCATATGAAGAGTGATGCATATCTACAGGAATGGGGGCCACGAGCTCTACCTTCCGAAGCAGTCGCCGCGCTCCTCAACGAGAGGAGTCTCGCCAAGCTGCCAGACGACTATCGCCGGTTCATGATGGCCAAGAATGGGGGCGAAGGATTCGTAGGCGAAAGTCATCTTATTCTCTGGAGCGTCGAAGAGCTCGCTTCGAACAACCGTGAATACGAAATCCAGGACTACGCGGCCGGGCTGTTCCTTTTTGGATCGAATGGCGGCGGTGAAGCATTCGGCTTCGATATGCGCGACGAAGCAACGAGCATCGTGACCAGGAACAGCAAAGATGGAACCGCAGTGGTAATGACGAAGGACAAGTTTCAGTACACTTTCTATTCGAACGCAGAATCAACGGGCGGCCCATCCGCGTCTATTAAGGTAAACAACCAAGAGGTCGCAAAGATCCGCTTTGACGAACATATCGATCCGTGACTACATGGACAGACAAAATGAGCGCCTTCAAGCTGAAACAAGAACTGCGGAACGCGATCGATTGGCACCTGACATTTCCGGATTTCATGTTTCGGGAAACAAGCTTCCGTTTTGCATACTTCTTTGAAACGCCGTGGAAAGGACGCCAGGATATCGGTGCCGAGTTAGACCGGTTGCTTATTCGCGCCGCCCCAGGAGATGCAGTCGTCTCAGTTGAACATGAAAACGATGGAACATTCGACGAAAGCCGAGTCCCGGTAACCATGTGGACGCCCCACGAAGGCGAGTTATTCTCCGCGCGTCGAGTGCGTGAGTATTTAGAGTCGAACCCGATCTGGCCAGGCCTGACGGTGGCTTTGGAGAAGTCACAGGATTGGGCGCTCTACGAGAACCCGGCTGAGCCGTTCGGGGTGCTTGTCACGAAGCACTCACTCGCAGACCTACATCCAGATCGTGACACCGTTTTCGATGTGAAGCGCCTCCTGGAACTTGCGGACGCACCATCGATCGGGCTCCACACCTGGGTTCCGGATCGGATCGTCGCGTCCTTCGGAAAAATGGTCTAGCTGAGTATGTGGAACCGGTTGTGACAAAAGTTCCGCGAAAGTCGGTTTCTTGCCGGCAGACGGTCACTCGACAGACCGCTAGACGCGATCGAGCCGATACTTTGTGGTGGAATGTGACTACTTCACACTTCCGCCCACTGGACGCACTACGAAATGGTTTTCCCCCTTATCGCGGCGGCTGTATTCAGTTCGGCCGTGCCTCTCGTGCCGCGCCTGCGCCCGGTCGCCTTATATGCCGCTTGCAACGATTCCACGCCACCCCTTGAGAGACGTGAACTGCCCCTCTCGGCGCCTAACACCAACCAACCTGCTCATATCTGCGTCGATCGTCGCCATGCGTTGCATGGGTTGACCATCAAGCAGGCCTCCATCGAGCACAATCCGGATACCGACATGTTTGAGCTGACGTTTCGGTTTGACGATCGTTTTGTGGCGTCCATCGGTAAATTCACCCAGCCGCTGCTCGGCCAGACACTCGTATTTGCTGTAGGCACACGCGCGATCACGGCGAGGAAACTTATGTCACTACTCGCCACCGGGGTGGTGACATCCCCCTACTCGACCGAACGTGACGCGCAAGGGATCTTGGAACTCATGCAAGACCCAAGGAATGATGGGGCGCCATGACGGATACGAAAAAGCCGGCGCGAGCCGGCTTTTTCGTATTACCCACAACGGTGGGGTTATTCGGTGCGCATGCGCACGTCGTCGATGACTTCCTGGTCGAGCTTGCGCGCAGCGCGCTCGGCATCAAAGAACTGTGCACCTGCAGGCAGACTTCGCGGGTGCCCTGCTGGCCGGCAGCCGAGACAAGGAACGAGGGGGACGTCCAGCCGAGGCGGGCGACGATGTCGTTGGCGACGGCTTCGAGCTCTTCTTCGTCGTCGAACACATCCATCTTGTTGATGACCAGCCAGCGCGGGCGCTCGACCAGGTCGGCGTCGAAGTTCGCCAGCTCGCGCTCGAATAGCATCCGAGGGCGGCAAACTTGTTGGAAAGAATGCGCCAATTGACCTCCGAGGAAAGATCATTCAACTCGAAACAATTGAACGGAACTATCCCCTCCAATGAATGACATGAATGCGCTAAAGCGTGGACTTCTGGAAGCCCTTGGCCCACATCTTCTCGCCTTGAGTTTCAAACCCGTCTTTTCGCAGCAGAGCTTCAGGCGCGCCGCTCCCAACGGATGGCTCGGCCTGCATTTAGCGTTCGTCAATCACGATTCCGACTTTGACATCACGCTCGATGCAGGCGTTCGCTTCAGTAACGTTCAGGACGCGATTGTAGGTACTGACCGCGAGGCAAAACACTCCGCAACCATCGGATGCGAGTATGGGCGCCTCACGGGCCAAGGTCAGTTTCGATGGACCGTGGCGGGAGCCGAGGATGTTGACGCGGTAGCAGCAAATATTTTCGGAGCCTGCACCACGACAATGATTCCGTTCGTTGAGCACTATGCCGACATGGGCACCGTGCTGGAAACGCTCAAGCGAAACGACGCGACAAGCAGGTTGATTTCTCCGATCGAAGCGTACCGCGTGCGTATCGTGGAGTTCATGTCTGCGAATAGCGTGTCGTAGGGCTGGCCGCGCGATCGAGGTTGCGGCGAGCACCCATCGCGCGCAAGCGCGCTCCTACAAGGGTGGTTTTATTCGGTGCGCATGCGCACGTCGTCGATGACTTCCTGGTCGAGCTTGCGCGCAGCGCGCTCGGCGTCGAAGAACTGCTGGACCTGCAGGCAGACTTCGCGGGTGCCTTGCTGGCCGGCAGCCGAGACGAGGAACGAGGGGGCGGTCCAGCCGAGGCGGGCGACGATGTCGTTGGCGACGGCTTCGAGCTCTTTTTCGTCGTCGAACACATCCATCTTGTTGATGACCAGCCAGCGCGGGCGCTCGACCAGGTCGGCGTCGAAGTTCGCCAGCTCGCGCTCGATCGTCTGGACCTGCTCCACCGGATCGGAGCCGTCGATCGGACGGATGTCGACCACGTGCAGCAACAGGCTGGTGCGCGAGACATGGCGCAGGAACTGGATGCCGAGGCCGGCACCTTCGGCCGCGCCCTCGATGATGCCGGGGATATCGGCGATGACGAAGCTCTGGTCGGTGCCGATGCGCACGACACCCAGGTTCGGGTGCAGCGTGGTGAACGGGTAATCCGCCACGCGCGGGGTCGCGGCCGACACCGCACGGATGAAGGTGCTCTTGCCCGCATTCGGGAAGCCAAGCAAGCCGACATCGGCGAGCAGGCGAAGCTCGAACTTCAGGTCACGGACTTCGCCCGGCGTACCCGGCGTCGCCTTACGCGGCGCGCGGTTCACCGAGCTCTTGAAATGAATATTGCCCAGGCCGCCACGGCCGCCTTCGGCGACCTTCAGGCGCTGGCCGTTGGCGGTGAGGTCACCGATCACTTCGTCGGTATCGACATTAGTGACCACGGTACCCACCGGCACACGGATGAACGTGTCTTCGCCGCCCTTGCCGTACATCTGACTACCCATGCCGTTCTGGCCGCGCGGGGCCTTGAACTGACGCATGTGACGGAAATCGACCAGGGTATTCAGGCCCTCGTCGGCCACCAGCCAGATGGAACCACCATCGCCGCCGTCGCCACCATCAGGGCCACCGAACGGAATGAATTTTTCGCGGCGAAAGCTGGCGCAGCCATTGCCGCCGCTACCGGCCGTGACGCGAATCTGTGCTTCGTCGACGAATTTCATGGGGAAAACCTGGGCAGTGAATCGGGGGGCCTTACAAACGAAAAGCCCCGCCGTGGGGCGGGGCCTTCGTTATCGAGTCGTGGCGAATTACGCCGTGACGACGTCGACGAACTTGCGACCCTTGTCGCCGCGGACCTTGAACGACACAGTGCCGTCGACCAGCGCGAACAGGGTGTGGTCGCGGCCGAGGCCGACGCCCACGCCAGCGTGGAACTTGGTGCCACGCTGACGAACGATGATGTTACCGGCTTCAACAGCCTGACCGCCGTAGATCTTCACACCGAGATACTTCGGGTTCGAATCGCGACCGTTACGGCTGGAACCTACGCCTTTTTTATGTGCCATGACTCATATCCTCCGGCGACTCAGGCGTTGATGCCCGTGATCTCGATTTCGGTGTAATGCTGACGGTGTCCCTGCGTGCGCTTGTAGTGCTTGCGACGACGGAACTTGATGATGCGGATCTTATCGGCGCGGCCGTGCGAACGGACCTTGGCGCTGACAGTGGCGCCGGCGACCAGCGGGGCACCAACGGTGATCGACTCACCTTCGCCGACGAGGAGAACCTCTTCGAACGTGAAGGTCGAATCGACTTCGGCGGGCAGCAGCTCCACGCGCAGGACTTCGCCCTGCATAACGCGATACTGCTTGCCACCGGTCTTAATGACTGCGTAGCTCATGACTGTTCCTGATTATGTAGTTCTTTTTAGGGTGTTACGGGTGTTACGAACCGCGAATTATAGCGGCAGGGAAAAGCCAAGGTCAATCAGGTGGTTGTACCCGAACCAAGGCCCGCCCCCCCCCTGTAGGAGCGCGCTTGCGCGCGAAGGGAGCGCGGTAACCCAGAGGATAATAGTAAAGCATATCAATCACTTGGAATTCAGGCGCCTTCCGTGGCGCCTGGGTCGCGCGCAAGCGCGCTCCTACAAGGGTACGGTTACTTTTTCTTGGCGGGTGCCGGGGCGGGCGCGGCGGGCTTGGCGGCGGTGGCCGGGCACTGGCCCTGGGCGTTCAGGGTACCCTGGCTCTGCAGCTGGCCGATCATCTGCTGGCCGCGTTCCTGGCCCCACTGCTTACCCACCTGCATGCCTTCGGCCATGGTGGCCGGCATCTGGGTGATCACTTTCTGGCCCAGGGGCGACTTGTAGAACTTCAGCAGGCCGTCGATATCTTCGGCGGTGAAGTGCTTCTGGTAGACCGGAACCATACGGCCGATCAACTGGTTAGTCGCGTTGGCGTCCACGAAGCCCTGCCAGTAGCTGGCCTGCACGCAAGGCAGCGCGCTGGCCATGACCCCGGCCATCTGGCTGTTCATCTGGCTGAGCATGCGGCCCATCCCGACCGCGTCCATGAGCTGGCGCACCTGCGCCTCGCTCGGGGGCGCCGCCATGGCCTGCCCCGCACACGTCGCCAGCACCAGGCCGGCAGCGATCCCTGTCCACTTACGCATGGAATATGTCCTCATTCACGATGGAAAGACGAGCCCCTCCCTGGGGGCCGGGCCATGGTAGCGGGTGGCGACCATCCGGACACAAGGTTTGTGATGAACCGTCACAAGTCGACACGGAATGAAGGCTTGACGCCCTTGGTATAGTCATCTTCTTCCCCCAAATTGTTGGCACATGGACAGCATTCGCATCCGCGGCGCCCGCACGCACAATCTCAAGAACATCGATCTCGACCTGCCCCGTGACAAGCTCATTGTCATTACGGGGCTGTCTGGTTCCGGCAAATCGTCCCTGGCCTTCGATACCATTTACGCGGAAGGCCAGCGTCGCTACGTCGAGTCACTGTCGGCTTACGCCCGGCAGTTCCTCTCGATGATGGAAAAGCCGGACGTGGACACGATCGAAGGCCTTTCCCCGGCCATCTCGATCGAGCAGAAGTCGACGTCGCATAACCCCCGCTCCACCGTCGGTACGATTACCGAGGTGTACGACTACCTGCGCCTGCTTTATGCGCGCGTCGGTACACCCCGGTGCCCGAACCACGGCATTCCGCTTGAAGCGCAGACCGTCAGCCAGATGGTCGACAGCGCCCTGGCCCTGGATGCCGACAAGCGCTGGATGCTTTTGGCACCGGTGATCCGCGAGCGCAAGGGCGAACACGTGCAAGTGTTCGAACAGCTGCGCGCGCAGGGTTTCGTGCGCGCCCGCGTCGACGGCGAGGTCTACGATCTCGATGCCGTGCCGCCACTCACCCTGCGCCAGAAGCACACGATCGAAGCGGTGATCGACCGCTTCCGCCCGCGTGACGACATCAAGCAGCGCCTGGCCGAGTCGTTTGAAACGGCCCTGCGCCTGGGCGATGGCATCGTCATCCTTGTCGACATGGATGATGCGAAGGCCACGGAGCAGCTGTTCTCGTCGCGTTTCTCCTGCCCGATGTGCGATTACTCGCTACCGGAACTCGAGCCGCGCCTGTTCTCGTTCAACTCGCCGGTCGGCGCCTGCCCCACCTGTGACGGCCTGGGCGTGACCCAGGTCTTCGATCCCGCCCGCGTCGTGGGCCACCCCGAGCTCAGCCTCGCGGGCGGCGCCATCCGTGGCTGGGACCGTCGCAACGCGTACTACTTCCAGATGATCCTCTCGCTGGCGAAGCACTACGGCTTCGATCCGGAGACCTCCTGGCGCGAGCTCACCAAGACCCAGCAGAACGCCGTGCTATACGGGTCGGGCAAGGAACTGATCTCGTTCCGTTACATCACCGATCGCGGTGGCAAGGTCACCCGCGAGCATAAGTTCGAGGGCATCCTGAACAACCTCGAGCGTCGCTACCGCGAAACCGAATCGGCGGCGGTGCGTGAGGAGCTGCAGCGCTATATCGCGGATCATCCGTGCCCGGATTGCGGCGGCCAGCGCCTGAACCCGTCGGCGCGCAATGTCTTCGTGGCCGACAAGGCCATCCCGGAGATCACCAGCCTCGCGATCGAAGCGGCGCTGAAGTTCTTCGCCACGTTGAAGCTGACCGGCTGGCGCGGCGAGATCGCCGTCAAGATCGTGAAGGAAATCCGCGAGCGCCTGACCTTCCTCAACGACGTGGGCCTGAACTACCTCACGCTGGATCGCCAGGCCGACTCGCTCTCCGGCGGCGAAGCCCAGCGTATCCGCCTGGCCAGCCAGATCGGCGCGGGTCTCGTCGGCGTCATGTACGTGCTCGACGAACCCTCGATCGGCCTGCACCAGCGCGACAATGAACGCTTGCTCGGCACCCTCACCCGCCTGCGCGATCTCGGTAACACCGTGATCGTCGTGGAGCACGACGAGGATGCGATCCGCGCGGCCGACCACATCCTGGACATCGGTCCGGGCGCGGGCGTGCATGGCGGCGCCATCGTCGGTGAAGGCACGCTTGAGCAGGTGATGAAGTCACCCACCTCGGTCACGGCGAAGTACCTGAGCGGCGAACGCGGCATCAAGGTGCCGACGAAGCGTCGCGAGGCAAAGGAAGGCCAGTGGGTCGAGCTCAAGGGCGCCACCGGTAACAACCTGAAGGACGTGGAGCTGCGCGTGCCGGTGGGGACGTTCACCTGCGTCACCGGCGTGTCCGGCTCGGGCAAGTCCACCCTGGTCAACGACACCTTCTACCGCATCGCCGCCATGGAACTGAATGGCGCGAGCGAGCAGCCGGCGCCGTACGAGTCGATCGAAGGCCTCAACCTGTTCGACAAGGTGGTCGATATCGACCAGTCGCCGATCGGCCGCACGCCGCGCTCCAACCCGGCGACCTACACCGGCCTGTTCACCCCGCTCCGCGACCTGTACTCGCAGGTGCCGGAAGCACGCTCGCGCGGTTACTCGCCGGGCCGCTTCAGCTTCAATGTGCGCGGCGGCCGCTGCGAGGCGTGCGAAGGCGACGGCATGATCAAGGTGGAGATGCACTTCCTTCCGGACGTGTACGTGCCTTGCGATGTATGCCACGGCAAGCGCTACAACCGCGAAACGCTGGAAGTGCTCTACAAGGGCCACACCATCGCCGATGTGCTGAACATGACGGTGGAGGACGCGTTCAAGCTGTTCGAGAACGTGCCGGTGATCGCGCGCAAGCTGGAAACGCTGCGTGCGGTGGGCCTGGATTACATCAAGCTCGGCCAGAGCGCGACGACGCTTTCCGGCGGCGAAGCGCAGCGCGTGAAACTGTCGAAGGAACTCTCCAAGCGCGATACCGGCAACACGCTGTACATCCTGGATGAGCCGACCACCGGCCTGCACTTCCACGATATCGAGCAGTTGCTGGAAGTGCTGCATACGCTGGTCAAGCACGGCAACACGGTGGTCGTCATCGAGCACAACCTCGATGTGATCAAGACCGCGGACTGGCTGGTCGACCTCGGCCCCGAAGGCGGCGCAGGCGGTGGCCAGATCCTGGTCAGCGGTACGCCGGAGAAGGTGGCGGCGACCAAGGCTTCGCATACGGGCCGGTTCCTGCTGCCGCATCTGAAGCCTGCCACCACCCCGGCGACGCCTGCCAAGGCGGCCATGAGCAAAACGGCGGCGGCGAAGGTGCCTTCAAAGGCCGCTGGAAAAGCCCCCGCCAAGGCTGCTCCGGCCGCCGCCAAGAAAGCCACCACGAAAGCCGCTCCGGCGGCAAAGAAGAAAAAGACCGCATGAGCACCGAAGCCGCGCAAACGCCTGCACCGAACCCGATCTTCATCACGCCGATGGACGTGCGTTGGCAGGACCTGGACGCCTACAACCACGTCAACAATGCGAACTACCTGGTGTACCTGCAGGAAGCTCGTTTGAAGTGGCTGATGAACCTGCCGGACCCGTGGTACAGCCCGGAAGCCGCACCCGTCATGGCGCACAGCGAGATCAACTACCGCCTGCCGATCGAATGGCCGGCGGATATCCAGATCGAGCTGTATGTAAACCGCCTCGGCAGCAGTTCGATGACTGTCGGCCACCGCATCGTCGATAGCGAGGATGCGACCCGGATCCACGCAGATGGCAGCGTGACCATGGTCTGGATCGACACAAAGACCGGCCGCCCCGTGCCCCTGCCCCAGTCCATCCGCGACGCGGCGGGAGCCTGACCTGTAGGAGCGCGCTTGCGCGCGATGGTTCTTGCCGCAAGCGCGCTCCTACAAAAGCGTCCACAGAATGCGTTCATGGACTCCCGGTATGATCCGTTAGCGATCTACACGGAGAGTCACCATGCGCCGCACCCTAGTCCTGGCCCTTGCCTGCGCCATCGCCCTGCCCGCGTTCGCGGCCGATGAGCGCACCGCACTTACCCTCTACCGCGCCGATGGCGACCAGCTTTTCCAGACCAACGGCGATGCCGTATCTGGCGATGGCTACGCCGTGGTCCACGAGCGCCGTGCATTCGATCTCAAGGGCGGCACCCAGGATCTCTCCATCGGCGGCCTGCCTTCGGCGCTGGATAGCGAAGCCCTGACCCTGCGCTTCCCCGGCAAGAACACCCGCGTGGTGTCACAGCGGCTTTTGCTTGGCCAGGGCTTCGATGGCGCGGTGGCTGGGCTGGTCGGCCAGCAGGTCGACGTCATCGGCACGAGCGGACAGAGCCTGGCCTCGGGCGTCCTTGTCCAGGGCGGTACACCGCTTGTCATCCGCGGCAGCAACGGCCAGGTCACCCTGGTCCGCGATTACGCCGCGCTGCGCGTGAGCAGCACGGATAACGTGGCGCGCGGATCCACCCTGCAGGTGCGCGTAGCGGGTGGCACCGCGGGCAGCAGCAACGCCCAGCTCGATTACCCCACCTCCGGCCTCGGCTGGCGCGGTGCCTACGTCGCCACGCTGGCCGGTGGCAACACCTGCGCCATGGCGTTTGATGCGAACGCGAGCATCGCGAACCGCAGCGGCCGTGATTGGAAGGATGTCTCGCTGAAGCTGGTGGCGGGCGATGCGCAGCGCGCCAAGGCACCGCCGCAGCCGCGCATGTACGCGGCGCGCGCGCCGGCCATGATGGCGATGGCGGCCCCCAAGGCTGACATGCGCCAGGAGAGCCTCGGCGACCTGCGCACCTATACCCTGCCCCACCCGGTCGACCTGCCCGACGGCAGCGTTACGCAGACCCCGCTTTACGACAGCCGCAACCTCGCATGCGAGCGCGCCGCGGTGTATGACAGTGGCGCCCGTTACTACCAGAGCCCGCCCCGCGTGGAACGCGACCCCGGCGTCCCGGACGATGGCGTCCCCGTCGTCACCAGCCTGCGCTTCAAGGCGTTCGACAGCCTGCCCGCCGGCTATGTACGCGTCCTCACCACGGATCGCGATGGCAACGCGGAGCTGCTGGGCGAGGGCCGCGTCGATGACACGCCGAAGAACCAGGACGCGACGGTGTCGCTGGGCAACGCCTTCGATCTTCGCGTCAAGCGGGAACAGACCTCATTCAATGCGGCGGACCACCAGGTCGATGAAGGTACCCGCCTGACGATTACCAACGCTGGCGATACCGCACGCACGGTCACCGTACGCGAGCACCCCAACCGCTGGCGGATCTGGACGCTCAGCTCCTCCTCGGTGAAACCTTCGAAGAGCACGTCCGATGAGCTGGAGTTCAAGGTGGAGGTGCCGGCGCATGGCAGCACGAACCTCGACTTCGCCGTACGCTATAGCTGGACCGATGCCGATCTCCGGCCCAACTAATCCCGACCGAGGCACACCCATGCTGGACATCTTTCCCCACGACGGCGACATCCAGGAAATCCGCATGGCGCGGCCCCCGGTCAATGCCATGGATACGACCCTGGTGCGCGCGCTGCGCGAGGCGATCGTCGAGGCACCGTTAAACGGTGCCCGCGGGATCGTGCTGTCCGGCGCCCAGGGCCTGTTCTCGGCCGGCGTCGACGTACCCGCCCTGCTCAAGCTCGACCGGGCGGGCGTCGAAGGCTTCTGGAACGACTTCTTCGCGCTCTGCGGCGCGATTGCCGCATCGCCGGTGCCGGTCGTGGCTGCCATCACCGGGCACAGCCCCGCAGGTGGCGCCGTGGTGTCCCTGTTCGCGGATTACCGCGTCATGGCGCACGGCGTGTACAAGATCGGCCTCAACGAAGTGCAGGTCGGCCTGTCGGTCCCCGAGCCGATCCAGTTCGCCATGCGCCGGATCATCGGTAACTACCGCGCGGAACGCCTGCTGATCGCCGGTGCGATGGTGGACGCGGAAACGGCCCACAAGATCGGCCTGGTCGACGAACTCGCCACGGTCGAGCAGGTCGTACAACGCTCCGTGCAATGGCTCACCGAACTGTTGAAGGCGCCGCCACAGGCAATGCTGCGCACCCGCGCCATAGCCCGCGCCGATCTGGTCGACGTCTGGGGCGACACCACCGGCCTGCTCGACACCGGCTTCATCGATGATTTCTTCGCGCAAGAAACGCAAAGCGTGCTCCAAGCGCTAGTCGCAAAACTCAAAAGCAAAGCCTAACCCCCCTGTAGGAGCGCGCTTGCGCGCGATGGGTGCTCGCGGCAAGCCCCGATCGCGCGCAAGCGCGCTCCTACAAGGGCGATTTTCAGACGGCGAGGAAGCCCTGTATTCCCGCGACGCCTTGGGCCGCGTGCATACGAGCCATCGCCACATCGGCGGGTCCGAGGCCACCCAGCGCATAAACCGGCAACGAGGCATTTTCCGTCCACTTCGCGAAGCGTGGCCAACCTAGCGGTGCCGCATCGGGGTGGCTCGCCGTGTCTTCCACCGGCGAGAGGGTGGCGAAATCGCAGCCGAGCGCCGAGGCCAGTGCCAGCTCTTCGGGGTCGTGGCACGACGCGGCGACCAGCGCGCCGAGCGGCAACGGCCGCTCCTGCAACTCACGTAGCTGCAAGCTCGAGAGATGCACGCCTACACCTAACGCCCGCGCACCTTCGATATCGCGGTTCAACAGCAACTGCGCGCCGAACCGGTGGATCTCCGGTAGCAAAGCGGCGGCACCCGCGCGTGCGGTTTCGACCGGCACCGCCGGTAAACGCCACTGCACAAGCCGCTCACCGCGCGCCAGCGCGGCACGCACCTGGGTCGAGGCTTCCGCCACCGAGGCCTCGGCCGACGTGATCGGGTAATGCTCCGGCAGCCAAAGCGCCGCCAGGATCGGGCGATCAGCAGGCGCCAGGATGGCCGGATCGATATCGTTGGGCAGACGCCAGTCGATGGCCGCCGCATCGAGCGCCTGTGGCTCGCCGCTCCAGGCGCGCACCACCACGGCCTCGAGCAGCATATGCCGCTCGCCGTAGTTCCACGGCACGCGGATCAACCCCTCGAAAGAAAGGGGGTCCACGGCGATGCCGAGCTCTTCATCCAGCTCGCGCTCCAGCGCCGCCAGGGACGCCTCGCCCGGCTCCACCTTCCCACCGGGAAACTCCCACATGCCCGCCAGGTGCTTACCCGGCGGACGCTGCGCGATAAGGATGCGTCCGGCGCCATCCAGGAGGACGCCGGCGAGCACGTGCATCAGGGGCGGTTCCTGACGTATTCGACCATGTCGAACGAGTGCGCATGCTCCTTGTCGGCCTTGTGATGCACGCGGGACACCTCGGTCCATTCCTTGAAATCGATGCCGGGGAAGAAGACGTCGGCACCTTCCACGGCAGCATAGATCCAGGTGAGGTAAAGCGTGCGGGCGAGCGGCAGCGCCTCGCGGAACACCTCACCGCCACCGATCACCATCAGGCCGGTATGGCCGCAGCTGGCCTGCGCCTCCTGGATCGAGCGCACGGTGATCTGGCCGGGATAGGGGGCCGTGCCCTTCTTCGACAGCACGTAATTGGTACGATCCGGCAGCGCCCGGCCGATCGACTCGGCGGTCTTGCGGCCCATCAGCACCGACTTATCCGTGGTCAGCTTCTTGAAATAGCGCAGATCGTCGGGCAAATGCCAGGGCAACCCGCCCTGCTTGCCGATGGCAAAGTTTTCGTCGAGCGCGGCGACCAGGTGGACGGCCATGGAGCTTCCTTCGCAATTTTTGGGGGAATCGGGCACGAATTCGGCCCGTACGCGCGAATAGTAGTCCTAGGAATGTGATGGGGGAACAAACGGGCGTTTGAAGATGGCCGGTTTTTGCTAGGCCTTAAGCGCTACGGCTGCGCCAGCGCCTCATCGAGCGCCCTGGCGCGGATGACCATGCGTCGCGACCTCATGTCGATAGTGGTCGCATACCAGGGGTGCGGTGCCGCCTCGCTACTGGTGTCTTCGTAGACGCGGCCATCGGCCTGACGGCCGTGCAGTGTCACGAAAATGGAGCCCTCCGGCAAGGTGATATCACGCGTGCCACCCCACGCCACGTCACCGACCGGCAGGGGCACGCTGGCCTCCAGGCCCGCATCGCCGGTGTTCACGCGAGCCATGGCGTCGAAGCCGCCAACGGTGCGCGGGATCAGGGCGAGCGCCAGTGTGTAATGCACGGGGGCATCGTCGCTGCGCATCCAATCCACGGCGAAAGCCCACCACGGGCGTGGTGGGCGGGTGACGAGGGTCAGGGTGGCGTAGGCCAGCGCATGGGTCTCTGGAACGCCTGGCAGCTCGCAATGGAACGTCAGCTGCGCTTCGGTGATACCGCGCACCTCGCACTGCTTTCCCTGCAATGAGAGCTCTGGCCCGGATGCATCCAGCGCATGCCCCGACACGGTCAGGTCCAGCACCGTCGGCACGGCGGGCGCCACAACGTAGCGCGGACTGAAATCGAGGACGCGGGGAAAACGATAGGTGGCGGTCAGCGTGCTGAGCAAGGCATCTGCCTGTGCCAGCATGGCCGTGGCCTTCTTGCGCGGGTAGCGCTCGCTGCGCTGCATGTCATCCGCCGCGTTCAGCGTTCCATTGAGGAAGGATTGCTGCACATCGTTGAGGTCTGAGACGGCCTTCCCATCGGTCGCCGCGGCTACGGCGGCCAGTTGCGGCACCAGGAGTTCGGCGTTCTGCCGCGCGAGGAACGCGCCGACGCTGAACTGGCCGCCCGCATCACGGATGATCTCGGTCGCCGCGCTGTGTGCTTCCTCGAGAACGGACGCGACCGTCCGTGAGCCGGGCGCATCGGCATCACCGGCACAGGCAGCGAACGCGACCGCCAGAATGAGCCACCCTGGGCAACGCTTGCCCATCGGACCTCCCCACCCAGCGCATCCTGGCTGGCGAAACCACTTTCCGCCGCTAGCCTGCAGAGCACAAGCGCGCCCGCGTGAAGGCCGCAGCGCGGATTCTGCGTGGCATGGCCAACGCCTTGGTGCGCGGTCATAAAAGGAGCTAATGCTGCCGGTGGTGCATCAATCCTTCCGCAGGCGCGCGTGCAGTGCATCGACGACATGCCTGGCTCGCCGCGGTAGCGCCCATTCTGCACGATGGATCAACCATAAGGTCTCGACCACGGCGCGGTCGGCATCAAGCACGCGGATCGCCTCCGGCCGGGAGAACGCGCGGCGGGCGTGGCGCGGCATCACGCTGAAACCGAGGCCACGTGCCACGGGCTCCAGGATCAACGCGATCTGGTTGGTGAACCCGGTGACCGGGATGTCGGCAAGACCGCGCTTCCCCGGGTACCGGCGCGACAACAGCCGCGTCGCCATCGCATGGCCATCGGGGTGGTCGATGAAACCCAGCCGTACGAGGTCATCCCAACCATGCACGTCAGCCTCCGCGGGTACGACCAGCTCAAGCGCCTCTTCGCAGAAGGGTTCGGCAGCCAGACGCTCGTCCTCGGGACGGCGGGACACGATACCTATGTCGCTGCGGCTATCAAGCACGGACTTCAGCACCTCGTCTTCCGGTGCGAAGCGATGCCGGATGACCAGCCCCGGTGTTTCGCGCTGGATATCGAGCAGCCGCGGATAGGTCGAGAGCCCGACGCTGCCAGGCGTCACGATCGACACCGTACCGTCCAGGGCATCGGCGTCGGCCAGCCGGGAGGCGAGGCAACGACCGGCACGTGCCACCTCGTCACAGTACGCCAGCAGCGAATGCCCGGCCGGGGTGAGTTCGACGCCGCGCGGGCGGCGAATGAACAGCGGACCGAGCTGCGTTTCGAGCTGGCGGATGTGCTGGCTGACCGCGGCCTGGGTCAACTCCAGTGATTCCGCGGTACGCGTGAAGGTGCCCTCCGCCGCGAGGGTACTGAAGGATCGGAGCCATGCCGGGTTTAGCATAATGAAGTTTTATAGGAACCATTAGCCGTACGTTGTTTTCATTATAGCGCCAACCCCCTATCGTTTGCGCCATTCCGTTGCCCCAGGCGCACGCATGTCAGCCCTCTTCACCCCGTTCACCCTCAAGGACATCACCCTCCGCAACCGTATCGCCATCCCGCCGATGTGCCAGTACCGCGCCGAGGATGGGTTCACCAACGACTGGCACCAGGTGCATTACCCGGCTATCGCCCGCGGTGGCGCAGGCCTGGTGATTGTGGAAGCCACCGGCGTCTCGCCAGATGGCCGTATCACCCCTGCCTGTCTCGGCATCTGGAATGACGCCCATGTCGAAGGGCTCGCGAAGATCGCGACTTCGATCAAGGCCTCGGGTGCCGTGCCCGGCATCCAGATCGCTCACGCCGGTCGCAAGGCCAGCGCACAGCGTCCCTGGGAAGGCGATGACCACATCGAAGCGACCGATCCGCGTGCGTGGGAAACGATTGCCCCATCGGCGGTCGCCTACGGGCACGGCCTGCCGCGCACGCCGCGCGCCATGACACTGGACGATATTGCGCGAGTGAAGGCCGACTTCGTCGCCGCTGCCAAGCGTGCACGCGCCGCGGGCTTTGAATGGCTGGAGCTGCACTTCGCGCACGGTTACCTGGCGCAGAGCTTCTTCTCCGCACATTCGAACCAGCGCGATGACATGTACGGCGGCAATGCCACGAACCGCGGCCGCTTCCTGCTGGAAACGCTGGCGGCCGTACGCGCCGTGTGGCCGGAGAACCTACCGCTCACCGCGCGCTTCGGCGTGCTGGAATACGACGGCCGCGACGAAGAAACGCTCGTTGAGTCGATCGACCTGATCCGCAAGATGAAGGCTGAAGGCCTCGACCTGCTCAACGTCAGCGTGGGTTTCACCATCGCCGAAACGAAGATCCCCTGGGGTTCGGCATTCCTCGGCCCGATCGCCGAGCGCGTTCGCCGCGAAGCAGGTGTAGCAGTCGCCTCGGCATGGGGCATCGATGATCCGCACGCAGCGAACCGCGTCGTCGCCGACGGCCAGATGGACCTCGTAATGATCGGCCGCGCTCATCTCTCCGACCCGCACTGGCCGTACAAAGCGGCCATGGCGCTAGACGTGCCCCGCCCGTCATGGACGCTTCCGCCCAGCTACGCCCACTGGCTGGAACGCTACACCCCGATGCGCACCTGACCCCTGTAGGAGCGCGCTTGCGCGCGATGGGTGCTTGCCGCAAGGTCTATCGCGCGCAAGCGCGCTCCTACAAAAACTCAGGTATCACCTCGAGCATTCCAGATCCATTGCGCGTGCGCTTGCCCTACCCGCTGCACACCGGCTTGCGTCATCGCCGCAATCGCTTCAAGCGAAAGCCCCAGTTGCTTGCAGTCGACGGTGTCCGCCTCATGCACCAGATCAGCCAACGTCGCGGTGACGCCTCGCGCGTACTGCAGCCAGACGATCGCTTCATTCAACAGCTCGTGGGCTGACGGTTCGTGCTCGATGTTGCTCCCGGCATCGCGGGACTCCTGCGTTTCATTCGGTACACGCATCACTCATTCCCTGATAACGCCGCCCCGTATCCTGACGTGGCATGACAGGCACGCACCTGCCATGCCACGGACCATAGGATCGCGGGTTCACCGGTTCGTCCGTGCGCGGACGCCGGGCGGCTTGATTGATGAAGTGGGTGCGGCGGTGACCATCCGTGAGGCGCACCAGGCACACGCGCCTGCCTCATCCGATCAAGAATTACCTCAAAGAAAAGCCTCGCCGCGGTTCTTCAACCGTGCCTGCGGCTTATGCAGGCGGCCCGTGAGCCAGTGAGGTGTCGCCGGGGGGATTCGGCGGGCGAGCGACTGCCGTATGATCAAGGGTAGCCATAATCAACTCTTCTGGTAGTTGGTTTGGTTAGCGGGCCAGTGGTGTTCTAGCACCTCTGGCTCGCGACTCTCACCGCCGAAGCGGTGGTTGCCTGCACGGTGTATGTCAACGTGCGTGCAGGCAACAAAGCGACCGTAGCAGATCGGTTCGCACTTGTGTTTGAGAACGACGACCAACTTGCACGCGCGACTGAAACTCGCAACGCAACACGCTTCCTGTAGGAGCGCGCTTGCGCGCGATCCAGGGATCCGGCAAGCACCCATCGCGCGCAAGCGCGCTCCTACATGAGAAGGGTCAGACGGCTACGGGGGCTTTGATCGCCGGGTGCGGATCGTAATCGACGATCGACACATCCTCGAAGCGGAAGTCGAAGATGTTCTTCACTTCGGGATTCAGCACCAGCTTAGGCAGGGCACGCGGTTCGCGCGCGAGCTGCTTCTGCGCCTGTTCGATGTGGTTCGAATACAGGTGCGCGTCACCGAGCGTATGCACGAAGTCGCCCACTTCCAGCCCGGTCACCTGCGCAACCATATGGGTGAGCAACGCATAGCTGGCGATGTTGAATGGGATGCCGAGGAAAATATCGCCCGAGCGCTGGTACAGCTGGCACGAGAGCTTTCCGTTCGCCACGTAGAACTGGAACATCGTGTGGCACGGCATGAGCGCCATCTTCGGCAGCTCACCGACATTCCATGCGGAAACGATAAGCCGGCGCGAATCCGGGTTGCGCTTGATCTCTTCCACCAGCCACGCAATCTGGTCGACCACCTTGCCATCGGCCGTGGGCCACGCGCGCCACTGGCGGCCGTAGACCGGGCCAAGATCGCCGTTGTCGTCGGCCCACTCGTCCCAGATGCTGACGCCGTTCTCTTTCAGGTAGCCGGTGTTCGTATCGCCCTGCAGGAACCAGATCAGCTCGTGGATGATCGAGCGCAGGTGCAGCTTCTTCGTCGTGACCAGGGGAAAGCCCTTGGCCAGGTCGTAGCGCATCTGCCAGCCGAAGACGCTGCGCGTGCCGGTACCGGTGCGGTCGGCCTTCTCGGCACCGTGGTCGAGGACATGGCGGAGCAGTTCGAGGTAGGGCTGCATGGCGTCAGACGATATCAGGTGGTGGTAGCTGCGGGTGCTGCGACGGGCGCGTACGGCGCGCGGCGCGACATCAGCAGCCAGAGAATGCCCAGGGCAATCAGCGGCAGCGAGAGAATCTGGCCCATGGTGACCCAGCCGAAGGCAAGGTAACCGAGCTGGGCATCCGGCACGCGGACGAACTCGATGGCGAAGCGGAACACGCCGTACATCAATGCGAACAGGCCGGAGACCGCATAACGCGGGCGCGGCTTCATCGAGAAGACAAGCAGGACCACGAACATCACCACGCCTTCCAGCGCGAACTCATACAGCGGATTCGGATGGCGCGGCAGCGCATCAGGTGCGTTCGGGAAGATCATGCCGATGGGCAGGTCCGTCGGCTTGCCCCACAGTTCGCCGTTGATGAAGTTACCGAGGCGGCCGAGGCCCAGGCCAATCGGCACCAGCGGTGCCACGAAATCCATGGTGTCGAAAAATTTTACGCCATTGCGCCGCGACCACCACAGGCCGGCCACCAGTACGCCTAACAGGCCACCGTGGAAGGACATGCCGCCATCCCATACCCGGAACAGCGCCAGCGGGTCGGTCCAGATCCAGTTGATCGCCGTATAGAACAGCATGTAGCCGATGCGGCCGCCCAGGACCACACCCATCATGGCGTAGAACATCAGGTCGCTGAACCGGTCCGAATTCACCGGCAGGCGGCCCTGGCGGCGACGGTACTCGCCCAGTGCCCAGCCGCCCAGGAAGCCACCCAGGTACATCAGGCCGTACCAATGGACCTGGACCGGGCCGATGTGGAAGGCGACGGGGTCGAAATGGACGACGAACGGGTTGGCCATGGAAGGTCACGGAAAGGGACGATCCCCCAGTGTACCGCCACCGCTTGCCGCACGCCGCCTTGTGAAGACCTGGCAGCTGGGCTATAGGGCGGACCGGCGCCGTCAGGGGGACGGCGAGTAAGGACGCTACACCAGGGGACCACCTAAATGACGATTCGCCTTGCCCGGCCGATGCTGGCTGCGCTGAGCCTTGCCGCGTGCGCCACCGGCACGACGGCGGCCGAGCTTATTCCCACGGCCGACTTCGCGCGCCACGCGCCGATCACAGACCCGAAGCTCTCACCGGATGGCCAACACGTCTCGGTGACCTACCACGACCCGGATGGCAAGACCCACGGGCTGGCGATCTTCGACATCAACGATATGAGCAAGCCGATCAGCCTGATCCGCATGCCGCCCTATGAGATGCCTGCTGCGGTAATGTGGACGAGCAATACCCGTCTCGTCGTCGCACGCGGCAAGGTCGATGGCTCGATAGGTAACAAGAGTTATACCGGCGAGCTCATGGCCGTCGATATCGACGGCAAGAATCCGGACTACCTCTACGGCTACGAAGCCTACGGCAAGCGCACCGGCACGCGTGCGCTCGACCGCGGCTGGGGCTACCTCGATGGTCGCCCGACCACCGCGAACGGCCATTTCTATATGCGCAGCGTGGACTGGCACGACCAGGACCGCAGCACGTTGTATGACGTGGATGCGAAGAGCAGCGCACGTAAGCAGATGGCGGATATCGGCATTGGCTTCATGAGTTTCATGATCGACCCCGCCGGCACCGCCCAGTACACCTATGGCGTGGACGAGAATCACAAGTGGGTCGTGTTCCGCCGCGATGCGAACGGCGGCTGGGCCAAACAGCCGATGGATCACGAACATCAGCACTTCACCCCGATCGCCCAGGTGGCCAACAGCACGCGTATCTATGCCGAGTACAGCCCGGGTGGTATCGGCGGCGCACTGGTGGAAGAGGACCCGGATGGCAGCAATCCGCGGGTGATTCGCAAGGATCTTTTCAGCGAGGTCAACTCCGACGGCCTGTGGACGGCGACACCCTACCGCCCCTTCGCCACGCGGGCAGAAACGGGCCTACCCACGGTCACCTATGTCGATGCGCAGGATCCGACCGCAAAGCTGCACATGGCGATCTCGCAGAAATTCCCCGGTTACGCCGTGGACTTCGATTCGTTCAGTGAAGATGGCAGCGAACTCATGTTCAGCGTCTTCAGCGACCGCGATCCCGGCCGTGTGATGTTGATCAATACAAAAACCTTCAAGGTCACGCCGCTCTACACCGTGGCCCCGTGGATCGACCCGGCAAAGATGGCCGAGCGCCGGCCATTGCACTTCAAGGCCCGTGATGGCGAGGAGCTCGAAGCGATCCTGACCTTCCCCAAGGGCAAGCCGGAGACCAACCTGCCGATGGTGCTCATGCCGCATGGCGGCCCGTTCCATGAATCCGACAAGTGGGCGTTTGACGACCAGGCGCAGTTCGTTGCCAGCCGCGGGTACCTCGTCCTGCAGGTGAACTTCCGCGGCTCGTCAGGTCGTGGCCATGAGTTCGAGGAAGTGGGGTACAAGAAATGGGGCACGCTGCTGCAGGATGACCTGATCGATGGCGTGAAGTGGGCGATCAGCGAGCACTTCGCCGATGCATCGCGCGTTTGCGTGTTCGGCGGCAGCTTCGGTGGTTACTCCGCCCTGATGGCCCCGATCCGTGAGCCCGGCATGTTCAAGTGCGCCGTGGGTTATGCGGGCGTCTACGACCTGCCCATGCAGTACGACAAGGGCGACGTGCAGGAAACCAAGCGCGGCACGGGCCACCTTGAGCTGACCCTGGGCACCGACCCGGCCATGCTGGTGGCCAACTCCCCCGACCGCAACGCGGACAAGCTGAGCCTCCCGATCATGCTGGTCCACGGCGAGGATGACCAGCGCGTGCCGCTGGCCCAGTTCAAGGCGATGACAGCCGCGCTGGATGCCGCGCACAAGCCGTACGAGTCCCTGACCAAGGCCGGCGAGAAGCACGGCTTCGTCAAGCCGGAGGACATCGAGGAGTTCTACGACAAGCTCGCCGCCTTCCTTGACCGGAATATCGGCGACGGCGCAAGCGCAGGCGCAAAGGCGGCCGCGCCCTGACCGGTACGGGTAGCCGTCGCGTTCCCTGGCGGCTGCCCCCTTTCCCCCTACTTGCCGCATGCCGCCTTGTGAAGAGGGGCGCGATTAGGCTATAGAGCGATCCGGAACGCCGTCCTGGGGGGACGGCGGGTATGGACGCTTTACCAGGGGAGAACCTAGATGACCATTCGCCTTGCCCGGCCGTTGCTGGTCGCGCTTTGCCTTGCCGCGTGCGGCACGGCCGCCACGGCCGCCGATCTGATTCCGACGGCCGATTTCGCCCGCCGCGCGACCATCACCGACCCGGCCCTGTCGCCTGACGGCCTGCACGTCTCCGTGGCCTACCACGATGAGGACGGCAAGACCCACGGCATCGCGATCTTCGCGATCGCGGATATGTCGCACCCGGTCGCGCTGATCAAGATGCCGCCGTACGAACTGCCGGCGGAAATGATCTGGACCAGCAATACCCGCGTCGTGGTCGCCCGCGGCAAGCGCGACGGCTCGATCGGCAATACCTCGTACACCGGCGAACTGATGGCTATCGATATCGATGGCAAGAACGCCGATTACCTGTACGGCCCCGAGGGTTACGGTAAACGCGCGGGCACGCGGGCGACCGACGAGGGCTGGGGCTTCATCGAGGGGGCGCCACCGACCTCTAATGGTCATTTCTACATGCGTGCCACCTCGTGGACGAACCAGGATCGCAGCACCCTGTACGACGTGGATGCGAAGACGAGCACGCGCAAGCAGATGACCGATATCGGCATCGGCGGCATGAGTTTCATGGTCGCGTCCGATGGCAACACCCGCTTCGCCTTCGGCACCAACGATGCGTTCGAGTACGTCGTGTTTCGCCGCGATAGCAACGGTGGCTGGGCCAAGGTGCCCGCCGACCGCGAGCACCAGTGGTTCCGCCCCATCGCCCAGGTCGCCGGCAGCAAGCGCATGTACGCCACGTACAGTCCCGGCGGTGTCGGCGGCGAATTTGTCGAGCAGGATGAAGATGGCGGCAACCGTCGCGTCATTCGCAAGGATGATTTCGGCGAGGTCACCTCCTCCGGCCTGTGGACACCCGCCCCGCTGCGCCCGTTCGGCACCCGGGCGAAGACCGGCATCCCCAGCGTCACCTATGTCGATGCGCAGGATCCGACGGCGAAACTGCACATGGCGCTCTCGCAGAAGTTCCCGGGCAGCTTTGTCCGCTTCATCGACTTCAGCGAAGACGGTGGCGAGCTGATGTTCGATGTCTCGAGCGACCGCGACCCAGGCCGGGTCATGCTGATCAATACCAAGACGTTCAAGGTCACCGCGCTGTACACGGTGGAACCCTGGATCGACCCGGCACGCATGGCCGAGCGCCGCCCGGTGCACTTCAAGGCGAGCGACGGCCTCGAGCTTGAGGCGATTCTCACCATTCCGAAGGGTAAGGGCGAGGCAAATCTGCCGATGGTGCTGCTGCCACACGGCGGCCCGCACGACATCAGTGACGACTGGTTCTACGACACCGACGCCCAGTTCCTCGCTAGCCGTGGCTACCTGGTGCTGCAGGTGAACTACCGCGGCTCGGGCGATCGCGGCAACGCCTTCCAGGAAGCGGGCTACCGCCAGTGGGGCACCCGGATCCAGGATGACCTGATCGATGGCGTGAAATGGGCGATCAGCCAGAAAATGGCCGACCCCAACCGCGTCTGCGTTTACGGCGCCAGCTTTGGCGGCTATTCGGCCATGATGCTGCCCGAACGGGCACCCGGCATGTTCAAGTGCACGGTGGGCTACGCGGGTATCTACGACCTGGCCATGATGTACACCAAGGGTGACATCAAGGGCACCAAGTCCGGCCGCAGCTACCTCGACACGACCATCGGCAAGGACCCCGCCGCGCTCGCCGCCATCTCGCCGGTGAATGGGGTCGACAAGCTGAACCTGCCGATCATGCTGGTCCACGGCGAGGACGACGAACGTGCCCCGTTCGCCCAGTTCAAGGCCATGAAGGCCGCGCTGGACGCGGCGCACAAGCCCTACGAGAGCCTGACCAAGTCCGGTGAGCGGCACGGGTTCGTCAAACCGGCGAACGTGGAGGAGTTCTACAACAAGCTAGCCGCCTTCCTCGACCGTAATATCGGCGACGGCGCTGGAGCGAAATCCGCCGCGCCGTAAGGTAGGGGGCGTGGGGGCATATGAGCCTCCCACGCCCTCCCCTGACCGGTGGCGGTTGCCCGTTGCGCCCGCAAGCGTTATGTTCGCGTGATCGCTGGGCCCGGGTGGTGCCTGGCGGGGATCGGGAGGTTTTCGGGGTATGGTCGTCAGTTGTGGGCAGAAGCGCCACGTCGCGGCGCGGCGGGCGGTGCTTGCCGTGGCACTGCTCGGCTGCCTCGCGTCCAGCGCCGTGCTCGCCCAGGATGCCACCACACCGCAGGACGTGGGCTCACCCGCCGAGATGCTGGCCCCGGTCAACGTCACGGTAACCGGCTCGCGTATCCGCGGTATCGATGTCGAAACCGCCCAGCCCGTCTTCACCATGGATCGTGCCGCGATCCGCGCCACGGGCCTGACCAGCCTTGGCGACATCCTGGCGCGCATGCCTTCGGCCGGCACCGCCGAGGTCACCCCGCAGGACACCCTTTCCTCCAGCAATGATGCAGGCGGTCGTTACGTCAACCTGCGCAACCTCGGCGCGGTACGCACCCTGGTGCTGGTAAACGGCCGCCGCTGGACCACCAGCCTGGGTGGCTTGACCGATCTCTCGACCATCCCCGTCTCGATCGTTGAACGTATCGAGGTGCTGAAGGATGGTGCGTCCTCGATTTACGGCTCCGACGCCATCGGCGGCGTGGTCAACATCATCACCACCGATCGCTTCGAAGGCGCCTCGGCCGATGTGCTGTACGGCGTGAATGGCAAGGGCGATGGCGCCCAGAAGAATGGCACCTTCACCTGGGGCCGCAGCACCGAGCGCTCCTCCGTGATCCTTGGCGCCAGCTATGAAGACGGCGACACCCTGGATGATGACAAGCGCACGTTGACAAGCACGGCTTACGGCCCGCGCCATCCGCTGGATGGTTACAACATGGGGCCGTACGGGGGTGTCACGGATCCGCGCACGCCCAATGGCGGTAGCTATGTGATCAACCACGGCGCGACCGATAGCGGCAATCTCGCGAACTATCATCCGTATGACGTCGACAGCACGGCGGACAAGTACAACACGCAGCGTGACATGAGCTTCCGCGCCGGCAGCAAGCTGCGCAACCTGTTCGCGACCGGCCGCTACAACCTCACCGATGACATCACCCTGCGCGGCATGGCGAACTACGGCGTGCGCGATACGCGCAGCCAGGCCTCGGGCTATCCGCTGCAGAGTGCCACCGGTCGCAACGATGACTTGCTGATCGATGCGGGCAGCGCCTACAACCCGTTCCCAGGCTATGCCACGTCGTTCTTCCGCCGCACGGTGGAACTGCCGCGCATGATCTGGGCCAAGTCGAAGGTGTTCCACGCCGACGCGGGTGCCGAAGGCACTTTCCAGTGGGGCGACCACAATTGGAACTGGGACGTCACCTACGCCTACTCCGAGGACCGCGCCAGCCGCACCACCAGCGGTAACATCAACCTGGTCAACGCGCGGAAGGCGCTGGGCGCCACCACGACGATCGATGGCCAGGTCGCCTGCGCCGACGCGGCGGACAGGGCGGCAGGTTGCGTGCCCTGGAACATCCTGGCAGGTCCGGGCAACACGCCGGATGCGGTGTGGCGTTACGTGGCATCGACCACGACGGCACGGGATATCACCCGGACGAACGACTTCATGGCGAACCTGACCGGTGGCGTTGTCGATCTGCCGGCGGGAACCCTGCGTGTCGCCGGCGGCCTGGAGCATCGCCAGGAAAATGGGCGCTATGTTCCCGACCCCGCCGATTCCTCCGGCCTGACCACCCAGCTGGCGAGCGACCCTACCAACGGCGGTTACATCGTGAACGAGGCCTACCTCGAGTTCGATGTACCGCTGCTCGCCGACCTGCCCTTCGCGCAGGAACTCGCCGTCAATGCGTCATCACGGTATTCGCATTACACCGCGTTCGGCGGCCGCACGAACAACAAGTACAGCTTTCGCTGGAAGCCGTTCGACGATCTGTTGCTGCGTGGCACCTATGCGCAGGGTTTTCGCGCGCCAACCGTATCGGATCTCTACGCTGGCTCGACGGAAAGTTTCGAGAGCTTCCTCGATCCGTGCGATAGCGCCTTTGGTGCCGCCGCCTCGGACCCAGCCGTGCGCGGGCGTTGCTCCGCCGCTGGCGTGCCGGCGAATTATCGCCAGGTCGACCAGTCCGGTGCGCAAATCACCTCGAATACCGGCGGGCAAAATCCATCGGCATTTCGCGCAGGCGCCAACCCGCGACTGAAGCCCGAATCGTCGATCACCCGTACGGCAGGCCTTGTCTACAGCCCCATCTACCTCGATGGGCTCGACATGACGCTCGACTACTACAAGGTCGATATCCACGATGTGATCACCCCGATCCTCGCGGGTGACATCCTTAATTTCTGCTACGTGCGTAACGACCCCACGTATTGCGGCCGCTTTACCCGCGCACCGGGCGGCACCATCACCTCGCTTGACGAAAGCCTGGTGAATCTCGGCTCGCTGCGTACCGAGGGCTACGACCTCGGCCTGCATTACCGCTTCCCGCAGACGCGCTTCGGCGAGTTCACGCTGTTATCCGATAGTACCTACCTGAAGGACTACACCCAGCGCAGCAGCGCGAGTGCGCAGCCACGCCAGCTCGCCGGCTACATGAACGGGGTGCAGGGTCTCTACCGCGTGCGCTCCAATCTCTCGCTGGATTGGGGCTGGCAGCGCTTCGGCGCGACCTGGACAGTGCGGTATTACTCAGGCCTGAAGGATTCGTGCTGGTCTTCCACGGTGGAATGCAACCAACCCGATACGCTGAACGTCATCAGCGGCGTTACCGGCGTGAGCCGGAAGGGTGGCGTGGCCTTCAACGATTTCCAGTTGCGCTGGATGGCCCCCTGGAACGGTAGCGTGCGCGTCGGGATCAACAATGTGTTCGCGCGCAAGGGGCCGTTCTACTACAACGTCGCCAGCGCCGGCGGTGGTAGCCCGCCGTATAACCCTGCGTTTGATATCGATCGCTATTTCTACATCGGCTATCAGCAGCGGTTCTGAGTGCTGAAGAGCATCGCGCGCAAGCGCGCTCCTACAACGTAGACGCACCCTGTAGGAGCGCGCTTGCGCGCGATGGCCTACGAAGCAGTGACGCGATTCACAGCCGACTGTTGAGAATTAATCGCATTCCCGCAGCCTCGCGTAACTCCCTGCGCCCGCAGCATTATCTCGTGATAAATGCCGTAAATGCTTGCAGTCATATGACGACGGCGTTATGTTCGTGTTACGTCGCTTAGCACCCAGGGGTTGGTGCGACGTCGGTGTCCCCACGCCGAATACCTCACACACCCACATCGAGCGCCGCTTCCCCGCGGCGCTACTACAAGCTGTTCAGTGCCTTGCTGAAAAATGCAGGGCCAGGGAGTTTTTGACCTCATGACAAGCACCACCCTGCTCACGCGCTCCCGCGTGCTGAAGCGCACTGCGCTCGTTTCCGCGCTGGGCGCCTGCCTGCTGGCCGGTACCGCGTTCGCCCAGAGCACCGTTGGCGACATCTACGGTACCGCTTCGGCATCGCAGACGATCCAGATCCAGAACATCGGCTCGGGCGCATCGCGCTCGGTCACCGCGGACCAGGATGGTCACTACCGCGTCTCTTCGCTGCCGATCGGCAGCTACCGCGTGAACGTGCTGGAGAACGGCACGACCGTAACGACCCGCGACATCAACGTCGTCGCCGGACAGTCGGCCCAGCTGAACTTTGCTGCCGCGAATGGCGGCAACAGCAGCGCGCAGGCCCTCGACACCGTGACCGTGTCGGCCAATGCCCTCACCGCGATCGACGTGGCCTCGGTCGAGTCGCGCACCAGCTTCACTGCGGACAAGCTCGATAAGCTCCCGGTCCCGCGCAACGTCGTCGACGTCGCCGCGCTGACCCCGGGCACCGTGAAGGGTGATTCGGCGTTCGGCAACCTGCCGTCGTTCGGTGGTGCCTCGGTCGCCGAGAACAGCTACTACGTCAACGGTTTCAACGTCACCAACCTGTACAACAACCTGTCGTTCTCGGAAGTGCCGTTCCAGGCCATCCAGCAGCTTGACGTGCAGACCGGTGGCTACGGCGCGCAGTACGGTTTCTCGACCGGCGGCGTGACCTCGGTGATCACCAAGCGTGGCACCAACGAGTGGAAGGGTGGCGCTTCGTGGGTGTACACCCCGGCGTGGGGCCGCGAGCAGCAGCCGACCACCTACACGAAGGACGGTAACCTCTACCGCACCTACCAGAAGAACAGCGACAACGACAACGTCTACTCGGCCTGGCTGGGCGGCGCGCTGATCAAGGACAAGCTGTTCTTTTACGGCATCTTCCAGTCGCACAAAGAGTCGCAGACCACCTACCCGGGTGCCACCTCGACCACCCCGGCGGCACGTAACGAGTACAGCGATCCGTTCTATCTGATCAAGATGGACTGGAACATCAATGACTCGAACATCCTCGAATGGACGGGGATGAACAACACGCAGCACACGACCAACCAGTACTACAACTCGGAAATCGATGCCGACGGCAAGCCGTCGACCACCGATTACCTGGGCCGCAAGCACCTGAAGACCGGCGGCGCGGTCAACGTGTTCAAGTACACCAGCTACCTCACCGATGACCTGACCCTGTCGGCGCAGTGGGGCAAGATGAAGTCGAAGAATTCTTCGGACTATGTCTCGGCTGACGGCACCGTCACCAAGTACGACGGCAACATCAACGGCACCAACTCCGGTTGCCCGTACGTGATCGATCGTCGCAGCAGCACCCTGAGCGGCGCGACCGCCCCGGCCGGCTCGTGCTACCTCGACAGCACCGTCGATCGCTTCAACGGCGAAGACCAGCGCACCGCGTACCGCGTCGATCTCGACTGGAAGGTGGGCGACCACGACCTGTCGGGCGGCTTCTCGCGTGAGAAGTGGAGCTCGGATGCCGGCCAGGAGTACGCCGGTGGTTCGCTGTGGTACTACCGCACCAACGCCGCGGGCGAAGACTACGTCTCGCAGTACAACTACCGCACCGGTGGTTCGGTCGGCGTCGACCAGAAGTCGTGGTTCCTCCAGGATAACTGGCAGGTCTCGGATAAGTTCCTCGCCTACATCGGCGTGCGCAACGACTCGTTCAACAACAAGAACGGCGCCGCTCAGAACTTCGTCCGCCAGGGCAACATCTGGCAGCCGCGCCTCGGCTTCTCGTGGGACGTGTTCGGCGATTCGTCGACCAAGGTCTTCGGTACCGCTGGCCGCTACTCGCTGCCGATCGCCGCGAACGTCGCCCTGCGCGCTGCCACGGCTTCGTACTACACGATCCAGAATTTCGCCTACTCGGCGATCGATCCGGTCACCGGCATCCCGACCCTGGGCGCCCCGCTCAGCGGCCAGAACATCGTGAACGGCGAGAACGGTTCCACGCCGGATCCGCGCTCGGTCGCCACGAAGGACCTGAAGCCGTACTCGCAGGACGAGTTCATCCTCGGCATCCAGCACCGTATCACCAGCGACAACGACTTCCTGAACGACTGGGTGGTCGGTGCCAAGGCGACCTACCGCAAGCTCAACAACGCGATCGACGATACCTGCGACTGGCGTCCGTTCTACGCTTACGGCAAGTCGATCGGCCTGGACATGGACAAGAACGGCGACCAGTTCACGCCGCCGGCGACCATGCCGGGTTGCTTCATCTACAACCCGGGCAGCAAGGTGTCGGTTGACGTCGATCTCGACGGCAGCGGCCAGCTGCGCAACGTGACGATCCCGGGCAAGGCGTTCGGCGAGAAAGCGAAGCGCACGTACGAAGCGGTCACCCTGTCGGCCGAGAAGGCCACCGACAACTGGTACGTCAATGCGTCGTACACCTGGTCGAAGAACCGTGGCAACACGGAAGGCCTGGTGAAGTCGGATAACGGCCAGAAGGATACGGGCACGACCAGCGCGTTCGATTACCCGGATCTGATGGTTGGCGCGACCGGCTACCTGCCGAACGATCGTCGCCACAGCGTCAAGGTGTACGGCGGCTACCGCATCACCCCGGAATGGCAGGTTGGCGTCAACGGCCTGCTCGAATCCGGTCGTCCGACCAGCTGCTTCGGCGGCGGCGACGAAACCGTGGGCGGTATCCCGAGCTACAACTCGGAGTTCTTCTACTGCGACGGCCAGATCAAGTCGCGCGGCACGGCCAAGCGCCTGCCGTGGCAGTGGTCGATCAGCCCGAACGTGGTCTACACCCCGGCATACGCCAAGGGCCTGACCGTACAGCTCGACGTGCTCAACCTCTTCAACAACGACACGAAGACCGCTGTTGATGAAGTGGGCGAGAACGGCGCTGATTCGACGTACTACGGTTCGACCTACCGCGTGCCGACCTACTACCAGACGCCGCGTTCGCTGCGCCTGATGGTCCAGTACGACTTCAGCCTGTAAGAAGCCGTACCGCTGTACCCGAGTGACAAAAAGGGCTGCCTTCGGGCAGCCCTTTTTTGTGCCTGTTATTCGACCTGGCGCGACGTCTCGTGGGAGCCCACCCTGTGGGCGAAGCCGAACGTCAGAGAAGCAGTGGCTGATCCGGCAACTCGTTGGTGCGCGGGCTGCCGTCAGAGGGAAAATGCCGCGCCAGCAATGCACCCACTTCATCCACGCCGGTGAGCACGGCCTCGCGGAAGTGCCCTTTCGCGAACTCATCGCGCATATGCGAGGTGATGGCGTTCCACTCATCGGCGGCCACCTTTGCGGCAATACCGCGATCCGCCACGATTTCGATACGGTGTTCGGCCAGCAACACGTAGAGCAGCACGCCGCAGTTGTCTTCCGTATCCCACACGCGCAGGTGAGCGAACAGCTCGGCAGCGCGATCGCGTGCGGTGACGCCATCCGATACCGCGGCAAACGGCAGGCGGGATTCCACCGCCACGCGGAGTTCGCCGCGGTGGGTGCGCTCACCGTCACTTACGCGCGCCGCGATGGCGTCGAGCGTGTCCTTCGGAAACTGCCGCCCGATCTGGAACCAGGCGCCAAACAGGTTGGTTGCGATCCGTTGCATGCTCATCACCAGCTCCCCGACGAACCGCCACCGCCAAAACTGCCGCCGCCGCCGCTGAAACCTCCGCCGCCGCCTCCACCAAATCCACCACCGCCGCCAAAACCACCGCCACCGCCGAAGCCGCCCCAACCACCCCAGCCGCCCCCGCCGATGGAACGGCCAGCACCCGCAGGAATGGCCATGAGTAGTGCGCCGCCGACGAGGCCCAGCACGCCGAAGAACAGCGAATTAAGCAGCAGCCAGCCAAGTCCACCCGCGATAACGCCACCTATGGGCGCGCGCACGCCAAGCGGCGCCCGGCCGAGGACACCCCGCAGGAACAGCACCCCGAACAGCAGCGGGATAAGGAAATGCCCTCCCCCGTTACCGCGACGTTCGTGACTTTCATCCGGGTTGACCGGCGGCGGCAAGGCCTCGCCATTCACGATTTGAGTGATCGCGTTCAGTGCTTCGGTGATCGCGCCGTTGTAATCGTTAGCGCGCAGCTTCGGCGCCATGTATTCGCGGATGATCCGCGAGGCGATCGCATCGGGTAACGCACCTTCCAAACCGTAACCCACTTCAATGCGCACGCGCCGGTCGTTCTTGGCCAGCAGCAGGAGCACGCCATCGTCCGTACCTTTACGGCCGACCTTGTTGGCCTCGGCGACGTTGAGCGAGTAGCTCTCAAGATCGTCGGGCTGGGTGGTCGGTACCATGAGAACGACGACCTGGGCACCCTTGGCCTTCTCGAGGGCCGTCAGCCGGTCATCCAGCTGATTGACCTGTTCGGCGCTCAGGGTACCCGTCAGGTCGGTGACGTGGCGGGTGAGTTTCGGAACGGCGGCCGCATCGTCAGCCAGCGCCGCCAGGGGCGGCACCAGCAAGGCGAAGGCGAGCAGCAGCCGTGCCGCGAGCCGGCGCATCAGTGAGCGGCCGAGGCCGCCGGTGCCGGCGCGGGGGCGCTGTTGAAGTCGACGGTAGGCGCCGTGGAGATGGCTTTCTCGTTCTCGACGCTGAAGTTCGGCTTCACCTTGTAGCCCATGACCTTGGCTGTGAGATTGTTAGGGAAGGAACGGATCAGCGTGTTGTACGACTGCACGCTATCGACATAGCGCTTGCGAGCGACGGTGATGCGGTTTTCGGTGCCCTCCAACTGGGCCTGCAGGTCACGGAACGAGCCATCGGCCTTGAGCTGGGGGTAGTTCTCGCTGACCACCAGCAGACGCGACAGGGCCCCGGAGAGCTGGCCCTGGGCGGCCTGGAACTTGGCCAGCGCCTCGGGATCGTTGGCGGTCTCCGGGGTGATCTGCACCTGGCCCACCTTGGCTCGGGCCGCGGTGACCTCGGTCAGGACGCGCTCTTCGTGCTGGGCGTAGCCCTTGACCGTGTTAACCAGGTTCGGAACCAGGTCAGCGCGGCGCTGATACTGGTTCAGCACCTCGGACCAAGCGGCTTTGACCCCCTCGTCCTCACGCTGGATCGAGTTGTAACCGCAGCCGGAAAGGAACCCGACGAGCGCGACGAGGGCAAAAGCGCGGAGGAATGTCTTCATGGCAGCGGTTTCCTTGGGTATGCGCCGCAAAGGTAGCGCAAACCGCCCCCTTGTAGGAGCGCGCTTGCGCGCGATCCGGGGGGTGCCGCCTGGTTGGGGCCTTGACGCGACCGAGGGTCGCGCGCAAGCGCGCTCCTACAGGACCAGGGGGCTTCAGAAATACCGGGGGATGAGGATCAGGGCCCAGCTGACGACGACCATCACCATCATCAGGAACACGGCAGCGGAACCCATGTCCTTGGCGCGGCCGGCCAGTTCATGGAACTCGGGGCTGACCTTGTCGACCACAGCCTCGATGGCCGAGTTCAGCAGCTCCATGGCCAGCACCAGCATCGGAAAAGTGATCAGGATGATCTTTTCCACGGCACCGGCGCCCAGCCACAGACCCAGCGGGATCACCACGATGGCATTGAAGACCTCCAGGCGAAACGAGGCCTCGTGCTGGAAGCAGGCCTTCAGGCCCTTCATGGACCAGCCAAAGGCCGTGTAGATCTGCCGCGGACCGCGGGGAACCGTAGATGCCATGGAGGTCAGGCCTGCCGCTGCGGGGCCAGGCGGGGGGCCCGCGAGGTCGGGTTATAGGTGCGCTGCGGCATGAAAAGGCGGCCGGAGGGTGTGGTATGGCCCGCTATGATGCCACAGGCGGCCTTTGGGCTGGCTTATGGGTCGCCTTGTGGCGAATCGCCGCGCCCCTCTGGCGCTGCAACACAACCGGGTAGACCATTTGTATTACGCTTGACCGGTTGTGGCCTCGTTCAGGGTCACGGCAACGGGAGTGGCCATTCGTGGCCATTCGCTGTTTCCAATGTGCCCGGAAAATACATGGCAATTCAGAATCCACCCGTTACACAGACCAAGTCATTCAGCACGGTCTTCCTGATCGAAATGTGGGAGCGCTTCGGCTTCTACGGCATGCAGGTGCTGATGGTCACCTACATGATCAAGAAGCTCGGCTTCGCCGAAGCCGACTCCAACCTGATCTGGGGTGCCGCTTCGGCCCTGATCTACGCCACCCCCGCCATCGGCGGCTGGATCGGCGACAAGTTCCTTGGTACGCGCCGCACCATGCTCACCGGCGCCGTCGTGCTCATGATCGGTTACGCGCTGCTCTGGGTACCCACGAATAACGCGCTCTTCCTGTATCTCGCCCTGGGCGTGATCATCCTCGGCAACGGCCTGTTCAAGCCGAACGCCGGCAACCTCGTCCGCAAGATCTACGAAGGCGACGAGGTCAAGATCGATAGCGCGTTCACCATCTACTACATGGCGGTGAACGTCGGCTCGACGATCTCGATGCTGCTTACCCCGTGGATCCGCGACTACGTGGGCCAGCACTACGGCGATGCGCTGGGCTGGCACACCGCGTTCGGTGTGTGCTCGATCGGCCTCATCCTCGGCCTGGTCAACTATTCACTCATGCGCCACACGCTGGCGCACATCGGTTCGGTGCCGGACGAAACCCGCCCGCCGATGAAGAACATCCTCGGGGTTTTCCTGGGCGGCCTCGTCATCATCGGCGCTTCGGCGGTCATCCTGCAGAACCAGGAGCTGGCCCAGTGGTGTGTTTACACCGCCGGCGTCGTCATCCTGGTGATCTTCGCCCACCTCATCCGCTCGGTGGAGCCGGGTGAGCGCGCCGGCCTTATCGCCGCGCTGGTGCTCACCGTACAGACGATCTTCTTCTTCATCTTCTACCAGCAGATGTCGACCTCGCTGAACCTGTTCGCCCAGCGCAATGTCGATCTCTCCTTCGGTATCTTCGGCTTTGAAATCTTCCGTTGGATCCCGGAGCAGTTCCAGTCGCTCAATGCCATCTGGATCGTGATCCTCTCGCCGATCCTGGTGTGGATCTATAACGCGCTCGGCCGCCATGGCAAGGATTTCTCGGTGGCCGCCAAGTTCGCGCTCGGTTTCGCCGCCGTGGCCGTCGGCTTCTTCATGTACGGCCTGGGCGCCGTGGGCTCGGTCGAAGGCAAGATCTCATCCTGGTACATGGTGTGGGGTTACGGCTTCTACTCGCTGGGTGAGATCCTGGTGAGCGGCCTCGGCCTGGCCATGATCGCCCGCTACGTGCCTGCGCGCATGGGCGGTTTCATGATGGGTGCGTACTATGTCGCGTCCGGCGTGTCGCAGTACATGGGCAGTGTGGTCGCCAATTACGCGGCGATCCCCAGCGATATCACCGATCCGATGCAGTCGCTCCCGATCTACACCAGCCTGTTCAACAAGTTGGGCTTCGTCGGCATTGGCTGCACTGTGCTCGCTGTCGCGATGCTCCCGCTGATGCGCAAACTTTCGCTTGATCATGCACTGGCGGACGTGCCCCCGGTGCCCCCGGTACATAACGAAGACCTGTAACGCCGCAAGGGCCGCCCCATACGGGGCGGCCCTTCGCGTAAAGAGACCATGAGCGACCACCTACACAGCCCCTCCTCCCGCTCCGGTCCGTTCGTCCTTGCACGTACCCTCGCCTGGCTGCGCCTGTGCGCTATCGCCGGCCAGAGCGTCGCGATCCTGTCCTGCGTCGCGTTGCTCAAGCTCGATGTCCCCCTGCTTCCGCTAATGATCGGCGTCTGCGTGCTGGCGGTGTTCGCCGCCGCGGCATCGTTCCGCCTGGGCATGCCGTGGAAGATCAGCGAGGGCGAGGCGATCGTGCACATCGCCTTCGACACCCTGGTGTTGGGCTACCTGCTTTACTTCACGGGCGGGGCGGCGAATCCGTTTGTCACCCTGCTGCTGGTGCCGATCGCGCTCTCCGCTGCCGCGCTCTCGATCGTCGGCGTCGCGCTGGTATCGATCCTGACCGGCGTGGCCTACGTACTGCTGGTGCCGTATCACCTGCCGCTGCCCACCCTGGGTAACAAAAGCCTCGATTTCGACCTGTACGTGGCTGGCATGGGCGTGAACTTCGTCATCATGGCGATCCTGCTTGGCGTCTTCATCAGCAACCTCGCCAAAGCGATCCGCCTGCAGCAAGGAGAGGTGCAGCGCGTGCGCGAACGCGCCTTGCGCGACGAAGGCATCCTGGCCATCGCGACGCAAGCCGCCGGTGCAGCGCACGAACTCAACACCCCGCTTTCGACGATGCGTACGCTGCTGCCCGAGATTCGCCGCGAACATGCCGGCGACAACGCACTGGGTGATGACCTCGACCTGCTCGAGGGCCAGGTGCAGCGTTGCCGCACGATCCTTCGCGAGATGGTCGCCTTTGGCCAGGCCCAGCTCTCCCAGGTACCTGAGCGGCTTACCGTTGGGCAGTTCGTGCATGTCTGCATGGAACGTTTCCAGTTGCTGCGCCCGGAGGCCGACGTCGCACTGAGCGTGGAGCCTGGCGCCGAGCGGTTGGCCTTGCGTTCACCGGCCGGCCTGCGCCATGCACTGATCAATCTCTTGAATAACGCGGTCGAAGCCTCGTCGATCAACGGTAGCGCCTTCGTGGGGTTTGATATCCGTGTCGAAGGGCCGTGGCTGGTGCTCACTGTCACCGATGAAGGCCCGGGCTTTGACGAGGTGGATGAGCTCGGCACACTCGGGTTGTCACAGAAGGCGACCGGCCTGGGCATCGGCCTCGCGCTGGCCGAGGCCACCGCTGAGCGCCTCGATGGCGAACTCGCCGCCAGCAATACCGGTCACGGCGCCCAGATGCGCCTGCGCCTGCCCCTTTCGGTCATTGGAGATCACGCATGAACGAGCTTGTCCCACCCGGCGGCCGCCCTCTTCTCATCGTCGATGACGACCCGACGTTCGCCCGTGTGCTTGGCCGCGCGCTGAGCTCACGCGGGTTCGAGGTCATCACTACGGATAACGCCGATGATGCGCGCGCGCTCACCCGTCGGCACCAGCCACGCTATTGCGTGCTGGATCTGAAACTGGGCGATGAGAACGGCCTCCGCCTGATTCCGGAACTGCAGTCGCTGGTGCCGGATATCCGCGTGCTGTTACTCACCGGCTATGCTTCCATCGCCACCGCCGTTGAAGCGATCAAGCGCGGTGCGCACGATTACCTCGCCAAGCCGGTAGATGCCGATGCCGTGGTGCGCGCCCTTCTCGATGGGGATGCGGGCCCGGCGGATATGGATGACTTCGCCGATGCGCCGGATGCACCGTTGCCGCTGCGTCGCCTGGAGTGGGAACACATCCAGCGCGTGCTCACCGAATGCGAAGGCAATATCTCCGAGACGGCGCGCCGGCTGGGCATGCATCGCCGCACATTGCAACGGAAGTTGAGCAAGCATCCTGTGCGCGAGCGGCCGGACGAAACCTGATGAGCCTTACGCTGAAAGCTATCGCGCGCAAGCGCGCTCCTACAGGGCGTGCGGTGAGCGTGGAGGGTGCTGCTCACCATGTAGGAGCGCGCTTGCGCGCGATGCTCCTGGCACTGGCGCTGATCGCACCTCTCGCCCATGCCCACGATATGGGCGCCATGGGCAATGAGGCACCCCTAGGGTTCGATGCAGCGCTCGATGGCACGGGTCACCTGTGGGTCGTCGATACCGTTGGCGAGCACGTGCGCGTTCGTCGTTCCGACGACATGGGCCGCGACTTCGTGCTCTCGACCATCGTGAATCCTACCGGCGAGCCGATCTACGCGGAGGGCGAAAATCGCCCGAAGATCGCCCTCGGCCCCCAGGGCGAGCTGTACGTAACCTGGTCGCAGCCGCGCAAGGCGCCATGGACCGGTTTCGTGCGTTTCTCACGATCACTGGATGGCGGCGCTCATTTCGATGCGCCGAAGACGGTGCACTCCGATCGCGCCGAGATCACCCACCGCTTTGATTCGCTGGCCGTCGATGGCAAGGGCAACCTGATCGTCGCATGGATCGACAAACGTGATCTCGAAGCCGCAACGAAGGCGCACAAACCGTATCTTGGGGCGGCTACTTACTACAGCTGGTCCAGCGACCGCGGCGCGACGTTCGCGCCGGAGAAAAAAATCATCGACCAGAGTTGCGAGTGCTGCCGCATCGCACTGGCGCGCGCACCCGATGGCCGCATCGAGGCCTTCTTCCGTGCCATCTACGGCGACAACATTCGTGACCACGCTTTCGCCACGTTGCCTGCGGATGGGTCGCCTCCTGGCGTGTCACGCGCCACGTTCACGCAATGGCATATCGAAGGCTGCCCGCACCACGGGCCGTCGTTGGCGATCGACGCGGCCGGTACCCGCCATGCGGTGTGGTTCAGCGCGGCGGATGGCAAGCCCGAGATCAGCTATGGCCAGCTGCAGCCGGGTAAGCCACCGGCGCATATGTTCACCGTCGCGGGCAATGGCGGGTCGCACGCCGACCTCGCAGTGGACGACAAGCACGTATGGATCGCGTGGCACCAGATGACAACCAAGGGGCTGGAGCTGATGCTGCGTGAATCGAACGACGGCGGTATCACCTTTAGCGAGCCGCGGGCGATCGCGCATACCGATGGGCCTTCGGGGTGGCCGAAACTGGTGCTGCATGATCACCGGGCGTTTGTCGCGTGGAATCCGGGCGGACAGTTCCGGTTGGTGCCCACCGAGGCGCTTCGGTGATGGTGGGCATCGGGGTCAATGGCGGGTGGCGCGGTGCGGTCGCGCGCGAGCGCGCTCCTACACGGGGTGGCGTGGGTGCGGGACATCGCCGGACGCCTGGGCTCTTGCAAGCGGTGTGCGTGCTCGTGGGCGCGCTGGGCGTGGCCGGGCCTGCATTTGCAGCATCGCCCATCCCGTTGGCGGCAACCGACGTCGCGGCACTCGTGGTTCCGCCGGAGCATGGCAGCAAGGTGCTCGCCTTGTGGTCGCTCGATTGCGCTTACTGTGAAGAGAACCTCGCTGCGCTGCGCGCTTACCAGCGCCAGCATGCGGATGTTCAGCTCGTGTATGTCGCCACCGACCCGATCGCGCAACGCGAAACGCTCGAAGCACGGCTGAAGGCGGCAAAGCTCGATGACGTGCCGTCACGCGCCTATGCCGACGCAACGCCCGACCGTCTGAATTTCATGATCGACCCGACCTGGGGTGGCGAGACACCGCGTACGTTGGTCATCCATGCCGATGGCTCGCGCAAGGCGCTCAGCGGCGCCCTGACCCTCGAGCGCATAACGAAGCTAATGACCTTGTAGGAGCACGCTTGCGCGCGATGGGTGCTCGCGACAAGGCCCATCGCGCGCAAGCGCGCTCCTACAGGATTGCGGGTCGCGGCGAGGCCCACCGCGCGCAAGTCAGGCTTCGATGGGTTGCGGGTTGGGGAAGCGGACGCTGGCCACGCGTGATGCGCCCGGCAGGGCGCGTAATTCCAGTGGCCACTGGAAGCGATCGGACAAGCGGCGTGCAATCGCGAGATCGAAGCCGTGGCGATCGACAGCCGCGTGCCGTCGGCTCGCCGCATCCTGGGCATCGACCGCCGGGTTGATAACGCTCACGCTGCCTGGCATCACCGTCACCACGATCGTGCCCTGATCGGTCTGCTGCAACGCATGGCGTATCAGCTGGCCGCAGAGGACCGCGAAGACGCGTGGCGAGGCATGCAACGCGAATGCCGCCGGCTCGTCCAGGATCAGCTCGACCGGGCGCCCGGCGATGAGTTCGCGGGCGTAGTCCACTTCCTGGCGCAGCACCTTGTTGACGATGAAGTCTTCCTCGACGAGGCCCTGGTCGGATTCCCGCGAGAGGATGAGGAACGCCTCGACCAATGATTCGAGTTCACGCGTGGAACGGCGGATGCGCTCCAGCGAGCGGTGGCCGAACTCGGAAAGATCCGTCTCGTCAGCCAGCATATCGGAGGACATCTTGATGACGGTGAGCGGGCTACGCAGTTCATGACTGGCGTCGCGGGTGAAGTTGCGCTCGCGGTCGCCGAAACCCTCGATACGTGACGCGAGACCCTGCAGACCGCGAACCAGCGATGACACGTCACCATCCTTGCCCTTGCCCCGGCCTTCTTCCGCAGCTAGCCCTTCCATATCAGGATGATCGGGATCCCAGCCATTCAGCAGCCTGGCCAGTGCGGCGATCGGCAACCAGGCACGCGAAACCGCCAGCCACGACAACGCGCCGGAGCACAGCGTGATCGAGAGCGCCGCGCCCCAGGGCGCGACGTTATATGCCGTCATCAGTGAGGCAATGATGACCACGAGGGCTTGCAAGCCGAAGACGATCGCGATGCGGGCGCGGAATGATCCGCGCCAGCCTCGTCGTGTCCCCTGCGATGACCTGCCTTCCATCGATTACTTCCAGCCCCGCACCTTCTCAGGCCATCTGGGAGGCGGCAACCTCGGAATCGAGGTCGGCGAGACGGTAGCCAGCCGAATGGATGGTATGCAGCAGTGGCCGATCGAACGGCTTGTCGATGACGCGACGCAGGTTGTAGAGGTGGGAACGCAGGGTGTCCGAATCGGGCAGCGTGTCACCCCAGATCTCGCGTTCGATATCGCGGCGGCTGACGACACGCGGCGATTCACGCATGAGGATGGCCAGCAACTTCAGGCCGATCGGCGAAACCGTCAACTCCTGGCCGCCGCGGGTGAGGCGCAACGTGGCGGTGTCCAGGGTCATATCGCCCACGGTGAGTACTTCCGACGACACCTGGCGGCGATCACGCCGGATCAGCGCGCGAAGGCGGGCTTCGAGCTCACGGACTTCGAACGGCTTCACGAGGTAATCGTCCGCGCCCGCTTCCAGGCCGACCAGCTTGTCTTCCAGGGTATCGCGGGCGGTAAGCATCAGGACCGGCGTGGACTTCTTGCCATCCTTGCGCAGCTTGCGGCAGACATCGAGACCATCCATGCCCGGGAGCATGAGGTCGAGCACGATGACGTCGTAGCTGTTGGAGACCGCGAGGTGCAGGCCACTCACGCCATCGGCGGCGTAGTCGACGGAGTAGCCCCGGCGCTCAAGGAACTCGCCCACCATCTCGGCAATTTGACGGTTGTCCTCGACGAGGAGGATCAGGCCAGCTTGTTCGTCGCGATTGCTCATCGCTCCACTCTCCTTTCGCTGATTCACAAATGTGAAGAGTTAACGGCCGGACCGGTGAGAACAGCGTGAAGACCGAAAACAAGTGTTCATTCTGGGTAAGCCAACGTCGACGTTTCGTCGATTAATGGAGCAGGGGTGCAAGCGCTTTCCATACATTGTCCGCAACGCGGGGTTCGCCCTTCGCCGTCGGGTGCAGGCCATCGTCCTGCATCAGCGCCGGGTCCAGGGCCACGCCATCGAGCAGGAAGGGGAGCAAGGCCACGCCGTGCTTCGTCGCGGCATCGGTGTAGACCTTGCGCAGGCCGTCGCGATACTGCGGCCCGTAGTTCACCGGCAGTTCGATCCCCAGCAGGAGCACCTTCGCGCCCGCCCCCTGGGCCGCGCTGACCATGGCATCCAGGTTCTCGGCCAGCTTGCCCAGCGGAAGCCCCTGCAGGCCATCGTTCGCGCCCAGTTCGATCACCACGATGCCCGGCTTTTCCTTGCCCAATAGCGCGGGCAGGCGGTTACGCCCACTCAGCGAGGTTTCCCCGCTGATGCTGGCATTGACCATTGCCCATGGCGGCGCCATGTTCGAAGTGCGCGCGTCCAGCAAACGCACCCAGCCGGCCTCCACCGGTATGTTGTGCGCCGCCGACAACGAGTCCCCGAGCACCAGCACCTTGCGCGGCGTACCAGCCGCGTGGGCGATGGCGCAGCAAACCATAAGCAGCAACAGGACCAGGCTACGACGCATGAGCGATTCTTCCCGTGTTCTTCTTGAAGTAGCCGATGTTAGCAAGTCGGTTTTCGGGCCGGAGGGCCAGCTGGATATCCTGTCTGGCGTGAACCTCGCTGTGGCGGCGGGCGAGAGCTTTGCCATCGTTGGCGCATCCGGCTCCGGCAAGACCACCTTGCTGGGGCTCCTGGCCGGCCTGGACGTGCCTACGGCCGGCAGCGTGCGCATCGACGGGCAAGCCCTGGAAGCTATTGACGAGGAAGCCCGGGCAGCGATCCGCCGACGGCTGGTCGGCTTTGTCTTCCAGTCGTTCCACCTGCTTCCGGCGCTCACGGCTGAGGAGAACGTCATGCTCCCCCTGGAGCTGGAAGGCGACGACAACGCCCGTGAGCGTGCGCATGCTGCCCTGGACGCAGTGGGGCTCGCTGCACGCCGGCGCCATTACCCCGCCCAGCTATCCGGCGGTGAGCAGCAGCGCGTCGCCCTGGCACGCGCATTTGTCCACCGGCCGCGCATCCTCTTTGCCGACGAGCCCACCGGCAATCTCGACCAGCACACGGGCGAGCACATCGGTGACCTGCTGTTCGACATGAATCGCCAGCACCAGACCACGCTGATCCTGGTCACCCACGATTCCCGCCTCGCCGCGCGCTGTGCGCGCCGGGCCGAACTGCGCGAAGGCCGCCTCGGGGTGCCCGCATGAACGTGACGCGGCTGGCCCTGCGTACGCTGCGCCGCGAATGGCACCTGGTCGAATTGCGCACGCTGGCAGCGTCCCTGGTCCTGGCCGTGGTCGCGCTGGGTGTCGTCGCCACGCTATCCACGCGGATCGAGCGGGGAATTCTCGCCAGCGCCGCCGAATTGATCGGCGGTGATGTGGGCGTCTCCGCGCCGGCACCGTTGCCGGATGCCATGGCCGCGTCCGCACAAGCCGATGGCCTGGCGATGACCCGTGGCGCGCAGTTCCGCAGCGTGGCCTTCGTCGGCGAACACAGCCAGCTGCTGGATGTCCTTGCCAGTGATGCGGCGTATCCCCTGCGTGGCACGCTGGAAGTCGGGGGTGTCGATGGGCGTAGCCGCGTAGCGCATGGCCCGGCGCGTGGCGAGGTCTACCTCGATCATCGCGCCATGGTCGGCCTGGGCATCAAACCCGGAGAACGCGTGCAGATTGGCGGCCAGGACCTGGTCGCCTCCGCCGAACTGGTGCGCCAGCCCGATGGCGGCGAACTATTCGCGCTGGCGCCGCGTGCGGTCATGAACCTCGATGACGCCAACGCCGCCGGCCTGCTCGGCGTGGGCAGTCGTGCACGCCATCGCCTGCTCGTATCGGGCCCGCCCTCTGCGGTAGCGCGGTGGCGAGCCGCCATCGAAGATGGCGCCCTGCCTGCGGGCGCGGAGCTGATCACGCCGGAGAAAATGCAGGAGCGCATGCGCAGTGCCTTCGACCGCGCGAGTGCCTTCCTGCGCCTCACCGCGCTACTGTCCGCGCTACTCTCCGGCGTCGCGATCGCCCTCGCCGCCGCGCGTTACGCGCGACGCAAAGCCAATGAAGTCGCCCTGCTACGCGCGCTGGGCACGCCGCGGCGCAAGGTCGCCGCGTTGCTGGTGATGACGCTCGCCGCCCTTGCCCTGCCGGCCGCCGCCCTGGGTGTCGTGATCGCCCTTGGCCTGACCGAAGGTGCCTGGTACTTCGCGCGGCAGTTGTTCGACAACATTCCCACGACCCTGCCATTGGCGCCCGCGTTTGCCGCGGCCGCCATGGGTCTCGCGGTACTCGCCGGGTTCGCCCTGCCGCCGCTGGTACGTCTGGCTGAAGTGCCACCGGTCGCGGTGTTCCGGGAATCCATGCAGCGCCGCCTGCGCCGCTTCGATGTGCTGTACCTCGTACCACTCGCCACGGCGATCGGCCTGCTCTGGCTGCAGAGTGATTCGGCGAAACTGGCCGGCATCCTCGCCGCGAGTCTTGGCGGCGTCGCCGCTATCGCCGCCCTGCTCGCCGCGCTGCTACTGGTGGTCGCCCGCCGCGTCGCGCCCGGTGCGCACCCGGCGCTTCGCCTCGGCCTGGCTGCTCTCGCCCGGCGGCGAGGGTTGTCGCTGGTGCAAGCCACGGCTCTATCGCTCGGCCTGTGTGCCCTGCTGTTGCTGGCGGTCATCGCGCCTTCGCTGCTCGAAGGCTGGCGCCGTGAACTCCCAGCCGATACGCCGAACTGGTTTGTGCTGAACCTGCAGGAAAGCCAGCGCGATGCGTTCGCACAGCAGTTGCAACGCATCGGCGCCACGAAGAGCAACATGATGCCGCTGGCCGTCGGCAAACTCACCGCGATCAACGGCACGCCGGTGGACAAGCTGCCGTTCCTCGCCAATGACGAAGCACGCGATGCCGCCGATCGCCAGCTGCGGCTGTCGTGGACGGCGGATTTGCCGCCCTCCAACGAAGTGGTGGCGGGTAAGTGGCCCGGTGCGTCACCTGCGCAGGCTGAAGTTTCCGTCGACACCTCGTGGCGTGACCGCTTCCACCTCAAGCTCGGCGACACGCTGCGCTTCGAAGTCGGCGAAGGCACGCTCGATGCGCGCGTCACCAGCGTGCGCAAGGTCGACTGGACCTCGTTCCGGGTGAACTTCTTCCTGATGGTCGATCCGGCGCATGCAGGGGATATTCCGCATACGTGGCTCACCAGCTTCTACCTGCCGCGCGGGCATGGCGATGAACTGTCGAAGCTGTCGCGCGACTACGGCAACCTGAGCCTCATCGATGTCGATGCACTGCTCGATCGCGTGCGCGAAATCGTCGATCGCGTCGGTGGCGCAGTGCGCTGGGTCCTCGGTTTCAGCCTGCTCGCCGGTGCGCTGGTGCTCACCGCCGCGCTCGCGGCGAGTGCGCAGGAGCGGCGCAAGGAAGCCGCCTTGCTGCGAACCCTCGGTGCAACGCGTGCGCAGTTGCGTGCAGCCGCGGCGTGCGAATTCGCCCTGCTCGGCCTGGTCGCTGGCCTCACCGCTGGTCTCGGCGCTGCGGGTGCCGGCTGGTGGCTGGGCAAGGCCGTGTTCCGCCTCGAAGACTTCGTGCCACCCCTGTGGCCACTCTTCGCAGCCGCCGCCATCGCCGCGGTCGTCGTGATGCTTATCGGCTTGTTCGGCACACGCCGTGTGCTGCGCACCTCTCCAATGGCGTTGTTACGGGAATGAGGCAACCACCATCGCGCGCAAGCGCGCTCTTACAACGAGCCACACCCAACCAGGCCAACGCAGGTCACATGTAGGAGCGCGCTTGCGCGCGATGCCCCACCCTCAATCAGCGATGTGCATCTCAAGCGCCATGACGATCGCTTCTTCACGCCCGTTCTTCGCCGGGTAATACGCTGGCCGGCGGCCGATCTCGGCGAAGCCCATCGACTCGTAGAGCGCGTGCGCGACCGGGTTCGATGGGCGTACTTCAAGGAACACCCGCTCCGCGCCATACCAGCGCGCGAGGTCCAGCAGCCTTCGCATCATGCGACGCCCGTAGCCAAGGCCGCGGTGCGCATCGCCGATGCAGACATTCAGGACATGAGCTTCACCGGCCGCGACAGAAAGAATGCCGTAACCCGCGATCTCGCCCTCGTGCGCGATGACCCAACAGTTGTGTCCGGCCTGCAGGCAATCGCGAAAGATGCCGGCGCTCCACGGGAAGTCATACGACGCGTGCTCGATGGCGACCACCGCATCCAGATCTTCGCGGCGCATGGCGCGCACTTCGGTGGACGGGCGGGCGACGGCGACCATGGCCTTAGCTCCTGCCCAGGGAGCGGCCCAGGGCGCGCAGGCCGTTCCATAAACGGCGTTTGGCTGCGGCATCCACGACGATCGCCGAAGGCGGATCGACCAGCACGATCTGCGCGGCGCTCATCACCGCGGCGGGGAGTTCATGGCCCAGCGCACGCGCCTGCGCCTCGCCGAACACCAGATAGTGCGCGGCGACCGGCACGTGACCGAGGCCGCGCTCACCCGCTTCAAGCCGTGCAGCCCGGCCCATGACCGGACCGAAAGCGCGCAAGGCGCGACCCACCATATCCAGCTCCCGCTCGCTGGCTCCCGCCGGCAACACGACCACGCAGGGCACGCGATCGCCCTGCGCGGCGTCGTTCTCGGCGACGCCGGGCTCCGCCGCCGCCGTTTGTCCACCACGCAGGCGCCATGGGGTGACCCCCATGGCCTTCAGCAGATGTGCGCGGCGCCCGGGCGAGACGGCAGGCATGGCTTACTCCGGCGCCTTGGCGTGGCGCCGCACGCGGCGGCGATGCGTGGCGCGGCCCCACAAGGTCATGACCGGGCCCGAGACGACGTAAACCAAGGTACCGATGAACAGCACGCGCGGTGGGTCGATCACCAGGAGAACCACGATGAGCACGGCGGCGATGAGCCAGATGAATGGCACACGATCGCTCTTCGGCCATGCCTTGAAGCTGAAATAGCGCACGTTGCTGACCATGAGCAGGCCGGCAATCACGGCCAACGGCATGGCGAAGAAGGCGACATCGGGCCCCGGGACATCGAACCGGGTCATGGTCCAGACGAACGACATGCACAACACCGCCGCGGCCGGGCTGGCCAGGCCCTGGAAGTAGCGCTTGTCGGCCACGCCCACCTGGGTATTGAAACGGGCCAGGCGGAGCGCCGCGCAGACGGCGTAGATGAAGGCAGCCGCCCAGCCGATCTTGCCCCAGACGCGACCATAGTCGGCCAGGGATGAGAGCGACCACGTGTACATGACCAGCGCCGGCGCCAGGCCGAAGCTGACCAGGTCGGACAGCGAGTCGTACTGGACGCCAAATTCGCTTTGCGTGTTGGTCATGCGCGCGACGCGGCCATCCATGCCATCCAGGATGCCGGCCACGAAGACAGCCAGCGCGGCGGTCCCGAAATTTCCGTGGATGGCGGACACGATCGCGTAAAAACCGGCGAACATCGCGCCCGTCGTGAACAGGTTCGGCAGGAGGTAGATTCCGCGATGGCGGGGCCCCCGGGGCTGGATCGGATCGCTCATCGGCTCAATCATCACTTGGGCCTCCAGTTTAGCCCAGCCGCCGTGAAGCGTCAGTCCGGGCATTCCCGGCAGAAAGCGGGACACAGGTCGCTTGCGTGCCCCGGGAACGGGTGATAGATGTGTCGGCCACATTCATACACGCCTGGGATACCCCGACATGCGCCGTTGCCTCGTCCTGGTTCTGCTCCTCGCCGCCTGTCCGCTGGCCTTCGCCCAGGCCTATAAATGGAAGGACGCCCAGGGCGTCACCCATTATTCGGATTCCCCGCCCCCGGGCCAGGGCGCCAAGGTCGAGAAGATTCAGATGAAGGGTGGTGTCTCCACCCCCTCCCCGGCCGCGAATACCGGCCCGGCCAAGTCCTCTACCGCGGGCAACCCGCCCCCTGGCACCCCCGTCGCCGACAATCCAGCCAACCGCAAGGAGCTTTGCACCCAGCTGCACAAGAATCTGGACGTCCTGCAGAAGGAAGCCGTGGTCTCGATGGATGACGGCAAGGGCGGCACGAAACAGCTTGATGCCGCTGGCCGCCAGCGTCAGATGGAAACCACCCAGGCGCAGATGACCCTCTACTGCAAGGCGTAACCGCCTATAATTCCGCTTTTCACCGACGAATTCCGCCCGATGCGCCTCAGCCAGTATCACCTCGCCACCGTCAAGGAAGTCCCCGCCGACGCGGATATCACCAGCCAGAAGCTCATGCTCCGCGCGGGCATGATCCGCAAGCTGGCCTCGGGCCTGTACACGTGGTCGCCGCTAGGCCTGCGCGTACTGCGCAAGGTGGAAACCGTGGTCCGCGAGGAAATGGTGCGTGCGGGCGCGATCGAAATGCTGATGCCGTCGGTGCAGCCGCGCACGCTGTGGGAAGAAACCGGCCGCTGGGAAAAGTTTGGCGGCCAGCTCCTGAAGATGACCGATCGCAAGGAGCAGGAATTCTGCTACGGCCCGACGCATGAGGAAGTCATCACGGATTTCGCGCGCAACGAGCTGAAGAGCTACAAGCAGCTGCCGCTCAACTTTTTCCAGATCCAGACCAAATTCCGCGACGAGATCCGTCCGCGTTTCGGCGTGATGCGTGCGCGCGAGTTCCTGATGAAGGATGCCTACTCGTTTCACCTCACCCCGGAATCGCTCGACGAAACCTACCGCGCGATGTACGACGCGTACACACGCATCTTCACGCGCCTGGGCCTGGAGTTCCGCGCGGTGGATGCGGATACCGGCGCCATCGGTGGCAGCGCCAGCAACGAGTTCCAGGTGCTGGCCGATTCGGGCGAAGACCATATCGCCTTCTCCGATGCCTCGCCGTACGCGGCCAACATCGAAAAGGCTGAAGCACTCGCGCCGGCCACCGAACGCCCCGCGCCGTCGGCGGCACTGCAGCGCGTGGACACGCCCACCCAGCGGACGATCGACGAGGTCAGCGCGTTCCTCAAGGTGCCGGCCACGCAGACCGTGAAGACGATCCTCGTCCGCGGTGCCGAGGGCCTGGTGGCCCTGTGCCTGCGCGGTGACCACGAGATCAACGAAGTGAAGGTGTCGCACCTGGCCGAACTCGTCGACGAGCCTGAGCTGGCAAGCGAGGAAGAGATCCTCGCCGCCACCGGCACCCGCCCGGGCTTCATCGGTCCGGTGGGTCTGCCCGAGGGCATTCCGGTCATCGTCGACCGGAGTGCGGCCGTGCTCGCCGACTTCGTCTGCGGCGGCAACCAGGATGGCACGCATTACACCGGCGCCAATTGGGGTCGCGATGCGCGCGTGACCCGCGTGGAAGATATCCGCAAGGTGGTCGATGGCGATGCCTCACCGGATGGCAAGGGCACGCTACGCCTGGCACGCGGTATCGAGGTGGGCCACATCTTCCAGCTTGGCCAGAAGTACGCGGAGGCCATGGGCGCCAGCGTGCTGGATAACAACGGCAAGCTGAGCACGATGTACATGGGTTGCTACGGCGTAGGCGTGAGCCGCATCGTGGCGGCGGCGATCGAACAGCGGCACGATGAGAACGGCATGATCTGGACCGATGCCATGGCGCCGTGGCGCGTGGCGGTATGCGTTATCAACCCGAAGAATGATCCTGCGGTCGCCGAGGCGGCAGAGGCGTTGTACGTGGAGCTGTCGCAGGCGGGCATCGATACGGTGCTCGACGACCGCGGCCTGCGCCCGGGTTCGATGTTTGCGGATATCGAGCTGATCGGTATTCCGCACCGCGTGGTGGTAAGCGGCCGTGGTCTCGAGGCCGGCACGTTCGAGTACCGCGCACGTACGGACGCCGAGTCGCGTAACGTTTCGCACGACGAGCTGCTGGCTTTGCTCAACGGTTAAGCGTTCTACACGCTGTTGTCGTCAAAAAGGCCGCGAGCGATCGCGGCCTTTTTTTCTTCGCGCATTTATGGGGCGGTCCGTTACATCAAGCCTCTTGATCGGTTCATTCGCTGGCGCGAATGCATGTGTTGAGCGGCGTTCGCCGCCTGGTGCCTGATGGATCGAGGACGCGCCGAGTAGGCTCGCCTGTAGGAGCGCGCTTGCGCGCGATCGGCCCACGGAGCGGTGATACGGTGAACCATCGTGCTCCCCAAGCGTATTCGGCGTGCTGTGGCAATGACCTTATCCACAACCACCGGGAACGACTTCAACGCGAACGTTCCGGTCTCTATGGTGTGTGCCCTGGCGCATGGTCGCTGCATGCGACACGGCATCAGCGCTTCGTCGGCTGATCGCGCGCAAGCGCGCTCCTACAAGGGGCAGGGCTTCGGTATGCCGGCTTGTGCGGCATGTAACGGGGCGTGTGGACTCGGGGGCGGGCAGGCCCTGGGGGCCGACATGAGCGGAGGGCCGCCGGGCGTAACCCGTGACACGACAAGGGAGCTACGGCCCGGTCCGAAGGTCCGCGACTGGCGGCCCCAAGGGCCTGACCGTCCCCAACGCCAGCAGACTTCCAGCCTAAGGCGGCGAACGCCGCTCAACCCACGCATTCGCCCCAGCGAATGAACCGATCACGACGCGCGATGTAAACAGCGCGCACAAAAAAGGCCGCTTGCGCGGCCTTTTAAGCAGAACCCATCGCGGCTAGATTAGCGCTGACGGGCCTTGAAACGCGGGTTCGACTTGCAGATCACGAACACCTTGCCGCGACGGCGAACGACTTTGCAGTCACGGTGACGCGACTTCGCGGACTTCAAAGAAGAAAGCACCTTCACGGCCAGCTCCTGATACAAATGAGATACGGGAAAAACGGGATTGTAACCATCCCGCCGGCTTAACGCAAGCGCCGGAATCAACTCGCGTTTCAGCCGAGGCCTAGCTTGGTGCGGGCCTCGCGGACCGTGCGGAGGAAGCTTTCCAGCACGGGAGAGGTATTGTCCACGCGACTGGCCACCGCCAGCAACCAGTACGCCTCCGGGTCATCGATCGTCGCAAACGCGACCTTATCCAGATGCACCGCCCGCAGGGACGCCGGGACCAGCGCCACGCCGAGGCCGGCCGCCACCAGCGGCAGCAGGGAGGGGATCTGTTGCGCTTCCTGGCGGATGTTCGGGCGGAATTTCGCCTTGCCAGCCAGCAGGGTCAGGCGGTCGATGAGCGTGGCGGCCGCGCTGCGTGGCGGTGCCACGAAGCGCTCACGGGCGAGGTCGGCCATGCTGATGATGTCCTGTTTCGCCAGGCGGTGGCCGGCGGGCAGGGCGAGGATGAGGGGCTCCTCATCGATCACTTCCATGGTCAGCTGGCGGGCGTTCGCGATGCCCTCGGGCGGGGAGCGGAGCAGGCCGACATCGATCTGGCCGCTGAGGAGGGCGTCGTACTGGGCCCCGGTCGGCATTTCGACCAGGTGCAGGCTGACCCCGGGTGCAGCATGTGAGAAGCGCAGCAGGGTTTCGGGTAGCGCCCTATGGAAAGATACGGAGGTCGCGTAGGCCAGCCGGAGCTGGCCGGTGAACCCGGCTGCGGCTTCGGTGACGACGGTTCGTGCGGTTTCCGCACGCGCCAGGATGGCCTTGGCCTCGATGAGAAAGATACGGCCGGGCTCGGTAAGAGCCACACGGCGGCGGTTCCGATCCAGCAAGCGCACGCCAAGATCGGCTTCAAGAGCTTGAATTTGCTGGGAAAGCGGCGGCTGGGAGATATGCAGCCGTTGCGCCGCCTGGGTGAAGCTCAGGGTTTCCGCCACTTCCACGAAGTAGCGCAGTTGGCGCAGGTCAAACATAGTCGAATTTCATATAAGTGATCGCTGAAAGATATATTGGCGAACATTTCCTAGGAAATCTATGATTCGTCTCGGCCTACCACCAACCCCTCCCCCCGGGTCGGTAGTGCCCCTCGCTCCGTAATGGTGCTAACAACCGGTGTTTTGGCCTACCTCCCCCCCGAGGCCCACACTGAGGCACCCTCTGCGGAGCGACTTTCTTCTGAAGGCCCTGGTCGTGAGACCGGGGCCTTTTTCTTTAGCGTCGTCGCAAGCACCCATCGCGCGCAAGCGCGCTCCTACACCAGCCCCGCCAAAGCCACCTACGAAGCGGCGGTTGTAGGAGCGCGCTTGCGCGCGATGCGTTTAGATCTTCGCGGTGAAATCGCAGCCGGTGGCGGTGCGCAGGGAATCCATATCGACGTCCGGAGCGAGCTCGATGAGCTCGAGGCCGCCGGGGGTCACGTCGAACACGCCGAGCTCGGTGATGATGCGATCGACCACGCCCTTGCCGGTGAGGGGCAGGGTGCACTGCTTGAGGATCTTGTGGCCGCCATCTTTCGCGGTGTGCTCCATGACCACGACGACGCGCTTCACGCCGGCGACCAGGTCCATGGCGCCGCCCATGCCCTTGACCATCTTGCCGGGCACCATCCAGTTGGCGATGTCGCCTTCGCAGGTGACCTGCATGGCGCCAAGGATCGAGATATCGATGTGGCCACCGCGGATCATCGCGAACGAGTCAGCGCTGGAGAAAAACGCCGCGCCCTTGCGCGCGGTCACGGTCTGCTTGCCGGCGTTGATCAGGTCGGCGTCGACTTCATCGTCGGTAGGGAACGGGCCGATGCCGAGCAAGCCGTTTTCGGATTGCAGCCACACATCCACACCCTCGGGCAGGTGGTTGGCAACCAGCGTCGGCAAGCCGATGCCGAGATTCACGTAATCGCCGTCGGAGAGTTCCTTGGCGGCGCGCTGCGCCATCTGTTCACGGGTCCAGGCCATGGTGTTCTCCTCAGGCGCGCACGGTGCGCTGTTCAATGCGCTTGGACGGCGCGGGGTTGTGCACGATGCGATCGACGTAGATGCCCGGCGTATGGATCTGGTCCGGCTCGAGTTCGCCCACTTCGACCATGATCTCCACCTCGGCGATGCAGACCTTGCCGGCGGTGGCGACCATCGGGTTGAAGTTGCGCGCGGTCTTGCGAAACACCAGGTTGCCGGAGGGATCCGCCTTCCACGCCTTGACCAGCGCCACGTCGGCGACGATCGAGCGCTCCATGACGTACATCTGCCCATCGAACTCACGGGTTTCCTTGCCCTCGGCGACCTGGGTGCCGTAGCCGGTGCGGGTGAAGAAGGCCGGGATACCTGCACCGCCGGCGCGCAGCTTTTCGGCCAGCGTGCCTTGCGGGGTGAATTCCACTTCGAGTTCGCCGGCGAGGAACTGGCGCTCGAACTCCTTGTTCTCGCCCACGTAGGAGGAGACCATCTTGCGGATCTGCCGGGTCGCCAGCAGCAGGCCGAGGCCTACGCCATCGATGCCGGCGTTGTTCGAGACCGCGGTGAGGCCCTTGACGCCCGAGTCGCGCAGCGCTTCGATCAACAGTTCGGGGATGCCACAGAGGCCGAAGCCGCCGACCGCGACGATCTGGTTATCGGCTACGAGCCCGGCCAGTGCCTCATGGGCATTGGCCACACGCTTGTCGCGCTTGTGCGACGTCACCTGGTTCATGCGTACCTGTTCCTTCATGGCGGGCCAGCCGCCGGTTCGCCGGTCATCATAGCCGACGGCCGTCACATTCCGTCGCTGTTTTCCCGGTCATGCTGGTTGGAGTGCATGCTGCATTGCGGCGAATATCGCGTGAATTTCGCCAATCGCGATAGCATCGCGCCACCTATCCTCCCCCTTTCCGTTGGCTTCGCCGGAGTCTCCCGTGAGCAAGCAGAAGATTGGCGTTATTGGCATGGCCGTGATGGGCCGCAACCTGGCCTGGAATATCGAAAGCCGCGGCCATGCGGTTTCGATCTATAACCGAACCAAATCCCGCACCGACGAGGTGATGGAAGAGAGCAAGGGCAAGAAGCTCATTCCTACCGATACGCTCGAAGCCTTCGTGGATTCGCTGGAGAAGCCACGCCGCATCCTGCTCATGGTCCAGGCCGGCAAGGGCACGGACGCCGTTATCGACGAATTGCGACCGCTGCTGGACAAGGGCGATATCGTGATCGATGGCGGCAATACCTATTACAAGGACACGGTGCGCCGCGGGGAGGAGTTGGCGAAGGATGGCCTGCATTTCATCGGTACCGGTGTCTCCGGTGGCGAAGAAGGCGCGTTAAAAGGCCCGTCGATCATGCCGGGCGGCCCGCGCGATGCCTATGATCTTGTCGCGCCCATCCTGACCGAGATCGCCGCGAAAGCCCCCGACGGCGAACCCTGCGTCACCTATATCGGACCGGATGGCGCGGGTCATTACGTGAAGATGGTGCACAACGGCATCGAGTACGGCGATATGCAGCTGATCGCCGAAAGCTACGCCGTGCTGAAGCATGTGGTCGGCCTCTCCAATGAGGAGCTGGCCGATGTCTACGATGAATGGAACAAGGGCGAGCTCGATAGTTTCCTGATCGAGATCACGGCCAGGATCTTCCGCCGCAAGGATGAGAAGACCGGCAAGATGCTCGTTGACATGATCCTCGACCGCGCCGCGCAAAAGGGCACGGGCAAGTGGACCAGCCAGAGCGCGCTTGACCTTGGCGTGCCGCTCACCCTGATCACCGAGTCGGTGTTCGCCCGCGTGCTGTCGTCGATGAAGGAAGAGCGTGTCGAGGCAAGCAAGCAGCTGAAGGGGCCGGAGCAGGCGAAGTTCGGTGGCGACCGTAAGGCCTTTGTCGAATCGGTGCGCAAGGCACTGTACATGAGCAAGCTGATTTCCTATGCCCAGGGCTTTGCCCAGCTGCGCGCGGCATCGGAGGAGAACCAGTGGGATCTCCATTACGGCGAGATCGCGAAGATCTTCCGCGCCGGCTGCATTATCCGCGCACGCTTCCTGCAGAAGATCACCGATGCCTACAAGCACGATGGCAAACTGAAGAACCTCCTGCTCGACCCGTACTTCCGCGATATTGTCCAGGGTTACCAGGGCGCATTGCGCGAGGTCGTGGCCGAGGCGGTGCGAGTCGGCGTGCCGGTGCCTGGCTTCTCCGCTGCCATCGCTTATTACGATAGCTACCGCGCCGACGTGCTGCCCGCCAATCTCATTCAGGCTCAGCGCGACTTCTTCGGTGCGCATACCTTCGAGCGCGTCGACGAGAAGGGCAGCTTCCACGCGGAGTGGGCCAGCGATTAAAGCCTGGCCCCGACGGTCTGCAAGGCGCGCCAGGCAAAGGCCCGGCGCGTCTATTGCGTGCGTCCGTCGCGTTGTTGCAATCGCACGCTAGCGCTGGAAGGGAACCTCCCTATAGAGTTGGGACTCTAATCGGCTGGCCCCCCAGGGGAACAGGCCTCCGAGTCCAACGAGGGAGTACGTTGTTCCATGTTCAAAAAGCCCGTGATCAGCGTTACGGCGCTGGCGGTAGCGCTTGCCGGATGCACGTCGCTGCCGCAACCCAAAGACGATGGCGCACTGCAGCGAGAGGCGATTGCCGGTACTGAAAAGGCCGCGCCGCGCCCGATTATCGCGCCGCCAGTGGGGCCGCAGGGGGCCGTGGTCGCGCCTGCCCAGATCACTACCGGAACCGGTGAATTCGTTAAACCCGTGGGTCTGGCCGAGCCGAAGCCCGTGGCCGAGGGGCAGGGCACCGTCACCTTCAATTTTGAAAACCAGCCGGTCGAGTCGGTGGTGAAAGCCATCCTCGGCGACCTGCTGCACGAAAACTACTCGATCGTTCCCGGCGTGCAGGGCAACGTCTCGTTCTCCACCTCGCAGCCGGTCACCGCCGAACAGGCGTTGCCCATCCTGGAGACGCTGCTGTCGTGGACCGGCAATGCGCTGGTCCGCACCAACGGCCGCTACGTGGTCATGCCGTCGAAGGATGCGGTGCCGGGCAACGTCGTGCCCAGCATCGGCGCCACGGCACCCCCGGGTGGGCTGCAGGCGCGCCTGTTCCCGCTGCACTTCATCTCGGCCACCGAGATGCAGAAGCTGATCAAGCCGTTCGCGCGGGCGGATGCCACCTTGCTGGCCGATCCCACCCGTAACGTGCTGGTCATGGCCGGCACCGCCACGGAACTCGATAACTATGCGCGTACCGTAAAAACCTTCGATGTCGACTGGCTCCGCGGCATGTCCGTCGGCGTGTTCAGCCTGCAGCGCGCGGAAGTGAAGGACCTGACCCCGAAGCTCGATTCGATCTTCGGGGACAAGGGCAATACGCCCATGGCCGGGATGCTCCGCTTCATCCCGATCGAGCGGACCAACTCGCTGGTGGTCATCAGCCCGAATGCCACCTACCTCGAAGAGGTGAAGAGCTGGATCGACCGGATCGACCGCGGCGGCGGCAACGAGCCGCAGCTGTTCGTCTATGACGTGCGTAATGTCCAGGCCTCCGACCTGGCCGATTACCTCTCCGATATCTACGGTGGCGGCTCGGGCGGTGGTTCGTCCGACCGCGGCGGCCGTGTGGGCCCTGGCCTCTCCTCGGGCACGCTGGGTGGTGGTGACAGCGACCTCGGCAATCGCGGTGGCTCGGGCCTGGGCAGTACCACCGGCGCTTTCGGCAATAGCTCGTCGTCGTCGAACTCCGGCTACCTCAACACCAGCAGCAACGGCCTGTCCAGCAGTGGTAGCAATGGCACCAGTGCGATGGGTAACTCGTTCGGCAGCGGTGGCGGTTCGACCGGTGGCCTGGACGATGATTCCTCCAGCCGCCGCCAGCACAACGGTGGCATCACCACGGACGATGGTGTTCGCATCACTTCGGTCGATAACAACAACCAGTTGATGATCCGTTGCCGCCCCTCGCAGTGGACGGAGATCGAACAGGCGATCAAGCGTCTTGACGCCGTGCCGCTCCAGGTACAGATCGAAACGCGCATTCTCGAAGTGCACCTCACCGGCGATCTCGAGTTCGGCGTGCAGTGGTACCTCGAGGGCCTGGTGGGTGGCACCAATGGTTCGGTGGGCCAGCCGGGTAACAAACAGCAGTGGGCGTTGGGCAACATCGGTAACACCTATACGCCTTCAAAGGACGCCTTCTTCTATTCCTTCGTGAACAATAATTTGTCGGTCGCCTTGCACGCGCTGGAAACGAACGGCAATACGAAGACATTGTCCGCACCGTCGTTGGTGGTGCTGAATAACCAGAAAGCGCACATCCAGGTCGGCGACCAGATCCCGATCCAGCAGACCTACATCAACACCAATGCCAATACGGACAACACGATTGGGCAGGTGGAGTACAAAGACACGGGTGTGATCCTCAACGTGCGTCCGCGCGTGAATCCGGGCGGTCTGGTCTACATGAATATCAACCAGGTCGTGAGCGCCCCGGGCATCAAGGACACCACCACCGGCAATTTCCCGATCCAACAGCGTGAAGTGTCGACGCAGGTTGCGGTTCAAAGTGGACAAACGGTCCTGCTCGGCGGCCTCATCCGCCAGATCGACGGCACGACCGATACCGGCATTCCCGGCCTTAACCGCATCCCCATCTTCGGCCGCCTGTTCGGCACCACCAGCCGCAGCCGCGACCGAACCGAGCTGATCGTGCTGATCACGCCCAAGGTCATCACCAACGGTGAAGAAGCCAAGCAGGTCACCGACGAGTACCAGCAGAAGTTCGAATCGCTGCGCCCCTTCACCGGCCACCCCGGCACGGCACGCATCGATCCGAAAGAGCCCACGATCACCGTCCCCCTGAAGTAAACCCTGCTTTTGTAGGAGCGCGCTTGCGCGCGATCGGGTCTGCCGCGAGCACCCATCGCGC
>NZ_DASYCB010000082.1:0-9891 GCF_036500425.1 Luteibacter sp.
CGCCAGACAGGCAATCCCCCAAAGGTATCAAAACCACCCCGGTAGGAGCGCGCTTGCGCGCGATGGGCGTTGCGGCAAGCCCCATCGCGCGCAAGCGCGCTCCTACAAGAGCAGGTGGTTAGCGGCTTTTGGCCAGCTTGCGGTCCAGGAAGTCACCGATGAGCGGCATGATCTCGTCGCCCTTGTCTTCCAGCGCGAAGTGGCCGGTGGGGAACAGGTGGAACTCGAGGTCCTTCAGGTCGCGCTTGTACGGGTGGGCACCATCGGCCGGGAAGATCGTGTCGCGCTCACCCCAGGTGATCAGGGTCGGCGGTTGGTGTTCGCGGAACAGGCGCTGCACTTCCGGGTAGAGCGGGACGTTCTTGCGGTAGTCGTACATCACATCCATTTGAACATCTTCGTTACCCGGGCGATCGAGCAGCGGCTGGTCGTGGGCCACGTTATCCGGTGAGATGCGGCTCTTGTCGTCCACGCCATCGGTGTACTGGAAGATCGTGGTATCACGCTTCACCAGCCAGCGAAGCGCATCGCGGCTCTTCGCGGAACCATCGGCCCAGTACACCTTGATCGGATCCCAGAATGCCTTCAGGCCTTCGTCATAGGCATTGCCGTTCTGGACGATCAGCGCGGTCAGCTTCTCGGGGTTCTTCAGGAACAACTGCCAGCCGACCGGTGCGCCGTAGTCCATGACATACATGGCGTACTTTTCAACCTTGAGACGCTCGAGCAGCGTGCGCACGATGTTGCCGAAGCCTTCGAAGCTGTAGTGGTAATCCTTGATATCCGGCGCATCGCTTTCGCCATAGCCGGGGTAGTCGGGTGCGATCACCCGGTAGCGCATGGCGAGGTACGGGATGAGGTTGCGGAACATGTGCGACGAGGTTGGGAAACCGTGAAGCAGCAGGACGACGGGTGCATCGGCGGGGCCGGCGTCACGGTAGGCGATGTTGAGGCCATCGATGGTCTCGTTGCGGTAGAAGACAACCGGGGGATTGGCTTGGGTGGTCATGGTGATATCTCCAGGGAATCAGCGAAGGGTGACGGGCGGGTTGAACGGTGAGTTATCCAGGTCTTTCCACTCCGCTTTGGGTATGGCGTCGTGGAGCAGCCAACGCTCGACATGGAACTGCAGGAAACGGTGGGTTCCGCCGGTTTCGTCCGCGGGATCGGCCTCGTCGAAATGCAGCGAGACCTTGCCGGTCAGTTGAAGCGCGCGGCCTTGGGTGAAATCGGGGATACAGATCCCGGCGCGTGGATCGACCTGGAAGTTGCCCCAGGTGTTGAACATGCTGTTCCCGGGGTAGTCGGGGATGCGCAGCGTGCGCTCGTCGAGGATCTGGATGAAGCCCTCGTCGCCGCCACGATGCGAGACATCCGCGCCACTGGTGGCGTGGTGGCTGGCGATGAAGAACGTACCGGCGTGGCGGATGATCGCGCCGACACTGCCACGCAGGACCGTGCCGGACGCGGATTGAGAAGCCGTGTGACGTTCGGTCAGTGCGCGCAGCACCCGGCGCTGGATGTACTTCGGGCAGTTGGGGTAAGCCTCACGTACGTCCACCTCCACCCGTGCATCGTCCACCGCGGCCACGCTGCCGTTGACGCGGTAGCGCCGCCGCGTACCGAGTTCGATAAACAGCATGCCGATGTCTTTGTGCCGGGCAAGGTTCGCCCACAGCGGCTCGTGCGCCTGGCGATGGGCCATGGGCACGTCCAGGGTGATTCGTTTACCGTCGGTGGCCTGGGCGAACCCCGGCTTGCCGAACAGCAGGGAAGCCCAGAGATCGCCAGCGGCGTCGATGCTGCCCACGGCCACCATGAACTGGTTGGCGACGAAAGGACGTGCTCCGCCAATCACGCTGTCGCTCACGATGGCCACATTGCGCGCTGCGGTGGCCTCCTCGCCGGCGCGGCTCTGGATCTCGCGTTCGCCTTCGTGGAAGTGGTGCTTGCGCTGCATGACCGGACCCTCGTTTCGATGGGTCCATTTTTCGGAATCCGGCCTGGGCTGGGAACGAGGCGGCTCGCAATTGATTGTTGCGCGTGGCGTAATGCTGGCTATGGACCAGATCCACCTCATGAAAGTCTTCGTGGCCGTCGGCGAGGAGGAGAGCTTTGCGGCCGCTTCCCGGCGCATCGACCTGTCGCCGGCCGCCGTGACCCGCGCCATCGCGGCGCTGGAGGGCGAGCTCGGGGTCAAGCTGCTCGCCCGCACCACGCGCAACGTGCGGCTCACCGAAGCGGGCCGACGCTACCTCGACGACACTCGTAATATCCTCGCCAGCATCACCGAGGCCAACGAGGCCGCCGCGGGCGTCAACGCCGCGCCCAAGGGGCACCTCTCGGTGACGGCTTCCGTGCTGTTCGGACGAACGTTCGTCACGCCTTGCATCGTCCGTTACCTGCAGGACTTTCCCGAGGTGGATGTCACCGCATTCTTTCTCGACCGCGTGGTGAACATGGTGGAAGAGGGCGTGGATGTCGCCGTGCGGATCGGCCACTTGCCGGACTCGAGTCTCAAGGCGTTGCGTGTGGGGCAGGTGCGGCGGCTGATGGTCGCTTCGCCCGAGTACCTTGCTAAGCACGGTGTGCCCGAACACCCGGCCGATCTGCTGACCCACACGGTGATTTCGTCGACCGGCCTGTCACCGCGGGTCGACTGGAAATTTGGTGCCGCCGATGATCCGGCCACGGTGCGCATGAAGCCACGCCTCACCGTGACAAGCAACGACGCCGCCGTGGCGGCGGCGGTGGCAGGTCTCGGCGTGGCGCGGCTGCTCTCCTACCAGATTGGCGAAGAGCTCGCCTCGGGTCGCCTGACGACCATCCTCGCGGCCTACGAGGAAACGCCATGGCCAGTGCACGTGCTGCACCGTGAAAGCAAGTACGGATCGAGCAAGGTCCGGCACTTCATCGACATGCTCGCCGAGCATCTGCGAACGCACCCACACCTCCTGTAGTTCGCACCAACCAATGGCACGTTTGCCACCGGCCGGGGCGTTATATGGTCGGCGCGTGTCATCGGAGGGAGTGCAGGGACGCGCATGAATGTTTTCGCTCCATGGATCCGGCGGCCGGCCGGTACGTCGTTGCTCGGTATCGGCCTGCTTATCGCCGGTGTCTGGGCCTACCTGCTGCTTGGGGTGGCGGCGTTGCCGGCGATGGACATCCCGGCGGTCTTCGTGACCGCGCAGATGCCCGGTGCGAGCGCGGAGACTATCGCGAACACCGTGATGGCGCCGCTGGAGCGCCACCTCGGTCGCGTTCCCGCCGTGAAGCAGATGGCGGGTATCGCCAACGAAGGGTCGGTACAGGTGCAGATGCTGTTCGAATTCGGCACGAATACCGATGCAGCGGCGCGTGATGTCCAGCAGGCGATCAACTCAGCGGCCCGCGACCTGCCACCGGGTATGCCGGTGCCGCCGCAGTACTTCAAGCTCGACACCACGCAGCTCCCCGTGGTGCTTATCGCGCTGAGTTCACCGAGCATGCCCGCGGATCGGCTCTACGACCTGGCCGATACGCTCGCGAAACCGGCCATTTCCCAGGTCGAGGGCGTCTCCAGCGTGCAGGTGTCCGGTGGCTCGGCCCACGCGGTGCGCGTCGAACTGGATACGTTGGCACTGGCGGCGAAGGGGATGAGCACCGGCGATATCAGCAACGCGTTGATCGCCGCCAACGTCACCTCCGCGCTAGGTAGTTTGCAAGCCGGGCATCAACAGATGATGTTGCTGGCCAACGATTCACTGACGTCGCCGGCTGAGTTCGCCCATATTATCGTGGGTGTACGGAACGGGACGCCGGTGCGCTTGAGTGACATCGCCACGATCAGCAACGGCCAGGAAGACGAATACCAGGCCGCCTGGTTGAACGGCCAGCGCAGCGTAGTGCTGCAGGTCAGCAAGCGACCCGAAGCCAACGCGGTCGCCACGGTGGACGCTATCAAGGCGCGCATGCCGGGCCTGCGCGCGCTGTTTCCGGCTGACACGCAGATCACGCCGATCTTCGACCTGACCCAAACGACGAAGACCGCATTGCACGAAGTCGAGGTCACTCTGGGTATCAGCGTCCTGATGGTCGCGGGCGTGATGTTGCTGTTCCTCCGCCGGGTAGGCCCGATGCTGATCGCCATGGTGAGCGTGCCGCTTTCGCTCGCCGGCGCATTCGGTGTGATGTGGATGCTTGGTTACTCGTTGAACACGCTATCGCTGGTGGCGCTGGTATTAGCCATCGGTTTCGTAGTGGATGACGCGATCGTCGTCATCGAGAACATCGTCCGCCACATGGAGCTTGGCGAGGAGCCGTTGAGCGCGGCCTTGATCGGCACGCGCGAGATCGGCTTCACCGTTGTGTCCATCACGCTGTCGCTCATCGCTGTGTTCGCGCCCATGGTGTTCGGCAACAATATGTTCGTGTCGCTGGTGCACGAATTCTCGGTGACCCTGGTGGCGGCCATCGTGGTGAGCGCCATCGTCTCGCTGACGATCACCCCGGCCTTGTGCGGGCGCTACCTCGTGCATCAGCCGGAAACGGCAACGCACGGCATGGCGGCGGCGTTGGCGCGCTGGGATGAACGGATCCTCGGTCACTACGAGCGCATGCTCCGCTGGTCCATGCATCATCGCCGCCTTATGCGCTGGCAGCCCGCCTTGCTCCTGGTACTGACCGGCGCGCTGGCGGCCGCCGTGGCGGCGACGGCCGGCGGCGGCATCATGCCGGACGAGGATCTCGGCATGTTCCAGGTAGGCCTGACCACGGAAGCCAACGTCTCACCCGTGCGCCTGGCCGAGCGTACCCGCTATGTGGCTGACCTGATCCAGGCGGACCCGGCCGTGGCGGATGTCACCGCCATCCTGGGTGGGAGTGGCGGGGGTGCCGTCGGTAACTCGGCGACCATGTATGTGGGGCTGAAGGCGGCAGGGGCGCGGACGACTGGCGTGAAAGAGGTCATCAGCCGGCTGTCGGAGAAGACCCGGGTATTCCCGGATATCACCGTGGTCATGACGCCCATCCAGTTCTTCGGTGGCGGTGGTGATACGCGCTCTGGCGGGCCGCAATACCAGGTCCAGTTGACCAGCTCATCCGGCGTGAGCTTGCAAGACACGACGCTTGCCGTAGCGAAACGGCTACGGGCGCTGCCGGAGCTACGGGATGTCAGCACCAGCTTCGATACCATCGGCAACGAGCAGGCGCTGACGGTGGATCGCGATGCGGCTGCGCGGCTGGGCGTAGGCATGGCGGCCGTGGATGATGCCTTGTACAACGCCTTTGGCCAGCGGCCGGTATCGATGATCTTTTCGGAGATCAACCAGTACCGGGTCATCCTGACCGCGTCGGGCGCGCACTCCCTGCAACCCGGCAGCCTGCTCAATACCTATGTGCGCAGCGCCCGTGGCGTCATGGTGCCGCTATCGGCGTTTGCGCGCATCGCACCGTCGATCACACCGACCGGCGTCAGCCACTTCAACCAGCTGGAATCCTCGTCGATCAGCTACAACCTCGCAGACGACGTAAACCAGGTCCAGGGTATGCGCCTTGTCGATAATCTCATTGACCATGCGCGGCTGCCGCCTGGCGTGCAGCAAGAGCAGGCCGGCTCGAACCAGAAGCTGATCGAAGCCGTGATCGGTGCACTGGTGATGCTGGCCTCGGTCGTGGTGATCATGTACGTGCTGCTGGGCATCCTTTACGAAAGCCTCATCCACCCGCTGACCATTCTCTCGACACTGCCCGCGGCCGGTATGGGCGCTTACCTGGCCATGTTCATCACGCAGACGCCGCTTACCCTGATGTCGATCATCGCGGTGCTCATGCTGATCGGTATCGTGAAGAAGAACGCCATCATGATGGTCGACTTTGCCCTGGTCGCGGAGCGGGAGCGCGGCATGTCGCCAGTCGAGGCGATCTTCGAGGCGGCCATGGTCCGCTTCCGGCCGATCACCATGACGACCCTGGCAGCGATGGGCGCAGCCATGCCCCTGGCGATCGGTTTCGGCGTCGGTTCGGAAATGCGCGTGCCACTAGGCATCGCCATCCTCGGTGGCCTGCTGGTCTCTCAGCTACTCACCCTCCTGAGCACCCCCGCCATCTACCTCTGGCAGCACGACCGCGCGGAAAAAAAGGCGGCAAAGGCTCTCTGTAGGAGCGCGCTTGCGCGCGATGGGTGCTAGCCGCAACCCCGATCGCGCGCAAGCGCGCTCCTACAAGGGGGGCTTAGTCCCACAGCCTTCCGGATAGTCGCGTGGTGATTTCCTGCACGACCCACTCGTTCCCATCGGGGTCGTTGAACGAAACGAATGAGCCGTAGCTCTTCCGATCCGGGCTCGGTCCATCGACGCGGTTCTTGTTGCCCGCCTGGTGGAATACCCCATCGGCATCGTGAAAGACCTCGCTGGTCTCAATGCCGCGCTTACGAAGCTCATCCCGCACAGCCACTACATCGCTCGCCACCAGGTGCAGGCCGCGAACCGAACCCGGTGTGGCCTCCGTCATCTTGTCGCCAAAATGCACCGAGCAGGCCGACTGGGGCGGTGTGAACTGAATCACCCGGAACCCCTTGTCATTGGCGAAGTCGGCATCGAGCCGCCAGCCGAGTCGGCTATAGAACGCCTTGGAGCGGTCCGGATCGGCCACGGGGATGACCACGATCTCGAAGGTGAGCGGGAAGGGGAATGGTTCGTAGGTGGCCGTGTTGCTCATGGCGATCGTTCCACGACGGAAAACGCCACGATGTGCCGTTGGCGTGGCCACGTCTTGGAATAGCTTTCCCTACTCCGCCAAGGTGCGTGCCTTCATGGATCATGTCGCCGCAACCTTCGCGAGGGATTAGTTCGCGCGGGTGAAGTAGTGCATGCGCATCGCCGGCTTGCCCTTATCGTCGAAGAAGGAGACGGTTTCCGTCATCGTCTTGCCGTCGGGTGCTGCTGCGTAGATACGCGTTGAGGCGGGCACCCCGCCCATGCTGAGGCCGACCACCAGTACGTTCACCTGCGGGTGTTCCATCGCCGCTGCATCCGCCTCGGGGCTGCCCACGACAGGCACCGAGGTGCCGTCGAGCGGATTGGTGCCCTTCGTGTGCACCTGCTTGCCATCGGCGAAGACGATATCCACGCCCATGGTCAGGTGGTCGTTGCCTGCGTCAGTGAAGGTGAGCAGCACGCTCTTTGGTCTTGCCTCGGGCGGCATCGGCATACGCGAGGTATCGACCGACCATTTCCCCAACAATGGCGCGGCGACCGGCGCCGTTGCGGAAGCGGAGACACACAGGGCAAGCCCCGCGACGAGTGTGGATGCCAGGAAAGCGTGCTTCATGCGACCTCCGTCAATGCGCGACCCGATCGGTGACTGGCCCTTCATTAGCCAGGCTGCTGTCCGGGCTGATCATACGACCCTTCAGGCTGTCGAGGCGCAGGCCATGCGTTCGGCAGACATCGATGTCGTTGAGGCGCGTCACGCGGCTATCGCTGAAGGTGACCTGCATATCGCGCAGGCACGGTCCGTTCGGGAGCTGGAACGCGGTCGAGTTCAGGCCGCCGTTCAACGCGCCGCCGAGGTCTACCGCATGGAAATCATCACTGCCGCTGGGTGCGATGGCGAGTGTCGCTACGCTGCTGGCGGTGGCATTGACGAGGTTGAAGGGGGCCGAGGTTTCCCGGGCGCTCGTGGTACGTGGCTGGGGGCCCGCGCAAGCAGTGGTGGCCATGGTGGCCAGGAGGATGGCGAGGCAGGGCAGGATCCGGATCATGGCGCGCTCCAGCGAAGGGTGGGGTGGCGGCCCCTATGAGGGGGCGGCGCCGCCATCTAGCGCTAGAGCCGTTCCTCGCGAAAACGGTTGCGGGACGAATCGTCGTAGCGGCATGACCAATGGCAACCATGTCGGGATTTGCTTTCCACCTACGCGCGGGGGTGCCTAAGATGGTGCCGCTACCTACCTCTGGACCCCCTCCGATGAAAGTCCGCCTTGGCAATACGCAAATCGGTATGGGCCGCTACGTCGGTTTGTGGAGCGTGGTGGCGCTGGTCTTTGCGTGGCAGGGGTATATGCGCGATGACCTGCTAGGGCATACCTGGGACTTCAGCGATTACATGCGCTGGTCGGCGATCCAGTGGTACACCTGGGCGGCACTGGCTCCATTGGTCTTCAGGCTTGGCGAGCACTACCCCATACGCATACCGCTGCGCCTGACTGAACTGTGGATCCCCTTGCTCGGCAGCGCAGGCATGACCGGGCTGGCGTTGCTCATCGGTGCCTTCATTTCAACCTTCACCGAACCCTCCGGCCTTGCCGAGCAGTGGCGCCAGTTCGTTGGCCAGCATGCCGCCACCGGCTTGCTGACCTGTTGGGCGCTGTTCGCGATCCAGCAAGCCATGCGTTTCCGCGAGGAAAAGGCCCGGGGTGAACTCGAGGCATCCCAACTCGAATCCGAGCTGGCCCAGTCGCGCCTGCAGGTCTTGCGTACGCAGCTGCAGCCGCACTTCCTGTTCAACACCATGCACGCTATCGCGACCTTGCTGCACGAGGATGTGACCTCGGCCGAAGACATGCTGCTACGCCTCAGTGAGCTGCTACGTGCCTTCCTGGAAGAATGCCAGGGGCAGGAGATTACCCTGCGCCAGGAACTGGTCTTGCTGGATCTCTACCTCGGTATCCAGCGCACGCGGTTCAAAGATCGGCTGGATACGCGCATCTATATCTCGCCGGATACGCTCTCCTGTGCCGTACCCAGCCTGATTCTGCAGCCCATCGTGGAGAACGCGATCAGGCATGGCATTGGTGAGCGTGTCGGCAACGATTGTGTCGAGATCGAAAGCCGCCGGGACGGCGATAGCCTGGTGATCGAAGTGCGCAACCGGAATAGCAGCCTGGATCCCGCCGAGTCCACGCCGGAGGGCCACGGCATCGGCCTGTCGAACACGCGGCTGCGCCTTAGCGAGCTGTATGGAAGCGCAGGGCAGGTCGATCTACAGATGATCTGGCCAAAAGGCGTCGTGTGCCGTATCCGCGTCCCTTATCAGGTCATCGACGAAGACGAACCCGAGGTCGTCGAGGTATGAAGCTCTCGGTCCTGGTCGTCGACGACGAACCGATCGCACGGCAGGCCGTCGTGCGGCTGCTAAGGGAAGACCCTGATGTGGCGGACCTCGCCGAGTACGGCGATGGCGCCTCCGCCGTAGGTGCGATCCGCGCGGGCTCGCCGGACCTCGTCTTCCTGGATATCCAGATGCCGGCGATGTCCGGCATCGATGTGGTGCGAACCGTTGGTGCGGAGCGCATGCCGGCAACCGTGTTCGTCACGGCGTACGAGCAATACGCCGTCAAGGCGTTTGAAGCCAACGCGGTCGATTATCTTGTGAAGCCCTTTAATCGCGATCGTTTCGCGCATGCGTTAGCGCGAGCGAAGGGCCGGATCGCTAGCCCCGTGGCGCAGGGTGAGGCGTCGGCGAAGATCATGCAGGCGCTGGATGCGTTGCGTCGCCGCGATCATTACCTCGATCGGATCCCCATCCGTGAAAGCGAGCAGGTCACCTTCGTCGACGTCAACGAGATCGTCTGGATCAAGGCCAGCCGCAACACCGTGCTGATCCACCTCGCCGATCGTGTGCATGAACTACGCGAAACCATGACCGGCCTCGCCGAACGCCTCGACCCCCGCCAGTTCGCCCGTGTCCATCGCTCGGCCATCGTCAACGTCCGCCGCGTGCAAACCGTGCACCCCTGGTTTAATGGGTACCATGTCCTCACGATGGATACGGGGCAGAAACTCCGGATGAGCCGCTACCAGCACGAAGCGTTCCTGAAGCTGGTCTCCATCCAACCCACGACACCCCCCCTGTAGGAGCGCGCTTGCGCGCGAAGGGTGCTCGAGGCCCCCCCCTCGCGCGCAAGCGCGC
>NZ_DASYCB010000083.1:0-2507 GCF_036500425.1 Luteibacter sp.
CAGCTGCGCCATGATCTGGTCGGTCATCGCGCTATCCGGCATTAGTTCGCCGTGCTTCCGCGCGTCGGCGGGGAACGCCGTCTGCGAAACGAAGCGGTCGAAGCCGAGCGACTTGAACGCCGACGTGCGGTTCCAGAAGCCTGGATCGTTGCCGTGAACGGCGATGGTCTCGTAGCCGTGGGAACGCAGCGCGCGGACCATGCCCGGCATCGCGCCCGTGTGCATTTCCAGGTAGGGGAACTGCATGGTGGGGAAGTAACGCAGCGACAGGCCCGTTAGCACCTCGAACTCGGTCCGGATGGTGCCGCCACCGTAAGTCGGTACGTGCAACTGACCGGAACTGGCGTGCTGCGCAAGGCGGTGCAGGTTGGGTGCGAAGTCGGCGTCCTGCAGGCCGTTGATCACCGAGGGATCGAAGAACGATTCGCTCTGCACGACGACGAAGAAGGACGACGGCGCTGGCCACGGTGCCCCGGGTGGCATGGGCGGCATGGACTTCTAAGTCCTTCGTTACCTAGTGCGGCATCGGAAAAGGCCTCTCGCAAGCGAGGCCTTTTTTTGTCCTGGAGCGGGCGTCTGTGCACTCTTCTGTTGAGATATTCGACACTTGCGAAAGGCGCGCCGAATCCAGGTAGCGATACTCGCGCTGGCTACCTGTCTTCAAGGCCCCAGCCGTGATCTTCTAGCGCCAGGGGCACGACACGGAGGGTTTCCTATGATTCGGCTACCTACGCTCTACCTTTTCCTGCTCGCCTGCATCGTGCTCGCCGCGTGCTCGCCGCAGGTGCGCATGCCAGCTTCCCATGTCGCCCAGGACGGCGAGCAGGTGGCCGCGGCAATCAACGCTCGCTATCAGTCGCGGACCGTCGAGTGTGCTGGCGAAAAGCCGGCCTATTTCTGCGCGGGCGTAATATACCGGGCGATCTATTGGAATCCGCTATACCATTTTTGGAACAACCGCCAAGATCCGAACTACGATGGCGTATCCTTCAGCTATCTGCATTACTACTCCGGTGATCGCCGTACGTTTCACCCCGCCGGGTACATCCTCGGCCCCGCTAGCGAATGGGGGCAAGGGGGCAGTCGCCCGCTGGCCATGTACTGTTCGTTCACGTTTGACGGCTGGACGGGGCCAAATCGCGGTATTCACGGATGCGGCAAGAACGAGGAGATTGTCGGATCAGAACCTTGTGCAGAGCAGGGTATTGATACGGTTAGTAAATACGCCCGTCACTTTGTTGACGCCCCCAACGGTAGTGTTGGAAGGTGGATGCACAGCTGCTCATTCGCAACCAACTGGCGTGCGTTCCTGCTTAGCATTCTGGCGCGCCAGGGTGGGGCCCTTGAACAGCTGGATGTTCGCTATTCGGAGCAGGTGATCAGCAACTGGCCCGAGGGGCTGCCCACAGCCCTCCCGATCGAAGCGCTGTATTACGATCCGGAACACCATAATTTCGATCCGGAACACAAGGAAGTATCAGGGATCGGACTTGACAATGCCCGGGCCTTGCAGGCGGATTATCGAGCGGTCACCGGGCGTACTCTATGGATACTTCGCTTTAATCAAAACCCGCGCCTGCCGCTTTTCACCTTCCATCCGGAAGATCAGCAGGACGAAGCGAGCCAGCCTGTTCTACATCGGCCTGCCGGCGTCACACCTACCGGTGGTGGGCCGTTGACCTATCACGAGGACGAGGCGAAGGCCGGCGTCGGGTCGGTTCCGTCTCCATAGCGCTGAGTTGAGGTCCTGGTGCATCGAATCGTGAGCAGCAGGTGGCGCTCGATCCCGCTACTCGTGCGCACCGGCGGAGGCGTCTTCTTCGGAGTGGTCAGCCCGGCGTGCAAGTACCTGCGCGTCGGGTGGGCTGAACTGCGCCACGAGCGGGTCCAGCCTGCGCTTCATCCGCAGCATGGCGACGTTGCCCATCGAAACGTCGGTGTACTTTAGGTTGCCGATTTCTTTCGACTCGGGTGCATCCGGCGCGTGGGTCAGTGCAGCCAACTGCCCTGCGACCACCTGGGTCAGTGCGAAATACGCATCGTCATGTATGCCGGCGTCTTCCATCAGGCGGCCGGGAAGCATCCACGCGGCGAGGTCACCGTTCTTCGGTGCGGGGCCATCGCCGTGCACATCGATAAGGATGTACGGCACGGTTTGCGCCAGCATGTCCTTGCCACTGGTAAAACCCAGTTTGGCGTAAGTATCGGTCAGTGCCGGGAGGTGGTCGCCGTAGAACAACAGAAGGGTGGGGCGCTCACGCTGCTTGAGCAGATCGGCCAAGCGGCCGAGTTCCGCGTCGGCATGGCGCATGTGGTAGATGTAGTTGCGCAGCTTCAGCTTGTCGTCGTCGTTGATGCCTTCAGGCACGGGGATGGCATCGCGTTCGGCCGTGTCCTCGATGTACGACTTGTCGTACGGGCCGTGCGCTTCCATGCTGATCGCAAAGACGAAGCGCGGCGGGCCATCACTCTTCAGCTGCGCCATGATCTGGTCGGTCATCGCGCTA